>NC_014829.1:2006430-2675241 GCF_000177235.2 Evansella cellulosilytica DSM 2522 | reverse complement strand
GTAGTAAACAAAAAAGTTAAAGAAGAAAGTAATAAAAAGCAAAAACAACAGCAAGATAACCAACATAGAGATAAATGGAGTGAGAAAGAATTACGTGGAGATGAACATAAAAGAGATTCTCATCCGTATAAAGGAAAGCACGTGGACTTAAAATGGTAAAGGAGTATTGCTAGATGTTCTATTTACTAATTATTAGCTTTATGCTTCACTTTGTAAGTATTTATTTTATGATTATCTTATATCAGAGACAATCAAAAGAACAGCCTATAAATAATGAAAAAGTAATAAAAGAGATGGAAGATATCTTGATTTCTTATACGACAGAAATGAAAGAAGATAATGAAAGACTTTATCAAGAATTAATAAATAAAGAAAAAACAAAAAATACCAACAATGTTAAACATATAAAAGAAGTTACTTTGAAGGAAAATGTAATCAATAATAAAAAAGTTGAAACATCTACAGAGGATATAAATAAGACGGGAGCGAATGATCTACTTAATCAAGTATTGGGTGATGAAAATTATAATGACTATTCTCCACCTTTTCCAGAGGAAGATCAAGTGGAGGTTGATACGTCATCTACATCTAAAATCTTGTCGCTTCATCAACAAGGTTTATCAATAAATGAAATTGCTAAGAAATTAGATATGGGAGTCGGAGAAGTGGAGCTATTATTAAAGTTTCATAAATAATCATTCGACACCACTTGTCATCACTCTGACAATGTGGTATATTATTTCTCGGTGTTAATCATCACACACGTTTCTAGATTTAAGTGGCGGTGCTGCAAAAAGCAGTTCCACTTGAAGAAGATAGGAACGGAGGCTAATAAAACCAAATAGGAGGTGTGTAGTATGGCAGTGATATCCATGAAACAATTATTAGAAGCAGGGGTACATTTCGGACATCAAACACGTCGCTGGAACCCAAAAATGGATCGCTACATCTTCACAGAAAGAAACGGTATTTACATTATTGACTTACAAAAAACAGTAAAAAAAGTTGACGAAGCATTTAATTATGTTCGTGACTTAGCTGGTCAAGGCGGAACAATGCTTTTTGTAGGTACAAAAAAACAAGCACAAGACGCAGTGAAAGAAGAAGCTGAACGTTGTGGTATGTACTTTATTAACCAACGTTGGTTAGGTGGTACATTAACGAATTTTGATACAATTCGCAAACGTATCGGTCGTTTAAAAGACCTTGAGCGTATGCAAGAAGATGGTACGTTTGAAGTTTTACCTAAAAAAGAGGTTGTTCTACTGAAGAAAGAAATGGATCGTTTAGAAAAATTCCTAGGTGGAATTAAAGATATGGATAAACTTCCAGACGCTTTATTTATCATTGATCCTCGTAAAGAACGTATTGCTGTTGCAGAAGCACGTAAATTAAATATTCCTATCGTTGGTATTGTAGATACTAACTGTGACCCGGATGAAATTGATTACGTTATTCCTGCAAACGATGATGCAATTCGCGCTGTACGTTTGTTAACTGCAAAAATGGCAGATGCTATTATTGAAGCTAACCAAGGTGAAGAAACAACTGCTTAAAATGTTGTCCAAAAGGGTGATAGAGGGCTTGACCCTTTATCACCCTTTTTTAAAAGATATTCTCGCTATTAAATGTATTTAATAGCTTAATACTAGTAAAAGTATCTTAACCACATAATTACATACTCAAATTTAAGGAGGAATTACCCATGGCAATAACAGCAGCGATGGTAAAAGAGTTACGTGAAAAAACTGGTGCAGGAATGATGGATTGTAAGAAAGCTTTAACAGAAACTGATGGTGATATGGAAAAAGCAATTGATTTTTTACGTGAAAAAGGAATTGCTAGTGCAGCTAAAAAGGCAGACCGCGTAGCAGCAGAAGGTCTAGCGCATATTAAAGTAGAAGGAAACACTGCGGTAATTGTTGAAATTAATGCAGAGACAGACTTCGTTGCGAAAAATGAAAACTTTATTAGTTTAGTGGATACTGTTGCTTCCCATCTTTTGAATAATAAACCAAGTGATGTTGAAGCTGCTTTAGCACAAGACTTTGATGGTGATGCAGATACTTTAAATAACTATATTAATAATCAAATTGCAAAAATCGGAGAAAAAATTTCACTACGCCGCTTTGCGGTAGTAGAGCGTTCTGACAATGAAGCATTTGGTGCTTACCATCATATGGGGGGAAGAATTGCTGTATTAACGCTTCTTGACGGTACGCAAGATGCGGATTTAGCAAAGGATATTTCTATGCATATTGCAGCTATTAACCCTAAATACATTAGCCGTGATCAAGTTTCCCAAGAGGAAGTTGAGCATGAGCGTGAAGTATTAAAGCAACAAGCTTTAAATGAAGGTAAACCAGAAAAAATCGTTGAAAAGATGGTTGAAGGCCGTTTAGGTAAGTATTTCGAAGATGTATGTTTAAATGATCAAGCATTCGTAAAAGATAGCGACCAAAAAGTTGGTAAATTCTTATCTTCTAAAGGTGCTTCTGTAAAAGAATTCTATCGTTTTGAAGTTGGAGAAGGAATCGAGAAGCGTGAGGAAAACTTTGCAGAAGAAGTTATGTCTCAAGTAAAAAAATAATGATAATATCTAGAAGGGGCACATTGTGTCCCTTTTTACTAAGAGTAGTAATAAGCCAATGAAAGAATATTAACAGCAGCTGCTGAATGAGATTTTGGAGGGTATTATGGAGAAACCAAAATACAGTCGAATTGTGTTAAAATTAAGTGGTGAAGCATTAGCAGGAGATCAAGGGTATGGAATTGATCCATCTGTCATCCAATCCATAGCCGAGCAAATAAGAGATATTATTGATTTAAATGTCGAGGTAGCGATTATTGTCGGTGGTGGTAATATTTGGCGAGGGATGGCTGGTAGCGCTAAAGGGATGGATAGAGCAACAGCAGATTATATGGGAATGCTAGCTACTGTTATGAACTCATTAGCTTTACAAGATAGTCTTGAGACAATCGGCGTTCAAACACGCGTTCAAAGCTCAATAGAAATGAGACAAGTTGCTGAGCCTTACATAAGACGTAGAGCCATAAGGCATTTAGAGAAGAAAAGAGTAGTTATCTTTGCTGCAGGGACTGGGAATCCATATTTCTCAACAGATACTACGGCAGCATTAAGAGCGGCTGAAATTGAAGCAGATGTTATCTTGATGGCTAAAAATAAAGTGGATGGTGTATATAGTGCAGACCCATCTGTTGATGCTACAGCATTTAAGTATGAGACGTTAACATATCTTGACATTTTGAAGGATGGATTAGCGGTAATGGATTCAACAGCATCCTCTCTTTGTATGGATAACAACATCCCGTTAATTGTTTTTTCTATCATGGAAGAAGGTAATATTAAACGCGCTGTTTTAGGTGAAGAAATTGGTACAATAATAAGGGGGAAAGAATAATGTCAAACGAAGCACTCAAACAAGCAGAAGTGAAAATGAGTAAGTCAGTAGAAGCATTTCGAAAAGAGTTAGCTACTATAAGGGCTGGTCGAGCTAACCCATCATTACTAGATAAAGTGCAAGTAGAATACTACGGAATGATGACACCATTAAATCAATTAGCATCGATTGCAGTGCCAGAGGCTCGAATGCTTACAATCCAACCTTTTGACAAGTCTTCATTACAAGATATTGAAAGAGCGATTCAAAAAGCAGACTTAGGGTTATCTCCTACAAATGATGGAAATATCATTCGTATCGCAATACCTGCGCTAACTGAAGAAAGAAGAAAAGAACTCGTTAAACTAGTTGGACGTTACTCAGAAGAAGCAAAAGTAGCTGTTAGGAATATCCGTCGAGATGCAAATGATGAATTGAAAAAGTTAGAAAAAGATGGAGAGTTAACAGAAGACGATCTTCGATGGAACCAAGATGAAGTACAAAAACTGACAGATGGTGTCATTAAAGACATCGATGAAATTGCAAAATCAAAAGAGCAAGAAATAATGGAAGTATAATTGAAAAACATGTAAAATTAACGTTGTAAAAGACCCTCTTCCTTCCAATGGGGGTTTTTTACACTTTTAACTAATTTCGAATATAAGAATTAATGAGGTTTAAATTTAGATAGAAAAAACCATGCTTAATGAGAGAACTTCTTTTGGCCATTTGGGGGAAAAGGTATGTTAAAAAGATTAGCCGAATTGAGAAAGCAAAAAACTAATTCCATAAGAACAGTTGATGAGATTGACAAAGATAATATACCAAAACATATTGCAATCATCATGGACGGGAATGGAAGATGGGCGAAAAAAAGAGGACTTCCTAGAATCGCAGGACATCGAGAAGGTATGAATGTTGTTCGCAAAATAGTTAAACATGCCAATCATTTAGGTGTTGAAGTGTTGACGCTATATGCATTCTCCACAGAAAATTGGAAACGGCCTAAGGGTGAAGTAGATTTTTTGATGCGTTTACCTGAGTTGTTCTTAAATAAAGAATTACCTGAGCTTATAAAAGAAAATGTAAAGGTACGGTTAACAGGGACGAAAGAGAACCTTCCTATACACACTCTTCGCGCAATCGATAAGGCAATAAAAGATACAGAAGATAATAACGGATTAATTTTAAATTTTGCATTGAATTATGGTTCTCGTTCAGAAATTATTGAAGCTGTTAAAAAGCTATATTCGACTATCGACAACGAAGGTACTTCGATTGATGACATTACAGAAGAAAGTCTTGCGAAATACTTAATGACATCGGAACTTGATGATCCAGATCTACTCATTCGAACAAGTGGAGAAATTAGGTTAAGTAATTTTATGTTATGGCAACTTGCGTATACGGAGTTCTGGTTTACGGAAGTATTATGGCCTGATTTCTCGGAAGAAAGTTTAGAAGAAGCTATCAGAGTATACCAAAATAGAGCGCGTAGGTATGGAGGTTTATAGAGAGGAGGAAAGCCAATGAAGCAAAGAATTATTACCGCTGTTATTGCAGGGGCAGGTTTTTTATCATTAATTATCATTGGGAGTTGGCCTTTTACTCTATTAATGGTAGCCCTTGCCACTATTGCTATGAGTGAACTATTAAAAATGAAACAAATCAATTACTTTTCTCCAATAGGGTTGTTAAGCTTTTTTCTAATGTGGTTACTGCTCGTTCCAGAAGCAATTATGTCTACTGACTGGCTACATATTAATAAGTTTGAGATGTTCTTATTACTTATTATTCTTTTATTAGCTTTAACAGTCATTACAAAAAATTCATTTACTTTTGATGAAGCGGGTTTTGTTATTTTATCTTCAGTTTACATCGGCTTTGGATTTCACTTTTTCATCTATACGAGGTTTTTAGATCAAGGTTTAGAGCTAATATTTTTTATATTAATATTAGTATGGGCGACAGATTCGGGTGCATACTTTGCTGGTAGAAGTTTTGGTAAACATAAATTGTGGCCGGAAATTAGCCCTAAAAAGACAATAGAAGGTGCAATTGGAGGCATCATTTTAGCGTTTACTGTTGGTGTAATCTATACGTTGTTTATACCCCTTTTTGTTTCTTTCGTTACGACAGTAATATTTATTATAGTTGTATCTATAACAGGGCAATTAGGTGATCTCGTTGAATCAGCTTTAAAAAGATATTACTCAGTAAAAGACTCTGGACAAGTTTTGCCGGGACACGGTGGCATTCTCGACCGCTTTGATAGTTTAATCTATGTGATGCCAATTCTTTATTTACTTAATCTTATATAAATTCATACAATAGACTAAGAGAAATAAAAGAGGAGACTTTTATGAAAAAAATTGGTTTGTTAGGATCAACGGGATCGATTGGAGTTCAAACTTTAGATGTTATTCGAGCTCATAAATCTTCATTTCAATTAGTTACGATGAGCTTCGGAAAAAATATTGAAAAAGGGCTTGCTCAAATAAATGAATTTCAACCTTATATTGTTAGTGTCGAAACGAAGGAAATAGCGGATCAAATTGCTCACCAGTTACCTTCACATGTCAAGCTCGTATATGGCGCTGAAGGCATCATTGAAGTAGCAACTTATCATAAAATGGATCTGTTAGTGAATGCGGTGATGGGGAGCGTTGGGCTTAAACCAACGTTAGCAGCTATTGAGTCTCGTATAGATGTTGCTATTGCAAATAAAGAGACGTTAGTCACTGCAGGTCATTTGGTTACCCAATTGGCGGAAAAAATGGGAGTAGAGCTTATCCCTGTTGATAGTGAACATTCAGCTATTTACCAATGCTTAGAAGGTAATATAGAAAAAGAGGTATCAAGAATTATATTAACTGCTTCAGGTGGAAGTTTTCGTGACAGGTCTATAGAAGAATTAAAAACTGTTACGATTGAAGATGCATTAAATCACCCTAATTGGAATATGGGGGCAAAAATAACAATCGATTCAGCTACAATGATGAATAAAGGATTAGAAGTGATTGAAGCGAAATGGTTATTTAATATTCCATATGAAAAAATTGATGTAATCTTACATAAAGAAAGTATCATTCACTCCATGGTTGAATATATTGATGGTAGTGTACTAGCCCATTTAGGTAGTCCAGATATGAGGGTGCCAATTCAATATGCTTTAACAAAGCCAGAAAGACTTGATATGTATGAAGGGAAAAAATTAAATTTATGGGAACTAGGTGCACTACATTTCCAACAGGTGGATTACGAAAGATTTCGATGCTTACACTTGGCTTATGAAGCTGGTAAAATCGGTGGAACAGCACCAACGGTACTCAATGCAGCTAATGAAATAGCAGTATCACTCTTTTTACAAGGTAAAATCACGTTTTTACAAATTGAAGAAATAGTAGAAAAAGCGTTGATGATGCATCGCACTAGTAATTCTCCCTCTCTTGAGGAAATTGTCTCCGTTGATAAAGATACGAGAGAAAAAATACTATCCTATATAAGCTAAAGGTTGTGTTGTTATGAATACTTTCATTTCTATTATTGTTATTTTTGGTTTGCTTGTTTTTATCCATGAATTTGGACATCTTATCTTCGCTAAGCGAGCAGGGATATTATGTAGGGAATTTGCAATTGGATTCGGACCTAAAATTTTTTCATTTAAGCGGTCTGAAACTGTTTATACTATTCGTTTATTACCTCTAGGTGGGTTTGTTAGAATGGCTGGCGAAGACCCCGAAATGATACAAATAAAGCCCGGCTATGAGATAGGATTACTTTTTAATAACCAAGGGAAAGTACGTCAATTAATTATTAATAACAAGTCAAAGCATCCTGATTGTAAAGTTATTCAAGTAGAAAAAATTGATTTAGAAGACAAACTATTCGTCTCTGGCTATATTGATGATCAAGAAGACTTAATAACTTACTCCATTGACGATAAGGCAGAATTTATTTATGATGAACAAGCTACACAAATAGCACCGTTAGACAGACAATTTGGGTCTAAAACAAAGTCTCAAAGAGCAATGGCTTTGTTTGCAGGACCGATGATGAACTTTTTATTAGCAATTGTTATTTTAGCCATGTATGCATGGCTTGCAGGAACACCGGTAAACGAGTCTGTTGTTGGAGATGTAATAGAGGATGGTGCCGCAATCGAAGCAGGACTTGAAAAAGGTGATGAAGTATTAGCGATTGATGGACAACAAGTCGAGACATGGCAAGAAATGACGGCTATAATCCAATCTAATCCTAATGAGCCTTTAGATTTTCTTGTACAGAGAGGAACGAATCAATTTGAAGTTACGATAACTCCAGATGAAAGAGTAGGCCCAGACGAACAAGTACAAGGGGTAGTTGGAATATATCAACAAACGGAAAAATCCTTAATTGGTGCTGTAGCATTTGGATTTACACAAACATATGAGTTTACGAAGTTAATTTTTGAATCTCTAGGAATGTTAATAACAGGTCAGTTCTCACTAGATCACTTGGCAGGACCAGTTGGTATATACAGTTATACAGATGAGGTAGCTACATTGGGATTCCTTATGCTTATGCAATGGACGGCTATCTTAAGTGTAAACTTAGGGATAATTAATTTACTACCTTTACCAGCACTTGATGGAGGACGTCTATTATTTATAGGACTTGAGGCTCTAAGAGGAAAACCAATTGACCCGCAAAAAGAAGGGCTAGTTCATTTTATTGGTTTTGCGTTGCTCATGCTCCTTATGTTAGTTGTAACTTGGAATGATATTAACAAATTTTTCCTATAGATGATAAGGTTATATAAATGTGATGAAACGCTGCGTGTTTATTATGAATGAAAATGTTGAGGTGACATAGATGAAACAAAGTACGTTTTTAGCGCCAACATTAAGAGATGTACCTAGTGATGCAGAAGTTACTAGTCACCAGCTTATGCTGAGAGCAGGGCTGATCCGTCAAAGTACTTCCGGTGTTTATTCATTATTACCACTTGGGTTAAAAGCACTAAAAAAAGTCGAAGCTATCGTTCGTGAAGAAATGAACCGAGCAGGTGCACAGGAAATGCTCATGCCAGCTATTCAACAGTCTGAACTTTGGAAGGAGTCTGGCAGGTGGGAAGCTTATGGACCTGAATTAATGAGATTGCACGATCGCCATGGAAGAGAGTTTGCTTTAGGCCCAACACACGAAGAAGTTATTACAACCGTTGTTAGAGATGACGTAAAAACGTATAAAAAACTTCCGATGACACTATACCAAATCCAAACAAAGTTTCGTGACGAACGCCGACCTCGTTTTGGGGTGCTTCGTTCACGCGAATTCTTAATGAAAGATGCTTACTCTTTTGATACTAGTCAAGAAGGGTTAGATGAAAGCTACAATAAAATGTATGAAGCATATACAAACATATTTACGAGATGTGGCCTTGACTTCCGGGCCGTGGTAGCTGATTCCGGAGCGATGGGAGGAAAGGATACTCATGAATTTATGGTGTTATCCGAGATTGGTGAGGACACTATCGCGTACTCTGATTCTTCTAGTTTTGCAGCGAACATTGAAATTGCACCTGTTAACGTTGAGTACGAAACTACTAATGAATTGTTAAAGGAAAAAGAGTTAGTTAACACACCAGAAAAGAAATCAATCGATGAAGTAGCTGAATTTCTACAGGTTGAACGTCAAAAGTTAATTAAGTCGATACTTTTTATCGTAGATGAAAAACCAGTTCTCGTACTCGTTAGAGGAGATCATGAGGTTAACGATATAAAAGTGAAAAATTTATTCGATGCGCAACTTGTCTCGCTTGCAACAGAAGAAGAAACTAAAAAGTTCTTAAAAACCATACCTGGGTATATCGGTCCAGTTAACATTGATGGTACAATAGAAGTAGTTGCAGACCATGCCATTGGCGCATTAGTAAATGGTATTTGTGGCGCGAATAAAGAAGATACCCATTACGTAAACGTGAATATGGATCGCGATTTCAAAGTAAGTCAGTTTGCGGATCTCCGAAACATACAAGAAGGTGATCCATCACCTGATGGAAAAGGAACAATTCGATTTAAAGAAGGCATTGAGGTAGGTCATGTATTTAAGTTAGGAACAAGGTATAGTGAAGCTATGGGAGCGATGTACCTTGATGAAAACGGAAAAAATAAACCGATGATTATGGGCTGTTACGGCATTGGTGTAACACGAACCCTTGCCGCAATTATAGAACAATTTCATGACGAATCAGGAATTATCTGGCCGACTTCTGTAACCCCTTTTGATGTACACATCGTTCCAATAAATATGAAGCAAGAGGAACAAAAGCAGTTAGCTGAGGAATTGTACAATGAATTAACCGAAGAGCGCTTGGAGGTTCTAATAGACGACAGACCTGAGCGTCCTGGTGTGAAATTTAAAGATGCTGATTTGTACGGTTTTCCTGTAAGAGTAACTGTTGGGAAAAAAGCGAACGAAGGTGTTGTAGAGCTTAAAGTGAGAAAAACAGGAGAAACGTTGGAAGTTCATAAAAAAGATCTATTACGAACAATGAAGGAATTACTAAAATAAACGTGAACAAGTGGGTGTTTCAGAAGGTTACTTATAGCCTCCTTTTGAGACACCCACAACTCATTTGTATGAATGATAAGGGGGCCGATGTAAATGAATGACGATCGTGAAATAAGAAAACAACGCCTTCAATTGTTATTAGAGCAAATTGCTATTCCGCAAGAAATGATCGATTCACATTTCCGAGAAGGTACTATTGAAAAGCTAGAAGTTTATAAGAATGAAAAAAAATGGCATTTTTATATTTCCTTACCTTCTATATTACCATTCCCAGTATTTCAGCTTTTTTACTCTCACATTCAAAAGCGCTTAGAGCATATTGCGAAAGTGGATATTACGTTAGCATATACTGAAAATATCAATCTATCCAATTATATAAAAGATTATTGGCCGTTTTTTGTTGAGAAGTTAAGGTCTCACACTAATGGCTTAATTCGTCGATTACAAAATCAAATACCATCTGTAGAAGGAAAGAAAGTCATCATTTCTGTTCTAAATGAAACGGAAGGGGAAATGATTCAACGGCGTGTCCAAGAACCTCTACAACACGCCTTTGAGCAAGTCGGTTTTGGTAAACCAGTAGTGGAAACTATTGTAAAAGAATCAAAAGAAGAAATAGAAAAATTTGAAGAAAAGAAAAACGAGGAAGATCATTCTAGAATGGTTGAAGCCATGATGGAAAAGAAAAAACAAGCGGAACAGACAAGTGAAATGTCAGGTGTACAAGAAGTAACTTTAGGACATGCTATCAAACCAGATGAAATCACTTCGATAAAAAGTATTATAGAAGAAGAACGAAGAGTAGCTGTCCAAGGTTATGTATTCTTTGCTGAAACGAGGGAATTGAAAAGTGGTCGCACACTTCTGACTTTTAAGATTACTGATTATACAGACTCCCTCCTTGTTAAAATATTTTCTAATGGTAAGGAAGATCTACCTCTTATTCAATCTATTAAAAAAGGCATGTGGCTTAAAGTTAGGGGAGGTATTCAATACGATACATTCGTTAGAGACTTAACGATGATGGCTCGTGACTTACAGGAGATAAAACCAAAACAGCGGATCGATAAAGCACCTGACGGGGAAAAGCGTGTAGAACTTCATGTACATTCAGCGATGAGTCAAATGGATGCCGTTACATCAATATCCAAGTATGTAGAACAGGCAAATAAATGGGGGCATCCTGCAATAGCAATTACTGACCATGCAGTATTACAAGCTTTCCCAGAGGCATACAGCGCTGGGAAAAAAACAGGAGTAAAAATATTATATGGTGTGGAGGCAAACCTCGTTGATGACGGAGTGCCAATTGCCTATAATCCTGTTGACCGAGATTTACTTGATGAAACGTACATTGTTTTTGACGTTGAAACGACTGGTCTATCGGCTGTATATAATACGATTATAGAGTTAGCTGCTGTTAAAGTGAAAAATGGCGAGATTGTTGACCGGTTTGAGTCATTTGCAAATCCTCATGAAAAGTTAACGCCACTTATTATTGACTTAACGGGAATAACAGACGACATGGTAGAAAATGCGCCTGAAGTTGATGATGTATTAAAAGACTTTCATGAATGGATTGGGGATGCTACTTTAGTAGCCCATAATGCAAGCTTCGATATGGGTTTTATTAACGCTGGTTTTCAAAAAATAGGCTATGGACATGCGACCAACCCTGTTATTGATACTTTAGAATTAGGTAGATTACTGTACCCAACCTTTAAAAATTATCGGTTAAATACTTTATGTAAAAAGTTTAATATTGAATTAGTAGCCCACCATAGAGCAATTTATGATGCAGAAGCAACAGGACATTTATTGTGGAAAATGGTGAAGGATGCCACTAGCCAAGGGATCATGAAGCATTTTCAATTAAATGAACAAACTTCTAAGGATGATTATAAAAAACAACGTCCAAATCACTGTATCATCTTCGGAAAAACAAAAGAGGGGTTAAAAAATTTATATAAACTCGTTTCCCTGTCTCATATTAATTATTTTTATCGTGTACCACGAATACCAAAATCGGTGTTATCAGAGCATCGAGACGGTTTAATGATAGGCTCAGCGTGTGATAACGGCGAAGTGTTTGATGCGATGATGCAAAAATCACCCGAAGAGGTAGAAAAAGTAGCGGAATTCTATGATTATCTCGAAGTGCAGCCACCAAGTAATTACAATCATCTAGTAGAAAAGGAAATTATACGTGATGAACTTGCGTTAAAGGATATCATAAAAAAAATTATAGATCTTGGAGATAAACTTGGGAAAAAAGTCGTTGCAACAGGAAATGCACATTATTTAAACGAAGAAGATGCTATTTATAGAAAAATATTGATTGCTTCACAAGGTGGAGCAAATCCATTAAACAGAACGTCACTGCCAAAGGTACATTTCCGCTCTACTGATGAAATGTTGTCATGTTTTAGTTTTTTACCAGAAGAAAAAGCGAAAGAAATTGTAATAACAAATACAGTTGCTGTTGCAAATGAAATCGACGATATTAAACCAATTCCAGATGATCTTTATACACCTAAAATTGAAGGCGCTGATGATGAAATGCGCGAGCTTAGCTACGGACGAGCGCGAAGCATTTATGGAGAAACATTACCAAAGATAGTAGAAGATCGCCTTGAAAAGGAATTAAATAGTATTATTAGTAATGGATTTTCAGTTATTTATTTAATTTCTCAAAAACTTGTAAAGAAGTCATTAGATGATGGATATTTAGTAGGCTCTCGTGGGTCGGTAGGGTCTAGCTTTGTAGCAACGATGACAGAAATTACAGAAGTAAACCCACTTCCACCACATTATGTTTGTCCAGAATGTCACCATTCAGTATTTTTTGACGATGGCTCTGTTGGATCTGGATTTGATTTACCTGATAAGGAATGTGAAAAGTGCGGAACCCAATATAATAAAGACGGCCAAGATATTCCGTTTGAAACATTTTTAGGATTTAAAGGAGACAAAGTACCCGATATCGACTTAAACTTCTCAGGCGAATACCAAGCTACTGCACATAATTATACGAAAGAGCTCTTTGGTGAAGAATATGTGTATAAAGCTGGTACGATAGGAACGGTTGCTGAAAAAACGGCTTATGGATTTGTTAAAGGATATGAGGATGACAATCAACTAAGACTTCGAGGTGCTGAAATTGACCGCCTAGTTTCAGGTTGTACTGGTGTAAAGCGTACGACAGGACAGCACCCAGGAGGGATTATTGTTGTCCCAGATTACTTAGATATTTATGACTTCACTCCGATTCAATATCCAGCAGATGATGCTGAGTCAGAATGGCGAACAACACATTACGATTTTCACTCTATCCATGACAATTTGTTAAAGCTAGATATACTCGGACACGATGATCCAACAGTAATTAGGATGCTCCAAGATTTAAGTGGCATAGATCCAAAAGACATTCCAGTCGATGATCCTGAGGTGTACAAATTATTTAGTGGTACGGAGTCCCTCGGTGTTACAGAGGAGCAAATCATGTGTAAAACAGGTACGTACGGCATTCCGGAATTTGGGACAAGATTTGTACGTCAAATGTTAGAGGAAACGAAGCCGAGTTCTTTTAGTGAGCTTGTGCAAATATCGGGGTTATCTCATGGAACGGATGTATGGTTAAATAATGCAGCTGACCTTATTGCGAATGGAACGTGCGTACTAAAAGATGTGATCGGTTGCCGTGATGATATTATGGTTTATTTAATATATAAGGGGCTCGAACATTCTTTAGCATTTAAAATTATGGAGTTTGTACGTAAAGGGAAGGGATTACAAGAAGATTGGATCGAAGAAATGAAAAAGCACGGAGTGCCGGATTGGTATATTGGCTCATGCTTAAGAATTAAGTATATGTTCCCTAAAGCACACGCGGCTGCCTATGTTCTTATGGCAGTTAGAATTGCTTACTTTAAAGTTCATTATCCTATTTTGTTTTATGCTGCATACTTCACAGTTCGTGCGGACGATTTTGAAATTGATACGATGGTGAAGGGCTCTGCATCTATCCGAAAGAGGATAGAGGAAATTTATGCAAAAGGACTCGACGCTACTCCAAAGGAAAAAAGTGTTGTTACTGTTTTAGAGCTAGCCCTTGAAATGTGTGAACGCGGAATGTCCTTTAAAAAAGTAGATTTATATAAGTCAAAGGCAACAGAATTTATAGTTGATGGTGATTCACTTATTCCTCCATTTAACGCAATAAATGGTGTAGGGACAAATGCTGCAATTAACATTGAAAAGGCGAGAGAGGATGGAGAATTCCTCTCTAAGGAAAATTTGAGAGAAAGAAGTAAAATTACAAAAACCGTTTTAGAGAACTTAGATGATCATGGTTGTTTAGAAGGAATCCCTGATTCGAATCAACTTTCTTTATTTTAATAAGTTACGTATGAATTTACTAAAGCATGTAAAAAATGCTAATAAAACCTTCATTTGCAAGGTTTTATGGTTTATGTTATAGTATTATGGAAATACTAGTAATAATGATGTCGCCAAGAGTGGGTTTATCCCACTCTTTCTTTTGTAATCAATTCCATATTGGCAGTAATTTGGCAAATGTTCACCATCTAAAATAGTACATATTAACTAATAGTCATATATCATTTTATTGTTTTCAGAAGGAGGGAAGTATGATGTCAATTCGTGAAGAAGTAGAGGTTTTAGTGGAGCCAATATTACAACAGATGTCACTAGAACTTGTTGATATAGAATATAAAAAAGAAGGAAAGAACTGGTTCCTTCGTGTTTATATAGATCGTGATGGTGGTGTTGATCTTGACGATTGTACAGCTGTGAGTGAACAATTAAGTGAAGCGTTAGATAAACACGACCCTATTGATCAAATGTACTACTTAGAAGTATCATCACCTGGTGCAGAGCGTCCTTTAAAAACAGAACAGGACATTGTTCGTGCAGTTGGAAAGTACATTAATGTAACTACTTATGCACCGATAGATGGAGAAAAGGTTTTTGAAGGTAAACTGATGCATTTTAATGATGGAATATTATCAATGGAGACTAAAGTGAAAACAAGAGTGAAAACAGTGGAATTGCCATATGACAAAATTGCTAAAGCTAGACTAGCTATTGTTTTTTAAACTTGAAAGGGGGAAGAGAAGTTCATGAACAGTGAATTCATGGATGCACTAACAACGATTGAAAAGGACAAAGGTATTGATAAGGAAATTATATTAGAGGCCATTGAACAGGCTTTAATAACTGGCTACAAAAGAAACTTTAATTCAGCCCAAAATGTACGAGTTGATATTGACCGAAATACAGGAAGTATTAGAGTATTTGCTAGAAAAGAAGTAGTAGAGGAAGTATTTGATTCTCGGTTAGAAATATCGCTAGAAGCAGCTAAAAATATTCACCCACAATACGACGTGGACGATGTCGTCGAAATTGAAGTGACACCTAGAGACTTTGGGCGTATTGCAGCCCAAACAGCAAAACAAGTCGTAACGCAACGAGTAAGGGAAGCAGAAAGAGGAATTATTTACTCTGATTTTATCGATCGTGAAGAAGATATTATGACAGGAATTGTCCAAAGACAAGACCACCGTTTTATTTATGTTGACTTAGGCAAAGTAGAGGCACTTATGCCTGTTAGTGAACAAATGCCAAATGAAACATATAAACATAATGACAGAATCAAAGCGTATATTACAAAAGTTGAGAAGACAACAAAAGGTCCACAAATTATGATTTCGCGAACACACCCGGGGCTTTTAAAGCGTTTATTTGAATTAGAAGTTCCTGAAATTTATGATGGAACAGTAGAAATCAAGTCTGTATCGAGAGAAGCTGGAGATCGATCAAAAATTGCAGTTCATGCTGAAGACCCAGAAGTTGATCCTGTAGGTTCTTGTGTTGGACCTAAAGGTCAAAGAGTTCAAACGATAGTGAATGAACTAAAAGGGGAAAAAATAGACATTGTTAGGTGGTCGGAAGATCCGAAAGTTTATGTTGCAAATGCATTAAGTCCGTCTAATGTAGTGCAAGTAACTGTCAATGAAGAAGAGAAAATGACACAGGTTATCGTTCCTGACTACCAGCTTTCATTAGCAATAGGAAAAAAAGGGCAGAATGCTCGTCTAGCAGCAAAATTAACAGGCTGGAAAATAGATATTAAGAGTCAATCAGAAGCAGAAGAGTTAGGACTATATAACTCAAATACTGATACAGAACAGGATTGGACTGATGAAGACGTTGAAGAAATTGATCATGTAGAACATGAGGAGTAAGGAGGGCTATAAATGAAAGGGAAGAAAAAATCCCCCTTGCGTAAATGCGTGATAACGAATGATATGAAGCCTAAAAAGGAGCTCATTCGTATTGTTCGTACTCCAGAAGGTGAAGTTTTGCTTGACCATACTTCCAAAAAGTCTGGTAGAGGCGCTTATATTTCTTCGGATCAATCTGTTATTGAAGAAGCAAAAAAGAAAAATACATTAGCGAGACACTTAAAGGTCGATATTCCTGAGCAATTATATGAGGAACTACTCTTAGAGGCGAACAAGGGGAACAAGTCATGAATGAAGAGAAATGGCTTCAGACTCTAGGTTTAGTCACGCGCGCTAGGAAACTAATAACTGGTGAAGAATTAGTTATTAAATCTATACAAAAGCAAAAGTCTTTCTTTGTAATTGTGTCAGAAGATGCTTCTCAAAATACAAAAAAGAAAGTAACTGATAAATGTAAGTACTATAACATCCCGTATGCGATAAAAGGTAACCGCGAATCTATTGGACGCGCTATTGGAAAAGAGGAACGTGTTGTCATCGGAATTGAGGATGCTGGATTTGCTAGAAAAATGAGATCGATCATTGAATAACTTTGTTTACATACCATTTTAATATTCAGGATGATGGAAGGTAACGAAGGTGGGAGGTTAGTTTATGAGGAAGATACGTATATATGAATATGCGAAAGAAAAAAATGTTACAAGTAAGCAAGTCATCAAAGATTTAAAAGATATGGGGATTGAAGTCGCAAATCATATGAGTGTAATTCAAGGGGATACTATTGAAAAGTTGGATAAAACATATTCACAATCTGTAAAAACAGAAGAGAAAGCAAAAGATACGAAAACTACTCAAGGTTCGACTGGAAAGCAAAATAACGCTCCGCAACAAGGTAAAAATAAGCAACAACAGGAGAAACCGACCAAGAAACAACAATCGAAAGAAAATCATGATAAAAATAAAAATAAAGATAAGAATAAAAATAAAAATAGACGTGGAGACAAACAAAAATCTCAGTCAACGAAACAGGAGGCGAAGACTCCCGTGAAAGAAACCCCGTCAAAAATTACTTATACAACACCAATAACGGTTGGAGAATTTGCAGAAAAAATAAATAAAGAGCCATCTGAGGTAATAAAAAAATTAATGTTTTTAGGTGTCATGGCAACAATCAATCAAGAGCTTGATAAAGATGCGATTGAACTTCTATCTGAAGATTTCGGAATAGAAGTGGAAGAAGAAGTTGTCATTGATGAAACAGAATTTGAAAACTTTGAAGAAAATGACGATCCAAATGAGCTAGAAGAACGACCACCTGTTGTAACTATCATGGGTCACGTTGACCATGGTAAAACAACGCTTTTAGATAGCATTCGACATACAAAGGTAACTGCAGGTGAAGCAGGAGGTATTACGCAACATATTGGTGCATACCAAGTAGAGGAAAATGGCAAAAAAATAACTTTCCTTGATACACCAGGACACGCAGCTTTTACAACGATGAGAGCAAGAGGTGCACAAGTAACAGATATTACTATTCTCGTTGTTGCAGCTGATGATGGTGTGATGCCACAAACAGTCGAAGCGATTAATCATGCGAAAGCTGCTGAGGTACCGATTATCGTTGCCGTAAACAAAATTGATAAAGAGGGAGCAAACCCTGATCGTGTTATGCAAGAATTAACAGAGCATGGATTAGTTTCAGAAGCATGGGGAGGCGAAACAATCTTTGTTCATGTCTCTGCTTTAAACGGTACTGGCATTGATGAACTTTTAGAAATGATTTTGCTTGTCTCTGAAGTAGAAGAACTAAAAGCTAACCCTAATAAGCTTGCTAAAGGGACGGTTGTTGAGGCTGAATTAGATAAAGGTCGTGGACCTGTTGCAACGTTACTCGTTCAGGCAGGAACACTTCGTGTAGGAGATCCTGTCGTGGTTGGAAATACGTTCGGTCGAGTTCGAGCCATGGTGAATGATATAGGACGTCGAGTAAAGGCTGTTGGTCCGTCCACACCTGTTGAAATTACTGGTTTAAATGCGGTTCCTCAGGCTGGAGATCAATTTGTTGCATTTGATGATGAGAAGAAATCCCGTCAAGTTGGTGAAGCTCGTGCTGTAAAGCAAAGAGAATCCGAACTACGTGAAACGTCAAAAGTTAGTTTAGACGATTTATTTGAACAAATCCAGCAAGGGGATATTAAAGAAATTAATGTAATTGTAAAAGCAGATGTTCAAGGGTCAGCAGAAGCGATGAAAGGATCTCTTGAAAAAATTGAAGTCGAAGGTGTGAAAGTAAATATTATTCACGCTGGTGTTGGGGCTATAGCTGAATCGGATATTATATTAGCTAGTGCTTCTAATGCTATCGTTATCGGATTCAATGTTCGTCCTGATGTAAATGCGAAACGAACTGCAGAACAAGAAAAAGTAGATATTCGTCTTCACCGCGTCATTTATAATGCAATTGATGAAGTTGAATCAGCGATGAAAGGGATGCTTGATCCAGAATACGAAGAAAAGGTAATTGGTCAAGCGGAAGTTCGCCAAACCTTTAAAGTCTCTAAAATTGGTACCATTGCCGGATCTTACGTAACAGATGGTAAAATTACTCGCGACTCTACAGTAAGGCTCATTCGTGATGGTGTTGTTATCTTTGAGGGTGAAATTAACGCACTACGAAGATTCAAGGATGATGTAAAAGAAGTTGCACAAAACTATGAGTGCGGGATCACTTTAGAGAAGTTTAATGATGTAAAAGAAGGAGACATCATCGAAGCTTATGTCATGGAGGAAATAAAGCGTTGATCATTGGCCTAGTCGTTGTTGAAGCGTTGATCATGAATGCACATAACTTAAAAGATAAAAGATCTGTGCTAAAAAGTGTCATTACAAAAGCTAAACAGCGATATAATGTGTCAATAGTAGAATCATCACATCAAGATGTCTGGCAGAGAGCGGAATGGTCCATTGTGACTGTAGGGAATTCTCGAACCCAAGCGGAAACGGAAATTCGTAGAGCTGTGTCCATTATTGATAACCATCCAGATACAGAAATCACAAGTATCAATTGGGAGTGGTTATAAAAACTGAGGATTTATTATTCGATAGGGGTGTTATACTTATGAGTAATGTTCGTGCCAATCGGGTAGGAGAACAAATTAAAAAAGAGATAACAGAGATTATCCAACGGGAAATAAAGGATCCGCGTGTTGGGTTTATTACCGTAACTGCGGTTGATGTTACTGGTGATTTACAGCAAGCAACTGCTTTTATTACTGTATATGGAGATGATGATCAGCGTTCAAACACGTTAGCAGCTTTAGAAAAGGCAAAAGGTTTTATACGCTCTGAAATTGGCAAACGGATTCAGCTTCGTAAAACACCCGATTTATCTTTTAAATTTGATGAAAGTATTGAACGTGGAAATCGAATTGAAGAACTACTCCGTAAGCTAAATGAAGAAGATAAGTAAATGATAAAAAGTGAGGGTGTTTAGAATGGTACATATTCCTTTCTAACACTCTCTTTCTTTTATAAAACGAGACGATGATAACAGTTCACAGATAGAAAAAGGAGGGAGCACATGATGAAGGAGCCTATTGGAATACTTCCTTTATGGAAGCCTCGCGGTATGACATCCTTTGATGCTGTTAAGGAAGTCAAAAAGATATATCACACTAAGCGAGTGGGACATACTGGTACACTGGATCCAGATGTTGATGGTGTATTACCCATTTGCTTAGGTCGTGCCACTAAATTGGTAGAATATTTAACTGCTGATAAAAAGACGTATGAAGGTGAAGTAACATTAGGTTTTTCTACTACGACAGAAGATGCTTCTGGAGAAGTAGTAGCTGAAAAAAAAGTAGATGAAAAAATAAGGGAAGAGGATGTCCGAGAACTGTTTAATCATTTAATTGGAGAAATTACGCAAACACCGCCAATGTATTCGGCAATAAAAGTAAAAGGAAAACGTTTATACGAATATGCTCGAGAGGGAAAAATAATCGATCGACCGTCTCGAAAAGTTTCAATATATCATATAGAACTTGTTTCCCCCGTTGAAAAAACAATTGATAAGAATGTGAAGTTTCGATTTAGAGTTACATGTAGTAAAGGGACATACATTAGAACTTTATCAGTAATGATCGGTGAAAAATTTGGTTATCCAGCTCATATGTCTTCTCTAACACGTACAGCTTCTGGACAATTTAAAAAAGAAGATTGTATTGAATTACATAAACTACGAGCGCTACAAGAAAAAAACGAGCAAAACGATGTACTTATGCCAATTGAACTAGCATTACGTCATTATCCAAAAATAACATTACCGCAAGAACTAGAACAGAAGGTGATGAATGGGGCACTATTACCAGATACGTTAATTAATGTAGACGAACCTCTTATAGCTATGTATAATCAACAAGGAGAATGTTTAGCACTTTATGAATTACATCCTAAGAGATCTGGTATGTTAAAGCCAGCAAAAATGCTAAAATCTGTTTGATGAACATAAAGTAGCTTCGTGATAATAACTGAGGTGGCAATAGTGGAGACGATACAAATTACACATCCGCATCAATTGGAAAATCTGCCTAGACTATGCTTAGCATTAGGTTTTTTTGATGGGGTTCATAAAGGACATCAAGAAGTCATTTTGACAGCAAAAAATGAAGCAAAAAAGAGACAATTACGATCTGGAGTAATGACTTTTTTCCCACATCCAAAAGAAGTGTTAAGAAAAGAGAAAAAAGTATATTATTTGACGTTAATGAAAAAAAAGGAAGCCCTCATTCGGCAATTAGGGATAGATTATTTATTTATTGTTACATTTAATGAAACATTTGCAGAGCTTAATCCACAACAATTTGTTGATCAATACTTAATAGCACTTAATGTAAAACATGTCGTAGCTGGTTTTGATTACACGTACGGTCGTCTAGGGAAAGGAACGATGGAGACACTGCTGTTCCATTCTCGAAATGAGCTGACGTACACTACTGTTGGACAAGTGTCTGCAAATGGTGAAAAAATAAGCTCAACCAACATCCGGCATTTTTTACAATGCGGTGACCTAAAACGTGCTAATGACTATTTAGGACGACCATATGAAACTTCTGGAACGGTCATTCATGGTGAAAAAAGAGGAAGAACAATAGGTTTTCCTACGGCGAATGTATTATTAGAAGAGAGATCCTTTACCCCTAATAGCGGTGTATATATTGTAAGACTTTTGGTTAATAATGAGTGGAAGGAAGCTGTTTGCAATGTCGGCTATAAGCCTACCTTTCATAAGTTAAGAGAAGGAGAGCCGACAATTGAGGTGCATGTTACTAATTTTAATGATGACATTTATGGAGAAACCGTGACGATACAATGGCTTTCAAAATTAAGAGATGAGAAAAAATTTAATTCCATTGGTGAATTAAAAGCACAGCTGGAAAACGATGTAAACAATATGAATGAATTTTTTCAAAGGCTATGTTAAAGTATACTGTTGTTTTTTAGCCTATTGATTGTAGCGGAGGATATGAGACTCCTGCGGGAAAAGCAACTGCTGAAGACACCGTAGGGGTGTTTTTCCCCGAAGGGGGCTGAGGCGTTGTCCGCGGAAAGCGAATATCTGGAGCGAAAATCAACAACAAAGTTTAACAGAGCCTTTTCAAAAAGAAAACTCATCATTATTTTACAATAATCCTTGATTAATTACGCAAATACTAGTAAGATTAATTATGTTCAACAACCATTGCTTGGCAGCACGATTCACCAACGTCTGCTCAGCGAATGGGGATTATATATAAGGAGGTGGAACGGATGGCATTAACACAAGAACGTAAAAATCAAATTATTCAGGATTTCAAAACTCATGAGAATGATACTGGATCTCCTGAAGTTCAGATCGCTATCCTAACTGAGCAAATTAATACGTTAAACGAGCATTTACGTACTCACAAAAAAGATCATCATTCACGTCGTGGTCTTTTAAAAATGGTCGGTCAACGTCGTAACTTACTTACGTACTTACGTAACAAAGATGTTACTCGTTATCGTCAACTCATCGATAGACTTGGTCTACGTCGATAAAAAAAAGCGGGAGTCATCCCGCTTTTTTGGTGTCTTTTATATTTTATATCAATAATATTTTATTATTTCATAAAGTCAATGAGTATTTCTAATTACGGATTTTTTTGATATGATAATCACTAGGAAAAGGATAGAAATTCCTGAGTTTCTAGATGAAATTTAAATTTTCTAATAACAACACGTTTAGTACATAAAAATAAGCCAACAATATAAAATAGTGGCGAAGATTAAGAGGACGAGAGGAGTACTCGTAGAATGAATCAAGAAAAACAATTATTTTCAATGGAATGGGCTGGCCGAACCTTAACTATCGAAGTCGGGCAATTAGCAAAGCAAGCTAACGGTGCGGTCTTAGTACGGTACGGAGACACAGCAGTACTTTCTACTGCTACCGCTTCAAAAGAACCAAAGGATTTACCTTTTTTCCCATTGACAGTAAATTATGAAGAACGCTTATATGCAGCTGGTAAAATTCCAGGTGGTTTTATTAAACGTGAAGGACGTCCGAGTGACCATGCTGTTTTAACTAGTAGGCTTATTGATCGACCTATTAGACCTATGTTCCCAGATGGTTTCCGTAATGATGTCCAAGTGATTAGTATCGTTATGAGTAATGATCAAGATGCACCTGCTGAAATGGCGGCAATGATCGGTTCATCACTTGCATTGTCAGTATCAGATATTCCTTTCTCTGGACCAATTGCAGGTGTAACGATTGGACGCATTGATGGTGAATTTATCATTAACCCAACACCGCAACAGCTTGAGACTAGTGATATCGAGCTTGTCGTTGCTGGTAATAAAGATGCTATCAATATGGTTGAGGCAGGAGCTGAGGAAGTACCTGAGGAAACAATTTTAGAAGCGTTAATGTATGGACATGATGAGATTAAACGCATTATAGCATTCCAGGAAGATATCGTATCTAAAGTTGGAAAAGAAAAAATGGAAGTACAACTTAAAACAGTCGATGCTGATCTAGAAGCCGAAATTCGAGATAAAGTAGGCAATCAACTTAAAACGGCTGCATTAGTTGAAGAAAAGCATGCTAGAGAAGATGCCGTCAAGGCAGTAATGGACAGTATTTTAGACCAATACGTAACAGAAGAGGAAGATCGTTCTGTTGAAGCAAAAGAAGTATTGGACAAGCTATTCAAAG
Organism: Evansella cellulosilytica DSM 2522; assembly: GCF_000177235.2. Classification (NCBI taxonomy): domain Bacteria; kingdom Bacillati; phylum Bacillota; class Bacilli; order Caryophanales; family Bacillaceae; genus Evansella; species Evansella cellulosilytica. The sequence continues at coordinate 2,651,776 of NC_014829.1, read as the reverse complement.
AAACAGTACGTATTTTAATTACGAAAGAAAAAATACGTCCAGATGGTCGAAAGCCAGATGAAATTAGGGCGCTTGCTTCTGAAATAGATATCTTACCTCGAACTCACGGTTCAGGGTTATTTACTCGTGGTCAAACACAAGCATTAAGTGTTTGTACATTAGGGGCATTAGGAGATGTGCAAATTTTAGATGGTTTAGGTATAGAAGAAACAAAGCGTTTTATGCACCATTATAACTTTCCATCCTTTAGTGTCGGTGAAACAGGACCAATTCGTGGCCCAGGTCGACGCGAAATTGGGCACGGTGCATTAGGAGAAAGAGCTTTAGAGCAAGTAATTCCATCAGAGGAAGATTTTCCTTATACAATTAGACTTGTATCAGAAGTTTTAGAATCTAACGGTTCAACATCTCAAGCAAGTATTTGTGCAAGTACACTTGCGATGATGGCAGCAGGTGTACCAATTAAAGCACCTGTAGCTGGTATTGCAATGGGGCTTGTAAAGCATGAAGAAGATGTCACTGTCTTAACCGATATCCAAGGAATGGAAGATGCATTAGGTGACATGGATTTCAAAGTAGCAGGTACGAAAAAAGGTGTCACGGCAATACAAATGGATATAAAAATATCAGGTATAGATAGAGCTGTGCTTGAACAAGCGCTTTCTCAAGCAAGAGAAGGTCGAATAAAAATACTAGAAAGTATGGAATCAGCAATTTCTACACCGCGTGAAGAGTTAAATGAATATGCACCGAAAATTTTAACGATGTCAATAAATCCGGATAAAATCCGTGACGTGATCGGACCAAGCGGAAAAATGATCAATCAAATCATTGAAGATACGGGAGTTAAAATTGACATTGAGCAAGATGGTAAAGTGTATATCGCATCTGCAAATCACGAAATGAATTTAAAAGCAAAACAAATTATCGAGGATATCGTACGTGAAGTACAAGTTGGAGAAACTTATTTAGGAAAAGTCAAAAGAATCGAAAAATTTGGCTGCTTTGTAGAGTTATTCAAAGGCAAAGACGGATTAGTTCATATTTCTCAACTTGCAAAAGAAAGAGTAAATAAGGTTGAGGATGTTGTTTCTTTAGGTGATGAAATACTCGTTAAGGTTACAGAAATTGATAACCAAGGTCGAGTTAATTTATCAAGAAAAGTCCTTCTGTCCGACGAAAAAGCATAATTGTTATGAGGGACTGGGTCAATCCCAGTCTTTTTATTTGTAGTTTTACTCAGACATTGATTATAGTTCTACCTTGTCCTCCCTATGCATAATTGTAAAGATAAGGGGGGACAGTGTATGATAAAGAAACTTATTTTACAAGTAGCTACATTTTTGTGCATTTTATTAATTTCGTTAGGAAGTGTTCAAAATCCAATAACGAGTGGTTACATAAATGAATTAAGCGAACAAGCACAAACAGTGATGAAAGAGGAAGACCCTTTATATATGGAACTTCTGAGAAGGCAAGCAGATTATGAAGTAGATCCACAAGATGCTGTTGTAGATAAAGTGTGGAAAGCAATACCTGGTTTGAATGGGTTGTCAGTAAATATCCAAGATTCTTATGAAGAAATGAAAGAATTTGGAGATTTCCAAGAAGACAAATTAGTTTTTCACCAAATCCCGCCACAGAAGATGCTAAAGGATCTCCCACCGTCACCTATTTATCGTGGACACCCCGAAAAACCTATGGTAACATTCATGGTCAATGTCGCATGGGGGAATGAGTATATACCAGAAATGCTTGAAATCATGAAAAAGCATGATGTGAAAGCTACGTTTTTTTTAGATGGTTCTTGGGTGAAAAATAACCCTAAGCTAGCAAAGATGATACATGAAGAAGGGCATGAGATAGGTAATCACGCTTATTCACACCCAAATATGAAAAATTTGTCTACTAACCGGATATTGGAAGAGCTACAAAAAACAAATAATATTATAAAAGAAACGTTAGATGTAGAACCGAAATGGTTTGCACCACCTAGTGGTAGTTACAGGCAAGAGGTAGTAGATATCGCACATAAAATGGATATGTATACAGTACTATGGACTGTCGATACTATTGATTGGAAAAAACCTGAACCAACAAGTATGGCACAAAGAGTAGTCGATAAAACAGATGAAGGTACGTTAATATTAATGCATCCGACTTCATCGACTGCAAAAGGATTGGAAATGATGATAGAGGGAATGAAGCAAAAAAATTTAAGTATTGGCACCTTAAGTGATACACTAAGTGAAACTAGGATACACTTAAACAGAAGATAGTCAGACTTAGGAGGGGCATCGTGATTAAACGATTTACAAGTGATAATGGTTTACGTATTGTCTTTGAACCAAATAATACAGTACGATCTGTTGCTATTGGTATATGGATCGGTACTGGTTCTCGATTTGAAACGAAGCAGCAAAATGGTGTTTCACACTTTTTGGAGCATATGTTCTTTAAAGGAACTAAATCAAGAACAGCGCAACAAATAGCTGAGTCGTTTGATTCTATAGGAGGTCACGTAAACGCATTTACTTCAAAAGAATATACTTGCTATTATTCTAAAGTGCTTGATACACATGCCAAGCATGCCGTAGATGTACTTGCAGATATGTATTTTAATTCGATATTTGATACAAATGAATTAAACAAGGAAAAGGGCGTCGTTTTAGAAGAGATCAAAATGTATGAAGATACACCAGATGATATCGTTCACGATTTATTAAGTAAAGCAAGCTTTGGTGAACATCCTCTCGGTTATCCGATTTTAGGTACAGAAGAAACTTTATCTCAGTTTTCAGCAGAATCTCTTATTGAATATATGGATCAATATTACAATGCAGACAATGTAGTAATATCTATTTGCGGTAATGTTGAAGAAGATTTTGTTCAATATGTTCAGGAAGTATTCTCAAAAATGAAAAAAGGAAAATCTAATAAGACTCTAAATAAGCCTACTTTTAATTCTGATCGCATCGCAAGAAAGAAAGACACAGAGCAAGCTCATATATGTATAGGGTTCGAAGGATTTCCATTAAACAATGAACAAATATATAGTTTAATTCTTTTAAATAATACGCTTGGCGGAAGTATGAGCAGTAGGCTCTTCCAAGAGGTTCGGGAGAAGAGGGGATTGGCTTATTCTGTATTTTCTTATCACTCTGCTTTTCATGATACAGGAATGGTTACCGTTTATGCAGGAACAGGACAAAACCAGCTTGATGAACTGTTTGAAGTATTAATGAATACTGTGAATATCGTGAAGACTGAGGGGATGACAGAAAAAGAGCTTCAAAACGGGAAAGAGCAATTAAAAGGAAGTCTCATGCTAGGACTTGAGAGTACAAACAGTAGAATGAGTCGTAATGGTAAAAATGAGTTGCTATTAGGTCGTCATCGTAGTCTTGATGATATCATTCACTCTATAGATCAAGTCACTCTTGACATGATCAAGGAAACAAGTGATCAAATTTTTTCGAAAGACTATTCCTTAACAGTAATTAGCCCTAAAGGGGATTTACCAAAAGCGATACAATAACAATATAACTCTGTATGAAAACATGTCTTAAAAGGCATGTTTTTTTTTATTGCTCATACAGTATTAAAAAGTAGGTTGGGGAGGGAGTTTCATGAGATTGAGCGAAATTAGTAACAAAGAAATAATCGATTATCAGAAAGGGGAAAGGCTTGGGGTATTAGGGCAAACTGATTTGATTATTGATGAAAAAAATGGTCAAATTGAGGCATTCGTTATTCCAACATTAAAATGGTTTGGACTAGGAAAACGGGAGAAAGAAGTAACGGTATATTGGAAGCAAATAAAAAAAATCGGTCAAGACATGATTATTATTGAAGTTTAAATGTCCAGCAATGGGCATTTTTTTGTTGTAAACAAAGTCAAGAGTTGCTGATAAGATGACTAACTAATCCGACTATGCTAAACGAAAATTCATTGAAATAGCTTGTCTTTTCTTCACACGAAGTGAGGCATTCACATAATATGTTGTGAGTTCCACATCGCAAGCAAGTTCCCCTTTATTCAATCAAAATACAAAATTAGGGAAGGGGAGATTTAAACATTGTTAACAGATATGCACGTTGCAGTTATTGGAGGAGATGCTAGACAATTAGAGATTATAAGAAAGCTCTCAGAACATGATGCTCAATTGTCACTAGTAGGATTTGATCAGTTAGACGATGGTTTTGTTGGTGCAAATAAGCGTACCTTTGATACCATCGATCCGAGTACTGTAGATGCGATTATCTTACCGGTGAGTGGAATGAATGACAATGGAGAGATAGAATCAATATTTTCAGGAGAGAAAACAGTATTAACAGAAGATTGGTTAAAGGAAACGAAAGATAACACAGTTGTGTATACTGGTATTTCTAACGAGCGACTAAAGATAATGGTGAATGAGAGCGGTCGCAAGTTAGTGGAATTAATGGAACGTGATGATGTAGCTATTTATAATTCGGTACCAACTGCTGAAGGTACAGTTATGATGGTTATTCAAAATACAGAAATTACAATCCACAATGCAAATGTAATCGTGACTGGTTTAGGAAGAGTAGGGATGACAGTTGCACGAACCTTCCAAAATTTAGGTGCTAACGTAGAATTGATTGCTAATGAACCGAATTTAAAGGCAAGGGCATTTGAAATGGGGATGAAATGTAGTACCGTAAATGATTTATTTTCACGCGCAGAAAGTGCTGACGTTGTTATTAATACAATTCCGGCACCAATTATCTCACCAAAAGTATTGCAAAGAATGCCCCTACATGCTTTAGTTGTCGATTTAGCCTCTAAACCAGGTGGAACAGACTTTCGCTACGCAGAGAAAAGGGGAATAAAAGCATTATTAGCACCTGGGTTACCAGGGATTGTTGCCCCAAAAACAGCTGGGGAGATTATTGCTAGTGTATTGAGTAATTTGTTACAAGAGCAATGGGATGTTGAAAGAGGAGGAAAATAGTAATGTCACTTAAAGGTAAACATATTGGTTTTGGTTTAACAGGATCGCATTGTACGTATGATGAAGTATTGCCTATTATGAAGCAATTAGTAGAGATGGGAGCTAAGGTTACGCCTTTTGTAAGCTATACTGTACAATCTACGGATACAAAATTTGGGAAAAGTGAAGATTGGATAGCTAAAATTAAGGAAATAACAAAAGAACCAATTGTAGATACAATACCAAAAGCAGAGCCATTTGGGCCACAAACCCCATTAGATTGTATGGTAATTGCACCAATGACGGGAAACTCTACAAGCAAACTTGCAAATGCGCTTACTGATTCACCAGTATTAATGGCTGCTAAAGCAACAATGAGAACTCACGGACCAGTTGTTGTAGCTATTTCTACGAATGATGCACTTGGCTTAAATGGTGTGAATGTGATGAGGCTAATGGCAACAAAAAATATATTCTTTGTGCCATTTGGTCAGGATCATCCGTATAAAAAGCCTAATTCACTTGTTGCCGATATGACTAAAATCCCTCAAACAATAGAATCTGCTTTAAATCATGAACAATTTCAACCAGTTTTAATAGAAAGATATAAAGATTAGTGAAAAAAACTCTAACAATTGTTAAAATAGATATATGGTGTGAGATAAAGTGCTATCTCACCTTCTCGTTCGCTTTCTCGTAGTTAAGAATTTATTCTTAACTACGTTATGTTTTTTTAAAATTTATTGTGCAGAGAACCTTGTCAATAAACGGAAAGCCTATGAATGACTAATATCTGAAAGGGGATTTTGTAATGAATGAAACAGGTTATCGAGTTGCAGTTGTAGGTGCTACAGGTGCAGTAGGACAACAAATGCTAAAAACATTAGAGAGATTAAACTTTCCAGTATCTTCTTTACTCCCTCTCTCTTCTAAAAGATCTGCAGGGAAAAAGGTAGTATTTAAAGGAGAGGAATTAACTGTACAAGAAGCAACACCAGAATCTTTTGAAGGGATTCAACTTGCTTTATTTAGTGCGGGTGGTTCTGTTTCAAAAGCACTTGCTCCAGAAGCAGTAAAACACGGAGCCATTGTTGTGGATAATACGAGTGCTTTCCGAATGGATCCAGACGTACCGCTTGTAGTACCTGAGGTCAATGAAGATGATATAAAAAAACATGAAGGAATCATTGCTAACCCAAATTGTTCAACAATTCAAATGGTAGCGGCTTTAGAGCCAATTAGAAAGGCATATGGATTAAACAAAATAGTCGTTTCTACTTATCAAGCGGTTTCTGGTGCAGGAGCAGAGGCTATTGATGAAATGTATGAACAAACAAAGCAAGTGATGAACAATGAAGAAGTGAAGACAGAAATATTACCGGTTGGTGGGGATAAAAAACATTATCAAATTGCATTTAATGCAATTCCACAAATTGATTTATTCCAGGAAAATGGATTTACTTTTGAAGAAATGAAAATGATAAACGAAACAAAGAAAATTATGTCCGATAACACATTAGAGGTTGCTGCTACATGTGTGCGATTACCTGTGGAAACGGTACATTCCGAATCTGTTTATATTGAAGTAGAGCAAAATAATGTTTCCGTTAAGGACATTCATGGTGCACTAGAAGGTGCCCAAGGTATTACGCTACAAGATGATCCGACTAACCAAGTATATCCTATGGCGACGACAGCAGCTGGTAAAGATGATGTATTCGTTGGAAGAGTGAGAAAGGATCTAGATCGTGATAATGGATTCCATTTATGGGTTGTTTCTGATAACTTATTAAAGGGAGCTGCACTTAACTCAGTTCAAATAGCCTTTTCTTTAGACAAACTAGGTCTATTAAAAAAGTAAATGAATTTGGAAGTGTTTCATCAGTACTCTTTAATCAAGTTGCAATGCGTTTTATAAAGTCTTGAACCTTCGTTACCTCACATAAGTGGTGAAGTAATAGAAAGTACTTTTCTATTAACAAAAAGGTGGATAGATAAAATAATGAAGATTATAGTCCAAAAGTTTGGAGGAACTTCAGTAAAATCCGCGGAGACGCGTTTATTAGCATCTGAACATGTAGAGGATGCGTTACGTGATGGCTATAAAGTTGTCGTTGTCGTATCCGCTATGGGTAGAAAAGGAGATCCCTATGCAACAGACACGTTATTAAATCTAGTTGAGGGAAATAAAGGCAATGTCTCAAAGCGTGAGCTAGATTTATTAGCCTCATGTGGAGAAACGATTTCTGCTGTTGTTTTTTCTAATTTGTTAAATAGCAAGGGCATTAAAGCCCTTGCGATGACAGGAGCCGAAGCTGGTTTTAGAACGAATGAAGACTACACGAATGCAAAGATTGTAGAAATGAAAGTAGACGCTTTAAATAACGCATTGGAGGATTTTGACGTAATCGTTGTTACTGGCTTCCAAGGACAGACGCCCAAAGGAACAACTGCCACACTAGGAAGAGGTGGTAGTGATACATCAGCTACTGCACTTGGAGCGGCATTACAAGCTGAGGTAGTTGATATTTTCACAGATGTGGAAGGTGTCATGACTGCTGATCCTAGAATTGTAAATCAAGCAAAGCCCTTATCAGTTGTCACATACAATGAAATTTGTAACTTGGCTTATCAAGGTGCAAAAGTCATTCATCCTAGAGCAGTTGAAGTAGCAATGCAAGCAAAGGTTCCTATTAGAATACGCTCAACTGCCTCAAAGGAAGAAGGAACATTGATAACATCCAGTACTTCTCAAAACGTAGGCCGAGATGTAGAGGAACGTCCAATTACCGGAATAGCCCATGTCAACAATGTGACACAAATAAAAGTTTTTGCTGAAGACGGCGACTATGATTTACAAACCAAAGTTTTTAAAGCGATGGCAAATGAAGGGATTTCAGTTGACTTTATAAATATACACCCAATGGGTGTTGTCTATACTGTGAGTGATGACCTTTCGGATCGTGCTGTTGAGCTATTACAATCGATGGATTTACAGCCTCAATTTTTAAAGGGCTGTGCGAAAGTATCAGCTGTTGGTGCGGGGATGACAGGAGTCCCAGGAGTGACATCGCGTATCGTTGAAGCGTTAACGAGTAAAAACATTCCAATTCTCCAATCTGCTGATTCTCATACAACGATTTGGGTATTAGTAAGAGGAGAGGATATGATTAACGCAGTCAATGCTCTCCATGAAATGTTCTTACTAGAGAAAGATGATTAAAGGAGAGGGTATTTATGGATTTCGGCCGTGTTGTTACCGCGATGGTTACACCATTCGATTCAAAAGGGAATGTTGATTTCCCAAAAGTCACGAAATTAATCGAGTATTTAATAAATAATGGTTCTGATGGGGTTGTAGTTGCAGGAACTACTGGAGAATCACCTACGTTAACAACGGAGGAAAAGGTTGCTCTATTTCGACACGTAATGAAGGTTGTTGATGGAAGAATTCGTGTAATTGCAGGAACTGGCTCCAATAACACATATTCTTCTGTGGAGTTAACACGTAAAGCTGAAGAAATTGGTGTAGATGGTGTAATGTTAGTGGCACCTTATTATAATAAGCCTTCACAAATGGGGCTTTATGAACATTTTAAAGCTATTGCTGAGAAAACGACATTGCCAATTATGATTTATAATGTTCCAGGAAGAACAATGGTAAACATAGAGGCTGAAACAGTAATTGCACTTTCTAAAATAGATAATATAGTTGCTGTGAAGGAAGCAAGTGGTAATCTAGACCAAATGACATGGATTATTGCCAATACGGATGAGGACTTTCATTTGTATTCTGGCGATGATTCTCTTATTTTACCAATCTTATCCATTGGAGGAGCTGGTGTAGTATCAGTTGCAAGTCACATTATTGGAAACGAAATTCAAGATATATTTTCATTATATGAATCTGGTAATGTCAAAGAAGCTGCAGAAATGCACCAAAAATACTTTTCACTCATAAAAGGATTATTTATGGCACCAAGTCCTACGCCTGTAAAAACTGCATTACAATTAATTGGACTTGACGTTGGGGGCGTAAGATTACCTTTAGTTCCACTGACATCTGAAGAACGTAGTTTAATTTCTTCTTTGCTTGAAAATAAATAAACACATAGAAAACTGACTCTTCCCTGTTGAGAGTCAGTTTTTTTGCGGTAAATTTTTAAAACAGTAGGAGCCACACGCTTCTATATTAAGAAATGTAATCATTCATCCCTTGCATTAAATTCATTTTTCCACTGCATACTATAAAAAGAAAGGAGTGGATCGGCCATGGATGAAACTGCTAACAATCCACAAGCATCAAATCCTAACCAAGAAGGAAAAGAGCAAAAGGAAACAGGAATATTAGATAAAATTCAGCAATTAGGGCAAACCAATGTGCCACAGATGGAGCAATCAAATATTCATATGCTAACAATTATTGGCCAAATAGAAGGTCATATGCAGTTACCACCGCAGAACAAAACGACTAAATATGAACATATTATTCCGCAACTAGTTGCCGCTGAGCAAAATCCTAAAATTGAGGGTTTATTAATTATTTTGAATACAGTTGGTGGTGATGTAGAGGCAGGTCTTGCACTGTCTGAAATGATATCTTCCTTATCTAAACCTACTGTTACATTAGTTCTTGGTGGTGGACATTCGATAGGTGTGCCAATAGCAGTCGCAGCAAACTATTCTTTTATTGCAGAAACTGCTACCATGACAATACACCCTGTTCGTCTTACAGGTCTTGTCATAGGCGTACCACAAACTTTTGAATATTTAGATAAAATGCAAGATCGTGTAATTAACTTTGTTACGAGACATTCATCAATTTCTGAAGAAAACTTTAAAGAATTAATGCTCTCTAAAGGAAACCTTACTCGGGACATCGGTACGAATGTTATCGGAAAGGATGCTGTTTCTTACGGTTTAATAAATGAGGTAGGAGGAATTGGACAAGCAATAAAAAAATTAAATGAACTTATTGAGCAGTCAAAGGGAAGTTCAAATGAGGATGTGATTCAATGATCTTATATACTTACCAATCACAAGAAATGATTTTCCCTATCAATGAGGCAGATTATACGAACCAAACCTACGTCGATATACCAGGGGGACAGTTGCAATTAGAGAAAGTAGAAGAAGGGCAAGGAGGTTTAGGGAGTTATCGTATTGTGCGATTACTTTCATCAGATCCCAATTTATATTTGAATCCTCAATACGCACCTGGTCAAGTTTTTTCTGTAAGTAAATAATTATCATAAAAATGATCCTCATATGGAAAATGGAAGCAATATTATGCTATAATAATGAAAACAAGCGTTCGTTATCTTTGGAAAAGTCCATGAAGAAAATACGAAAAATAGGGCTATACTAGTATATACGGATATGACGTTTATCTAGAGTGTGGCCGATAAGCTCAACGCTTTGAGGTTGTACCTATAAGTAACTGCTTATGGTACAACCTTTTGTTCCATATAAATATAGAGGTGGTTTTTTTAATGGCCAGAAAAAGAAAAAAAAGTCCAGGGAAATGGAAAAAGCAGCTGACTTTTGAGTTAACTGGATTATTTTTATTTATAGTTTCGTTAATAACATTTGCTAGATTAGGAGTTGTCGGAGAAGGGTTAATGCAAGTTTTTCACTTCTTCCTTGGAAGCTACCATGTAGTTTTAACTATATTTTTGAGTGTTTTCTCGTTATATTTAATGATAAAACGCCAGCTTCCTTACTTTTGGTCCAGGAAGTTAATCGGTACATATTTATTTGTATTTTCACTCTCTTTATTAAGTCATAAACTATTATTTGATAGATTGTCTGCACAGGCTGAATTTTTAGATCACTCTGTCATTAGAAATACATTTTACTTATACCGTATGCAATTACAAGGAGAGCCAGTAATCGATGATTTAGGCGGTGGTATGATCGGTGCTTTAGGATATGCCGTCACACATTTTCTTTTTTCCTCTGCTGGTTCGATGGTGTTTGCTATTGGACTATTGATTACATCGATCGTTATTATTACTGGGAAATCATTTATTGATGTATTAAGAAAAAGTGGAGGAAGCTCGGCTTCATTTTTGCAAAAATGTTCGAATTGGTTTAAGACGCAGGCGATTGATGTAAAAACTACAATTGTTGAATGGAAAAATAAGTGGAATCAAAAGCGTGAAGATGAACAAACAGCAGTACTTAAGAAAAAGCAAGATGAATCTATTGACGGAGGAGAAGAAGAACCGATTATTTATCACTTTTCCGCAAAAGCATACGATAATAATGACCAAGGTGGCGCAGAAGTTATTGACGTAGAATCAATAGCGCTAAAAGATAATGTGTCAGAAGAAAAGGAGAAACCACAACAGCAAGAGGAAGTTGAAGTAGATATTGAAAAACCAGAAACAACATCATTAGTCGTGAGTGCGAAGGAAAATGAATTTTATGAGCTACCTGCTCTAGATTTACTTGCTAGTCCAGTGAAAGCTAACCAATCAAGAGAGCATTCAATGCTTTCAAAAAATGCACGAAAGCTTGAACGTACACTAGAAAGTTTTGGCGTAAGTGCAAAAGTAACAAAAGTACATTTAGGTCCATCTGTAACAAAGTACGAAGTCTATCCAAGTGTAGGTGTAAAAGTAAGTAAAATCGTTAACTTAACCGATGATTTGGCATTAGCACTAGCAGCTAAGGACATACGAATGGAGGCACCTATTCCAGGGAAGTCTGCCATTGGCATAGAGGTACCAAACCAAGAGGTAGCACTCGTTACATTGAAGGAGGTTCTTGAATCTCAAGTAATGAAAGAGAAAGATAGCAAACTAGCGATAGGACTTGGTAGAGATATTTCTGGAGACGCAGTAATAGCTGAATTAAATAAAATGCCTCACTTACTTGTAGCCGGAGCTACTGGAAGCGGGAAAAGTGTTTGTATAAACGGTATTATCATTAGTATTTTAATGCGATGTAAACCTCATGAAGTAAAGCTCATGATGATTGACCCTAAAATGGTTGAGTTAAATATATATAACGGAGTACCGCACTTACTATCGCCAGTAGTTACTGATCCTAAAAAGGCGTCTCAGGCGTTAAAAAAAGTTGTCAATGAAATGGAACGCCGGTATGAATTGTTTGCATATTCGGGTACACGTAATATTGAAGGGTATAACATGCATATTAAACGTGAAAATGACAGTAAGGAAGAAGGAGACCAACATCAACCTTTACCTTATATTGTCGTTATTGTGGACGAGCTTGCTGATTTAATGATGGTAGCTTCTTCTGATGTGGAAGATTCTATCACTAGGCTAGCACAAATGGCACGGGCAGCGGGTATCCATTTAATCATTGCGACACAACGTCCTTCCGTCGATGTTATTACAGGTGTTATTAAAGCAAACATCCCGTCTAGAATTGCTTTTGGTGTTTCTAGTTCAACTGATTCCAGAACGATATTAGATGGAAACGGAGCAGAGAAATTATTAGGAAAAGGGGATATGCTCTTTTTACCTGTAGGTGCTAATAAGGCGACTCGAATTCAAGGCGCCTTCCTCTCTGATGATGAAGTGGAGCGGGTTGTATTTCATTGTATTGAACAACAGAAGGCGCAATACGCAGAAGAAATGATGCCACAAGAAGGAGAAAGTGTAGCTTCTCATGATGTCGATGATGAGTTATATGATGATGCAGTCCAGTTAGTAGTTGACATGCAAACAGCTTCCGTCTCCATGCTTCAGCGGCGTTTTCGAATAGGTTATACGAGGGCTGCTAGATTAATTGATGAAATGGAAGTAAGAGGTATCGTTGGACCCTATGAGGGAAGTAAACCACGCGAAGTACTTATAGCGAAGCAAGAGGATCAAGAAGTTTCGAACCAATAGTGAACTATATTTTCCCCCTGATGATAAAGTCAGGGGTTTTTTTATAAAGCTGTTTTCGTAATCTTTGTTGTTTTTTTAGTCTTGGTGAAACGAAAGGTGGCGACTCCAGCGACGAGCGTTACATCACGATTAAGCTTCGAGTTGTCTCTTCCTCTACATACAACTCCAGAGCATTGCATGTAGAGGAAGAGACAGGTTGAGAGCTGAAGATCCATCGGGGCGGGTTTCCTCGATTAGCTGAAGCCTTGCCCGCGGAAAGCGTTCACCTGTAATGGAGCCAAGCAAATAAATATTCTTAAAACAACCAATCTATGCGAAGTAAGCCTTTTATAATGAAGATGTAAAAATCAACCATATTGAGTTCCCTCGTGTAATAATATACCTTTTTTACCAATTCTTTTGCTTTTTCATATATGATTTATATAAAATTGAAGTATATAGAAACATAATGTACTGTAACAATAGGTATGATAAAGTGTAGGATATCGAGGAGGGATACCATTGAAAGAAAACGAACTACAAACATTTTCGGTCGGGCCATTAAATGTACATGTTTTACCTTCAACAACGTATAAAACGAATACATTGGTATTACATATGAGGTCACCACTGGAAAAGAAGACTGTGACAAAAAGAGCATTATTACCGTTCGTTTTACAAAGTGGAACGGAAAGCTATCCATCAAGACAAGCCATTCGAAAACAGTTAGATGACCTATACGGTGCAACATTAAATGTTGATGTAGCTAAAAAAGGCGAATATCATCTTATGAGTTTTCGGATGGAAGTTGCTAATGAAAAATTCTTATCGGATTCACGCCCATTGTTTGAGAGAGCTTTAGACCTTTTTTCATCTGTGATACTCTCACCTAAAGCATCGAATGGGTCGTTCGATAAAGCTATTGTAGACGGAGAAAAGAGAACGTTAAAGCAAAAGCTCTCTTCAGTTTATGATGATAAAATGCGTTATGCTAACAAACGACTAACAGAAGAAATGTGCAAAGATGAACCGTTTGGCTTATTTGTTCTAGGGGACTCAGAAGATGTTGATGGGATTAATGAACATTCATTATATCAGTACTATGAAGAAGTTCTTAAAACAAATGCACTAGACTTATATGTTGTTGGTGACGTTGAATTGGAGAGTATGAAACAAATTACTGAAAAACATTTTAGTGAGCTACACCATTTACCAGAGCGAAAAGTGACATTTAATAGTGCATCAGGAAATAATACTAGAGAGTCAAGAGAGGTAATTGAAGAGCAGGATGTGCAACAAGGAAAGCTTCATATCGGCTACCGCACCAATGTCACATACGGAGACGACGAGTATTTTGCTTTGCAATTGTTTAACGGTGTCTTTGGAGGGTTTTCACATTCTAAGTTATTTATAAATGTAAGAGAGAAGGCTAGTCTTGCTTATTACGCAGCTTCAAGGGTAGAAAGTCACAAAGGACTTTTAATTGTTCTTGCTGGGATAGAAAGTAATAAGTTCGAGGATACAACGAAAATTATATTTAAACAAATGGAAGAAATGCAAGCAGGTAACTTTTCAGATGAAGATTTAAAACAAACAAAAGCAGTTTTGAAAAATCAACTTCTCGAAACGATGGATGTACCTAGAGGCTATATTGAGCTAGAATACCACAATGAACTTTCAGAAACAAAACGTACATTTGATGAGTGGATAAATAGAATTGATAATGTAACGAAAGAGGATATCGTGAAAGTAGCAAAAAAAATTAAACTAGATACTGTTTATTTTTTAAAGGGGAAGGAGGAAGCAGTAAATGAGTAAAATGAACTTTGATCAGCTTCAAGAAACACTATATTTTGAAGAGCTACCTAATGGACTACAAGTCTACATTTTGCCTAAAGCAGGATTTAATAAAACATATGCAACATTTACCACGAAATATGGTTCAATAGATAATCATTTTATTCCTCTCGGAGAAAAAGAAGCATTTAAAGTGCCAGATGGTATTGCACATTTTTTAGAGCATAAGATGTTTGAGGATGAAGAAGGAGATGTCTTTCAACTTTTCAGTAAACAAGGTGCATCAGCAAATGCTTTTACTAGCTTTACAAGAACGGCTTATTTATTCTCAAGCACAATGAATATACAGGAAAATTTAGAAACTTTACTGGATTTTGTTCAGAAACCTTACTTCACTGATGATTCTGTGGAAAAAGAAAAAGGTATTATTGAACAAGAAATTAAAATGTACGACGATAATCCTGATTGGCGGAATTATTTTGGTCTCATTTCAAGTATGTATGGAAACCACCCCGTAAGGATTGATATTGCTGGAACTGTAAATTCTATATACGAAATTACTAAGGAAATGCTTTATAAATGTTATGAAACATTTTATCATCCGAGCAATATGGTGTTTTTTGTAGTGGGGAATATTGATCCTGAAGAGACACTTGAGTTTATTAAAAGTAATCAGGATAAAAAGAAATTTGCGGAGCCAGAGCAAATTCAACGCTTTTTTGAAGCGGAGGGAGAGGAAGTATTTAAAAAAGAAGTAAAAATCCCTATGAATGTCAATACAGGAAAATGCTTAGTAGGCTTTAAGGACCGAAGCCCTTTAAAGCAAGGAAGAGAGCTATTAAAGCATGAATTATCACTCCAGCTTCTTTTAGAAATGATGTTCGGTCAAAGTGGTGAAAATTATCAGAAACTATATGACGAAGGTTTAATTGATGACACCTTTTCTTTTGATTACTCAGGAGAGTATGGTTTTGGATTTTCTGTAGTTGGTGGAGATTCAGATAATCCTGATAAGCTTTCAGAGAGAATAAAAGAGATAGTGCAAGCGTTTGATAAGCAAACGCTAGATGAAGGGTTATTAGAGGGAACGAGAAAAAAGAAGATTGGCTATTTTTTACGATCGCTCAATTCCCCAGAATATATAGCTAATCAATTTACACGCTATCGATTTAATGATATGGATCTTTTTGATGTTATACCTGTACTAGAATCAATTAAGAAGGAAGATTTACAAGTTGCTTTTAAAGACCATTTTAATGTTGATTCACAAATGAGTAAGTGCTTTATCACACCAAAAGGGGAATAGTTTACTGTGGAGAAACCGGTAGCATTTATCACTGGGGCTAGTGGAGGGATAGGAAAAGCTATTGCTCGAAGGTTAGCAGAGGAGAACTATTCCCTTGTGCTTCACTATCATACAAATGAAAAAGAAGTACTACAGCTAAAAGAAGAGCTTATATCATCATGGAACACAGAGGTTTCATTATTTAAAGCAGACTTTTCAAATAGTAATGAAACAGTAAAATCATTAGAAGATTTGAATATAATAGCAGATGTAGTTGTCCTCAATAGTGGGTCTTCCACAATTGATCTTTTTACAGATGTTTCAGAACAAAAGCTTCAAAGGGAATTAAATATTGGCGTTGCAACACCTTTCTTAATTACTCAACAGTTACTACCTCCGCTAATACAAAAAAAGCAGGGGAAAGTAATCGTTATTTCCTCAATATGGGGGATTACCGGTGCTGCATGTGAAGTGTTATATTCAACAATAAAAGGGGCGTTAAATGCATTTGTAAAGGCGTTAGCAAAAGAAGTTGCGCCAAGCAACATACAAGTTAATGGCGTTGCGCCAGGTGCTATTGACACTTCGATGCTTGGTCATTATTCACAGAGTGATATCTCTGAGTTAATTACAGATATACCGGCAGATCGGTTAGGGACACCAGCAGAGGTTGCCGCAACAGTTGCTTTTTTAGCATCAAATGAGAGTAACTATATCAATGGACAAATTATTTCTGTAAATGGAGCTTGGTATTGTTAAAAGTCAAGATATATTCACGAATAAATTTCCTTCAAGGTGAAGAAACTATGATTGAATTTTAACACAAGGAGGAATTCATCAATGTCTGTATTAGATAATTGGGAACAGTGGAAAGACTTTTTAGGTGATCGATTAGACCAGGCAAAAAGTGAAGGTATGGATCAACGTGTAATTTCAGATGTAGCTTATCAAGTTGGTGAATACTTATCAGAGCAAGTTGACCCTAAAAATGATCAAGAACGTGTCCTTGCTGACCTTTGGAACGTTGCAAGTGAAGAAGAGCAGCATGCAATTGCAAATATGATGGTGAAGCTTGTTCAACAACGATAAATTCAAAAAAAGTGTCGCAATGGCGGCACTTTTTCTACATACTTTTTTATTCTATTTTATTTAAGTATTTTATAAGAAAATAATTTTAAGTAGAATGCATAAACCCCTTTAAATAAGAAAAAAAATCTATTATGATTAATACTATAATGATACTGAGATCTAATTCACAATAATGTAATAGAATGGGGTTGAAGGATGGAGGAAAAAGAATGGTATCTCGAATATCAAATAAATAAGAATCGCCCAGGTTTATTAGGGGAAATTGCTTCTTTATTAGGATTATTAAGCATTAATATCATCACCATTAACGGTGTAGAGCATCAAAGAAGGGGGATGCTGATAAAAAGTAAGAATGATGAAGCAATTTTACGTTTAAAATATATTCTGGAAACGATGGATTTTATTTCTCTCCGTAAAATTAGAGAGCCAAAATTAAGGGATCGACTAGCTGTACGACACGGGCGTTATATTGAAAGAGATGAGGATGAGAAAAAAACGTTCCGTTTTATTCGTGATGAGCTTGGCTTACTCGTAGACTTTATGGCGGAGCTTTTCAAACAAGATGGTCATCGTCTAATCGGCATTAGAGGAATGCCTAGAGTAGGAAAAACGGAATCAGTAGTTGCTGCAAGTGTGTGTGCGAGTAAGAGGTGGTCATTTTTGTCTTCGACATTATTAAGACAAACGATTCGCAGTCAACTTGCTGAAGATGAATTATCAAAAGACCACATTTATATTATAGATGGCATCGTTTCTACTATGAGAGCTTCAGAGCGACATCAGCTGTTAATTAGTGAAATTATGCGCTTATCAGCTACAAAAGTCGTGGAACATCCAGATATTTTTGTTCGTGAAACGGAGTATACTTTAGAAGATTTTGATTATATTATTGAGCTAAGAATAGATGAAGGTGAGAAAATCACGTACGATACCGTAGATTCAGGTTTTTCTTCCTTTGATATTAGCTAAAGTTGGTAGGTGGGTGTTTTGTCAGAATTAGGAGTACGGTTAAAAGCCGCAAGAGAAGAAAAAGGATATTCTTTAGAGGAATTACAATCAATAACCAAAATACAAAAGCGATATTTATCTGCTATTGAAGAAGGAGATTTTTCTCGCTTACCAGGTGATTTTTATGCACGAGCTTTTGTTAAAAGCTATGCAGATGCAGTTGGCATTCCATCTGAGATGCTTTTTGAAGAGCATCGGGATGAATTACCGCAGCCAAAGCGAGAGAAGACTGATTTGCCAGCTCGGGTGAATAGATCGAAACCTAAAATGGTTAAAAAGAAATCTAAAGTCATGTCGTTTATGCCTACACTTATCGCTGTTTTATTTATATTGGCAATTGCGGGTGTATTTTGGATACTTAATCAAAACAGTGACACTGATGAGCAGCAGACTGGTGCATCGAGAGAAGATGTCCAAGCTAACCCGGAATTTGATATTACAGATGAATTAGAAGAAGGGTTAGAGGAATCTGGAGAAGACTCAGAACCAGAGGTAGAAGTAGAACCGGAGCCAGAGCCGGAGCCGGAACCAGAACCAGAACCAGAACCAGAACAAGTTTTGGAACTAGATCGTACAGAAGGGACTAACTCATACTTTATTCTTTCAAATACGGAAGAATTTGACGTACGATTAGAGTTTTCAGGAGATAGTTGGATTCAAATAAATGACTCGAATAATAGTGCGATAATCTCACAAACATTTGGAGACGGTGATATTGAAAGCTTTGATTTTAGTGACGAAAGTAATATCAATTTTCACTTAGGAAGAACGATTACACTTGAGATTTATATAAATGATGAATTATTAGAGTATCCGATTGATAGTATTAGTCAGCGTATATATATTGAGTTTGAAGGTTTAAGTGAAGAATAAGTAGAAAGAGGGTGTCTTAAGAGTCACAATATCGTGGCTTTATGGATTCCCTCTTTATTTTGTTGATTTAATCAGATGAATTTAGCTTTGATTTAGTTGTGAAGAAAGATTGTATATAACTTATTTAATAAAAATGATAAAATAATATCTGTTCATTCGCATTATTTACGTGATTTTGGTAAAATTGATAAAGCTATCCTATATATATTATTCAATAGAACGTATCGCTTAAGGAGGATTAAGGTGAACGTACCTAATCAAATTACAGTCTCAAGAATTTTACTTATACCAATCTTCATGATTTTTCTTCTCATTCCTTTTTCATGGGGTGAGTTATTCCTCTTTGGTGCATCTATCCCTATACACCATTTTGTTGCAGCTATTATTTTTATACTTGCCGCTTCAACTGATTGGTTAGATGGCTATTACGCGCGAAAATATAACTTAGTTACGAACATGGGGAAGTTTTTAGATCCATTAGCAGATAAGCTGTTAATTTCAGCAGCCTTTATATCATTAGTAGGGTTAGATATGTTTCCTGCATGGGCAGCAATAGTTATTTTAAGCCGTGAGTTTGCTGTAACTGGATTAAGGTTGGTTTCGGCAGCTGATGGTGATGTGATTGCTGCAAGCATATGGGGGAAATGGAAAACCGTAAGTCAAATTGTTGCCGCTTCAGCAGTGATGTTACATAATACGATATTCGAATTATTTTCATTTCCATTTGCAACAATCATGATTTATGTTTCAGTCATTTTAACAATTTTATCAGGAGTAGATTATTTTATAAAAAATAAGCACGTATTAGTGAAATCCATGTAGTTTTTTGGAAGGATGATATAGGTGAATGGAGAAATTATCGCTGTAGGCTCAGAATTGTTGCTTGGGCAAATTGTAAACTCCAATGCCAAGTATTTATCAGAACAGTTATCGTACTTAGGTATAAATATATACTATCATTCGGTAGTCGGTGATAATGATCGTAGACTTTCTGATGTGGTTAAAGGATCAATGGATAGGTCTGATATAATTATACTTACTGGTGGTTTAGGACCTACTAAGGATGACCTGACAAAAGAATCTGTTGCTAATACTATAGGTAAAACGTTAGTTTACGATAGGGAAACAGAATTAAAAATTGAAAATTATTTCAAGCAAAGAGAACGAGAAATGACAGAAAATAATCGTAAACAGGCTGTTATTCTTAAAGGTGCAACGGTTTTTCCGAATGATCACGGTTTAGCTTGTGGAATGGCAGTAAAGGTGGACGGCACTACCATTATTTTACTTCCTGGTCCACCAAGTGAAATGAAACCAATGTTTGAAAATTATGTCATTCCATATTTAAGAATGATACAAAATGAACAAGAGTTTATCGAATCAAGAATACTTCGTTTCTTCGGCATTGGAGAATCACAATTGGTTGATGAAATAGACGATATATTAGACAATCAATCAAATCCAACAGTTGCTCCTTTAGCCTCCGATGGAGAAGTAACACTCAGATTAACGGTTAAAGGGAACGATGAGCAAGAAAATAGCCGTCTTCTCAATAGCCTTCAAAATGTTATTCTTGATCGCGTTGGTGATTATTTTTATGGTCAAGGTGAAGAATCATTAATACATAAGCTTGTTAATGAGTTGAAAATGAATCATAAAAAAATTTCTACAGCAGAAAGCCTGACAGGTGGACTATTCGCTGCGCAATTAACAGACATAAGAGGAGCATCACAAATTTTTCCAGGTGGGATAGTTACTTACAGTAATGATGTGAAACAACTTGGATTAGAAATTAATCATTCTTTTATAAAAAAGGAAGGCGCTGTTAGTCACGCATGTGCAAAGGAAATGGCCGTACAAATTCGTAAGAAAATGAATAGTGATTATGGTATCAGTTTTACTGGAGTAGCAGGACCTGATCCACTAGAAGGAAAACGACCAGGTTTCGTTTACATAGGTATCTCATCAAATAACAAAGTAGAGAGCTATGAATTGAAACTTGCTGGGAGTCGAAAGAATATTAGAGAGCGTACTGTTAAATATGGAGCTTATTTTTTGTTACAATGGATACGTAAGGAAATGGAAAAGGTGGATGAATAATGATGAAATTTGAAGACTTTCAAATCTCTAATGATATTAAAAAGGCAATAAAGGATATGGGCTTTGAGGCACCATCTCCTATACAAGAAAAAGTAATCCCCGAAATATTAAAAGGGCATGATGTAATTGGACAAGCGCAAACTGGTACAGGAAAAACTGCGGCGTTTGGTATTCCGCTATTAGAAAAAGTTACCTCTGATAGACAAGTCCAATCGTTAATATTAACCCCTACACGAGAGCTTGCAATACAAGTGGCTGGGGAGTTGCAAAAATTATCAAAGTTTAAACGATCGCAAATTTTACCAATTTATGGTGGTCAGTCAATTGGACATCAAATAAAAGCTTTAAAACGTGGTGTTCAAGTAGTTGTAGGAACGCCTGGGAGAGTGTTAGATCATTTAAATCGTAAAACACTTCAGCTTAGAAGTGTTCATACATTAATTTTAGATGAAGCAGATGAGATGCTTGATATGGGTTTTATTGAAGATATTGAAAAAATTCTTCAACAAGTGAATACTAATCGTCAAACAATGCTGTTTTCGGCGACTATGCCGCCCCCCATTAGAAAATTGTCTAATAAATATATGAATAACCCTAAACAAGTGACAATAAGTAAAGGAGAGGTCACAGCACCGTCGATCAATCAAGTGTATTTTAAAGTGCTGGAAAAAAATAAGCTCGATTCATTATGTAGAGTGATAGATAGTGAAACAATAGACCTTGGCATCATTTTCTGTCGTACAAAAAAAGGTGTAGCGGAGTTAACAGAAGCACTTCAAGCACGTGGTTATATGGCAGATGGTCTACATGGTGATTTAACGCAATCTCAACGAGATATTGTCATGAAAAAGTTTAGAGACTCTTCTATTGAATTTTTAATTGCGACAGATGTTGCTGCTCGAGGTATTGACGTGGAAAATGTCTCACACGTAATCAACTATGATATTCCTCAAGATCCAGAAAGCTATGTACACCGTATTGGTAGAACGGGGAGAGCAGGTCGCGAAGGAGTAGCAGTAACATTAGTTACGCCACGTGAAATGAAGCATCTGAGGTCTATCGAAGCTGAGATAAAAATGACAATACCTTCACAACGTATACCTTCAGTTGAAGAAGTTGTTGAAAAGCAGCAGCATGTTTGGAAAGGACAAATTATAGATCTCATTGAAAGTGAGGAAGATGACGCGGGCTTATATGATGATTTAGTTAGTGATTTACTAAATCAATATCCACCAAATAAAATAGTAGCATCTTTATTAAAGCTTGCCTTTTATAGTCATGAAGATCTAAACGATGATGGTTATGATTTTGGTGATACAGGTGCTCAAAAAGGAATGACTAGATTTTTTATCAATGTAGGAAGGAACATTGAATTAACACCGAAAAAATTAGCTGAAGAGGTGTCCCAGCTTGTTGGGATTCCAACAAAGTCAGTAGGAAGAATTGATATTTTCGATAATTTTACTTTTATGGAAGTCCCACAGGAGGTTGCTCCATTTGTGTATGAAGGATTGAAGTATTCTCGAGTAAATGGTGCAAGAATTAATTTAGAACCTGCAAAACCAAGGCCAAAAAGAAATAGATAGATGCTAGTAAAAAAATTCGTTCCTAATGGGAGGTGGAACGAATTTTTTATTTTTGGAGTAGAAAAGCTTGCTATCTAATTGTTTACAATGTAAAATAAAAGGCGAACGAATGTTTGTAAAACTATTGGCAAAGATCGAAAAAAAAGGTAAGATAAAACTAGAAAAAACAAATACATGAATGTTATTTGATAAAGGAGAGGAAAACATGTCAGATCGTAAACAAGCCCTTGACATGGCGTTACGTCAAATTGAAAAGCAATTCGGAAAAGGTTCCATTATGAAATTGGGAGAACAAGCAGAGCAACGTGTATCGACTGTATCTAGTGGTGCATTAGCGTTAGATATTGCATTAGGTGTTGGAGGATACCCAAAAGGAAGAATTATTGAAATTTATGGTCCGGAATCTTCTGGTAAAACAACTGTAGCTTTACATGCTATTGCAGAAACGCAACGAAATGGTGGACAAGCAGCATTCATTGATGCTGAACATGCGCTAGATCCAATTTATGCACAAAAACTAGGTGTTAACATTGATGAGTTGTTACTTTCTCAACCTGATACTGGGGAGCAAGCACTAGAAATTGCTGAAGCACTTGTTCGTAGTGGGGCAGTAGATATACTCGTCATTGACTCAGTAGCTGCATTGGTTCCGAAAGCAGAGATTGAGGGGGAGATGGGAGATAGTCATGTTGGGCTTCAAGCACGTTTAATGTCACAAGCATTGCGTAAGCTATCTGGAGCAATTAATAAATCTAAAACAATCGCTATTTTTATTAACCAAATTCGTGAAAAAGTAGGCGTTATGTTTGGTAACCCTGAAACAACTCCAGGTGGACGTGCTCTTAAATTCTACTCTTCAGTAAGGCTTGAAGTACGTCGAGCAGAAACATTAAAACAAGGTAACGATATGGTCGGTAACAAGACAAAAATCAAAGTTGTGAAAAATAAAGTCGCTCCACCTTTTAGGACTGCTGAGGTTGATATTATGTACGGAGAAGGAATCTCTCGAGAAGGGTCATTGTTAGATATTGCTTCTGATCTTGATATTGTACAAAAAAGTGGTGCATGGTACTCCTATAACGAAGAGCGTCTCGGGCAAGGGCGTGAAAATTCAAAACAGTTCTTGAAGGAAAATGAAGAAATCACCTTAGCGATTGAAAAACAAATTAGAGAATATCATAGTTTGGATACGCCTAAGGTTGCTCCAGAAGATGATGAAAAAATGCCTGAGGATTTGGCATTAGATTTAAAATAAAGTAAAAAGCTTGTTTCCGTCGGCGTACTTCTGAGAAGAGCAGAAAGCTCTCACAAATACATTATGAGATATGGCGAAGTTCCACTGCTTTCATATGGAGTCCCATAAGTTTATAAAAATCATAAAGGGGAGACTAGAAAGGTAAAAACAACCTTTCTAGTCTCCCCTTTTCGACATTCTATACTTTCCTACATAATATCATTGTTATAAGTGTTTCCAAAGCTTGACATTGTTATGTATGAAGAATACAATTAGAAAGAATACTGTCATACCTAACACATACTCAATCTGTATTAACTGTACTCAATGTACACGTTTTATCAAATGACAATGTTAGACAATTGAAACTATGTTCCAA
Source organism: Evansella cellulosilytica DSM 2522 (assembly GCF_000177235.2). Classification (NCBI taxonomy): domain Bacteria; kingdom Bacillati; phylum Bacillota; class Bacilli; order Caryophanales; family Bacillaceae; genus Evansella; species Evansella cellulosilytica. Next base: position 2,627,623 of record NC_014829.1, on the reverse strand, counting down.
CAAGAAATAGCATGAGGAGGTGAATCAGATATGCCTAATCCTTTTATTCAAATCCTCATTTTGCTATTCACTGCAATAATCGTTTTCTTTATTGGATACTTCGTTCGCAAATCCATTGCAGAAGCTAAGATTTCCAGTGCAGAGCAACTGGCAAAGCAGACGATTGAAGATGCTAAACGCGAAGCGGACGCAAGTAAGAAGGAGGCTATCCTTGAAGCAAAGGATGAAGCCCATAAATTACGTATGGAAGCAGAGCGAGAAGTTCGGGATCGTCGTAATGATATTCAGAAACAAGAAAATCGATTAGTTCAAAAAGAAGAGATATTGGATCGAAAGAGTGAAACGTTAGACAAAAAGGAAGAATCTCTGGAAAAGAGAGAAATTGACTTGTCCAAACGTCAACAACAAATCGACGAGATGAATAGCAAAGTCGAGGAAATGTTAGAAAAGCAACTACAAGAATTAGAGCGAATTTCTGGTTTTACTAAAGACGAAGCACGTGAAATTATTATGAAATCTGTTGACGAAGAGTTGACACATGAAAAAGCAGTATTAATAAAAGATGCTGTTACATCAGCTAAGGAAGAGGCTGATAAGAAGGCTAGAGAAATCCTATCAATGTCTATTCAACGTTGTGCTGCAGACCATGTCGCTGAAACAACTGTATCGGTTGTAACCTTACCTAATGATGAAATGAAAGGACGTATTATTGGTAGAGAAGGTCGAAATATACGTGCATTAGAAACATTAACAGGTATCGACTTAATAATTGATGATACTCCTGAAGCGGTCATTTTATCTGGTTTTGATCCAATTCGACGAGAAATCGCAAAAACAGCTTTAGAAAAACTCGTTCAAGATGGTAGAATCCATCCGGCTCGAATTGAAGAAACAGTGGACAAGTCTAGACGTGAGGTCGATGAGCTTATCCGTGAATACGGGGAGCAAACGACATTTGAAATGGGAATTCATAATTTACACCCAGATTTAATAAAAATTCTTGGGCGTTTAAAATTCAGAACTAGCTATGGTCAAAATGTTCTTAAACACTCCATGGAGGTAGCCTATTTAAGTGGGTTAATGGCCGCAGAAATCGGAGAAGATGTTCAATTAGCTCGCCGCGCTGGTCTTTTACATGACCTTGGTAAAGCAATTGATCATGAAGTGGAAGGAAGTCACGTAGAAATAGGTGTTGAACTTGCCACGAAATATAAAGAACACCCTGTCGTTATTAATAGTATTGCTTCCCACCATGGTGACACGGAAGCAACTTCTATCATTGCAACATTAGTCGCTGCAGCTGATGCTTTATCAGCAGCAAGACCGGGAGCAAGACGGGAAACGCTAGAAACTTATATTAAGCGACTTGAGAAATTAGAAGAAATCTCTGAATCGTTTGAAGGTGTAGAAAAAACATTTGCCATTCAAGCAGGACGAGAAGTGCGTATTATGGTTAAGCCCGATTTTATAACGGATGAGGACTCGTACCGATTGGCTCGTGAAATTACGAAAAAAATCGAAGATGAGTTAGATTATCCTGGACACATAAAAGTGACTGTGATCCGTGAAACAAGGGCAGTTGAGTATGCAAAATAAAGTGGCTATTGCCACTTTATTTTTTTTATAAAATATTAACCTATCTTAAGTATTACCCTATAGTCTACTAATCGTTTTGCTCTTCAATAGCTTTATCTTATTCTAACAAGGCTATTCTCTTGGTTATCGGACTAACATCTACATGATAAAAAACAAGACTTTTTGTAGAAAGCTGTTTTCATAAATTTAGTTTATTTTTTAGGCTTGGTGAAACGAAAGGTGGCGACTCCAGCGACGAGCGTTACATGTAGAGGAAGAGACAGGTTGAGAGCGGAAGATCCATCGGTGCGGAGAGGGATAGCAATGGCTTCGTACGTTGTACTATGAGAAAGGCACTCATAGTAGGGTTTCAAAAGATTGCAACGACTTTGCTCTTTGCATTGAGGGACTGGAAAAGGTAAATATCGAAGGGCACTGAAAAAGTATAAAACAACTTTTCCAGTCCCTCTTGAAGCCTTGACCGCGGAAAACGTCTACCTGTAGTGGAGCCAAGCAAATAAATATTCTTAAAAACAACAATCTATTCGAAAAGAGACTTGTAGAAAAACAACGAAATAAGCTGTTGAAAATACTCAAAACTGAAATACAGTGACTAATATTGTCGTATAAGGAAAAAGTATTTGGATATACAGGATGATTGTGGAATAATAGAAGAAATAGTAATATGTTGACAACAAAGGAGTACAGATGAATGAAAGTATTATTTATAGGAGATATTGTAGGTTCTCCAGGAAGAAATGCACTAAAGCAATATTTACCGAAGCTGAAAAGCAAATATCGGCCCGATATTACGATCGTTAATGGCGAAAATGCTGCAGGTGGAAAAGGTTTAACAGAGAAGATTTACCATGAAATTAGGGAATGCGGTGCAGATGTTATTACATTAGGGAATCATGCATGGGATAAAAAGGAAATATTTGATTTTATAGATAATGCAAAGGATCTCATTAGGCCAGCCAACTTCCCAAGAGGGAATCCTGGTGTTGGTTACGTCTTGAAAAAGATAGGTAACAGTACAATTGCTGTCATAAATGGACAAGGTAGGACATTTATGCAACCGATTGATTGCCCCTTCACAGTGCTAGAAGAAATAGTAGCAGAGGTGAGAGAGAAGACTCCATATATATTTATTGATTTCCATGCGGAGGTTACGAGTGAAAAGCAAGCGATAGGCTGGTACTTTGATGGAAAAGTTTCTGCAGTTGTTGGAACGCATACACATGTACAAACTGCGGATGAAAGGATACTACCCGGTGGTACAGCATATATATCTGATGTTGGCATGACGGGACCTTACGATGGTATTTTAGGTGTAGAAAAAGAAGCTGTTATACAGAAGTTTATTACTAATTTACCAGTTAGGTTTGAGGTAACAAATGGACGGGAACAATGTAACGGAGTATTTATTACTTTAAATAAGCAAACTGGCCAAGCTGAAACGATTAAACGCATATCCATTAATGAAGACCGTCCATTTTTTGACTAATAAAATGAAGCATATATTCATATTTATTTGAATATATAGAAGAAAAGCGTCTTTGATACCATCCATTTTGTAACTCCATATCTTTAGTTTTTAATATAGATAAAGAGAGGATTAAAGATATGTTTTAAGATCTATATACCACCAATTCATCTTTAAGGAGGTTCTGAAATGGAAGTATTAAAAGTTTCAGCAAAATCTAATCCTAATTCTGTCGCAGGAGCGTTGGCTGGAGTAATTCGAGAAAGAGGGGCAGCTGAGATTCAAGCAATTGGAGCAGGGGCACTTAATCAATCTATTAAGGCCATTGCTATTGCTAGAGGGTTCGTAGCACCTAGTGGTATTGATCTCATTTGCATCCCTGCGTTTACGGACATTCAAATTGATGGTGAAGAGCGCACCGCTATTAAAATGATAATTGAACCACGCTAACTAATTGATGTATATTTTTTGGGGGTTGCTTTAAAAGGGGGAGACTTTTGAAGAGCCTCTTTTTTGTTTTGTTTAGAAAGTTTTTTTGATTAGAAAAACTTTTTTCTATTGGTGATTTTTTAATAAACTTAGGAAAATGAAGGGTTTGCACTACTATTTTTTTTAATCAATCAAACTAACCGAAATTGAATGAATATTCTTGTTTTAGAAATTGTGAAAGTTATGTTACAATATAAAAGTAATAGTCAAATATAGGTGCTGTAAACGCTTTCCTATACTTGACATGGTGTGGTGCTTATGTTCAATAATCTTTTTTATAGATTTATGGGAACGAAAGTAGTATACCAGCAGTTAGATTTACATATTTTAGAATAGTTCAATGTATTTACAATCACGAAAATATCGTACTAGATTTCATTGTCAATTAAGAAGGGGTGGAGGAACAGATGATCAATCAACTTTCATGGAAAGTTGGAGGACAGCAAGGTGAAGGTATCGAAAGTACCGGAGAAATATTTTCAATGGCATTGAGTCGATTAGGTTATTATTTATACGGCTATCGTCATTTTTCTTCGAGAATCAAAGGGGGACATACAAATAATAAAATTCGTGTGAGTACTCAACCGATGAATTCAATATCTGATGATTTAGATATTCTTGTGGCATTCGACCAAGAGACGATAGATTTAAACCATCATGAATTGCGTCCTGGTGCTATTATCATTGGTGATAGTAAGTTCTCACCAGTTTTGCCTGACGGGTGTAAAGCATATTTATTCTCAATTCCATTTACAGAAATTGCAACAGAGTTAGGTACGTCTTTGATGAAAAATATGGTTGCCGTAGGAGCATCTAGTGCTTTATTAGGTGTTAAAGCAGATGACTTTCAATCGGTAGTGGAACAAATTTTCTCCCGTAAAGGTGCTTCTGTTGTTGAGAAAAACATGGAAGCGATCAAGAAAGGGATGGAATACTTTCATAATGAAGCACAAGATAAAATTGGAGACTATGAGTTAGAAAGAGCAGATGGAAAAAATCGTTTATTTATGATTGGGAACGATGCAATCGCAATGGGGGCGTTAGCAGGTGGAGCAAGATTTATGCCAGCTTACCCGATTACACCCGCATCTGAGATTATGGAATATTTGATTAAAAAGCTTCCCGAATTTGGTGGAACGGTTATTCAAACAGAAGATGAAATTGCAGCATGTACAATGGCAATCGGTGCAAACTATGCTGGTGTACGGAGCTTAACAGCTTCTGCAGGTCCGGGCTTATCACTTATGATGGAGGCAATCGGATTAAGTGGGATAACAGAGACACCGCTTGTGATTGTTGACACGCAACGTGGGGGGCCAAGTACTGGACTTCCTACAAAACAAGAACAATCAGATATTTTTGCAATGATTTATGGTACGCATGGGGAAATACCTAAAGTCGTTATAGCACCATCTACAGTAGAAGAGGCGTTTTATGATGCTATTGAAGCATTTAACATTGCTGAGGAATATCAAGTCCCTGTCATTATCGTCACAGATTTGGCCTTATCATTAGGTAAACAAACGGTAGAGCCTTTAGATTTTAATAGAATTGAGATTCGTAGAGGGAAGCTAAATCTAACAGAAGAATTACCAGAACTAGAAAAAGGTCAATATTTTAAACGCTATGAAGTAACAGAGGATGGTATATCTTCACGCGTGGTTCCTGGTGTGAAGCATGGACTTCACCATGTAACTGGTGTTGAACATAATGAACAAGGGAAACCTTCGGAAAGTCCTATTAATAGGAAAGCACAAATGGATAAAAGAATGAAAAAGTTAGATAAACTGACCGAAGTATTTCCTAATCCGATCTTTAAAGATGAACGTCATGAAGAAGCAGACTTGCTTATTCTTGGTGTAAACTCAACAAGAGGCACCATTCAAGAGGTCATTCCTAGATTAGAGACAGAGGGAATAAAAGTAAACCATGGACATATTAGACTTCTTCATCCGTTTCCAACTGAAGAGTTGAGAGGAATGGTGAATAAAGCTAAAAAAGTTGTAGTTGTTGAGAATAACGCAACTGGACAAGTTGCACAATTAGTGAAAATGAATTTATGTTATCAAAATGTCCAGTCAATTCTTAAGTATGACGGAAATCCATTCCTGCCATCAGAAATTTACAACGAATGCAAGGAGTTGTTATAATATGGCCACTTTTAAAGACTTTCGTAACAATGTAAAACCTAACTGGTGCCCTGGATGCGGTGACTTTTCTGTACAAGCCGCAATACAGCGTGCAGCTGCGAATGTCGGGGTTGTTCCTGAAGAGTTAGCAGTTGTTTCTGGTATTGGTTGTTCAGGTAGAATATCAGGATATATAAATTCATACGGTTTTCACGGTATTCATGGTCGTTCACTGCCAATTGCGCAAGGTGTGAAAATGGCTAATAAAGATTTAACAGTCATTGCTTCAGGTGGTGACGGAGATGGTTTTGCTATTGGAATGGGACACACGATTCATGCCATTCGTAGAAACATTGATGTTACTTACATTGTAATGGATAACCAAATCTATGGATTAACTAAAGGCCAAACATCACCGAGGAGTGATATGGGCTTTAAAACAAAAAGTACACCAGAGGGGTCAATTGAATCAGCTTTAGGCGTTATGGAGCTTGCTATTTCCTCTGGTGGTGGCTTTATTGCACAAAGCTTCTCCAGTGATTTAAAGGAGCTTACGTCTTTGATTGAGCAAGGAATTCAACATAAAGGCTTTTCATTGATAAATGTGTTTAGTCCTTGTGTAACTTTCAATAAGATCAACACATATGATTGGTTTAAAGAAAATTTAGTTTCTCTTTCTGATATAGAAGGTTATAATCCAGAGAATAGATTAGAGGCAATGAATACATTAATGAAACATAACGGACTAGTAACCGGGTTGATTTATCAAAATAAAGAAAAACCATCCTATGAGTCAATGGTTAAAGGATTTAAGGATGAACCTTTAGCAAGACAGGATCTTGACCTCAATCAAGAACAATTTGATAAATTAATGGCAGAGTTTATGTAATGTAAATGAATAAAAAAAGAGGGAGACTCAAAAGGTGGATTTTTACCTATTGAGTCTCCCTTTATGCAATGTGCGGCGAGTGCAGCCGATGCGGGGGCTTCTACTAGCAAATCGTTCACAGACTTTTTTTTGAAAAACTTTGTATAGTGTTCAAATGTATTTGTATGATGGACAGTTCAGTTTACGAGGACAGCTAATCGTGATAAAATAGTTTTATATAATCTAATCTAAACGAATGAAAATGTTTCCTAATCATCGATTTCATCACGAAAAGGCGGGATCTCGAATGAATAAAAAGTCAATGCGAGCAATTGTAAAGGAAAAACGAGGCTACGGGGCATCATTAAAGGAAGTGCCAATTCCCCAAATAGGTGATTTAGATGTGCTTATTCAAGTGAAAGCTACTTCAATTTGTGGTACGGATGTTCACATATATACTTGGGACGAATGGTCGGAAAGTCGAGTAAACCCACCATATGTTTTTGGGCACGAATTTGCAGGTGTTGTAGTGGAAAAAGGGAAACTAGTAAACAATGTAGAGGTAGGTGATCACGTATCTGCCGAAACACATATCGTTTGTGGGCATTGTCCGCAATGCTTAACCGGTCAGGCACATATATGTGCAAATACGGAAATAATCGGTGTTGATCGAGACGGTTGTTTTGCGGAATATGTTGCATTACCGGCTGAAAATATGTGGAAAAATGACCCTTCATTACCATTTGAAGTAGCAAGCATACAGGAGCCAATGGGAAATGCGGTCCATACTGTTTTATCAGGTGATGTCGCTGGGAAAACAGTAGCTATTATAGGGTGTGGTCCAATTGGAATAATGGCAGTAGGTATTGCAAAGGCTGCAGGTGCTTCACAAGTAATTGCTTTTGACCTTAATGAATATAGGTTGCAATTAGCAAAGAAAATGGGTGCGACAACAGTGGTGAATGCAGGGGACGAAGACGTATTAAATATAGCTTCTCAACTAACAAAAGGATATGGCGTCGACGTTGTTTGTGAAATGAGCGGACATCCTATTGCGATGAATCAAGGTTTTAAAATGGTTACAAACGGAGGAAGAGTTGCCATATTAAGTTTGCCTGTAAAACCTGTAGAAATTGATGTTACGAATGATATTGTATTTAAAGGGGTAACTGTAAAAGGAATAACTGGAAGACGTATGTATGAAACATGGCAGCAAGTATCTGGCCTTCTAAGTTCAGGGCAAGTAGATGTAACACCAATGATCACACATCATTTTTCATTAGAAGATTATGAAAAAGGATTTGATCTCATGCTGCAAGGCAAATGTGGGAAGGTAGTTTTACATCCATAAAAATAGGAGGCTTATGTGAATGAAAATGAAAGGCTTTGAGTATTTAGAAGAAGAATTACAAGAGATGAAGGAATATGGCTTGTTCCGAACGCTCGTACCGATAGAATCAGATCAAGGAGCAAAGGTGGTCATTAATGGTCAAGAAGTCCTTCAATTATCATCAAATAACTATTTAGGCTTAACTAATCATCCGAGAATGAAAGAAGCAGCTTTAAAATCCGTAGAAAAATATGGTGCAGGAACTGGCTCTGTTCGTACGATCGCAGGAACATTTTCGATGCATGAGGAATTTGAAAAGAAGTTAGCCAATTTTAAACATACAGAAGCAACACTTGTACTTCAATCCGGATTTACTGCAAATCAAGCGATCCTCTCATCTATTTTAACGAAAGATGATGTCGTCATATCTGACGAATTAAATCATGCATCAATTATCGACGGGATACGTTTGACAAAAGCAGCCCGTAAGATCTATAAGCACGTGGATATGGATAGTCTTGAAGCAGCTTTAAAAGAATCTGGAGATTACAGGAAACGTTTAGTAGTTACTGACGGTGTATTTTCAATGGATGGAAACATCGCTCCTTTACCTGCAATTGTTGAGCTATGTGAGAAGTATGATGCATTAATTATGGTAGACGATGCCCATGCTAGTGGTGTATTAGGAAGAAATGGTCGTGGAACAGTAGACCATTTTGATTTAAACGGGCGTGTTCATATACAGGTCGGAACTTTAAGTAAAGCTATTGGTGTACTCGGTGGGTATATTGCTAGTACACAAGCAGTAAGAGACTACATTATTCATAAAGGTCGTCCGTTTTTATTTAGTACATCACATCCACCAGCGGTAACTGCAGCTTGTTCAGAAGCCATTGATATATTAATTGACGAACCAGAACTGATTGAGCGCTTATGGGATAATGCAAAATTTTTGAAGGATGGTTTACGTGCACTTGGCTTTGAAACAGGAATAAGTGAAACTCCTATCACACCAGTTATTGTAGGAGACGGAGCAAAAGCACATGAATTATCTGATAAGCTTTTATCGCATGGTGTTTTTGCTCAAGGGATTGCTTTTCCAACCGTTGCAAAAGGTGCTGCTCGTGTTCGCACTATCGTAACCGCAACACATACGAAAGAGCAATTACAAGAAGCTTTACATGCTTTTGAGAAGTGTGGGAAAGAGCTCGGGATCATCTAATCAAAAAAGACTTAAAATTAGCTTTATGACGCTAGTTTTAAGTCTTTTTATATTTTTTAAGCAGGAATGTTTAATAACTCGTGGAATAAGTTAAGTAGCTAGTTGAGGACATATTTTTAATTAAAATTTTAGGAGGATAAAAATGGCACTTACTTTTAAACAAATGCTATCTGAAGCACGAGAACATGTACAAGGAGTCACGTCATCCGAAGCACGTGAGAAATTAAAGGAACAACCAGAAACATTAGTAATTGATGTACAAGATGCAAAAGACGCAGGAGCTTGTGGTTTAATTCCAAGCAGTATTAATATATCGTTAGGTATGCTACCGATTCGTGCTGACTTAGAACTACCTGAGAAAATGCGTGAGCCGCAATTAGCTGATAGAAATAGACCTGTTTTAGTCACTTGTGGCGCAGGTGGACAAGCAACTCTTGGTGCTTACATATTAAAACAGATGGGCTTTAAAGATGTTGCTTATATTGAAGGTGGAACAACAGCATGGAAGAATGAAGGATATGAAGTCGTATAGTTTTTTTTATTAGAGAGGGAGACTTAGTAGGTTGATTTGTACCTATTGAGTCTCCCTTTCCTTGAAAAATAAGAAATAAGAAAAAACTAATAAATGAGCTTCAATAAGCTCGTTTTTGTTTTTTCTTATGCCGAGTTGCCAACGGGCTTCATAAGAGGATTAAAATATTTAACGCTTTTATTTAGAGTAAGCTTGATGGCACATTAATGAGGTCGTTTCACTCTGGTATTAAAAAATCTGTATAATGTTGGACATAGCGTATTATGTATTGTTAGTTTCTATTCAAAGGTTTATAATGATAAGTTGTATGTTAACAATGAATAGTAGATTTATTATAGAAAAGAGGGGACTAATCATGAATGAAGAACAACGTAAGAAGCAAACGGAAGTAGGGGAGAAAACTTATTCTGCGGACAAAAAATCCGATCAGGATAAAAAGGATTATTCTCAATATTTTCAAACAACATATATTCCACCTGACTTAAAGCAAGCTAAAAAGCGTGGGAAAGAGGATGTAGAAGTTTTATATGATTTTGAAATTCCCGAAGACATGCAAGCAATTGGTAAAGGAAAAAAATTCTTAATTAGAACGTATGGCTGTCAAATGAATGAGCATGATTCAGAAAATATGGCTGGAATTTTGTTAAACATGGGCTTTGAATCTACATCTAATTCAGATGATGCAGATGTGATCTTACTAAATACTTGCGCCATTCGCGAAAATGCAGAAAATAAAGTGTTTGGTGAAATTGGTCACCTTAAAACGATGAAGCGCGAACGTCCTGAACTCATTGTAGGGGTTTGTGGATGTATGTCACAGGAAGAATCTGTTGTAAACAGAATCTTACAAAAGCACCAACATGTAGATTTGATCTTTGGTACACATAATATTCACCGCTTACCAACACTATTAAAAAATGCGATATTTAATAAAGAAATGGTTGTTGAGGTATGGTCAAAAGAAGGTGATATTATTGAAAATATGCCAAGAGCTCGTAAAGGTCAAATCCAAGGATGGGTAAATATTATGTATGGCTGTGATAAGTTCTGTACGTACTGTATTGTGCCCTATACGCGTGGTAAAGAAAGAAGTCGTCGTCCAGAGGATATCATTGAAGAAGTTCGTCATCTTGCAAGAAATGGGTATAAAGAGATTACTCTTCTAGGTCAGAATGTTAATGCATATGGTAAAGACTTAGTAGATATGGATTATGGTCTCGGTGATTTAATGGATGAAATTAGAAAAATTGATATTCCTCGAGTGAGATTTACGACAAGTCATCCTAAAGACTTTGATGATCACTTAATTGAAGTGCTAGCTAAAGGTGGGAATTTAGTGGAGCATATCCACCTGCCAGTACAAAGTGGAAATAGTGATGTATTAAAATTAATGGCTCGTAAATATACGAGAGAGGAATATGTTACTTTAGCAAAGAAAATTAAGGAAGCAATTCCACATGCATCATTTACTACGGATATTATCGTGGGCTTTCCAAATGAGACAGACGCACAGTTTGAGGATACCCTTTCTCTTGTGAGAGAAATGGAGTACGACAGCGCTTATACGTATGTTTATTCTCCACGTGAAGGGACACCAGCTGCTAAAATGAACGATAATATACCAATGGAAGTGAAAAAAGAAAGACTACAACGATTGAATGCTCTTGTAAATGAAATTTCAGCAGAGAAGAATAAATCGTACCAAGGACGAGTTGTAGAAGTTCTTGTAGAGGGTGAAAGTAAAAAGAACCCTGATATTCTTGCAGGACGTACGAGAACAAATCGTCTTGTAAACTTTAAAGGAGCTAAATCAAGCATCGGTGAAATTGTTTATGTTAAAATAACAGAAGCAAAGTCATGGTCATTAGATGGTCATGTAGTTGAAACTGCAGAGGTGAATAAATAATGGGGAACGTGTATACAAAACAAGAAATTGTTACAAAAGCGAAAGAACTTGCAAAAATGATAGCAGAAACTGAAGAAGTGGATTTCTTCAAGCGTGCTGAATTGCAAATTAATGATCATGTCAAAGTACAAGAAATTATAGGGAAAATAAAATCGCTACAAAAAGAAGCTGTCAATTTACAGCATTATCAAAAACATGAAGCTTTGAAAGCTACAGAAGCTAAAATTGACGCTTTACAAGATGAATTGGATGAAATACCGCTTGTAAAAGAATTTAAGCAATCACAAACAGATGTAAACCAGTTATTGCAATTAGTGAGTACAACTATTTCAAACAATGTTACAAATGAGATTATTAAATCTACAGGTGGAGATTTATTACAAGGAACAACGAAAAAAAATCCTTTACAATCTGGCTGTTAAGTCGATTTTTTAGTGAATGCAAGAATGTTACGTAAAAAAATAACATGAAGTTAAAGTTATACTCGCAGCCTGATAGGAGAAACCCACTCCTATCAGGCTTTTTAACGATTGCGACGGCTACGCACATTGTTTAGGGACATTGAAAAATCGACCTTTTGAGTCAACCTCTTCAGTGACTGCAACGGTAACGAACATTTTTTAGATTGTGACAACGGTGGCTCCGTGCATTGCTGTAAGGAAAGTAGACATTAATATATTCGTTATTTTGGTAGTAGACTGCGCAACATTCCTCAATAACATGGGAAAATGATACGCTGCTAATATAAGAAAACGTTAACAACAACTTCGATAAGCTGTTATTAACGTTTTTCTAATTTATTATTCATCTTTTCGTATGTGGTGACATATAAATAATTGAACTATTAGAGTCATAGAAAATTCTATATGAAAGTATACTCAAGTAAGTATTTCATTAATATTTCGTTTCTATGCTTGTATTAATGAAGGATATGTAACCATTTTTGCTACAACTTCATAGGTTGCAGTAGTCAAACGTAATTTTATATCACATTAGTCATTTGTCTTGCATATCATACAAGTGAAACCGTCTTGATTTCTAAGAAATTTCGTTTGCTGCGCATCAATCAATTGTTTGAGGAGGGAAAAGTATGTCACCAGCAGACAGAGAGCTAAACTACAGAGAGATTATAACGAAAGCCGTATGTGGAAAGGGAAGAAAATTTTCGCAGGCGAGTCACGCCATTACTCCTGCACAACAACCAACAAGTATTTTGGGGTGTTGGATAATTAATCACAAGTACGAGGCAGCAAAAAAGGGAGATGCCATAGAGGTACGAGGTAAATACGATATTAATATATGGTATTCCTACAGTAACAATACAAAAACGGATGTTGCCACAGAAACGGTCACATATACGGACGTAGTACCGCTTGCGATGCAAGATAAAAACGTTGTATCAGACCAGTTAGAGGTGGTTGCAAGAGCTGTTCAGCAGCCAAATACACTTGAAGCAACGATCGCTTCCAATGGAACAGGAGTTGACGTTCAAGTAGAACGAGAATTCCTAGTAGAAGTTATTGGAGAAACGAAAGTTTGCGTTTATGTTAATCCAGATGGAGTCAGCGATGATTGGGATGAAAAAGTTTGGGACTACGATGTAGAAGATGAAGACTTTGAAGATTTAGATCCAAACTTTTTAATGGGTGATTTAGAAGAATAGTATTTTTGTAGGAAGAAGAACTATCTTCTTCCTTATTTTCTTTTTTCACAACGGACAAGGGGTGCATGATATATGGGCATTGAGCAGTGTAAAAAACATGGCGTTAAATCGGCAAATATGGATAAAAACGCTGTACATATGATCGTGGCAGGAAGTGAATTTGTTCCACATGCGATTAAAACGATTTCTAACCAATGGGGTCTTCATGAATTAAAGAGAATTTCTGAAGTGCATCATTATTATTTAGGACAGGAGATGTTAGACATAGCACTCATGTGCGCCTACTACGCTAATGAAAAAAATTTCTCTGTTCACGTTCAAAGAGTAGGGAAAAACATACAACTTGTTTCAGTGAAGAAAACGAATGTGAATAAAATGCCACAACTTACAAAGATTGATAGTGTCACCAATAAAAATAACAGGTCATTATTAGGGGCAGATTTAGAAATTATGATGCGTAATGAAAAGACAAATGCCTTTGTAGCATTTCCTATGAGTGACAAGTGGAATAAAAAAATTGGTGCAGATCGTGCACTATTACGAAAGGGGACAACATTTTATCAACCCATTCTTGAATTAAGAGCAACCCCCAAAAAAACCGGTGCGATGCTTCATGATGAATTTGTTACTTTAAAGAGAAGGCTTGTCGATAGATTGAAAAATGAGGCATACTCGTTATCTATCGTCGCTGAAGAAAATCCTAAAGGCCGCTTCTTATTAGGTGGGCATTTTCATATCTCCAATAAAAGACCATCTTATCGTACGACATCCTTATTAGATGCATTAGTAACACTCCCGTTTACTACAATTAATCAGCCGAAAAGTTTAGAAAGAAGAAATACGTATGGAAAGCTTGGATCTGTTAGATTAAATCGTTTTAACGGTTATGAATACCGGACATTACCATCCTGGTTCACATATATTGATGATGGCGCCCCTTTGTTTATATGGATAGAAACGATATTTTTTAATAAAACAATTCCCGAAATCCGTTTAAATGATGAGGCAATTCGAGCGTATTACGAAGGAAAAAACGAAGTACTTATTAAGAAAACGGAATACTTATTTTCATATGTAACCCAATATTTAACTGATGAAGAAAAAATTAATTTAGAAAACTTTAAGCTTTGGCTGCAATTAATGAGAATGCTGGATTAATAGATAAAGGAACGTATGTTATAATAAATTCTATGGAAAAAAGTGTTGAAAATAAATAATATTATTATAAAAACACAATTTCACGTCATAATATGACGAAAAAATATGTTCATAGAATCATTATTTTGGAGGAGAAAAATGGCTAAACAAGTGACGCCGATGATAGAACAATACTTATCAATTAAGGCACAATATGAGGATGCCTTTTTATTTTTTCGATTAGGAGATTTTTATGAGTTGTTTTTTGATGACGCCAAAAAGGCAGCTAGTGAGCTAGAAATAACTTTAACGAGTCGGGGAAAAGGGGAAGATGCCATACCAATGTGTGGGGTGCCACACCATTCAGCTGAGCAATACATATCCCAGCTTATTAATAATGGATTTAAAGTGGCGATTTGTGAGCAAACGGAAGATCCCCAACTAGCAAAGGGAGTTGTACGCCGTGAAGTTGTTCAAGTGATTACTCCAGGAACCGTAATGGAAGGGAATGCTGTTGTTGAAAAGGATAATAATTACCTCCTCTCCCTTACTCCTTATAGTGAGAAAGAACTTGGTTTAGCTGCTATTGATATGACAACAGGAGAATTTCTTACTACGGTGTTAGCAGGTGATTTTGAGGAAGCAATCCATGAAGTAAGTTCTTTTCGTCCTAAGGAAATTGTCATTCCATCTACTTTATCGGACGATAAACAAAACATGCTTCAACAGCGAATGAACGTTACGCTTTCATTTGAAGATGAATTAGCTCATCATTCTGACACGGACAAACTTATTTCTAAAATTGAAGATCAAATAGCCGAAATTGCTTGCCGTCAGCTTATTCAATATGTTTTACGAACAACAAAGCGTAGTTTAGAACATCTCCAGCAAGCTAATTATTACGAGACGAATGATTTTATGGGCATAGACGTACATTCTAAAAGAAATTTAGAGCTTATTGAATCGCTTCGTGAAAAAAAGAAAAAGGGTTCTTTACTATGGGTATTGGACGAGACGGAAACCGCTATGGGTGGAAGGCTACTCAAACAGTGGATTGAAAGGCCATTAGTATCAAATACACTGATAGAAAAACGTCAGAGCCTCGTAGAGACATTGTTAGAACGATTTTTCGAGAGGGAGACCTTGAAGGTTCAGCTAAATAATGTTTATGATTTAGAGAGACTATCAGGGAAAATTGCTTTCGGAAATGTAAATGCAAGAGACATGTTGCAATTAAAAAGATCACTTCAGGCAGTTCCACAAATTTTTGATACTGTTAATGATCTTGGAAATAATTACGCAACAGAGTTAACGAGCGGTGTTAATGATTGTCACGAGCTTTATTTACTTTTAGAGAATAGTATTAATGAAGATCCACCAGTAACGATAACAGATGGTAATATTATTAAAGATGGCTACGATAGAGAGTTAGACCAGTATCGTGATGCCATGCGAAATGGAAAAACATGGATTGCTGCGCTTGAGCGTAAAGAGCGTGACGAAACAGGGATCAAATCACTTAAAATCGGCTTTAATAAAGTTTTTGGCTACTATATAGAGGTGACCAAGGCTAATATACCCAACTTACCTGAAGGACGTTATGAACGAAAGCAAACGTTAGCAAACGCAGAGAGATATATTACTAATGAATTAAAGGAAAAGGAAGCCTTAATTTTAGAAGCGGAAGAGAAAAGTGAAAAATTAGAGTATGAGCTTTTCATGGAAATAAGAGAAAAAGTAAAACAGTTTATACGGCCTTTACAAAAATTAGCTACTTCCGTTAGTACAATTGATGTACTACAAAGCTTCGCAGAGGTGGCAGAAAAAAATCACTATGTAAAGCCTGACGTAAGCAATGAAGAGACGGTTGATATTATTGATGGAAGACACCCAGTTGTTGAACAAATGATCGATAAAGGTGACTATGTCGCTAACGACATACGACTTAATGAAGAGCGTGGAATGCTGCTTATAACAGGTCCTAACATGGCAGGTAAAAGTACTTATATGCGCCAATTAGCCTTAATAGCAATAATGGCACAAATCGGTTCATTTGTACCTGCAAAGAATGCGAAGCTACCTATATTTGATCAAATATTTACGAGAATAGGAGCAGCAGATGATTTAGCTCAAGGTCAAAGCACGTTTATGGTTGAAATGATGGAAACGAGACATGCAGTATCTAGAGCGACGAAAAATAGTCTCATCTTACTAGATGAGATTGGGCGTGGCACATCAACATATGATGGCATGGCCCTAGCACAAGCAATTATGGAGTATATTCATAATGAAATAGGGGCAAAAACATTATTTTCAACGCATTATCATGAGTTAACGACTTTATCAGAACACTTGTCTCATCTTCGAAATGTACATGTTTCTGCAATGGAAGAGGATGGAAAGGTTGTTTTTCTTCATAAGGTCATTGATGGAGCAGCAGATCGAAGTTACGGAATATATGTTGCTGAACTCGCAGAACTACCAGCTTCTCTTATCTCAAGAGCAAAGTCAATTTTAAACGAGTTTGAGCAAGGGGACAAAAAACATGCTTACATTAGTAATGAGGAGAAACGAAAGACTGAGCCAGTCAAACAGCTAAACTTATTTGGTGAGGCAGAAGAGAATTATATCAAAAATAATAAACAGCAAACAATTACTTCTCATGAAAAAGAAATAATAGCAACTTTACAAACGATAAATTTATTACGAACAACGCCAATTGAAGCAATTCAAGTGTTGGACGAGCTTCAAAGAAAGTTACAGAATGGGGGATCTTAATGGGAAAAATCATTCAGCTCGATAATGCATTGGCTAACAAGATTGCAGCTGGTGAAGTTGTTGAGCGCCCTGCATCTGTTATTAAGGAACTAATTGAGAATGCACTTGATGCGAATAGTAGCCAAATAAAGATAGAAGTCGAAGAAGGAGGACTTTCACTAATTCGCATGATAGATGATGGAGATGGAATGGATGAGGAAGATGTAGACTTGGCCTTTCATCGACATGCAACGAGCAAGCTACGGAATGATCAAGATTTATTCCGTATTGCAACATTAGGGTTTAGAGGAGAAGCGTTACCGAGTATTGCATCCGTTTCGAATCTCCTCTTAAAAACGAGTAATGGTGAGCTTCAAGGGCACGAAATTCGACTAGCAGGTGGGAAGGTAACATATAAAGGATCAACTGCATCACGTAAAGGTACAGAGATAGTCGTTACTGATTTATTTTATAATACACCCGCTCGTTTAAAATACTTGAAAACTGTTCATACAGAATTAGGTCATATTTCTGATGTGGTGAATCGTATGGCTTTAGCCCATCCGAATGTTGGGTTCCACCTTACACACAATGGAAAGATTCTTCTTCAAACGAGCGGGAATGGCGACTTATTAAAAGTCATTAACGACATTTACGGTTCTTCTGTGGCAAAAAATATGCTCCATATTGAGGCCGAAGATTTAGATTTTTCAATTAAGGGCTATGTCGGTAAGCCAGAAGTAACAAGATCGAACCGTTCTTATATGTCAACAATCATAAACGGTCGTTATATTCGTAATTATGCAATTAACAGGGCGATCCAAGAGGGATATCATACACTTTTACCTATTGGAAAATTTCCAATCGTTGTCTTTCATATTGAAATGGACCCAATCCTCATCGACGTAAATGTGCATCCTGCAAAATTAGAAGTGCGCCTAAGTAAAGAGCAGGCACTTCAAGAATTGATTACTAACACTTTAAAGAAACTGTTTCAACAGACGCGCTTTATTCCAGAAGTGAAGCAATCGTCTCAAAAAGTAGAACGTTCAAAAAGTGAACAAATGGCATTTTCTCTGTCACATGACATGGTACCTAAGCAATCTTCTGAGAATAAGGGCGAGGGTAAGGAACAACATAGAATTGAATCTACTGAGGATACATTAAACAAACAAAGTCAGGTGAATGAAAGTGATAATACCGAGGAAATAGCGAAAAATTATATTATTCGTTCAGATGTTCAAGATGATGAGGTTACATTGTTTAGTGAAGAAAAAAAGGAAACGTTAAGTGTTGATCCTAAAACAACTCCTGACAACAAAGTTCCTCCGTTATACCCAATTGGGCAATTGCATGGAACGTATATTTTAGCGCAAAATGACCAAGGATTATTTATCATAGATCAACATGCAGCACAAGAACGCATTAAGTATGAATATTATAGGGAAAAACTTGCAAAATTTGATAACACTTTACAAGATTTACTCGTCCCTTTAAGTTTTGAATTCACACAAGCTGAAGAAGAAAGACTAAAAGAAAAGGGACATTTATTTGAAAGAATTGGGATTCATTTAGAACCATTCGGTACGAGAACCTATATTGTCCGTTCTCATCCTACTTGGTTTCCAAAAGGTGAAGAAGAAGCGCTTATTAGTGAGATGCTAGAGCAGTTAAAAGATATGAAAACAATTGACATTGGGAAGATTAGAGAAGAAGCAGCAATATTAATGTCCTGTAAAGCTGCAATTAAAGCGAATCGTTTTTTAACACATGATGAAATGTTTCAATTACTTGAAACATTACGTACTTGTGTGGAGCCATATACTTGTCCCCATGGAAGACCAGTTATCATCCACTACTCTACTTATGAAATGGAACGTATGTTTAAAAGAATTATGTAATAGTTGCATTGCAGAAGTACAGTAACTACAATAAAATGACCGGGGATCAAAATTTTCCTTTCATAGTAGATAAAATAGGAGACATTATGGATAGATTAATTGTTACTACAGCTGGCCGTCCTTCAGAAGGAAGTATAAATGAGGCTAAAAACGTTGCTAGTGAGTTGGATTGTCGTTATGTCGTGCGGAATAAGCGATCGATTGGTGCAATGATTACGACATATCATGCAGCTGTACTCGTAGTAGCTAAAGATAAACTGTTACTACAAGCTTATGCAAATTCACCACCATTCTTTTTTCATCCGAATGCTGCCATGATTCGTGCGAAGCATTGGATTAAGGCAAAAGAGGATCCTTTAGTTCAAGCATGTAAAATAAAGCAGGGTGATTCTTTTTTTGATGCGACACTTGGATTAGGCTCAGATGCAATAGTTGCAAGTTTAGCTACTGGCATAAATGGTTCTGTTTTCGGAGCAGAATACTCAAAGGTCATTTCATACATTGTAAAAACAGGTCTTAAAGGTTACGAAAGTGGAAATAGTGAAGTAAATCAGGCGATGAGAAGAATATCGGTGATTCATGATTCACATGTAACCATTCTTCAATCAATGGAAGATAAATCCGTAGATATCGTATATTTTGATCCGTTGTTTGAAGAGGTTGTTGAGGGCTCGCATGGGTTTGATTCTATGAGGCCATATACGGTGCGATTACCTATAACGGACGAAACAATCACCGAAGCGAAGCGTGTAGCTAAGAAAAGAGTCGTTTTAAAAGATCATTTCCGTAGTAAGCGGTTTATGAAGCTAGGGTTTAAAGTACAGGTGAGACCTTCGGCGACATTTCATTACGGTACAATAGAACTAGAAGAATAAGGTGATTAGTATGGGGAATTTGGTAGTGATAGTTGGTCCGACTGCCGTAGGGAAAACAGCTACAGGAATTGCTCTGGCAAAGGGATTTAATGGGGAAATAATTAGTGGAGATTCGATGCAAATCTACCGTGGAATGGACGTCGGAACTGCAAAAATTACAGATGAAGAAATGGAAGACATCCCTCATTATCTCATTGATATAAAGGATCCTAAAGAAAGTTTTTCTGTAGCTGAATTCCAAGAGTTGGCTAAAGGTTGTATAAAAAAGGTTCAAGGTAAGGGTAAACTGCCACTCATCGTAGGCGGAACAGGCTTGTACGTAAATGCTGTTATTTATGATTATGATTTCTCGAGTTCAGAGGGAGATAGCAATTTCCGTAATAGACTTGAACGTTTCGCTCAAGAACATGGTAACGAGGCACTTCATGAGCAGCTGAAGCATGTAGACCCACAAAGCTTTAAGGAATTGCACCCAAACAATATTCGTAGAATCATACGTGCGTTAGAGATCTTTCATGTAACGGGAAAAACGATTCATGATAGACCACAGCAACCAAAACAATCCCCTTACAATGTGGTGGTCGTCGGTTTAACAATGGAACGTGAAAAATTATATAGTCGCATCAATGAAAGAGTCGATAATATGGTCACAGGTGGGTTAATTGAAGAAGCAGAAGCGCTTTATAAAGCAGGTGTTGTTGACTGCCAATCCGTACAAGCAATAGGTTATAAAGAAATATATCAATACATAGAAGGTAACCTCTCTAAAGAAGAAGCGATAGATTTGCTTAAAAGAAATTCACGACGCTATGCGAAGCGTCAATTAACATGGTTTAGAAACAAGATGGACATTACATGGTTCGATATGACAAACGAAAAAGAAAAAAAGCTTCAAGAAATAAAACAATTTATAGAAGGAAAGCTGTTTTAAATATCGAATATAGATAATAATGTAATTAGAGGGAGGCCTGTGAGACGATGAAACAACAACCAGTAAATATTCAGGACCAATTTTTAAATCAGTTAAGAAAAGAGAATATTGCAGTAACGGTTTTTTTATTGAACGGATTTCAACTACGTGGTTATGTAAAAAGCTTCGATAATTTTACAGTAATCTTAGATACAGATGGGAAGCAGCAGCTCGTTTATAAGCATGCTATCTCTACATTTTCACCGCAGCGTAACGTTCAGTTAAACCAAGAAAACAATTAAAGATGCATTAAATAGAAAAAGCAACCTAATTAGGTTGCTTTTTCTTTCATTAAAAGGTAAGAAAGCATAAAACTTGGCAGTGGAATTTTTCATCCTTAGATTTCTCCGTTGTTGTGCGGATATAATTCTCGCTTGTCTCTTATTCGTGCAGTTTCGCTCTGAAACTGCAACCGTCGAGAATCTTGAGCTATAAGCTTAGTGCCGTGGGCAAGCCGGATTATACTCCTTAATTAATCAAATGCAACTATTAGTGAGGAAGTATCGTACCTTTTTGGTCGTAACGTTGTAGGAATCGTCATATAATATGCAAAAAGCTTTTTTCTATCTTCATCTGAAATCACACGTGTTCTTTTATTACTTTACGACTTAGTATTTAGTATTTCTCACTCATTTGAAGAAAATGTATAATCCAATTTATGTTTGAGATTTCCTGTAGTGATTCATAATTGTTACTTGTAGTTAAATAAGAATAATGGGAGGTAATGTTTTCTAAAATTGTTGTTATTACTTTCTATCTTTCTATTTTGTTCATCTCACCATTGATATAATTGGTATAAATCGTATTTTGATTTAGCTTGTTTGTCAACAAAGAATCTAATTACTTTTCTATCTACTTCATATACATCTTGTGAACTCCTTTTCATATGGATAAAATATCAATCGTTTTACGTATTTTCTATATTTAGTATTTAGGCCATTGTCACGGTTATTGATATGAATGCGTATAGTAGTTGTGAGTAGGATGTTTCCACTATACAATAGAGGATGGTGACGTCATTGGAACAAGCATCAAGAATGAGAAAAAGAGGGCAAATTAATGTAGTACTAAAAAAGCCATCAGAAAAAGAAGCTCTCCTCTCCCATCAAGAAGAGACGGACATCTTATCAGACCCAGAGCATTCCGCTTATAGGCAAATCCAATATGAGTTGGATGAGTTTATTGGTTTAAGTTCCATAAAACAATTTATGAAGGAAATTTATGCTTGGTTGTATTTAAATCAAAAAAGACAGGAACAAGGTTTAAAAACAGGAAAACAAGTATTACACATGGTGTTTAAGGGGAATCCAGGGACAGGGAAAACAACGGTAGCCAGATTAATTGCAAAGTTATTTAAAGATATGGGGGTTTTAGAAAAAGGACACCTTATTGAAGCGGAACGTGCAGACCTTGTAGGTGAATATATAGGGCATACAGCACAAAAAACGCGAGACCTTGTTCAAAAAGCACTCGGTGGTATATTGTTCGTAGATGAAGCCTATTCTCTTTCACGTGGTGGGGAGAAGGATTTTGGCAAAGAAGCGATAGATACGCTCGTAAAAGCAATGGAAGATCAACAACACTCGTTTGTTTTAATTTTAGCTGGTTATCCTAAAGAGATGGATAGATTTTTAAGCTTAAATCCTGGCCTTCCATCACGTTTCCCGATGAAAGTAACTTTTCCAAACTACACCGTAAAAGAGTTAACTGAAATGGCTAATAAAATGGTGAAAGAAAGAGATTATAAGTTAGATGAACGTGCAGATAAAACATTAGCCGAACTATTAAAATACACGAAAGAAAAGCAAGAAGAGCACTTCAGTAATGGGAGATTTATACGAAACCTATTAGAGCGTGCGATTCGAGCTCAGGCAGTAAGGCTGTTGGAAGAAGGGAAATACGATAAGGACGATTTAATTACAATAAGAGGAGTCGACTTAAGTCACGCCTTTAAATATACAGAGGATGCATAAATAGTAGGAGGCAATTAGATTGAATAAAGAAAACGTGTTGATTGTTGGACTAAAAACGCAAAAAATCGATGAAGAACAATTTCAGTATCGTATGGAAGAGCTTGAAGCTTTAACAAACACAGCAGGTGGCAATGTTGTCATGCAAGTGACACAAAATAGGGAACGTCCTGATTCTGCAACTTATATTGGTCGTGGGAAAGTTGATGAGATAATTACCATTTTAGAAGAATTAGAAGTAGAGCTCGTTATCTTTAATGATGAGCTCTCTCCTTCACAACTAAGAAACTTAACTTCACAACTTGATGTAAAGGTGATAGATCGTACTCAATTGATTTTAGATATCTTTGCTGGTCGTGCTCGCTCAAAAGAAGGAAAGCTCCAAGTTGAATTAGCACAACTAGGCTATTTACTACCACGACTGCGTGGCCAAGGGGCGATGCTCTCTAGGCTTGGTGGGGGAATAGGTACACGAGGTCCAGGGGAAACCCAATTGGAAACAGATCAACGACATATTAGAAATCGTATGACAGATATACGCATGCAACTAGAACAGATTGTTTCACATCGTGAAAGATATCGTGCTAGAAGAAAGAAAAATCAAGCCTTTCAAATTTCTTTAGTAGGATACACAAATGCTGGTAAATCGACACTTTTACATCGACTCTCTGAAGCTGATATTTATGTTGAGGACCAATTATTTGCTACGTTGGATCCAACTACGAAAAAAATTAAATTACCTTCTGGAATGGAAGTCCTCTTAACTGACACAGTAGGATTCATACAACAGTTGCCTACTACACTTATCGCTGCTTTCCGTTCTACTTTAGAAGAAGTGAAAGAAGCAGATCTTATTTTGCATGTCGTTGATGCAGCCAACCCAGATTATCCTAACCATGAAAAGACTGTTTATAAATTATTGGAGGAATTAGAGGCTGAAAAAATACCAGTACTTACTGTATATAATAAAAGAGACTTACTTCATGGGGATTTCTTTTCTTATACTAAAAGTGCTTCCATCTTAATTAGCTCAAAAGAGAAAGCAGACTTGGACAAGCTTCAAGAGAAAATTGAATCTGTGATGGAAGAGATCTTTTCTCCATATATTTTTCATGTAGATGCTAATGAAGGGAAATGGTTACATCGACTACAAAGAGAAACAATACAAGTGGAACAATACTTTGATGAACAATCTGAGCAGTATGTAGTGAGAGGTTATGCTGCACCTGATTCTGCAATATTTCATGAAATGCAAGCGAAACAGTTAGATACAAGAGGAGAATGACAATGATGGAAATGAAGGACAAACTAGAAAAAGTGGTTGCTAAAATAGAAGAAGAATTACAATCTACATTTATGCAAAGAGGAAAAGTGAGTGAGGCAAATCAAAGGAAAGTATTAAAGGCTTTTCGTGATCATGAAGTTTCAGAGTATCATTTTCATGGTTCAACAGGATATGGATATGATGATATTGGAAGAGAAACGCTAGAAAAAATATACGCTCAAGTTTTTGGTGGAGAGAGTGCCATTGTCCGCCCACAAATTGTATCGGGAACACATGCAATAAGTACAGCTCTATTTGGTGTTCTTCGCCCTGGTGATGAGCTTCTATACATAACAGGAAAACCGTATGACACACTAGAAGAAGTGATTGGAGTGAGGGGAAACAAAAACATTGGTTCTCTTGCAGATTTAGGCGTTACGTATCAATATGTCCCACTAAAAAATGACGAAATTGATTTTAAAAATGTAAAAAGAATGATTCATGAAAATACAAAGATCATAGGCATTCAACGATCAAAGGGTTATGAAAATCGTCCTTCTTTTACAATAAAACAAATGCAAGAGATGATTAATTATGTAAAAGAGATTAATCCTGAGCTTATCGTATTTGTCGATAACTGTTATGGGGAGTTTGTCGAACTTGAAGAACCTAATCAAGTTGGAGCTGATATCGTGGCAGGTTCGCTAATAAAAAACCCAGGAGGAGGGTTAGTGAAAACGGGAGGCTACATTGTTGGTAAAGAGCATTATATTCAGTTATGTGCAGCAAGATTAACTGCACCTGGAATAGGTTTAAAAGGTGGAGCATCGCTACATAGTCTATTAGAGATGTTTCAAGGGCTGTTTTTAGCTCCTCATGTCGTGAATCAGGCATTAAAAGGAGCACTTTTTACGGCTAAGTTTTTATCACATATTGGAATGGAGACATCACCTTCTTGGACTGACGAAAGAACGGACCTTATTCAATCTGTTTCTTTTCCTTCAAGGGAAACAATGATTGCTTTTTGTCAAGCCATTCAAGCTAACTCACCTGTAGATGCACATGTAAAACCACAACCGAGCTATATGCCAGGTTATGAAGATGATGTTATCATGGCTGCTGGTACTTTTATTCAAGGTGCAAGTATTGAATTAACTGCGGATGGTCCAATTCGTCCTCCTTATACAGCATATGTCCAAGGGGGACTTACATATGAGCATGTGAAGATTTGTGTTACGGATGCTGTATATTCATTAATAAAGAATAACTTATTTGAGCTAAATCTAAAATGAAAACTAAAAAACTATTAAAAACAGAAAAGCAACTACGTATGAAAGAAACATGACTTGATCCATTGAGGCGCAACTGTTTGGAAATTTCCCAATACAATGTTAGAAAAATTACCATGTAAGAAAATCTAACATGATTTAACACAAGTGGGTATATGTCCTTTAAGATAGAACTATCCTAAGAAAAACAAAAACACCTATGTATAACAAACATGAAATTTTCTTATTGTAGTGGAAATAGTTAACTTCTGTTGCATGTGTTATGTGACAGTAAAATAAGGAGGAAAAATTAATGAGTAAATTTTCAAAAGATGACATTCTAAGTATGGCAAAAGAAGAAAACGTACGGTACATTCGTTTACAATTTACAGATTTACTAGGAATTATTAAAAACGTGGAGATTCCTGTAGATCAATTACCGAAAGCATTAGACAATTTAATGATGTTTGACGGGTCTTCCATTGAAGGTTTCGTAAGAATTGAAGAGTCTGACATGTATTTATATCCTGACCTTGATACTTGGGTGATCTTCCCATGGACACAAGAAAAAGGAAAAGTAGCTCGTCTCATTTGTGATGTATATAATCCAGACGGTACACCATTCGCTGGTGATCCACGTGGCGCACTTAAAAAGGTATTAGAGGAAGCAAAAGCATTAGGATTTACAGACTTTAATATCGGACCTGAACCAGAATTCTTCCTTTTCAAAACAGATGAAAAAGGAGAACCAACTTTAGAACTAAACGATAAAGGTGGCTATTTTGACCTTGCTCCAGTAGATACTGGTGAAAACTGTCGTCGTGATATTGTACTTGAATTAGAAGACATGGGCTTTGAAATTGAAGCTTCTCACCACGAGGTAGCACCTGGTCAACACGAAATTGATTTTAAATATGCTGATGCAATTGCGACATGTGATAATATTCAAACGTTTAAGCTAGTAGTTAGAACAATTGCTGCAAAGCATGGTCTACATGCGACGTTTATGCCTAAGCCATTATTCGGTGTGAACGGTAGTGGGATGCACGCAAACATGTCACTATTCCGAGGGAAAGAAAATGCGTTCTTTGATGAAAATGCACCTGGTCAATTAAGTGAAACAGCAATGCAATTCCTAGCAGGGATTTTAAAGCATGCAGCAGCGTTTACTGCTATTACAAATCCGACTGTAAATTCCTATAAGCGTCTTGTTCCTGGATACGAAGCGCCTTGTTATGTAGCTTGGTCGATGAGAAATCGTTCACCATTAGTTAGAATTCCATCATCAAGAGGTTTAAGTACTCGTATCGAAGTTCGTAGTCCGGACCCTTCAGCAAATCCATATTTAGCTATGGCAGCAATGCTTTCTGCTGGTCTTGATGGCATTCGAAATAAAATGACGCCACCTCCAGCAACAGATAGAAACATTTATGTAATGGATGAAAAAGAGAGGTTAGCAGAAGGAATCGAAGCATTACCTGCAACATTAAAAGAGGCTCTTGTTGCTTTATCTAAAGATGAAGTGATAACAAGCTCTTTAGGTGAGCACGTTCTTGAGCACTTCATTGAAGCAAAAGAGATTGAATGGGATATGTTCCGTACGCAAGTACACCCTTGGGAAAGAGAACAATATATGACAACGTATTAATTGAAATGACGCTAGAGCCGTTAAGGTTCTAGCGTTTTGTATAATCATGTGTATACTAGTTATAAATCGATTACCCGCCAAATGCCTAGAAAGTTAGATGAAAAAATAATATAAGGCGTTTTCATTTGGCTATCATAAACAAACACGAATGGCTTACTTAATCCGAAAATCGACTGGTGCTTATCAGACTTTAGGATACCACCATTACCCTACATATCCATAAAAAGGAGAATATTTCTTGACTGTAAAAATATTTGTTAGTTTTCATATTGAATCTACTTTTGACCCAGATTTTAAATATAAACACTTTGATCCAGAAAAGGTAACAAAATTACTAAATATAATACCAGTACAATCTCAAATATTTGATCCTTCCTTTTCTGGAAATACACTTGAGAAGATACCTAAGAATAATTACACTTCATCTTGGATATATAGTGTTAAAGGTATATGTGACGAGGACGAATCATTTGATATTGTTTTACAGGAACTATATAAAGAAACTATTGTATCTTTATTTACTGAAAATAATAAACATCACATTAGAAAAATTATGAATGATTATGATGCATGTTGTTTCTTAAGAATATCAAGTTTTGGTTTGGGTGATTATATAACCGTTACGAGAATTCCAACTGAAGTTTTGAAATGCGTAAAAGATGTGAGTGCAAAGGTAGAGGTTCTAACACATAGTAAAGATGTAGAATATTATAATATTTACAGGGCGCAAAAGTTGTATCATAAATAAGTTAGACACCCATCATTTTGATCATAATATTAACAGTTTTTGATTTTTTTGAAAAGATATATTTTATCTTCTAATCCCAGTAGTTAATCATAAAATAGTGGTCTCTTGAAACCACTATTATTCTTCTTTATATTCCAACAAAACACCCACAATTTACCCACGAAGTTATGAAATAGTTTTATAGTTGGCTATGTTAAAATTCGATGTTGATTTTCACTTCAGGATACTCGCTTGCCGCGGGCAACGCCTCAGCCCCTTTCGGGGAGATCACCCTCAGTGTCTTCGGCCGTTGCTTTTCCCGCAGGCGTCTCGTACCTTCCGTTGCAATCAACCCCTTTTAAAAATCAACACTATCCTTTAACAGAGCCTTATAGTTAAGATGAAAAAGTTGAGGGACAAGCGTTTTTAGTACAATATAATACGTATTTATGCTATCAATTATATTCGGAACGCAAGTTAGCCTTTGGAAAGAACTATACGCTAGAACTCCAGAATTCTAGCGTATAGTTCTTTTGGCATTTTTTAATTAATTTATCTCTAGATAGACTAAGGTAAGTTAGTTTTTAAGAATATTGCTCTTTAATAGAGGGGGTACAAATGGATAGATGGTAAGCTTTAATTGTAAACGTCCTAGATGATGACTATTAGATAGTTTTCTCTAAAGTTTATCCCCACTCATCCACTTTTTCATATACAAACCATTTGTAATTCATCAATGAATAATACTCTTGTACTGCTACAAAATCATTGTCTTTTGTAGAGATAATATATGTATTATCCCCTTAATATGTAATGGATTGTATTTCTTTACCATCAAATAGTTCAGAAATACCTTCGTCATTCACAATATTGTCTTCTGTTATTTTCTCTAGAAAATTGTAAGGACTTAAAACGGATAGTCCAAATAAAATAATGGTTGTGCTTATGCTTGTTATCAACACGAGTTTCCATTTTTTCATTACCGATAACCTCCTCTAATAATTATTGCTATCCTAATGTTAGATTATTTTAAGTAAGTTATCTATAAAAACTAAAAAAACGGTAAATAATTACCATTTTTTTTATTCACTGATGAATGAATTACCCATTAATAAATGGTTTTATATAATGCTTACAAATAAAGGATAAACTCCCCCTTTTGTCGAATGTTCTATATAGAAAATGAAGACAAAGGAATGATATATATGGATACGTTCATAGTGGACTTTTTACATGTTATTGGTCCCTATTTCATCCCGATAAGTTTTTTAGTTTATATTTTACTTAGACCAATTTTTTATTTGAGGGGAGAAATAGGATCAAAGTCAGTAAAAGCTATTTGGTATATAATAGCTGCTTATTCAGCATTTGAAGGCTTTGTGGAACTACGTATTATCGTAGGTTCCATTGCATTAGTGGAAGCTTGGGACCTTGTATTTCAGCATTTAGAAAACAAAAGAGAAATGAAACGAGCAAAAAGTCTAGAAAACTTAAATAGGTTAATTAGAAAAGTGTAACTATAGAAATTTTATATTTCCTACATATTTTACGACTATATTTAAAGCTTGCTCATATAAATGAAATGAGACAAGCTTTTTTTGTTTATTCTAAAATTATTAAAGTTATGTACTGATATTTCGTTCTAGTGTTATGAACGACTAGGCTAGCAAATCATTTCATAGAAGAAGTAGCTTTATAAAGGAGGAGCATTATGGACGAGTTTTTTTTAGGTTATTTTCTTCTGATAATCGCATTTTTAATATGTAGCCTAATATATTATGGATTCAGAAGTGACCTATTTATTGAAAATTTAGGAGTAATTCGTAAAGGTTTTTATGTGTTATTTATCGTATTACTTTGTGTAGGTTTTTTATACGAAGCAATCGATTATACAAATTGGAAACTAATATTACAATTAACAGTTTTTATTATATTTATTGATATAGCAGTGTTTCAAACACCAAATATGTTGAAATTTTGGAGTGGGGATCAAACGAAGAGTGAGTATATTGAGAAAACAATAAAAAAGAACGAAGAAACATTAGGGTACAACACGAGGAAAGTAGAAAAGTTTATGGAAGTAATCCAGTATAGTTCCTTTCACTTCTATAATAAAACCACTCCTGATTCCAAAGATAAGTACATTAGTAATTTAAAGGATTATATCAGACTTTATACAGATACTTTTCAGTTTCATATTAGTATTTTTCCTTTTGAGGTAACTGGAAATGATGATGAGTTAAAAGAAAGTGTTAGACAAACCTTTAGTAATGTTGAAAAATGCTATAACTATATCATCGAAGATATATCTGAACGTGAAAATATTATCTCTTCTTTAAGCAGCGGTAAAAGTATGATGCTAAAGCAAGATAAGTTATTTATAGTTAGTTACTTTGGAGAGCAATATAACTTATTAATTTGTATAAAGTCAGAGGACGTTTCAGTAGATGGTATAGATGCTTCGCACGTGATCAATCTAGCGCATATTTTTGATTGGTGGATGGTGGAATAATAACATACTGAGATGAGGATGTGTGATGAAAAAAATGGCGGACTTAAGAATCAACAGCCTAAAGCATTTAGTCGGTAAAAAAAGGTTTAATAATTGTCAATTTAACCATAACAAACGGACGATGACTGTTGTTGTAAAAGAATCCTTTCAACCATTACATGAAATGAATCAATGTTCTTTAAAAATCATTTCAAAGCGGTAAAATATAATACGTCTAAGTAGTCATATAGGACAAATTTCATGGATATAATTGTATAAAGACGTTATTAGGGAGGGCACCATGACGCTTAAGCGTAACAAAGATGTGAAAAACCCTAATCGTAAAAAAATGGTCGTATCTAATATGAAATTTGCTGTATATGAAGATAATAAAAAAGTAATAGATGAACTTATCAAAGCTAAAAATAAGAAAAACGAGGATGACTCAAAAGGTTGATTTTCACCTTTTTTATACGAAAATGAATACCTTGTAGGTCAAAAAAACAAAAAAAGGGGGAGGGTATCCTTACGGGTACTCTTTTCCATTTTTTTACTTTTAGGCTGTAGGTTGTTCTACCGTCACTTTAAAGCCTTTTGACTCAATATTCTTAATCCAGTAGTTGATCTTCCTTTCCGTATCTTTTTCTGCATAATCCCACCCTAATTCTTCATAGGGGATCTTGTCTTTAATAATATGATATATTATCCTTAAAATAAGATGTGCTGTAGCCATCGATGCTTTATATTGACCTCTTCTCTTCTGCACACGATGGAAGAATGAGGAGAGGCGGGTTCCTTTGGATTTGGATGCGGACCATGCTGCTTGACAAAGGACACCCTTTAAACTCCTGTTCCCTTTTTGGGTCCGGGAGTTTTTTTTCTTTCCAGCACTCTCATTATTACCAGGACATAATCCACCCCATGAAGCTAAGTGCTTATCAGATGGGAAACAAGACATATCTACGCCAATCTCTGCAATAATCACCGCTATAGCATTAAAACTTACACCAGGGATTGTATCGAGTAATTCAACATATTCGTCATAGGGGGTTATTAGACGGTCGATTTCGCCCTCCAATTCTGAAATTTGTTTCTCAAGATAAATTAAATGATCATAATGCATGCGAATAATTTTTCGATGATGCTGGCGTACTCGTCCATTTAAAGCATCAACTAATTGAGGTACTTTTCTCTTTAAAGAAGTTTTCACCAAGCTTCTTACCTGCTCCTCCGTTAACACCTCACCATTAATGATTGACTCTAAAAGAGCTCGTCCAGATACACCAAATAAATCACTAACAAAAGTGGTTAACTTGACGTTTGCATCTTGTAAGATCTTATGGATACGATTTTTTTCTGAAGATGCATTGCCAACAAGCTTTCTACGGTAACGAGTATAATCCCGTAGATCTCGGAAGTTTTCAGGTGGAACAAAACTTGGTGTGATCAACCCACATCTCAATAACTGGGTAATCCAGGCTGCATCACTGACATCGGTCTTACGACCAGGAACATTCTTAATGCGCTTTGCATTGGCAAGAATTAATTCGAAGCTCCCCTCTAGAATATTCCACACTGGTTTCCAATAAACACCAGTACTTTCCATTGCGACATGGGTACATTTAAAGCTTTCTAGCCAATCATGAAGTGCAAGTAAGCCTTTCGTCGTTGTAAGAAAAGTTTGTGTCTCTTTTTTAGGTCGTTTTTCCAATGGACCATACATAACACAAGCTACAATCTCTTCCTGATGAACATCTAGTCCAGCACATCTTTCCAATACTGCATCCATAACTCATCACTCCTTAATAAAAATAGAAATGATGCAGGTCATACACCTGTAAGCATGGTATTTTTATACACGTGTTCTTAACGACAATTAGCGGTGCTCGTAGGTGTATTCGGTCGGTTTGAGTCGCGGGGTAAAAATTCCACCAATAAAGGGACGACCTGTGACCTGCTAATCTTATTATAAAAATTAGCAAGCACAGGTCGCAAGTCATTTTCATTCATAGTGGTGGCTATTAAGCCATGAAAGTTTGAGTCATCCTTTAAGCAAAACTGTAGTAAAGTGGTTTTATTATAATAGAAAAGCGATAATTGTAGCCATTACTATGAATTATACTAGCTTTAACGTATAGCCTAGCTTTCACTATCAAATTTATAAAGCAAACTTATAAGGGTGGCAATAAAGATAACTATAAAACTTCATACTAGTGAATCGATCGAAACACGCCTATTACTTTACCTAAGATTGTTACTGATCGTAAAATGATAGGTTCTAGTGTAGCATTTTCTGGCTGAAGTCTAAAATAATCTTTTTCTTTGAAAAAGCGTTTCACAGTTGCTTCATCTTCTTCTGTCATGGCTACTACAATATCCCCGTTATTAGCATTTTGTTGTTGCCTTACAACGACATAATCACCGTCAAATATTCCGGCTTCTATCATCGAGTCACCAGATATTTCAAGGATGAAAGAATTTTCATCATGTACAAAACTTGCTGGTAATGGTAAATAATCCTCAACGTTTTCAATTGCAGTAATAGGGTCTCCTGCAGTAACTTTCCCAATTACTGGGACGTATACTGATGGAGATTCTGAAACACGACGAGCTTCATCATTCAGACCAATAACCTCGATTGCTCTAGGCTTTGTTGGATCTCTTCTAATTAAACCCTTTTTTTCTAACCTTGATAAATGCCCATGTACGGTTGAACTTGAAGCAAGACCAACTGCTTCTCCGATCTCTCTTACGCTAGGTGGATATCCCTTCTCTTTTACTTCTTCTTTTATATAGTCTAATATGTCTTGTTGCCTTTTTGAAAGCTTTGTCATCATTCAGCACCTCATCGTCTCTAATTGTTGTTATATGTATGTAAAAATAATTTTGTATTCTACTATTGATAGGAACATTATACCATATACTATTTACAGGTGCAAACATTCGTTCTCTTTTTCTGTTGACAGGAACGGATGTTCTTATTATAATAAATACGAACATACATTCTATAAGAGGTGATTACAATGAATTTACTAAAAACGACTAAGAAAAACATAGATAGTTCCATTTTTTTAATTTTTTTAGCAATTGGATTATTTGTATGGACGAGTGTTTCGGCAAATGAACCTGTAGAGGACAAACAGTTTATAACTGTAGAATGGGTTGTAACAGAAGGAGAGTCTTTATGGCACATTGCAGCGAATAACGTAATCGATACAAATATGTCTGTAGAACAATTGGTTTACTGGATAAAAAAAGAAAACAACCTTGATAAAGAAACGATTTATCCCGGCCAATTATTAAATATCCCAATCGAGCTCACGGAATTTGCTGGACAATGAGGGTCATTATTTATACGAGGGTTAGTACTGAGAAAGAAACACAAGATAGCTCTTTACAAAGACAGCAAGTGGAGCTGTTAACAATGGCGCGGCAATGGGACATGAAGGTGGTAGAAGTCATACAAGAAAGAGCAAGCGGCTATGAAGTAGATAGAGAAGGAATTTTAAAATTGTTAGATAAATGTAAAGCAAAAGAAGCGAACGCTCTTCTAATTCAAGATGATACGAGACTTGGGAGAGGTAATGCTAAAATGGCAATCATTCACCAGTTAAAAAAGTGGAATATCCAAATTTATACGATGGAAGAACATGGAGAGTTACAGTTATCTGAAACAGATACGATGGTTCTTGATATAGTAAGTATTGTGGAAGAATACCAAAGAAGATTACATAATATTAAAATTAAACGTGGTATGAAAAAAGCAGTTGAAGCAGGATACCGGCCAGAAAAAAACTTTCATCCAACCAATCACGGAGGTGGTCGAAAAAGAAAAGAAGTACCTATTGAAGATATTGTTCGTTTACGAACACGAGGTTTAACATTTCATGAAATATCTGTAACGTTACGTGGGCTTGGTTATGACATCTCCAAAGCAACTGCTCATAGAAGATATAAAGAGTACGTAAAAAAATGAACTTTGCTCTCTACTTGAAAGATTTAGAATACTTTTGTACGATAAGTAAATATGAGATTTTATGGAGGGCAAATGTGATGCTAAGCAAGGAAAAGTTGCAAAGAATTAACGAATTAGCTGCAAAGTCGAAAAAAGAAGGACTTTCATT
The DNA here is from genome assembly GCF_000177235.2 of Evansella cellulosilytica DSM 2522. Taxonomy (NCBI): domain Bacteria; kingdom Bacillati; phylum Bacillota; class Bacilli; order Caryophanales; family Bacillaceae; genus Evansella; species Evansella cellulosilytica. The sequence goes on along the minus strand of NC_014829.1, from coordinate 2,593,291 downwards.
AAAAGAGCAAACAGAGCAAAAGAAATTAAGGGATGCCTATTTAAAAAACGTAAGAAAGTCATTTAAAAATCAGCTGAAATCAGTAAAGGTAGTGGACGAAGAAGGAAATGATGTCACTCCTGAAAAGTTAAAGAAAGAAAAAAATCGTAATAACCTTAACGAACATTAAGATTATAAGGGTGACTCAAAAGGCAAGGCTTTTGAGTCACCCTTTAGCATTGTGGTGAGCCGAAAAAATCATTTTAAAACCCATGATTTTTATAAATGTTACTACATGTGTACAAAATGTAAATCCTAATAATTGCTATTGGTACATATAATATTATATGAGACAAATATTAATAAAAACACAAAAACGTTTTTAAGTATAAACAGTTGTTTTCAAATAAAAGAAGGTATATGATGATTAAAGTAACTTGTCTATAAACGAATGATTTAATGGAAGGATGAAATTATTATGGCTAATAAGATTGATGATCTATCAATTGGTACAATACGTACTCTATCAATTGACGCAATTGAAAAAGCAAAGTCTGGACATCCAGGAATGCCAATGGGCTCTGCGCCAATGGCATATACTTTGTTTGCAAACTATATGAATCACAACCCAAAAAATCCAGAGTGGTTTAATCGTGACCGTTTTGTGCTATCAGCAGGACATGGTTCAATGCTCTTATATAGTTTATTACATTTACATGGCTACGATGTTTCAATGGATGACTTAAAAAACTTCAGGCAGTGGGGAAGTAAAACACCAGGACACCCTGAATTTGGACATACTCCAGGTGTTGATGCTACAACTGGACCTCTTGGACAAGGCTTTGCTATGGCAGTAGGAATGGCTATGGCGGAAACACACTTAGCAGCTACATACAACCGTGATGAATATAATGTGGTCGATCACTATACATATAGTATTTGTGGTGACGGGGATTTAATGGAAGGTGTATCAGCAGAAGCAGCATCTTTAGCAGGTCATTTAAAATTAGGAAAACTTATCGTTCTTTATGATTCAAATGATATTTCATTAGATGGAGATTTACACCGTTCCTTCTCAGAAAGTGTAGAAGATCGTTTTGAAGCTTATGGATGGCAAGTAATACGTGTAGAAGACGGAAATAACATCGATGAAATTAATCGTGCGATTGATGCTGCGAAAGCAGATGCAAAGCCAACACTAATAGAAGTGAAAACAGTGATTGGATATGGTTCCCCGAACAGAAGCGGAACTTCTGAAGTACATGGTAAGCCACTAGGGGAAGAAGAAGCAAAACTAACGAAAGAAAACTACAAGTGGACTTTCGAAGAAGATTTCCATGTACCAAGCGAAGTAGCAGATCACTATCAAGCACTCGCTGAAGATGGGGCTAAGAAGGAAATTGCTTGGAATGAACTTTTTGATGCTTATTCTAAAGATCACCCTGAATTGGCGAAACAGTTAGCAAATGCAATAAAAGGCGAATTACCAGAAGGTTGGGACAAGGATGCGCCTGTTTATGAAGCAGGGAACACACTTGCAACTCGTCAATCTGGTGGAGAAGCATTAAATGCATTAGCAAAAAATGTACGTCATATGTTCGGTGGTTCAGCAGACTTAGCGTCTTCTAATAACACGATGTTAAAAGGAGAAGAAGACTTTACTAGGGATAACTACGCTGGGAGAAACGTATGGTTTGGTGTTAGAGAATTTGCAATGGCAGCAGCAGGAAACGGAATGGCACTTCATGGTGGATTAAAGCCTTACGTTGCGACATTCTTTGTATTCTCTGATTATTTACGACCAGCAGTTCGCTTATCTGCATTAATGGGAATACCAGTAACGTATGTTTTTACACACGATAGTATTGCTGTTGGTGAAGATGGCCCTACACATGAGCCAATTGAACAGCTTCCAGCTTTAAGAGCAATGCCTGGTATTTCTGTTATTCGACCTGGTGATGGAAATGAAGCAGTTGCAGCTTGGAAGCTAGCAGTAGAAAGTAAAAATGAGCCAACAGCCTTAGTATTAACACGTCAAGGTTTACCTACCCTTCAAGGTACAAAAGAAACTGCATATGAAGGTGTTAAAAAAGGTGCTTACGTGGTGTCTAAGGCGAATGGTGAAAATGATGGATTACTTCTTGCATCTGGGTCTGAAGTACATCTTGCAGTTGAAGCACAACAAGCGCTTGAAAAAGATGGGATTTTTGTTTCAGTAGTCAGCATGCCAAGCTGGGATCGTTTTGAAAAACAATCTCAACAATATAAAGATTCAGTAATCCCTCCAAACGTGAAAGCTCGCTTAGGAATCGAAATGGCCAATCCATTAGGGTGGGAACGCTATACAGGTGATGGTGGATCTGTACTAGGTATTAACGGATTTGGTGCATCGGCTCCAGGAGCTAAAATCATCGAGGAATATGGTTTTACTGTAGAAAATGTTGTTTCTAAATTTAAACAACTACTAGAAAAATAAAAAATGATTAATAAGGGTGACTCAAAGTGATTTTTAACTTTTGAGTCACCCTTTTAGCATGTACGAAGCTTTCATAGTCACTTGATAAAGAAGGAGGGGTACCATAAGCACTGAAAACCACTGAAAACGGCTGTAGAAAAAATATTTCTTTCAGCTGACAAAAGTAGTCAATACTTTTTACAAGAAGTGACAACAGTTTGTTTTCCTATCTTATATAATGAATAAATGTTAGGTAATTCATGGAGGCGATCGTAATGAGAGAATATGATATTTATATTATCAAAGATCACATCGCAAATGAATACTTCGGTTTAGAAGGAAAACTGTTTTCTTTGTTTCAAGAAAACCGCTATGCAAATGGTAGGTTGAAGGAAGTAACAGATATGCAAATACATTTTATTAAGGAATCAATTAATATATCAAAACTTGATCAGTTATTATATAGTAGACTTCATGAGAAAAAAGGGTATGCAAAGGAAGGAAACAATCATTTCATACGACTATTAAACAAAAAGAGCCAGGCAGGTGTGTATTTGGATGAGCACCATATTACGTTATTCTCAGAAGGTACATATGATGCAGAGGCTTGTTTTTTTGAAGTTCTTCGCCATTCCAATAAGTGTTTTATCGCTATGGAGTTTGAAGAACAAAGGTATGGTTGGCTAAAGCCAGTTCGTACATTAGATCTTGTAGAGTATTCTATATAAACATTTTTTTAACCTCTTTAAATGTACAAGCCATTACGTTATAATGGACTAGGTTCTACATGAATTGGAAATAATTTTTGGAGACAGCATAGAGTAAAAGGAGGTCATTATTGAGATGTTGTGGCTATATATTTTAATTGGCGTATTATCATTAATTGCTGGTGTTGCACTCGGTTTCTTTATCGCTCGTCAATATATGATGAATTACATGAAAAAGAATCCACCGATTAACGAAAAAATGCTGAGAATGATGATGATGCAAATGGGGATGAATCCATCTCAAAAGAAAGTAAACCAAATGATGAAGGCAATGCAAAATAATGTAAAGTAATGTAAGCATATTATTACTAACATATTTGGCAATGACATGCATCGTTATTGCTAAAAGGATGATTCAAAAGGGGAGAGCGTATCCTTTTGAATCATCCTTTTTACATATGAATAGATAAAATCTACTTTAAAATCTGTTTAACTTCAAGGTCTACCCTTACAAAAAACTTCACTTATATAGATAAGCCAACCTCAATCAAAATGATCTTCTGTTTCCTTTTATAGTAGCTTTCCTCTCCTATGAGATTGTAATGATCCAATCTAAATAAATGTGTCGAAATAGTGAATGAAATGTAAAAAATTGCTTTTCTGAAAAAATGTTTTTTGATATGATGTAATAGTCTTTTATCTTTAATTTTGAGGGGAAACGTATATGAAAGTATTTATTGATTTAATGTGGTATTTTAAACGAGAAAAAGGGAAATACATAGGCGGAATTTTAGTTCTTGCGATTGTTTCATTTTTATCTTTAATACCACCATTGGTAGTTGGAATTATCGTTGACCATATTGATGGTGGAACGTTAACAACGCCAATTATCGTACAATGGATGATAGTTTTATTTGGATTAGCAATTAGTGTTTATATACTACGTTACGTATGGCGTATTTTTATTTTCGGAGCGGCAATTAGATTAGCAAGATTGTTGAGAAATAGATTATATGAACACTTTACTAACATGTCCTCCTCATTTTATCAAAAAAGGCGTACAGGAGACCTAATGGCTCATGCTACGAATGATATAAGGGCTGTTGAGCAAGCAGCAGGAGTTGGCGTTTTGACACTTGTTGATTCGATAACTATGGGGGGATTTGTTATTGTCACGATGGCGGTAACGATCAGTTGGGAGTTAACACTCATTGCACTCATTCCAATGCCATTTATGGCACTTGCAACTTCAAAATATGGTTCCATGTTACATCATCGTTTTTCAAAGGCACAAGCAGCATTTTCTTCTTTAAATGATAAAGTACAAGAAAGTATGTCAAGTATACGTGTGACGAAAACATTTGGGTATGAAAATGAAGAAGTGGATTCCTTTAAAAAGGAATCAGATCGTGTTGTACAGAAAAACGTAGAGGTGGCTAAAGTAGATGCACTGTTTGATCCAACAATTTCCATTATCGTCGGATTTTCCTTTTTTCTATCGATTGTATTTGGATCAATGTATGTCGTCCAAGATGTGTTATCGATAGGGCAATTAACGAGTTTCACACTTTATTTAGGTTTACTTATTTGGCCGATGCTTGCTTTTGGGATGCTTTTTAATATAGTAGAACGAGGTAGAGCGTCCTATGATAGAATATCTGCACTATTAATGGTAGAACAAGAAATAAAGGATAATCAAACAGCGAACGATGAGTCGCCAAGAGGGGATATAGAGTATCGAATTAAGCAGTTTTCATATAACAAAGAAGAACAGCCAGTATTATCTGATATTCATTTCCGTTTAAAAAGAGGGCAAACGTTAGGAATTGCAGGTCGAACCGGAAGTGGAAAAACGACTTTAGTAAAAGCGTTAATGAGGGAATTCGATATTACTGATGGAACAATAAATGTAGAAAATACACCAATTGAAAATTATACATTAAATGCCTTAAGAGGTTCAATCGGATATGTCCCTCAGGATCATTTTTTATTCTCAGCAACCATTGCTGACAACATAGCCTTTGCGAAACCCGAGGCGACCTATGATGAAATTATTAATGCGGCAAAGCTAGCCTTTATTCATGACGACATTCTACAATTTGAAGAGGCTTACGAAACCATTGTTGGAGAACGTGGTGTAACACTTTCTGGTGGACAAAAACAGAGAATTTCTATTGCAAGAGCGTTATTAGCTAATCCAGAAATTTTAATTTTAGATGACTCATTGTCAGCAGTTGATGCAAAAACAGAAGAACGAATACTAGAAGCGCTTCGTAAAGTTAGAAGAGGTAAGACAACGCTTATAACAGCACATCGTTTAAGTGCGATAAAACATGCTGATTTGATCGTTGTATTAGATTTTGGAAAAATTATGGAACTAGGAGACCATGAATCTTTAATGAAAAAGTCTGGTTGGTATAAGCAAATGTATGAGCATCAACAATTAGAATCCTTAGTAGAAAGGGGAGGAGTTTCATCATGATGGAACGGCATAAGCATTTACTCGTCCCTTTAGCTCAAGGTATCGTGTTTAAACGGTTGATGAGCTATGCAAAGCCTCATTGGAAGTGGTTAGTAATTGCCTTTATTTTATTGGTCGGTGGAACGAGCGCTGAATTATTAGGCCCAATATTAATTAAAATTTTTATTGACGATTTTTTAACACCGAGAATTTTTGAATTTCAACCGCTTCTCATTTTAGGTATAGGGTATATTGTATTACATTTAACAGCAGCGGCGATGAACTATACACAACTATTGTTATTCCAAAAGATTGCATTAAAGATTATACAGCAGCTAAGAATTGATATTTTTGCTAAAGTAGAAAAGCTTGGTTTGTCCTTTTTTGATCAGTTTCCTACAGGAGGACTCGTTTCAAGGATCACAAATGATACAGAGCAAGTAAAGGAATTATATGTCAGTGTGATGGCAATATTTGTTCAAAATATTGTATTCCTCATCGGTGTGTTTGTAGCAATGTTTTATTTAAACGTCCAGCTTGCCTTGTTTTGTTTAGTCATTTTACCATTTATATTTATTATTATGCAGTTATATAGACGGTTTAGCTCAAAGTATTATGCAGAAATGAGTGAGAAATTAAGTCAGCTTAATGCAAGGATCAATGAGTCTATTCAAGGAATGAAGATTGTACAAATTTTTCGTCAAGAAAGACGGATGAATAAAGAATTTCAAAAAATAAATCAAGAGCATCATGAAGCATGGTTTAAAAGTATTAAACTTGATGGTCTTTTATTACGTCCAGCTGTTGATTTTATTTCGATTATGGCACTTGTACTCGTGCTCAGTTATTTTGGTATCATGTCCTTAAATAGTCCTATTGAAATTGGAGTACTATACGCGTTTGTAAATTATTTAGATCGCTTTTTTGAGCCTGTCAACCAAATGATGCAACGCCTTTCTGTTTTTCAACAAGCGATGATATCTGCTGGCAGAGTATTTCGATTAATGGACCATGATGAAATTGGACCGGAAAAAAGAGGGGAAGGAAAACATCTTATAAGCCGTGGAGAAATCGAGTTTAAAAATGTTACTTTTTCATATGATGGTAAACAAGATGTTTTAAAAAATATCAATTTTTCTGTGAAAGAAGGGGAAACAATCGCACTAGTTGGTCACACAGGGAGTGGGAAAAGTTCCATTATTAATCTACTTATGCGTTTTTATCATATAGAGAATGGTGAAATTTTTATTGATGGTATACCAATCAACCAGTATGATAACCAGGAACTGCGATCAAAATTAGGATTAGTCCTACAGGATCCGTTTGTTTACGTCGGTGACATTAAACATAATATTCGTTTATATGATCACACGATTAATGATGAACAGGTAATCAATGCAGCCAAGTTTGTTCATGCACACCCGTTTATTGAGCGTTTACCAAAAGGGTATGATACGATATTAGGAGAACGTGGTTCAACCTTTTCTAGTGGGCAAAGGCAGCTCCTTTCGTTTGCAAGAACAATGGCGAAACAACCGAAAATTCTTATTCTAGATGAAGCGACAGCAAATGTTGATACAGAGACAGAAACTATCATTCAGCAAGCGCTTGAAAAAATGAGACGTGGAAGAACAACGATCGCTATCGCTCATCGTCTCTCAACGATTAAAGATGCAGACCAAATATTAGTACTTCATCAAGGTGAGATCGTAGAAAGAGGTACACATCTTGAACTTTTAAACGAAAAAGGACTATATCATAAAATGTACCTATTGCAACAAGGGGCAGAAAAACTAGAGGAAATATCGATAGAATAATATGCTGTATTGGAGGAATGTCATGGCTGATGTAGTTGATTTTCAAATATTTAAAGTACCAGTATCACCTATATATGATTATTTATCTAATCCAGAAAATCGTACTAATATGTTCGTGAAGGTTATTGAAGTAAATAAGCTCAATGACACGATTGGTGTGGGAGCTCGGTACGAAGAAATTCGTGAAATATCAGGGCATAGAGTCTCAAGTGAATTAGAAATTGTTGAATTGGTAGAAAACGATCTTATTGTGTTCTCTACAAAGTCAAACGGCATGAAAGTAATATACACATACTCGTTTAGGAAAAGAGAGACGGATGAAGGGATTAGTGTCGTATTTGAAGGGGAAGTCATAGGCGAATCACTACGCACAAAGCTTTTTCGTTTCCTCCTAGCGAGGATGATGAAAAAAGAAGACGGGGATCATTTACAAGTAGTAAAAAAAGAATTAGAAAAATAATATAAACAAAGAGGTTGACTAAAGAGGGCACTTGAAAAGTGAAAGAACACCATTTTTCAGTGCCCTCTGATTTTCCTGTTTTTAGTCAATCTTTCGTTGTATGGAACCGCTACAACAAATAGATTTTAGAGTGGGCGCACGGAGAGTGGAGCTATTGCCAGGAATTGCTATAGATAAGATTAGTCACTTTCTTTAGCCAATTTTTATTGCAGCTTTATACGATCATGTATTAGATAGAGATTCATACACATTTCTTCTTTTAATTTTAAAGGGATTACATCTTTAAATATAGAAATACTCTTTATAAAAAAATGAGAGGAGAACAGAGATGCAATACATAAGAGAGAAAAATATAATTGGAGTCACTTTATTTTATATTGGGATATTTATAATAGGATTTTTTTTCATTGCAGGTCTTATTTTAGCTAACCATGCTAGCTTCTTTGATAATAGTTCATCACTATATGTATTAATAGAAACGTGGGTTATTGGTTTCATTATTGGTATGCTTTTCATCGGTTTTTCTGAAGTAATTAAGCTACTACAAAATATTTATCATGTACAGCCATCTGTAGAGGAAAAACAAACTTCAGCAGACGGTGTATGGATTGTAGAAGAGCATAAGGTAGATGATCAACAGTTGGTGAAGGAATTAGGTAAGGCAAAAACCGATTCTATATATCATCTCTATGATATACAAAACAAAACAATTGAAGAAATAATCATTACTCCGTTTAATAAACAGCTTGTCGCCAAAGTCAGAGGACTAGAAGATGTCGAGAGTTATTATGAGGTCATTACTACGTCTGGAAATGATGCGATAAACTCATCTATTGAAAAGCATCCTCATATAAAAGAGTGGCTAAGCAAAAAATAGTGCTTGTATATTCTAAAAAGTTGACTCAAAAGGTTGTTTGAGTCAACTTTTAATATGCATGTACATAATCAGAGAAATCATATAGTTTAAGTTAGTTGACTATTATACGTAGCGGGGGTATAGTATTAAGTGTGTGATGGATCACGATGGAATATGAATGAATGAGGTGACTACAATGATGGATGATAAATTAAACATTCCTTTAATTGAAAATAACAAGCCTGGTGCTATGCGTACGGAAGATGAAAAAAAAGCGCTCATGCAGCGGTTGAAAAGAGTCGAGGGACAAGTGCGTGGAATTCAAAGGATGATAGAGGAAGACCGCTATTGTGTTGATATACTAGTTCAGCTATCCGCAATTAATGCTGCCTTAAAAAAAGTTGGCTACCATTTATTAGAGGATCATACACGCGGATGTGTTTCTCATGCTGTTGCAAATGGTGAAGGTGACGAAGCGATCAATGAACTAATGAAGGTAATACAGCAATTCTCTAAATAAGAAAGGTCGTGACATAATATGAGCACGAAACGTTTACAAATACCGATTGAGGGTATGACATGTGCTGCGTGTTCTTCTAGAATAGAGAAGGTATTAAATAAACAAACAGGTGTAACAGCATCTGTAAACTTAGCAATGGAGAAGGCAACAGTTGAGTACGAGGAAGATACTACTAGTCCAAATGAGATAGTCGAAAAGATTGAAAAACTAGGATATGGTGTGAAGGAAGAAAAGCTTGACTTAGATATATCAGGCATGACCTGTGCGGCCTGTTCAGCGAGAATAGAAAAAGTATTGAACAAACATGAAGGTGTGACGGTAGCAAATGTAAACTTAGCGATGGAAAGAGGAACAATATCTTATACTCCGGGTGTTACAAATGAATCGTCTATCGTTGAAAGAATTGAAAAGCTAGGGTTTAAGGCGAAGCGGCATGAGGCAGTACAAGAAAAGGAAGATCCAAAGGATAAGTCAATTCGGAAGCAGAAATTTTTATTCATATTTTCGATGATCTTATCGCTTCCTTTATTTATAACGATGGTCGACCACTTTTATCCTGAAGAAATGCTTTTACCCCATTGGTTAATGAATGGATATTTACAGTGGGCATTGGCAACACCTGTACAATTTTACGCAGGGTGGCAATTTTATCGAGGAGCATATAAGTCTCTTCGTGGAAAAAGCGCAAATATGGATGTACTCGTGGCAATGGGAACTACAGCTGCCTATGTTTATTCGGTTTACCTAGTGTTAGTTGGAGAAGTTTATTTGTTCTTTGAAACGAGTGCGATTATTATTACGTTAGTATTACTTGGAAAGCTTCTTGAAGCAAGGGCTAAAGGAAGAACTTCCGAAGCGATAAAAAAGCTAATCGGCTTACAGCCTAAGCTCGCAACGGTAATACAAAATGGTCAAGAAGTCCAAATTCCTATCGAGGAAGTGCAACTAGACGACCATGTAAGGGTTAGACCTGGTGAAAAAATCCCAGTTGACGGTATGGTTATAGAAGGACATTCTACTGTTGATGAATCAATGCTTACTGGTGAAAGTATACCAATTGATAAAAAAACGGGTGATGGTGTCATTGGTGCAACTGTAAATAAACATGGTACGTTTACCTTTAAGGCAACCAAGGTAGGAAAAGAAACCACCTTATCACAAATTATTAAAGTTGTAGAAGAAGCACAAGGGTCGAAAGCACCCATTCAGCGGATGGTCGATATTATATCTGGCTACTTTGTTCCAGCAGCAGTTGTGATTGCCGTTATTTCATTTGTAGGCTGGTACTTTTTTGCAGGAGCGACTTTCCAAGATGCGCTTATTAACTTTACTGCAGTTTTAGTAATCGCTTGTCCTTGTGCACTAGGACTAGCTACTCCGACATCTATCATGGTTGGTACTGGTAAAGGGGCAGAAAACGGGATTCTTTTTAAAGGTGGAGAGCATTTAGAAAAAGCACATAAAACAGATACAATCGTTCTTGATAAAACTGGTACAATAACGAAGGGTGAACCAGAAGTTACTAATGTTATAGCAAATGATGATTGGGAAGTGAATAGCTTATTAGCATTGGCTGCTTCTGTAGAAGCACATTCTGAACACCCGTTAGGAGAATCGATTGTAAGGGAAGCTAAAGAGAGAAAATTAGAGCTTCGACCTGTTGCAAACTTTGAAGCGATACCAGGACATGGACTACGTGCAGAATATGATGACAGTGTCATATTTATTGGTACGAGAAAATTAATGCATAAACACGACATTGATGTGTCTGAACAGGAGCAAACATTAAGAGACTTAGAGTCAGAAGGAAAAACAGCGATGCTAATAAGTATAGATAATAAAATCGCTGGTATCGTTGCAGTAGCAGATCAAGTGAAGGAAACATCGTTAGAAGCGGTTAGGCATCTAAAGAGAATGGGATATCAAATTATTATGTTAACAGGTGACAATGAACGTACTGCGAAAGCTATTGCAGCACAAGTGGAAATCGATGACATTTTCTCAGAAATACTACCTGAAGATAAAGCAGAAAAAGTGAAAGCATTGCAGAAATTAGGGAAGAAAGTGATTATGGTTGGAGATGGTATAAATGATGCTCCTGCATTAGCAACGGCTGATATCGGTATGGCAATTGGAACTGGGACTGATATAGCGATGGAAGCTTCAGATATTACGCTTATGCGTGGAGATTTACGTTCTATTCCACAAGCGATTCGTCTGAGTCGTCTGACAATGAGAAATATAAAGCAAAATTTATTTTGGGCATTTATATATAACTCAGTAGGACTTCCGATAGCAGCGTTTGGGCTACTAGCACCATGGATTGCTGGGGCTGCAATGGCATTTAGTTCTGTATCAGTTGTATCCAATGCTTTGCGTTTAAAGCGCGTAAAGATGTAAGGATAAATATTTCATAAAACATGAAGAGCATATTAAGGAGTGAATAGAATGAAAAAAGAAGTTATTCAAGTTAATGGTATGACATGTGGGCATTGTAAATCAGCTGTAGAAGGAGCACTTAAAAGCGTTGATGGTGTTGTTTCGGCTGAGGTTAACTTAGAAGAAAATAATGTTACAGTTCAATTTGAAGATAGTAAAGTGTCATTAGATAAGTTGAAGTCAGAAATTGACGATCAAGGATATGATGTTGTCTCATAAGCAATATGAATAACAATGGTTTCCCAAAATAAATTTTGGGATTCGAACCTAATACAAATAAGAAAACTGTACGTAAGAAAAAGGAAGGCTCAATAGGATCATTATACCTACTGAGTCTTCCTTTATGCAATGTGTGGCGAGTGAAGCCACTTAGCCCTCTTTTACTAATATTCGGCTTTAATTTTTTTGGAAATAACTTTCATATTGTTTGATGTCTATATTTTTTTCCTTCAGTTTTTTCACAAGAAACTTATGATCTCTTTTCGGAGTAGCCGATATGTAACCTTTTATAATAATATCATCAGTCATGCTGTCTACGTTTTCCTTTAAAGCTAATTCTCCGATTTTACCAGCAATTGTTCCCTTCGCAATGTCGCGAAATAGTTCGGGTACAGGTTCTACTAATTCATTTAAAAATTCTTTTTGATCTTCAGACCATAAATGTCTCGTTTCATTGATATAATGCTCTTGCCAATCAAGAATAGATTTTCCATCTTGCTTGGGCATTCTTTTTAAAAACTTACGAAACATAAAGAATCCTCCGATACCAACCGTTCCTGCCAAAAAAATAGACCATAGGACGATTATCCACATAAATAGATCGTTTGGCATCAGCCTTCACCTCTTCCATACATCTGCTCTATATTGTACGATATTATTTAGCATCTGAAAAGAGAAATACAAAGGTTATTACTATATTCACTAACAATACACTTAAAAGTGTTTTTTCGTTTAGAAAGAGGAAATATCTCATTAGGCATCGAAATAACTGTTATGCTAGACAAGAGTTTGACTCGAAGTGGTGATTGGCACTTTAAGAGTAGACGTCTAAGTGGAGTCGCAGATACTACGCTTAGTGCTGTAGTAGATTTTATAAATTCTCTTATTTAACGAAAGGGCGAAAAACTAGTGGAAATAATTACAGACTATAAATTTGACGATAAATTGAGAGCTAGTTTTTTTGAACTTGCTTATGAAACATTTGGTATAAAATTCGAAAGCTGGTATGAATATGGATTTTGGACAAGCAGCTACATACCGGTCTCTTATGTGGACGAAGGAAGAGTTGTCGCAAATGTCTCTATGAATACTCTCGAGCTAATAATAAGTGGTAAAAAAATGAAAGCTGTGCAGCTTGGTACAGTGATGACAGACCCTTTATATAGAAATAGAGGTCTAGCTTCAGAGCTTGTAAAAAAGGTTATAAACGAACACGAACACTTTGTGGATATATTTTATTTATTTGCTAATAAGTCAGTGCTTGATTTTTATCCGAGATTTGGATTTAAGAGAGTAGATCAATATCAATATAGTATGGATTTTTGTGTGAAAAACATAGAATACGTGGAGATAAAAAAATTAGGAGGAAGCAAAACGGAACTAGCTCATCTATATTCATTAGCAACAAATCGGACTATGATATCTGAGCGTTTTGGTACTCTTCATACAGAAGGAATATTTATGTTTTATTGCTTAAACGTATTCCCAAACGATATTTATTATTTAGTTGAAGAAGATGTCATTATCATCTATCACCATTCGGGAAGTGAACTAGAAGTGTTTGATATCGTAAGTAAATATAAGGTCGATGTATTATCTATTTTAAGCAAAATCGCAAGTGAACAAACTAAAAGAGTTATTTTTCATTTTACACCTGACTTTTTCTCGTCTTCACTAAAAAGTACGGTAGTAAAAGATGAGAGTAGTGTTTTATTTGTAAAAGCGAAGAGTGAAAGTCTTTATCCGGAAAAGGTCTATCATCCAATTACAGCTCAAGCTTAAACATACAAATATTATGAGATTCTTCGAAAAAATACATGGAAAACAACACTCGCTTCAAGCATTCGGACAGTATTTAAATAAGTATAATGAGATAAGTCAATTGGAATAATATGTCTTACTCCATATACGCGAATATCATAACGTATCGTTGGCGGTAGCGTGGAATTAATGAGTGCGTAAATGACGACCTCACCCTTTAAATTATGAGCAGACAATAACTTAGCATCTTTAGGTACGACAATGATATTGCTCTCTTGCGGCTGAAGAAAGTATTTTTGAATATAGTGTGCCATGGAAATCTCCTCGTCATTTTTTGAAAACGAATATTTAGCAGAGGTTAAGTATTCGTTTTTCTTATTCATTTATACGCAAATGTTTTTATCTCATGACAAATAGCATTAAATATAAAGCATGTATTATTCATATGTTCTATTATTTTGAATATAAGAGTATAAAAGATCATTTTAAATGGGGTGAGAAGCGTTAAATTATTAATTTTTTTGACTGGTTTAACATTACTCGCATTTTTGAACTCCAGATATAGAGACAATTTTAATGAGGCATATGCTTTTAGTAAATTTATGAAGCCAGAGCAAGGGATGAACGAGCATGATAAAATGATGGATAAAGATTATGTAGATATTAATAAAGGCGGTAGCGGTGATGAGTTTGGTGGAGGAGAGTAATTAATTCATACTTTTTGTCAGAAAATACTTTAACCAACTGGAAAAGTCGGTTAAAGTATTTTTTTGTTCCTCTTTCATAAGTGAAATTTCATATAAAATGTAGAAAAATATAGAGGTAATCGTAGTAAAAAGTCGAATAGATAGTTAGTTACCAAATATTTCATATATTATTGTGAGGGAGAAATATAACATGAAATCAAGCATGACTCTTAAAATTTTCAGTATTATCGGTGTAGCTATTGGACTTTCTTTTGCTACAGTTATTATTACTGTTTTTGCTTTGTTAATGGGGTTTCGATTTTATTTGTATATAGTACCAATTATAGCGTTAGGTCTTTTACTTTTCTTTATCGCGCATATATTCCAGCTTTTTTCACGAAAAAAAATCAAAATAGCCTTAACTAGTTTCCTTAGTTTATGCTTAGTGATCACGGTTACTTTTCAGGTTAGAGAAGTTTATTATAACAATATCGGAAAAGTAAGCGAACAGGACTTTAATTTGTGGGAATATGTTCCCTTTAGGGAAGAAAGTAAAGTTATCACATTAGATGAACCGGCTACACTCCAGCTTGAAGGCGATTTGCCCGTACTAGATGGGGCAACAGCATTGTATCCTGTGTATGCTGCTTTTGCACAAGCGACTTATCCGGAAAAAGATTACCCTCCTTATGATAGTGAGGTAATGTCTAATCAAACTGGTGAAGCATATAGAAGTTTATTTAATGGTGATGCAGATATCATTTTTGCAGCTGGCCCATCGCAAGGTCAACTGAACGCAGCAGAGCGATTAGGGGTAGAATTGGAGCTAACACCAATTGGAAGAGAAGCCTTTGTTTTTTTTGTTAACGCTAGAAATAATGTAGAAGATATTTCGATTGAAGAAATTCAGGGAATATATTCAGGAGATATTACTAATTGGAGCGAACTAGGAGGAAATAATCATGACATTCGAGCGTTTCAAAGGCCTGCTGATAGTGGTAGTCAAACTGCATTAGAAAACTTGATGGGAGACATCCCATTAATGGCTCCACCAACCGAGGATATCGTTTCAGGTATGGGAGGTATTATAACGGAAACATCAAGCTATCGAAATTATCGTAATGCAATTGGATACTCTTTTAGATATTTTTCAACAGAAATGGTTCAAAACAAACAAATACGTCATTTAGCTGTTGAAGGTGTTTATCCTGATAAAGAATCAATACGAAATGGCAGTTACCCTATTGCCTCGGAGTTTTATGCGATCACTGCGGGGACTGAAAACCCAAATGTAGCAAAGCTTATTGATTGGATTCTTTCGGATCAAGGTCAATATATTATTGAGGAGACAGGTTATGTCCCATTAAATTAAACAAGAGGTGTACTCCAAAGGTTGATTTATACCTTTGGAGTACACCTTCATTAATGTATGAAGTTCATTTACGTCGATTTAATATAGTAGTGTAGCGGATGTTCTACCTGCATGAATTATTGTCCTGTTGCGTCTTTCTTAATGTAAAATAATCACCAACCACGGCGAATGACCGATTCTGCTTTTCGTTTTAAAGATACGTTCCATGGCTCATGCTCCGGTTCTATTGGATGGACAAGTGCTGTTATCATCTTTAATCGTTTTCCACACCAAACATCTGTAAACAATTGATCTCCTAAAAATAAACTCGTTTCCGATTTAGCACCTACTTCATCCATAATACGTTGTATTTTACTTGTAGCAGGTTTATTTGCTTTTCCATATCCGACGATTCTATAAGGTTCAGTAAAAATATCAACTCGGCTTTGATTATTGTTAGAAAGGATAACAAGTTGAACGTTATTTTCTCTTAGTTGAGAAAGCCATGCTTCAAACTCTTTTGTACCATGTTGATCATGAGCAGCTAATGTGCTATCTAAATCTGAAAAAATATGAGTAATGTTGTTTTCTTTTAGCCATTTGATAGTAATGCCAGAAAAATGCTCAAATAAAAAGTCAGGTTTAAAATAACGCATGTATTTCACTCTTTCTTTTTTTTATAGTTTGTACAGATTATCATAACATGTCCGTTCCATATCGTGGAAATATTTATATAACAATTACCGAAACAGTCAATTGTTTACTTCGTTTGCAATATTCTTAACCTGTTAGGAAATGATAAGTTTAACTAATTATAAGGAGGCAAGTCCATGGATTTTGAAAATATACGGGATCAAATTACAATAGAGGATGATAAGGGAAATCACAAAGACTTTAACGTGGAAGCACTGTTTGAGATGGATGGGCAATCTTATGCTCTCATTACTGGTGATTATGAGGCACTTCTCATGCGTATTGAAGAGGATACCCACGCTCAATATCTTGTAGGAATAACCGACCCAACCGAGCGGGAAGCAATATTAGAAGCATATGAAATTGCAGTTGAAGCAAGTCCAGCTGAAAAAAATAATGAATAATAGTTTAACTGGTGCACATGTTGTATACAATGTTAACACGTGTATGTTCAATGATTCACAAATTTTCAAAGATTATTTAACTGAAATTTCAGTGAATTTAACATGTTCAACCGTTTTCCCTGTTATAATATTAGTAGGGGTAAGAGGTCAGTAAATCGATCTCGTTAATTTATTTATGAAAGGGGGGGTGTGACGTGAATTTGGGGAGCTGTGTTGTTTGCTGTGAAACGATGAATTTTGATAGCGCTTCCAGATCTACGAGTGGGGGAAAATGCAAGTCATGTGGTAAATGGATGTGTCCTAGCTGTATCTCAACATATTCGATAAGTGGTGCGAATGTAACATGTGACGTATGTAAAGCTGCGAATAAATAACAAAGCTAAAATTATACTGGGGAACAGAGTAATGTATTTATGTCATTAGTCTGTTCCCTTTTTTGTTGACAAACATTTTAAACGTTGGCTAGAGTTTGTATGTTTTAATAATATAACAAAAAGCAAGTTATTGAAGGATTCGGTCAATGTTTGTCGAATATGGAAGATATAAGCAATTAGAAAAGATGATGCATGAGATGCTGTTAAAGTAGATGGAGAGGGGAATAGAGATGTATAAAGTAGACCCAAGCTTAAAAAAAATGATTCATCTATCAGAGAAAACAAATGAAGACTTAAAAGTACGTTATAACCTTTTAGTAGAGGAACTAAAGTTTGCTAGAAATGCTTTTGAGTTTGAAAGAGCGGCGGAAATTAAATCTGAATTGTTATACATAACGGAGGAGTTATCAAAAAGAAAGATTTAGTTAATAAAAAAAGTCACACACTATATTGCGGAATATTTAGATAATTGTGTATAATGAACTAAGACCTTCTTCTTATTATTTTATGGGTCAATTCCAAATTACAAGTAATACGAAACGGCAAAACCATCGAAAGTTGGTGACGCAAAGCTATAGGGGCTTCCTTCATCTAGAAGAAGCCAGCCAGTTACCGAATATTCTCCTATTATTAAAGGGGGTAATGTAGTTTGGGCTTGGACAAAAATAATTCTTTATATTGTATCAGTCGGGATATTGTGTTTCTAAAGAAGCTAATGTACAAAGCGAAGGAACGATTAGGTACGATGAATGACCCACTGTTGCTAGAAATTAGTCAATTTTTAGATGTAAAACTAAATCAACATGGAGAATTGTTAAAATCCCATAAAAAAACGGAGGGAAGTACTTTGAAAAGAAACGATACCGCGTTAGATGAGAACATGAAACTTCAAATACAATCTGATGATAAAGGTAATACTGAACAATTAGAGTGGCAAAAAGCCGTTATTAGGGAAGAATATGTGCAATCAGAATAAATAGAAAAGAATTGTACTCATATTAATAGAAGAAGGAAAAACAGTTCACAGCAAGAGATGTGAACTGTTTTTCTTATTCGATATTTGCTAAGTAAGATATTGCTCTTGCATAAATTGCCGTAGCTTTTAATAGATCTTCAATTTCTATATACTCATTTTTTTGATGGGCAGTCATCACCTTACCAGGAAAAACAGCACCATATGCAACACAGTTTGGCAATAGGCTTGCATACGTATTACCTCCACTAGAAAGTAGGGTAGCTTCCTCACTCGTTTCTTCTTCATAAGCCTTTTGTAAGTACTTTATCATAGCTGTATTTTTATCAACGTGATGAGGATTTTTATTTCGAATGTCTCCGAATGAAAAATGGTATTTTTCAAGTAACGTATAAAGCTTTTGCTCAATTGCATCAAAATTTGCTGATACAGGGTATCGAATATTTAAATGTACAAAACAACTCGATCCCTCTTCGAAACTAAAAATCGCAGGGTTTATAGTTAATGGTCCAGTTATATCATCCTCATGATCAATATTAATATTTTTTCCAAAATGATCTTCAAAAAATAAGTTAACGAATGAAAGATAGGCCTTTGCTTTTTTGTTTAAGGACAAAGTAGTGAGAAACTGTGCTAAATACATACCAGCGTTAATGCCTTTATGTGGTTCCATACTATGAGAAGAAAGGCCTTTTAAGTTGAGCGTTATGTTACCACTATGATGAAAGTACTCTCCTTCTAGCTGATGCTTTTCTAAAAAATGAATAAATTGTTGTTCGATAGCTTGATCGTGATCTTTAATAACAGCAGTGGCTGATTCAGGGACCATGTTTGGTCTCGTACCAGCTTGAAAAGAAATGAGTGTGTCATTTGATGTCATACTTTCAGTTTCGTTATCAAAATTCAGGTTACACCTTGCGTTTATTTGGCCTTTTTCAGCATGAATGATTGGGAATGTCGCATCAGGTGCAAAGCCAGCAACTGGAGAATGCTCGATTTCACGGTATTTCTTTAAGCAACTCATCCCACTTTCTTCATCTGTTCCAAAGATGATACGGACGTTTCGTTTCATGGGCATTTTAAGCTCTTTTAACATCTTTAAGGCATAAAAAGCGGCCATTGTCGGACCTTTATCGTCGATTGCCCCTCTAGCAAATAGTTTACCGTCTCTAATTGTTGGCTCGAAAGGTGGAGAAGTCCAATCACCAGTTGCAGGGACAACATCTAAATGTCCAAGTATAGCGATATAATCATCGTTATCCGAGTTCTTTAATTCGGCATAGCCATAAAACCCTTCATTATTTTCTGTATGAAGGCCATGTTGTGTTGATAATGTTAACATTAAATCTAATGCTTCGGCGATATTTTTCCCCATCGGTTGTCCCTCTGAGGAGGATGATAGATCTTTCGTACTCTCGATTTTCAAGAGCCTTGTTAAGTCTTTTAGTAATTGTTCCTTCTGTTTGACTACTTCCTCGTAGAAATTCAATGACGACAACTCCTGTTCATATCTATGTATTCATGGTTTTCTATGTTCCATTATTATAGCATTCGTTTCTCATACTTTAAAATTTTGGCTTTAAGGGTATACGAAAAGCCAACCGCCACTCGTATGGCAGCTGGCTACTAATGATCATCTTGAATTAACTACTCGTATGATAATGTTTTGCTAAAGCATAAAATCAAAAGAGCGGGTAAATAAAGAAAGTGTGGTAACGATAATTCTCTTTAGGAATGGTACATCACTTTCTTTAATTGAGAGGCTTGAAACATAGCCATTTTGTTCATTGACCTTTAAACTGTTAGAAAGATGGTTATCTGAAATTTGCTGTTCAATTTCTTTTGCAAGCTCCTCGCTATCAATGACTACCATCGTCTCTGTACTTAGAAAGCTACTTCTTGCATCGATGTTAAATGAACCTACTAAGCTTAGTTGTTGATCAAATACGATCGTTTTTCCATGAATTGCTTCTGGCCCTTGGTATTCAAATATATTAACGCCCTCATTAACCAATCTCTCTCTATTATTCAAATATCCCGAAATAGCAAATACATTTGGAGAATTGGACAACGAGTTAGTAGATAATACGATATCGTCTACAGTTATATTTTCTTTTTTTAAATTTTGAAGCATCTCATCTGTAGGTATAACATACGGGCTTTGAACTAGGACAGATTGTGTTGCTTCTTCCATTAATAAGCTAATTTGCTTCCATACGATTGGATCCTTGTTCATTCTTTCTATCGGATTATAAATAAGCGTAATGTTTTTTGTTGGAAAAGATGTCTCTATCCAATCTATATCTTGATGAAATAAATGAGGTTGTTTAGCTTTTTGCTCTAATAAATTTTCCGCTAAGTACTCAGATTTTCCATTAGCTCTACTTTTTTGAAAATATGAGAGGTTGCTAATCGTATGTTGGCTATATTGGTGATCCCATATTTTTGAAAAATAGTTGTTTAATTCTTCTACACCACTATTGGAACTACGTTGCTCGTTATTTATGATCACCACGTCTCTATCGTGATTACCACCTTCGTAATCATCTATAAAGTACTTATCACCAATATTTCTTCCTCCAATCATTGCTTTTTGGTCATCAACAATGAGGACTTTATCGTGTAATCGGTTATTCCATGTCCAAGGTCGTGCGAGTGAAAGTGGTTCATATAATTTAATTTCAATGTTGGGATGCTCATAAAAAGCATAATGAACACCTCTAGCGCTTCCTCTTAAGTTATGGAAGATGCCATCTAATAAAACTTGAACTTGTACACCTCTATCGGCCGCTTCTAATAAACTACCAAATAAAATGTCGGTAGATTCACCATGATGAACAGAATGAGAAGTCATTTTAATAGACTGTTGGGCATTTTCAATAAGATTAATACGCGAGACGAAAGATGCTTCTCGACCTTCAATAAGTGCAACCCGATCATTTGAGACTTCACTACCTACCAATTGACTCATCGTATTGATAGACTTATCGGAGCTATTCGGTTCATGAAAAGAAAATATGACAACGCCAAATATAAAGGCATACAATAAATATGATAAAGCGACTAGCGTAATTATTTTAATCAGCCTTTTCATCATTTCACTCCATTTCATAATAGGTTCCCCCTATTATTCTATTAGTTTCGGTGAAATAAAATTCTTATCGCGGTATATTATTTCGCCCGTAGCGGTTACGGTAACCGTTAATAAGTACTTTCTATTTTATTTTAATATAATTCTTTATTGCTTTGTTTCATTTATATCATTTTACACATTCCTATTATGCAGCTTTAAATAGGTGTATGAGCATGGATTGTGTCGAATTGTTTAAATGTTTAGATAATTTTTGTCAAATCATGCGCTTACCAGGGAAATAATTTACTCAAAAAAATTCCCCCATTATTTCTTAATGAAAAAGTGGAGGAAATTGAATCGTTATTTTATATTAAACACCACGTCTATTCCCCCATAACAAAGTGTGAAGCTGTGGAAGAACGTGCACGCTATTGAGTGTTGAGGATACCATTACCTCGTTAACTAGCCATTTATATTTTTCAAGTAGCTTTTTCATAAGCCTTTCTTCATTATCCTCGTCTAGATCCTCATTTCCAACTTGTAAATATAAGGGGATGTGAGGGAAACGTTCATGTATCTTTTTTGCATAGGTCAAATCTTCATTTGTGAAAATAACTATTTTTAAACTAGTATATTGCAGACGATTGTTGGATGATAAATGACCGATGATTTCGTCAAGAATTTTCCAATTCGTAATCATTTGAGAACTAGGTGGTTTTGGGGAGAGTGTTAAATCATCTATCTTAAGAAACCACTCTTGCCAACGGCTACCTTGTGTTTCAAGTGCAACCTTTACGTTTTCGCTGTGTAATAAATTTATGAGTTCATCTAAGTGGGAGAACAGAGCGGGATTTCCACCAGAAATTGTAACATAATCAAAGGATTTCCCCCCATCCTTTTTGAGGCGACATAGAATCTCATCGGCTGTTAATTGTTTAATATCTTCTTTACTACTACCATCCCAAGTAAATGCGGAGTCACACCAACTGCAGCTATAGTCGCAACCTGCTGTACGCACAAACATCGTTTTTCTTCCTACAACCATGCCTTCGCCTTGGATAGTTGGACCAAAAATCTCAAGTACAGGAAATTTATACATCGATCATCCACTCTCGCTTCACTTCTGCATAACTAGTAGGCGTTTCAAAAAGTTTAACAAATTCTACTCTGCATTTATTTGGAAATGCTTGTAGTGCATGTTCCATTCTCTCAAAGATCCAAACAACCATATTCTCTGCAGTTGTGTTCATTTTTGGAAGTGTTTCATTTAAATAACGATGATCAAGATAAATCTCAATTTGCTCTTTCCATATTTGTTTTATGTCACTAAAGTCAATCACAAGTCCTATTTCATCAACATGACCACTGATGCCAAAAATTACCTTGTAAGTATGGCCATGTAAATTTTTACACTTCCCCTCATAACTATGAAGGTGATGAGCTGCATCAAAAGTAAACTCTTTACTTACTAACACTCGTTTATTATGATACTTTAAGTCTTTTCTTACTATATCCTTATCCATTTTTTGTAGATTTTCAACTATTTTAAAACCAAACATGATCAATTCTCCTTTTCAATTAAGTACTTCTCTAAGCCTTTTTTTCTAAGTTTACAGGCAGGGCAGTCGCCACAGCCATCGCCACGGATACCGTTGTAGCAAGTTAACGTTTTATCACGAACATATTGTAGCGCGTGAAGATCATCAGCGAGTTTCCACGTTTCAGATTTATCAAGCCACATGAGAGGGGTATGAATGACAAATTGATCGTCCATAGATAAATTTAGTGAGACGTTTAGTGACTTTATAAATACATCACGACAATCAGGATAACCACTAAAGTCTGTTTCACAAACACCAGTGACAATATGTTTGGCACCTATTTGCCTCGCTAAAATAGTGGCAAACGATAAAAATATTAAATTTCTTCCAGGTACAAATGTAGATGGTAATCCGCCAGCTTCTCCATCCTTGACCACAATTTCTTCTCTTGTCAATGCACTAGGTGCAAGCTGGTTTAATAACGACATATCCAAAATGTGGTGTTTTACTTTTAGTTCAGAAGTGATTTCTTTAGCTACTTGTATCTCTTCACTATGACGCTGGTGATAGTCAAATGTTACCGCTTCTACCTCATCATATTTTTTTAGTGCCCAAAATAAACAAGTTGTACTATCTTGTCCACCACTAAAGACAACAATGACTTTATTTTTATTCATAAAAAAATCCCCCTTTCAATATGAAAAAGAGAATTCTACTCACCCAAAAAAATAAAAAATAGACGATGCTTAAGGTAGGTATCGTCTCCTTAGTTTTTTATAGAGGGTGTAGCTAGAACCTCTGCTGCAGTTGCAGACTCATGATTTGTTTGTTGATACAATTGTAACATAGAACTCTTTTTATATAAATCTTATAATCATGTAACCTTTTTTATGAGCTATTCGTCTGAATATAGAATCTTGTTGAGTGGGGGTGTTCGTTTGTCTTTTGATAAAAAAATAGAATTAGAGCGATGGTATGAACAATATAGTGACTCTGTTTTTAAATATATTTGCATGATGACTAGAGATTATGAGCAGGCAGAGGATTTAATGCATGAAACCTTTATAAAGGCCTTTAAAAGTATCGACACATTTGAAGGAAGATCTAAAGTGAGGACTTACTTATTTCGAATTGCACATAATGTTACAATCGATTATTTACGCAAAAGTAAGCCCTTGAGAATAATAGAAAGCGTACTACTGAATAAAAAAGATACCTCTCCACTTCCTGAAGAGGTAATTAATATGAAAGAAAGCGTTCGAGAAATATATCGAGCATTGGGAAAGTTAAAGGCACCGTATCGAGAAGTAATTATTCTTAGAAAAATAAAAGGATTTTCTGTAAAAGAAGCGAGTGAAGTTTTAAGGTGGTCTGAAAATAAAGTAAAGGTTACTCTACACAGGGCGATGCCATTACTCCAACATGAGCTGGGGAAGGGGGAACTATGCTATGAAGAAACGAGATGATTTAGATAGAACTTTAATGTCAGTTGATGATGAAAGTGATTGGCACAGACAGGATAAACACCGCTTAAAAGAAAGGATTTTTCAAGATATTGAAAAAATGAATGGCAATGTCATCCGTAAACAAACCCATTCCTTAAAATACTATATTGCTGTCGTGTCTGTTAGTTTGTTATTGTTCATCTTATTATTCCCAAATCTACTTTCACTTTTTGATAGCGACATTGACCGATTCCCATCTTCGGCAAGTCGTATGAAAAATGTAACGGAAGAAGGCTATAATATTGAGATACAAAGAAAGATAGAGGAGAGAGACGGCTACCGTGTATTTCTACAAATAGAAAACGAATCGATTCATACATTTGAAGAAAATGAAATGTTCATTAAACATTTTGCGGGTGAATTAGAGATTGATAGCGTTGGGGAAGATTGGGTATTTTCTCCTAACCCCGAAGAGCTTTATGTCGATCGTCAATCGATACTTATTGAAGTAGAGGAAGTAAGAGGTTCTTTTGCTGAAATTGATGCAGGAAGTAGTGTAATTATAGATTTTTTTGTACCATCTAAGATAATAGAAGACCCTCATGTTGAAATAGTGTACCAAAGCGTCAAAATACCTCCAGTTAACGCGCGGACTAGTGATGGATTTCAGCATACCTTTCACGTTATTGATGTTAATAACGAAAAAGTTGGGATGTATGATGAAAGTCAGCATACACCAGTTTCACTTAAGTATGTTTTAGTGGTGTTATTCTTCATTGTCTCTTTATATATTATATGGCGCCATAAGACAAAAAGGATGGTTTTACTTATAGCTACCATTGTTATTGTTGCGCTAATGTATATAGGAATGAATATCATAAAGGATGATATTACGGAAATAGAAAACGTAGTAAATGAAATATCGTGGCCAATGATGGAAGTCGTTCATATAGAAATGTTAGATCATGGTGAGGCACTTGCTTTTTACGAACATGGTGGTGGAACACTCACTAGCTTTGGAAGCGTTCTTGTAAAGGAAACTTTTTTTGGTTGGAAAAATGTACGTGGTGGTTCTTCGTCACATATTTCAGCAAGACATCCTATGGGCTGGAACTATTCTAACTATGACTATGCGAACACAAGCTATCAAAGTTTATTGAATGGTAAACTTTTAAATGAAGAGATAGATGAAATTGTCATTACGATTCATAACATTGATAAGGAAGTTTCAGGAAATATCATTGATTATGGTGATGGTGAAAGGTTTTGGTACTATATTTCAGAGGATGACAATTTAGATGAAGTAACGATTTATGGAATTTCTAAGAATGGAGAAATAGTAGAGCAATACTCTAACAGATAACTATACAATTTATTAAGAGGAGCTTATGGGCTCCTTTTTTTTTAAGATGTAAAATTTATAATGTGAAAATTTCTCTACATATAGTAAATAGGTGAACCACACTAGAACTTTAATAGGAGGTTGAGAAAAATTTCATCGCTTTTATTTTCGTTTAGTTATTCTCTGGAATAAGATAGTGATTATCTACAAATTCTAGTTTAAGTAAAACTGTATTTTTTCATAAGGAGGTAAAGTGAAAATGTCAGAAGTTAACCGAGACGGAAATGTACATAAGCAACTTAACAATAATAAAAAGTTTGGTTTAGGTGAGGTTGCTCAAGAGCAGGAAAAATTACACGAAGAACAAGAAAAGAAAGATCACTTCTTATCGGAAAGAGTAAGGTATGAGAATGCAGATGATGTGTACGAATGAGCAAATAGAAGAGTGCTGTATCAAGTTTGTTTATAGCGTATGCTACTAGAAACGGGAACGTATGTTTGTTATAATAGAAGTGTAACTAAAACCTAATAAGCAAGGTGGCGGCGAAACTCCCTTACGGAAGGGGGTGATGCTTTGACGATATATGAATCATTAAGCTTAGTGGCATTATTTGGACAAGTTCTCATTGCGCTACTAGTGTTAATTGTATCAATTGTCGTCTTTATAAATAAAAAGAAATAGCCACCCTGCCGGCAAGTAAGGTGGCTATTTCTATATTAAGAAAGGTTTGACACCGCTTCTATTGCAAATTTTAGTTACATTGACTGAGCGTAGCTGCGTTCAGTCTTTTTATATTTTGTATCTTTATTTTTATTATACTAGAATGAATGAAGGGATAGCAAATTTTTGTTCGGGAAACTTTAACCTATGATCATAAATTAATCTTGTTTATGTTTGAAACCTTTCTTTATTCCTTGAATGTTTCCTTTGCGACTCTACATAATTTATTAACCTCAACAGAAACATCCCCCGAAAATATAGGTCCATGCTGAGACTGCAAACCCTCCGTGTAAGTTTGCCGCAAGTAGCCTGACCTAAGGGGCTCCTTTCTCAAAATCGATAACATATCTCGTCTATAATAGATGCAAAAAAGCGTCCTGAAGAGGAAGTCAACAACAAAGTTTAACTTAGCCTAATTTTAACAGGCTTTCTTTTAGTTCATCTGCTCCTGATGACGTATTTCACCAGCTAAAGCATAGAGTACAATAGTAGACGCGAAATGTGAGCTAAAATCATTGTTGTCTTGATGAGGGTAGACTTCTACAAAATCCATTCCACCAATTCCTTGCTTACAGATTTCATAAATGATCGTAAGTAATTCATGTGCGGTTAAGCCATTCCCATCGACAGGTCCACCAGGGTTAAAAGCATGATCAAGTACATCACTACAAATACTTAAATACACAATATCAGTATTAGTGGCAGCAATGTTATAAGCTTTCTTAGTCAATTCGCGTAAGTCTGAAGAATAGCGAACATCATTTATCGTAAATGTTGTTGCGCCTACCTCTTTTGCCAGTTTCCCATTTTCGGGTTTATTTCGTGGACCGTGAATTCCAAAATGTACGATACTTTCATTTCGAACACCTTCTGTTTCATATAGACGGGCGAATGGAGCACCACGCCCATAAGGGTCACCTTCAGAACTTTTATTGTTGTCATAGTGGGCATCCAAATGAATAATACCTACCCTTTTGTTTTTTGCTTCAATTAGACCTTCTATAATAGGGTATGTAATTCCATGGTCTCCACCAAGCGCAATTGGAAATGTATTCGTTTTCCATACATTTTTAGCGAAATTTTTAATTTCGTCTTTCGTTTTTTCTGGTTCTGCAGGTACTACAGAAACATCTCCTAAATCACCAAGTGTAAGATGATCAGTTATATTAATATGATCAAGTTCAGGTAAATAACCGCTGTATCTTGCTGAACATAGACGCATCACCTTCGGACCAAGTTCACATCCAGTATAATCACCCCAAGTAACAGCGCCTTCCCAAGGAACACCATAAAAAACAACGTCTACCTCTTTGTTAGGTGAGTTAACTAAATTTTCACTCCCTAAAAAACAAGGTGTATTTCCGTAAATCATGTCTTTGCTCATACTCTCCCTCCTTGTAGTAACTATTCCCTTTTTAAAAGTATATAATCTTGATGTTACAGAACTTTTAAAAAAGCGAATAAATAATTAAAAATTTTTATTGAAGTTTACTGAACATTTTGATACTATGAAAGAAATCAAAAGGCTATGTGTAACTGGCGAAAGCGGATAACCGTAGGGGAGCACATAGTATCGAAAAGCCGTTCGCCTGGGCAGAGGTAAGGGAATTCCCCCCTTACCTCTTTATGTATATTTTGAGGGGGGATTAATACATCAAGGCGTGAGGTAACATAGTAAATTGAGCATTCATATATTTCATAATCTTACTGTTACATCGTAAATCAATGTTTTTGACTTTGTTAATTACTGAGCATACTTAATTGGGAATCTGAACGAAATCCCGTAGAGGGCATAAAAATAAAGTGAAAGAGGAGATATTAAGATGAGTGTAAATGCTGTTGAAAAGGTAAGTACAATAAAGACGTTAAATAATATAGCGGAAAGAGGATTGGATGTATTTAGCAAGGATAAATATAAAATAGATGACACGAGCGACAGTCCTGACGCTATTGTAGTTCGAAGCTATAACATGCATAGTATTGATTTTGATAGTAATTTAAAAGCGATTGCGCGTGCTGGTGCTGGTGTAAACAATATTCCGGTAGATAATTGTACAGAGAAAGGTATAGTAGTTTTTAATACACCTGGAGCTAATGCAAATGCAGTAAAAGAAATCGTATTAACTTCTTTAATTGCTTCTTCACGTAACCTTTTCGATGGTATCTCTTGGATTAATACAATAGCAGATAAAGGTGAGGAAATTCCTAAGCTTGTGGAAGCAGGGAAAAAGCAGTTTGTCGGAAAAGAGATTAAAGGGAAAACGTTAGGTGTTATCGGTTTAGGTGCTATCGGTGCACTAGTTGCAAACGATGCTTTAGATTTAGATATGGAGGTTATCGGATTCGATCCTTTCATATCCGTTGATACAGCTTGGAATTTATCCCGAAATGTTCATAGAGCGATGTCGATTGAACAATTATTTGCTTATGCTGATTACATTTCTGTGCACGTACCATTAACAAATGATACTAAAGGGATGTTTAATGAAGAAACATTTAAACTAATGAAGCCAGATGTACACATATTAAATTTCTCTCGTGGAGAACTCGTAAATGAAGCGGATATGGCAGTGGCACTTGAAAATGGGAAAGTAGGAAAGTATATAACAGACTTCCCGAATGAACGTGTGTTAAAAATGAAAAATGCAATCCCGATCCCGCATTTAGGGGCGTCTACTCAAGAATCGGAGGAAAATTGCGCAGTAATGGCGGCAAAACAGCTTAAAGAATTTTTGGAAACTGGAAATATCAAAAACTCTGTAAATTTCCCAAATGCATCTTTACCATATACAGGTAAACGCCGTGTAGCAGCTTTCCATCAAAATGTACCTAATATGGTTGGTCAAATCACTTCAGCAATATCAGACTATAGTTTAAATATTGCAGACATGGTGAATAGAAGTCGTGGAGAGTACGCTTATACAATGATCGATATAGACAACAAAGTAAATGGCGAAACAATTCCAGGCTTAATAGACAAATTGAGTGAGATTGAAGGTATTGTAACAGTTCGAGTGATTTAAGTAGATGCTATAAAATTTAAAAAATGATAAGAGTGTGACCCGTAAGCTACTAAAAGTACTGGCAATGTTTACACTCGCCGCGAGCCCACTACAAATTGTAGTGGGCTTTTTCAAGTGAATGTGGCGTCTACACACAATTGCATAAAATAGGTAAAAATGAATTTTTTGAGTCTCTATTTTATAAAGAAAAAATATAAATTTTCTAATCTAAGTCTAGATTCAGGCAACAAACCTCGTGACAAATTACCTACCCGATTATTAGTGAGTCCACTAAAAAAGTGAAAAACTTGCTATTTTGTTGCATTAATAGAAAAAACGTAATACAGCTTCACGAAGCTGTTATTACGTTTTTTTGATTTAATTTATGTTATTTAACCTCTCTTTAACATTCGTGTATTAGTATAGTGTGGTGGAAAATAAAGGGGGGATAACATGAGCAAATATTTTATTTATACTCTGATTTATGTCGCATTCTTATTACTTTTCGGATGTAGCTCGGAAGAGGATCGCAACCGAGATATAAATGAGACATTTTCAACGAATGAGTTAGATGAAAGAGATACAGATGGTGATGTAGAGGAGGAGACTGAAGAAGAACTTGATGAAGTCTCAGCAGAAAATACGGATGCTAGTGTGGGTAACAATGAGAGTATTAATGTGGAAAGTAAAGAAGGAGACCTCGTTGATAAAGGGTTAGAAATGCCGGAGGAAATTCCATCATTTATACCAATTCCGGAAGGTGCGGTAATTGAGGATATTTCTGAACATACAGATGATATGCATCACATTATTCAAGTGAGGCTTGTAGTGAATGTTGAATTTGAAGAACTGAAACCTCTTTATGATAATACTGCGGTAGAAAATGGCTGTGAAATAGCATCTTCTAATTTGTTGAGTAATTTATTCAACCTAGCTTGTCATAATCAAGATATAGGAGAAGGGTTTCACATTCATGCTGAAAGGAAGGATGGCGAAGCAGTTTCAATAAGATTGCAATATATAATTGAACAATAATAGTCACTTGTAACAAAAATTTAAAATAAGGGAGTATTATGTATGAATAAAAGGACTCAATTCATTATTCTTTTAATGTTCACAACTTCTTTACTAGCTGGTTGTTTTAACATTCCATTTCTTGATCAAGTGGATATTAATGTAGATGACGATAAGTTTGATCTCACAATAAGGGACGAGGATGGGGAAGCTTCGTTTGATTTTAGTGGAGACGAAACCGATGGATTTCAAATGAATGTAAGCGATGGAGAAGGAGAGAATGTTGAAGTAACATTTGGGAGTACAGAAATCCCAGAAGATTTTCCAGCATTTATACCAATACCAGAAAACGCAAAAACAGATTCGGTAACCTCTTATACTGAGGACAACTACAATGCTATTAATGTATACTTATCAGGAAGTGGAAATATTGAAGAGTTAAGCGATTTATATGAAAACACGATAAACAGTAACGGATTTGACATTGGTTATACGTACAGTACAGAAAACCATGTGACTTATAGTGCTGAAAATAAAGAGAATAATCAAGTGCTCAATGTAGTGATCAATTTTGATGAAGATAACACCTACTCACTCATTCTTTCTTTTCATTTTACAGAAGAGGGATAAATTTTTCTTCTATATAATATGTAATAACTAGATTAACTTTTTAGTGAATCACTTTAAGGTTGATCTTTTTAATTAGCTATTCCAATTAGTTTTAATATTATAATGATAGAACGAGATAAAACTTTTGGGAATTAGTATGTTGTGATAAAACTTAATATTAGCTAATTAGATGCCTTCGAGTCCTCGATACACGGAGATATTATTTAAGGGAGAGTTACTATTTATAATACTACTTGCATGAAATAACTTGTACTGTATAAGAAGCTTCATCGTGGAAAATAGAAAATAAAAAAATTCCAAAAGTTACCTTTGCATCACGTTGTCGAGACATGTTATATTAAATGTCCAAGTTATTTCATAACAACTTTCATAAATTTTATTGAAATAATTATTGACGTGAAAACTTGGATTGTGATATTATATAAATCTGTCGTTAAAAGTATAATGACATTAACACAAAAAAAGTTGTTGACAGCAAATTGTTATCCTGATATAGTATAAGAGTTGCTGCAAAAACAACAACATGAATTTTGACCTTTGAAAACTAAACAAAAAGCCAAGCGAAGTGGGATAGACACATTGGTCGTATATACGATTGATGAAAGGATATCCCGTCAATAAGATTTAAAAATTAGCCAAAATTTGGCTTGATGTCAGAGACATCGAACTCAACAATTTTTTGGAGAGTTTGATCCTGGCTCAGGACGAACGCTGGCGGCGTGCCTAATACATGCAAGTCGAGCGGATCAATTAAGAGCTTGCTCTTATGAGATCAGCGGCGGACGGGTGAGTAACACGTGGGCAACCTGCCTTACAGACTGGGATAACTCCGGGAAACCGAAGCTAATACCGGATGATCAACGGAACCGCATGGTTCTATTGTAAAAGTTGGGATTTATCCTAACACTGTGAGATGGGCCCGCGGCGCATTAGCTAGTTGGTGAGGTAATGGCTCACCAAGGCAACGATGCGTAGCCGACCTGAGAGGGTGATCGGCCACACTGGAACTGAGACACGGTCCAGACTCCTACGGGAGGCAGCAGTAGGGAATCATCCGCAATGGGCGAAAGCCTGACGGTGCAACGCCGCGTGAACGATGAAGGTCTTCGGATTGTAAAGTTCTGTTGTTAGGGAAGAACAAGTGCCATTCAAATAGGTTGGCACCTTGACGGTACCTAACCAGAAAGCCCCGGCTAACTACGTGCCAGCAGCCGCGGTAATACGTAGGGGGCAAGCGTTGTCCGGAATTATTGGGCGTAAAGCGCGCGCAGGCGGTCTCTTAAGTCTGATGTGAAAGCCCACGGCTCAACCGTGGAGGGTCATTGGAAACTGGGGGACTTGAGTGTAGGAGAGGAAAGTGGAATTCCACGTGTAGCGGTGAAATGCGTAGATATGTGGAGGAACACCAGTGGCGAAGGCGACTTTCTGGCCTACAACTGACGCTGAGGCGCGAAAGCGTGGGGAGCAAACAGGATTAGATACCCTGGTAGTCCACGCCGTAAACGATGAGTGCTAGGTGTTAGGGGTTTCGATACCCTTAGTGCCGCAGTTAACACATTAAGCACTCCGCCTGGGGAGTACGGCCGCAAGGCTGAAACTCAAAGGAATTGACGGGGGCCCGCACAAGCAGTGGAGCATGTGGTTTAATTCGAAGCAACGCGAAGAACCTTACCAGGTCTTGACATCCTCTGACACTCCTAGAGATAGGACGTTCCCCTTCGGGGGACAGAGTGACAGGTGGTGCATGGTTGTCGTCAGCTCGTGTCGTGAGATGTTGGGTTAAGTCCCGCAACGAGCGCAACCCTTGATCTTAGTTGCCAGCATTCAGTTGGGCACTCTAAGGTGACTGCCGGTGACAAACCGGAGGAAGGTGGGGATGACGTCAAATCATCATGCCCCTTATGACCTGGGCTACACACGTGCTACAATGGGTGGTACAAAGGGCAGCAAAGCCGCGAGGCCGAGCGAATCCCATAAAGCCACTCTCAGTTCGGATTGCAGGCTGCAACTCGCCTGCATGAAGCCGGAATTGCTAGTAATCGCGGATCAGCATGCCGCGGTGAATACGTTCCCGGGCCTTGTACACACCGCCCGTCACACCACGAGAGTTTGTAACACCCGAAGTCGGTGAGGTAACCTTTTGGAGCCAGCCGCCGAAGGTGGGACAGATGATTGGGGTGAAGTCGTAACAAGGTATCCCTACCGGAAGGTGGGGATGGATCACCTCCTTTCTAAGGAGCAGTTATTTTCTACAACAACTGTAGAAACATAAAGCTCATTACTTTCGAACTTCGCTTTGGTACTTTTTGTTTAGTTTTGAGAGGTCATACTCTCAAAATAAAGTCGTTGTGCTCGCTGAACGCTAACGCGTATCAGTTCAAAAGACAGCACAACTACTTGATTATCGCACACTTGCGTGGTGCGATTTGTCCTTTGAAAACTAGATAACAAAAACTGATTTAAATGATCACCAGTAGATATCAATAGAAGTCTATTCTTCTAACGAAATCAACTGTGTGTCTTAGTTAAGGCGAATGTAAGACGCCACACTTTTTAGTGGTTAAGCTAGAAAGGGCGCACGGTGAATGCCTTGGCACTAGGAGCCGACGAAGGACGGGACGAACACCGATATGCTTCGGGGAGCTGTAAGTAAGCTTTGATCCGGAGATTTCCGAATGGGGGAACCCACCATCCGTAATGGGATGGTATCCATACTTGAATACATAGGGTATGAGAAGGCAGACCTGGGGAACTGAAACATCTTAGTACCCAGAGGAAGAGAAAGCAAATGCGATTTCCTGAGTAGCGGCGAGCGAAACGGAATTAGCCCAAACCAAGAGGCTTGCCTCTTGGGGTTGTAGGACACTCCACACGGAGTTACAAAGAAACAGCGTAGGTGAAGCGATCTGGAAAGGTCTGCGAGACAAGGTAACAGCCCTGTAGCCGAAACGTTGTTTCCTCCGGAGTGTATCCTGAGTACGGCGGGACACGTGAAACCCCGTCGGAATCCGGGAGGACCATCTCCCAAGGCTAAATACTCCCTAGTGACCGATAGTGAACCAGTACCGTGAGGGAAAGGTGAAAAGCACCCCGGGAGGGGAGTGAAATAGATCCTGAAACCGTGTGCCTACAAGTAGTTGGAGCCCGTTAATGGGTGACAGCGTGCCTTTTGTAGAATGAACCGGCGAGTTACGATAACGTGCGAGGTTAAGTTGAAGAGACGGAGCCGCAGCGAAAGCGAGTCTGAATAGGGCGCCATAGTACGTTGTTGTAGACCCGAAACCGTGTGATCTACCCATGTCCAGGGTGAAGTCCAGGTAACACTGGATGGAGGCCCGAACCCACGCACGTTGAAAAGTGCGGGGATGAGGTGTGGGTAGGGGTGAAATGCCAATCGAACACGGAAATAGCTGGTTCTCCCCGAAATAGCTTTAGGGCTAGCCTCGAGGTGAGAGTATTGGAGGTAGAGCACTGATTGGACTAGGGGTCCCCACAGGATTACCGAATTCAGTCAAACTCCGAATGCCATTTACTTATCCTCGGGAGTCAGACTGCGAGTGCTAAGATCCGTAGTCAAGAGGGAAACAGCCCAGACCATCAGCTAAGGTCCCAAAGTATACGTTAAGTGGAGAAGGATGTGGAGTTGCTTAGACAACCAGGATGTTGGCTTAGAAGCAGCCACCATTGAAAGAGTGCGTAATAGCTCACTGGTCGAGTGACTCTGCGCCGAAAATGTACCGGGGCTAAACGTATCACCGAAGCTATGGATTGTCCTTACGGACAGTGGTAGGGGAGCGTTCCAAGGGCGTTGAAGCATGACCGGAAGGACATGTGGAGCGCTTGGAAGTGAGAATGCCGGTATGAGTAGCGAAAAGAGGGGTGAGAATCCCCTCCGTCGAAAGCCTAAGGTTTCCTGAGGAAGGCTCGTCCGCTCAGGGTAAGTCGGGACCTAAGCCGAGGCCGAAAGGCGTAGGCGATGGCAAACAGGTTGAAATTCCTGTACCACCACGTCACCGTTTGAGCAACGGGGGGACGCAGGAAGGTAGGGTAAGCGCACTGATGGATATGTGCGTCGAAGCAGTGAGGCTGACAAGTAGGCAAATCCGCTTGTCATAAGGCTGAGCTGTGATCGCGAGGGAAATTATAGTACCGAAGTTCCTGATCCTACACTGCCAAGAAAAGCCTCTAGCGAGGTGACTGGTGCCCGTACCGCAAACCGACACAGGTAGGCGGGAAGAGAATTCTAAGACGCGCGGGAGAACTCTCGTTAAGGAACTCGGCAAAATGACCCCGTAACTTCGGGAGAAGGGGTGCTCTATTAGGGTGTATGCCCGAGAGAGCCGCAGTGAATAGGCCCAAACGACTGTTTATCAAAAACACAGGTCTCTGCCAAGTCGTAAGGCGAAGTATAGGGGCTGACACCTGCCCGGTGCTGGAAGGTTAAGAGGAGGGGTTATCCTTCGGGAGAAGCTCTGAATTGAAGCCCCAGTAAACGGCGGCCGTAACTATAACGGTCCTAAGGTAGCGAAATTCCTTGTCGGGTAAGTTCCGACCCGCACGAAAGGTGCAACGATTTGGGCACTGTCTCAACGAGAGACCCGGTGAAATTATATTACCTGTGAAGATGCAGGTTACCTGCGACAGGACGGAAAGACCCCATGGAGCTTTACTGTAGCTTGATATTGGATTTTGGTACAACTTGTACAGGATAGGTAGGAGCCTTGGAAGCCGGAGCGCTAGCTTCGGTGGAGGCGTCGGTGGGATACTACCCTGGTTGTACTGGAATTCTAACCTCGGTCCGTAATCCGGATCAGGGACAGTGTCAGGTGGGCAGTTTGACTGGGGCGGTCGCCTCCTAAAAAGTAACGGAGGCGCCCAAAGGTTCCCTCAGAATGGTTGGAAATCATTCGTAGAGTGCAAAGGCATAAGGGAGCTTGACTGCGAGACATACAGGTCGAGCAGGGACGAAAGTCGGGCTTAGTGATCCGGCGGCACCGTATGGAAGGGCCGTCGCTCAACGGATAAAAGCTACCCTGGGGATAACAGGCTAATCTCCCCCAAGAGTCCACATCGACGGGGAGGTTTGGCACCTCGATGTCGGCTCATCGCATCCTGGGGCTGAAGTAGGTCCCAAGGGTTGGGCTGTTCGCCCATTAAAGCGGTACGCGAGCTGGGTTCAGAACGTCGTGAGACAGTTCGGTCCCTATCCGTCGCAGGCGTAGGAAATTTGAGAGGAGCTGTCCTTAGTACGAGAGGACCGGGATGGACACACCGCTGGTGTACCAGTTGTTCCGCCAGGAGCATAGCTGGGTAGCTACGTGTGGAAGGGATAAGTGCTGAAAGCATCTAAGCATGAAGCCCCCCTCAAGATGAGATTTCCCATCACGTAAGTGAGTAAGATCCCTCAGAGATGATGAGGTTGATAGGTCTCATGTGGAAGCATGGCGACATGTGAAGCTGAGAGATACTAATCGATCGAGGGCTTAACCAAACTTTACTAAGACGATCATTTAATCAGAATATGTTATCTAGTTTTGAGAGGATAAACTCTCATACATAGTCCAGTGACGATAGCGGAGAGGTCACACCCGTTCCCATGCCGAACACGGTAGTTAAGCTCTCCAGCGCCGATGATAGTTGGGGGTTTCCCCCTGTGAAAGTAGGACGTTGCTGGGCAGATAAAGTCATCCTCAATAGAGAGTGGCTTTTTTTATTTTGTTTAGGATTTGGGCTTTTGTGTACCGAAGGTAGGGTTTGATTTGATAAATGTGGTGAAATGAATGAGGAGTGTTCTTTTAGGGAGGGGCAATGATGCGTTAGATATAGTATATGGAAACGAATAAAGTGTGTCATAGAAGTGGAATGATGCATGAGAAAGTGGGAGGAACGGAATAAAGTGTATCATACGAGGCCAATGACACGCGAGAAAGTAGTGGGAATGAAATAAAGTGTGTCATACGAAGGCAATGACGCATGAGAATGTTGGAGGAAACGAATAAGGTGTATCATACGAGCTCAATGACACGTGAGAAAGTAGTGGGATCAAAATAAAGTGTGTCATAGAAGTGCAATGACACGTGAAGATTTATGTGGAAACGAATAAAGTGTGTCATACGAAGGCAATGACGCATGAGAAAGTAGTAGGAACAAATAAAGTGTATCATAGAAGTGCAATGACACGTGAGAAAGTATGTCGATACGAATAAAGTGTGTCATAGCTAAGCAATGCTACCCGAAAATCAAAAAAACAATTCACGAATATCATCATAGAGAAGCAATGCTGCCCCAAAAGCCAAACCTCATTCAACGAAGGTCATCATAGAGAAGCAATGCTGCCCCAAAAGCCAAACCTCATTCAACGAAGGTCATCATAGGAAGCCAATGCTACCCCAAAACCAAGACCGCACTCAACGAAGGTCACCATAGGCAAGCAATGCTGCCCGAAAATTTAAAACTCAATGCACAAAGGTCGTCATAGAAGTTCAATTGTATCCAAAAGAAAAAACCACCGAACAAAAATAAATTATAGAACAGTAGTGATACTACTTTCCAAAAAGAAGCACAAACCAATATCAATTATCACAGGAGAACAAAGCTTTCTTTAAAAAATAATAATACCAAAGTTAAAATACAACGATAAATACAAGGAGATAATGATTGAAATTAAAAAGAATATAGAATATAATAATATTTGAAAACGCTTTCCAACACAGTGGGTTACAAAAGTTATAAATATTACATATTAGTAATATTTATTATTTTTTTACCACAACTAACGCGCGTTAGTCATTTGATCTTTTATCGTATGAAGTAAAATTCATAAGTAAGTAAATCAGAATCCTACATTAAAAAGAAAGCGTTTACTATAAAGGGGGGATGATTATTTAGGTTTCTGTAAGGAACAGAAGGTCCAGGAACTGAAGAGCCTCAAATAGAAGATCCAGTTATCTAAGATAAAGAAGACGAGGAAGCTGAAGATGCTATATAATCTAGCAACAAAGATGGTGAAAAATTACCTGATACAGCTACTTCTTTCTATAACAATTTACTTATTGGTCTCTTAGCTCTTGCGACTGGAATTGTTATTTACTTCAGAACAGTAAAAAAAAGTAGTAGCTTAGTAGAAAAATAGTTATTTTGCTGCATCAAGTTCAATCTAGCTAACTATAGAAAGATATCTCAATAAAACTATATTTAGGAGTGATTATTATTAAAATTAACAAAGCTATTAGAATCGTTGTGCTGACGCTAATGATGATGTCTTTAATGGGGGTGACATTTGCTTATAACCCAGTAACTGAGGACGAAGTTTATCATTCGTTCCAAGGTCACGATCATCATAACTGGCAGATTTCTGATGGTTGGAGGAATGACGATGTCTTTTTCGGTTGTCATTGGAGTGAAGACCGGGTTAATTTTAATGGAGGGGAAATGGAGTTATCGCTTCGTACAAATTATTCTTACGAAGCCCCGTATAACTATGAGTGTGCAGAGTATGCGACGAGTAATTTTTATGGATATGGGTTGTATGAAGTGTCTATGAAACCATCAAATGTATCGGGGGTAATTTCTTCTTTCTTCACATATACAGGTCCTTCATATAACGGAGCACCATGGGATGAAATTGATATTGAATTTCTAGGAAACGACACTACGAAGGTTCAATTCAATTATTATACGGACGGTGTAGGAGGGAATGAAATACTTTACGATTTAGGGTTTGATGCAGCAGATAGTTTTAATACGTATGCGTTTGACTGGCAAGAGGATCATATAAGTTGGTATGTTAACGGGGAGTTGGTGGCAACTGCAACGGAGAACATACCAAGTAATCCAAGTAAGATTATGATGAATATTTGGAATACGTATGGTATTGATGAATGGGCTGGTCAATATAATGGTCAGAATGCTCAAGCGACATACGAATGGGTACGTTATACTCCAAACAATGGGGATTCGTATAGCCCAACAGCTCCTGACTTTCAATTGCACGCGTGTGATTTTAATGATGCAAGTGGAGTAAACTCTTGGGATTGTGGCATCGGTGGATTTGATCCAGGTAATTGGATTAAATTTAATAATGTAGATTTATCTACTGGTTATAATGCTTTTGCAGTTAGTTATGCATCTGCGCTCAGCGGTAGTTTTGATATTCGAATAGGAAGTCCAAATGGGCAAATAATTGGAACTGTCAATTACGAACCTACAGGAGATTGGGGTACTTATCAATGGAGTGGAACTCCTTCGTTAGATTCAACTGTACATGGAGTGCATGATATATATATTGTATCAACGAATGGTTCAGCGAATTTAAGTGAGTTTTGGTTCAAGAATGAATAGTTAAATATAAAATAATAATGAATAATATTCGTATTGGGTTGTCCAAAGGTATCAATACCTTCTGAGACGGCCCTTTTTTTGAATAAATAACTAAGTAAAATGATATTGGTATTTGAGAAGCTAGATATTTTTGCATTTTGTTTTTTTAGTATGCCATGGAAACAGAAAATTCAATCTTAACTAAATGTCTATCATATAAAGATACTTAGGACAATTTGTGATGTATCAAAAGGTAAAGTATAACATTGTTAACATCATTGAATTCGAGAATATAAGCAGTAGGTGTCGTTTCATCAAAACCTATTAGTGTACATTGAAGAGAAGCAAGGCTGGGATTTATAAACATAAAATATGATTACTACCATATATATTTACTACTAATATTTATAAAAGATTATAGAAAAGCATTTTTAGTATTATCTTATTTAAAGAAAGAAGTGGTGTTCTTTGAGTAGTCGTCATAAATACCAAAAACCTTGGAATATTATCCTTTTTTCGGATCCTAAGACTACAATTAAAAAATTTCATATAACTAAATTCATGCTTATTTGCTCAATAGTTCTATTCTCTCTCGTATCTGCTTTAATATCAGTCTATA
This sequence comes from Evansella cellulosilytica DSM 2522, assembly GCF_000177235.2. Taxonomy (NCBI): domain Bacteria; kingdom Bacillati; phylum Bacillota; class Bacilli; order Caryophanales; family Bacillaceae; genus Evansella; species Evansella cellulosilytica. The sequence continues at coordinate 2,553,430 of NC_014829.1, read as the reverse complement.
TTTATTTACTGTTTGAAGAGAAAAATGTAGAAAATGAATTATTAAATGAAGAAATATTATTAAGAGATCAACAAATAGAAGTTGCCAATAATGAAGTTGAAGAGGTGAAAAGAGAGTATACTTCTCTTCAAATAGAGGCTGTAGAAGTACAGCAATCTATTGAAAAGTTTAGAGCTTATGAGGAACAGTTGAATGAATTGGAGCTAGAATTACCTGGAGGACGAAATTACAAAGATGACGGTAGTGGAGGTATTGAATTCCCTTCTAAAATAGAGGAAATAAATGATATATCTAATAGACTAACTGAAATACGAGATGACTTACCGAACTTAATAAATGAATTTGAAATAGCAATTGATCGACTAATAGCTTACGAAGAAGAATTACGCTCAATACCGACTATAATGCCAACGGAAGGAGGTAGAATCACTTCTACTTTTGGTAATAGGATAGACCCAATCACACGCTCTTCATCTTTTCATTCAGGGATAGATATTGCAAGTACTCTTAATACTCCAATCTATGCAACTGCGGATGGTACAGTTACGGAGGCTGGTTGGGATAGTGGGGGATATGGCAGGATGGTAGTCATTAAGCATAATGATGCCTATGAGACGGTATATGCACACTTAAATAGTATAGAAGTAAGTGCTGGTGACTATGTAAAAAAAGGAGAAATGATAGGAGGGATGGGGAGTACAGGCAGGAGTACAGGTGTACATCTTCATTATGAAATCTTGAGAAATGGAGAATATGTAGATCCATACCAATATATGATCTTTCACGAAAATTTGATAATAGAATAATTTAGGAGGTGTTGATCCAGGTTTCCTGGAGAGTAAATGATGTTTACTAATAAATCCGATAAAAAAATTAATGAAGTAAGTACAGTCATTGGAGAGGCTACAACTGTAGAAGGCAGGTTTCAGGTGAAATCAAGTATCAGAGTCGATGGGAAAATATTCGGTGAATTAAAATGCGATGGCGATGTCACTATTGGAAAAGAAGGGTATGTGGAAAAAGGGATAATATCTCGTAACTTGTATATTGCTGGAACGGTAAAAGGAAATGTTAAAGTTCAAAATAAAGTTCATATTTTGGAGTCAGGCCATCTTGATGGAGCAGTAGAAATGAAGTCAATAATCATTGATGAGAATGGACATTTCCATGGAAGAAGTATAATGAAAAATAATATAGATAAAATAACGGCAATGAAGAGTAAAAAAAATAATATAGTGGAAATAGAAAAAAGTATAAGCGATAAGGAAAGTGATACAGCGACCGAAAAGGAGAAAGATAATAATCTAGTTGACCAACATCAGTAATCCCACTATATACGTTTGAATTTTTAATAATATTAATAAAATTACTAAATTGTTTAATTTTGCTATTGCACGTTTCGCAATAAATGATTAAACTATAAATATAGTAAATTAGTTATAGTACTTTTTAATTGAAAAAATATTGTATAAAGGCAAACTTATTGAAAGATAAGGACGCAAAGCCAAGGGCCTAAATTATTTTATAATATGGCAGCCGGTTGCACAATAATGGGTAAAACCCTCTATTTTGCACTGGAGTAAAATAGAGGGTTTTTTATTATTCATTATAAGGGTTACTTAATAGATATTGGTTTACACATATTTATAAGAATAGGGGGATACATAATGTTTACGACTAGTGAAAGGCTTTCAACTGCTAATTTTAGAATTATTTATTTTGATAAGAAAAATAAACTTACTAAGGAATTACAACAAAACATATCAAAAATTATTAAAGGTTTATATGAGGAAAAAAATAACTTAAATGAGAAAGAATGTAATGAGATGATTTTTTATCTAATAAATAGTGAAGATGAAATTTCTTCAGACTTATTTCAGTATCAAATTGATTCTTTAAAACAAGAGAATTCACAAATATTGATTGTTAGTTGTAACGCACTTACGAGGCAATCATTATCTTTTCTCTCATTGCCAGTAAATGCCCTATTATCTCTTTCTTATTTAGAAAAAAATACGAATGTAGTATTGAGGTCGTTGTTTACAAAGGGTGTTTTTTTAGAACCTAACCTTCATACTGAATTAGTGACTGAGATTGAACGAAAAACTAACAGAAGCAAACCATTTAAAAAGCTATGCTTAAATATTTCGAAAGTAGCATCTATTTTTACTAAAAAAGAACAAGAAATTCTTCAGTTAATTTTAGATGGATGTAATAATGGAGAAATTGCTGATAAATTATTTTATGCAAATTCAACTGTAAGTACAAATATAAGTTCTATTTTAAAGAAAATGGAGGCTAATGATCGTACAGAAGCGATGGTAAAGGCCATACGTAATGGATGGGTTGATGGGACTTATTAAAAATTTGTAACGATGAGGATGACCAAACGCTTATAGCTAATATGGTTATCCTTATTTTGATGAGATTTATTTTATAAATACCATTTTATTCTATTAATACTTTTCAAATATTTTTGAAAAAATAATAGCGAAACAGAATAGAATGGAGGTATTTTTTTGAAGAAGTTTACTTTTTTCACAATAATACTATTTGTATTGATATTTACTTTTGCGTGTAATGGTACAGATGATGATTTATTTGACGAAGGAGCAACAAGATTAAATAATGAAGATGGTGCTTTTGCAGATTTCAGAGCGAATGATTTTAATGATTCAATATCAAGTGAAAGTACAACGATGTCCAGTAACGAATTTCCTCATACGAAAGCAGTGCAAATTCAAGAGGCAAAGTTTGAGTTTCAAGTAGATACAGACGAAAATCATGAACACATTAAAAATGGTCAAAAATGGGGAGATATGGAACAGCGGGCAAGACAATGGGTACAAGATCAAAAACAATCCCCTCGACAGAACAAACAAGCTGCACAAGAAGGGGATAATGTACCTAATCAGCAGAATGAACATGCAAATCAAGAGCAAACAGAACAAGAACCACAATCAGAGCAACAACCTGAACAAGAACAACAATCAGAGCAACCTGAACAAGATCAAACACCTACCCCAGGTGAAGAGGAAGAGGGACAAGAAGGAATAAGTGACGTTGAACAGCGGGTTATTGCACTAACAAATGAACAAAGAAGAAACAACGGGTTATCAGAATTACAAGCGGATAGTTCACTAAGTAATGTAGCACGTACAAAATCAACAGACATGCAAGAAAACAATTACTTTTCACATACTAGTCCGACTTATGGGTCTCCTTTTGACATGATTAGAGATTTTGGTGTTTCATATAATGCTGCAGCTGAAAATATTGCTCAAGGACAACAAACGCCAGAACAAGTTGTTGATGCTTGGATGAATAGCCAAGGACATCGTGAAAATATACTTAACGGTAATTTTACACATATTGGGGTAGGATACGATCCAAATGGACATCACTGGACTCAAATGTTTATAAGTCGTTAATAATAAAGTTCATATAGAAAAGTATTACGTTTAGTGTTAAAAGAAAATATAATAATTTTACCTCACCCCATTTCCAAACAAAAAAGAACATTAACGTAGTAAATATATAGAGCGGTAAATTAACTTAAAGAATGACTCAAAACGATTAATTAAATTTTGAGTCATTCTTTTTATATTTTTTGTCGAATTGTGTTGAATGATAATGTTTTTACTATATAATTATAATTGTATACAAATATTAAATTGGATAAAAATTGGGTGTGAATGATATGAAAATAGAATTTGGTGTATTAATAGTTTCCTTGGGCATTATTGTATTGTTTAATATTATAAATTTATCACAATGGTACTCTTTACTTTTCGTCATACCATTAGGCATATATTGTTTTATTATATATAAGCAGAAAAGAGAAAATAACATCATAGTTAGAAGTAATAAAATGTTAGAGGATGTAAACAAACTGTTAGAGAATAATCTCAAAGATTTTGAAGATGTATATAATAGTCTTGAAGTACCCATTTTTTCTTACACATACTCAAACAAGGAATTATTTATTTCTAAAAGCATTGAAAAAGTTGCTTCAATCTCTCAAGAAACGATAATAGATAATCCGATGGAGTGGAAGGAACTTGTGTACACGGAAGACAAAATGAAAGTAAATGAAAAAATGAAGTGGCTAGAGAAGGGCAATAATACTAAAATACAGTTTCGCATTAAGCATACTGATGATTCCGTTCGATGGTTAGAGCTTATAGCAACACCTAAAAACGACAGTAATAATAATATCGTAAAGATTGTCGGTACAATACACAACATAACGCGGCAAAAAGAGCTGGAGGATAAGTTAAGACAATTAGCTTATTATGATGAATTAACAGATTTACCTAATCGATTAATGATATTTAAGCATGTAAAAAAGGCATTAGCCAGATCAAAAAGACAAGAGCATAACTTAGCTGTTATGTTTATTGATTTGGACGGTTTTAAGAATGTTAATGATACGATGGGGCATGACGCTGGTGATACATTATTGAAAGATGTAGCTACGCGATTAAGTGAAAGTGTTAGAGAAGAAGACTTAACAGGTAGACTTGGTGGAGATGAATTTATTCTAGTACTGGAAGAAGTGCAAAATGAAGAAATAGAAATGATTGCTAAGCGTATCATTGAAAACATTTCTAATCCTTTTATTATTGATGGAGAAGAAGTTAATGTTTCACCTAGTATTGGAATTAGTATGTTTCCATCCGATGGTGAAGTATTTGACGAACTCGTTCAAAATGCAGATAAAGCTATGTATTATGCGAAAACGAATGGTAAAAACTCTTATAAATTTTATACTAGCGAACTAGAAGAATACGAACCTCCAAAATTTAGTTTATTTAACAAAATAAAAGAAACAGTTGCAAAGCTCGGTTCAAATTCACAGCGTTAAATATTTTAATAAATTTAAAAAAAATGATAAATCCATATGTTTTTCCTTGTATAATTAGTGGTATCTTTATATCCTTTAATAAGGAGTAAAGATTTTCGCAAATAACTAAGGAGGCGGCACACTTAAATGAGTGATTACACAGTACTAAGTACTCAAGAATTACAACAGGTACATATGGATTTGTTGGAAAAGTTTAACAAGTTAAAAGATGAAAATTTAGCATTAGACATGTCAAGAGGGAAACCAAGCCCAGATCAATTAGATTTGTCCAATGGTATGTTGGATATCATCAGTGCTGATACACCTCTAAAAGCTGAAGATGGTACTGATGTACGTAACTATGGTGGATTAGATGGTCTTCCTGAAGCAAAAGCTTTCTTCTCAAACATATTAAATGTTAGTAGTAATGAGATTATTATTGGGGGAAACTCTAGCTTAAATCTTATGCATGATACAGTTGCGCGTGCGATGCTATTTGGTGTAAATGATGGCGAAACAGCATGGGCAAAGTTACCAAAAGTAAAATTCTTATGTCCAAGTCCTGGATATGACAGACATTTCTCTATATGTGAGTTATTTAATATAGAAATGATTCGAGTAGATATGCTAGAGGATGGTCCAAATATGGATCAGATAGAAAAACTTGTTCAAGAAGATGAGTCAATCAAAGGTATTTGGTGTGTTCCAAAGTATAGTAATCCTGATGGTATTACGTATTCTGATGAAGTGGTTGACCGTTTCGCTTCAATGAAGACGAAAGCAAAAGATTTTAGGATTTTCTGGGATGATGCTTATACTGTTCATCATTTAACTGATAAGCCAGATGAACTAAAAAATATATTAACTGCTTGTAAACAGGCTGGTAATGAAGATAGGGTGTTAATATTTAGCTCTACTTCCAAAATAACCTTTGCCGGTGGTGGAATTGGTGTATTAGCTTCATCAGAAAATAACATTCAATATTTTAAAAAGCTACTTGCTATGCAAACAATTGGTCCTGATAAATTAAACCAGATAAGACATATACGCTTCTTTAAAAATGTTGAAAATTTAAGCACGCATATGAAAAAGCATGCATCTATCATTAAACCAAAATTTGATATGGTGTTAAATAAACTAGAATCTGAAATAGGTGGGAAAAACATTGGCTCATGGGTAGAACCGAATGGAGGATACTTTATCAGCTTTAATACTCTAGATGGATGTGCTAAAACAGTTGTTAGTATGGCTAAGGAAGCGGGAGTTAAGCTTACTGGTGCCGGTGCAACTTTTCCATATGGACATGACCCTAGAGATAGAAACATTCGTATAGCACCTACATTCCCATCATTAATCGAACTAGAAAGAGCCATGGACGTCTTTTGTTTATGTGTACAATTAGCTAGTGTTGAGAAATTATTAAAAGAACAACTATAATACTAAACTTTGTCCCATTAATACTTCCTAATAGGGAGACTCAAAAGGTTATTTTTTTGAGTCTCCTTATTTTCTATTTTCTACTTTCCTTGAACATATTCTGCATTAAACAAGAATAACCGTAACAGTAAATATAAAGATGGGAGAAGGAGGAACAAGCCAGCTATAAACGCCATAATTAGCGTAATACCCATTTCTGGACTTGTTACGTTATCAAATATCGTTATATACGGATATAGAATATAAGGTAAGTGAGTATAGCCATATCCGAAAAAGGCGAAACCAAACTGCAAGCAAACAAAAGTAAAGGCTAGACCTAAATATTTTTGCTTATAAATAAACCATAATGCTAATACAAAAGAAACAAGTGACAGTAAGAAAATCCAGCTTTCATCTAACATCGCTTGGAAATGCGCCTCGTTGTGAGTACTTAACGTTAGAAATACTAAAAAGCTTAATAGAATAGTAGGTCCACTCCAAATCATGCTGAATCTTCTCATCAACAATAAAGCGTCTTTGTCTTTTGCCTTATTAGCATAGTATGTAAGGAATGTTGCACTAATAAACAAAACACTTACGATTGCAAGCATAACAACAATCCATGAGTATGGATTTACAAATAGTTCTAACAGTAGTAAATGAACATCCCCACTAGTTCTGACAATAAATCCACCTTCCGAAATAGTTAGTACAGTAGATAGAGCAGCTGGAATAAGAAGTCCTGTAATGCCATATAAAAACAAATAAATGTTACTTTCCCTAGCCCCGTAGTTTGCAAATGCATAAAAGGATCCTCTTATTGCAAGCAAAACTAGAGCAACGCTACCAGGGACTAACAATGCTGTTCCGTAGTAGTAAGCACTATCTGGAAAAAATCCAATTAAACCAATCATAAAAAACACTAGAAAAACATTGGTAACCTCCCATACAGGAGAAAGATACCTATCGATAATTTGCCGAATAGAGTGTTTTTTGTTTGTTATTTTAGCATAAAAAGAATAAAACCCTGCTCCAAAATCAATAGAACCAATAATAAGATAACCAAATAGAAAAATCCATAATACAGTAATACCGATGAGTTCAATCATCTAAAACCCTCATTTCATTTTTTATTACTGTTATAAAATTACATGATGTTCTTCTAGCTCTTTTTCAGCATCTTTCTTTTTAAATAGACGAATCAGAATGGTCGGAAGCAGTATCGCAAGTGAAATATAAAGAAGACTAAACAAAACAAGCATCGCAAAGACATGATTTGACGTTGTAGCAGTATCTTCGACCATTAAAAATCCCCGTAAAATCCAAGGCTGTCTACCGACCTCGGTCATAATCCATCCAGCTTCAATCGATAAAATAGCTAAAGGGGCACCGATAACAATTGCCCGTAATAACCAGCGATTTAAAGAGTTAAATCGATTAAAGTAGTAAAATACAAGATAAATAAAGGAAACAGCTGCTAGAAACATACCAATAAAAATCATGATATTAAAGAAATAATGAATATAGAGAGGGGGCCAAAGCTCTTCAGGAAACTCATTTAACCCGATTACTTCAGCACTTGGCCTATTAAAAGCTAATATACTTAACGCATAAGGAATTTCAATGCCAAACTTCACTTCTCTTTCATCAGGATCTAATATACCACCTAACAATAATGTTGCATTTTCTTCTGTTTCGAAGTGCCATTCTGCAGCAGCTAACTTCTCTGGTTGATATTTGGCTAAAAACTTACCACTTATATCCCCGTTTATCATCGTAGCTATAGAAAAGACAAAGCAGCCTATCATTGTTAAATGTAAAGCTTTTTTATAATATTGATGAGACTTGTTACGTAACAAGTGAAAGGCTGCAATGGCTGCTAATATAAATGCGCTAGTTAAATAAGCGGTTGTTAAAACGTGCGACATTTTTGAAGGCATTGAAGCATTAAACATCGCAACTAATGGCTGAATATTTGTAAATACTCCATTTTCAACATCGAACCCATTTGGTGTATTCATAAAAGCATTAACAGTAGTGATAAAAAATGCTGATGCAGAAGAACCTATTACAATCGGTATAGAGAGTAACCAATGATAAATAGGTTTCTTAAACCGATTCCATGTGTATAAGTATATTCCTAAAAATATTGCCTCAAAGAAAAAAGCAAACGTTTCCATGAATAAGGGTAAAGCAATGATTTTTCCTGCAGCTTGCATAAAGGTTGGCCACAATAAAGAAAGTTGGAAACCAATAATGGTACCTGTTACTACACCAACAGCAACTAATATAGTGTAGCCCCTTGCCCATCGCTTTGCTAAAAGTATGTAATGATGATCCTTCTTTTTTATTCCGATAAATTCAGCAATGCTAATAAATATTGGTATACCTACGCCAACAGTAGCTAAAATAATATGGAAACCTAATGTGATAAATGTTAACAACCTACTTAGAGTAACTGGATCATCTATCAATGGCTTTTTCCTCCTCTACCTGAGAAGAGTATGGTTCTTTCGATTTAGTTGCCCAAAGAAAGAATACTGCTAACGATAAAAACACAACGAACACAGGTAAAATCATAATCATAAAGTCATTTATCACATTTACCACTCCCCATCCATTTTTTTCTTAGTATGGCAAGAGTTATTTTTATTATGTAATGCTACTTAGTTTTCACTAATTTGTAATCTTTTCGGTTAATGAATGATTTTACGGAGGATTTAACATCCTATAACAGATAAATGATGTGTAAAGAGGGTGTCAAAATGGATGTGTCTTTAAGGTATTTATTGGAATCATTATCAAATTATATAGATGATGATGAAGAAGCAAACGAAGTTTATGTAAAACTAAAGAGAAATAGCTTTAAAAATGAGAAGGATTTCTCGAAAAGCTTATCAACTCGGGAAATAGAGAAAATGAATCAAATAATAAAAAATGAAATTCATTATGCAAATGAGGAAAATGATGAGAAGAGGTCGAAAGAGTTGAATGAGGTATATGAGAACTTGTTTTAACAAACGACCTTAGTATTTCTAGGTTGACTCAAAAGATCTAATTTGCTTTTGAGTCAACCTCTAAGTGAAACTTATTCTATTTAATGGTATATATTCGATTTCGTCTCATCAACACGTATACACCGATTAATAAAATGATTATTGCACTACCTTTTGACAGCATTGGAACAAGGTAGTCTAGTGGCATCGCTAAAGGTAATAAAAGATCATATACTAGCTCATCCTTCATCATATTCTCAACAGCCGTATAGGCGATAAATGATGCAATCACAACGTAGATTAAAGGAAAGTGACTCAAAATCATATAAAGTAAATTTGAGAAGCGAAAAAGAACAAATAAACTACTAATCATTCCAATAAATATGAGAAAGGAAGTATCGGACACTGTTGATACTAAGAGAATACTGTCTAAACTAAGTAAAAAATCAATGGATAAAATTGAAATGAATGCCATTGGGACAGAACTGTTCCTAGTTGAAGCCATATCCCCTTCTTCTGTGGCCATTTTTACAGCGATAAATAATAAAATAACGCCAGAAAAAAGTTCCATCGCTATTACTTCATTTAGTGTGTGTAGGATGTTAATATAAAAAGTTCTCGTCAATGATAAAACAATTGCAAGGATGAAAATTAATCTTAATGAGGATGAATAATGCTTTAAAATTGATGCGTATATGACTATGTTATCTAGATCACTTAAAAAGCTTATAACAAAAATATGTACTAATTCCATTCCATCACCCTAATTTAGCTTATGAAAAGAAGTTTCAATACTTGTCTACTTTTTTATGAAAGGGCGTCCAATGGTGCAATCTCTATACTTAAAAAGTATGTGTCTACTATTATCCATTATTTTGTTATATTTAATTTTCATTCCGTACTCTGAAGCAGCAGCATTAGACACATTGGCATTAAAGGAAGACTTGGATGAATTAATTATTCATCATAGTGATATCAATCATGGCAAAATAGGCGTTAGTGTGCGGTCATTTCAAACTGGAGAACTGCTCTATGAACAAAATGTTAATCAGCTTCTAACACCAGCTTCTAATATGAAAATTTTAACGTCCATTGCAGCCTTAGAGCTGTTAGGTCCAAATTATCATTTTACAACAGAGCTTCTGATTGATGGTAATACACGATGGCAATTGCTTAAAGGTAATGTTTACATTAAAGGTAAAGGTGATGCCACCTTATTACCAACTGACATAGAAAAGCTAGTTAGTGAGCTTAAACAACAAGGGATTAAGTACATATTTGGAGATATTGTGGCAGATGATAGTTGGTTTGATTCAATAAGACATCCAATCGATATGCCTTGGAGTGATGAAATGTACGGATATGGTGCACCAATTTCAGCGCTAACGGTAGCTCCAAAGAAAAACGTAGAAGGCGGAACAATCATAATTGAGATTATGCCGAATGAACAGATCGGACAACCGGCAGTGATTAAAACCGTTCCAGATACTGAATATGTTGAAGTTATTAATGAATCAATTACTGTTACAGATAGTGAAAGGAATAATATTTCAATTAAGAAAAAACATGGTACAAATCAAATCTATATAAATGGACATATCAATCAGACGGAAAAAAAAATTGAAAAATTAATGTCAGTTTGGGAGCCTACAAACTATGTTTTACATTTATTTAGTGAGTATTTGAAAAAAGAAGAAATTCGACATTTAGGAAATGTTACATTAGGAGATACTCCAAAGGAAGCAAAGCTGTTTACTGTCCATCATTCAAGCCCACTTTCTGAACTGTTATTCCCGTTTATGAAATATAGTGATAACGTTTTAGGGGAATCGATAACGAAAGAGATGGGGAAGTTCAAATATGGTGACGGAAGTTGGGAATGTGGACTTCGAGCTTTACAAGAAGCGCTAGCCCATTATGATATGAAAACTGAAAATACGATTATAAGAGACGGATCAGGTATATCACATGTCAATGCTATATCTACAAATGATATTACAAAATTACTTTATGAGATCAAAAAGGAACATTGGTTCCCATTATTTAAAAGCTCTCTTCCGATTAGTGGTCATGATAGTAAATACTTAGGAGGAACATTAAAGGATAGGTTCACCAATAGCCGAATGAAGGGGAAAGTCAAAGCGAAAACGGGTACACTGACCTCAGTATCATCATTATCAGGCTATTTAGAGACAAAGGGGGAAGAATCGATTATCTTTTCAATTATTACGAATGACATAACAAATAGTAAAAAAGCAAAAATGATAGAAGAAGAGATAACGATGGTTATAGCAGACTACCTAAACTAAGCTAAATAATATGTCCTATGTAGGGTTATATTATAGATACTGTAGGAGGTGAATTAAAATTGGGTAAACAAAAAGCACATAGAAGTGGAAATCCTGATATACCTGCAGCACAAAGTGTTAATCCTTTAGGAAAGTCTCCAGATGATGCACGAGCAGGTGAAATAATAAGTGAAGGTCACGAAAAGGCAAAAAAAAGTAATACGAAAAGATAATTGTATTTATATAGGTTTAAATGTTCAGAAATGAATAATTGTTAGAAGGTGAATGAAGATGAGAAAACGTAAAGGACAACGAAATGCAGCAGTAACAAATAATCAAACACCAGAAGAAAGCATGCCTGACGTTAAAGAGCAATATTCAAGGAGTAATCATAATCGACCTAAAAATGGGCCAGGTTCAAAGGGGTAAAGGAGTGTGTAAATTTGAATACGAGCGAAGAAGAAGTGAAAAGAAGGAAGAAAAAATCTTCATTAAACGATATATTACATGATACCCCACATCCTAGACAAATAGAATCAGACCTTAATGGAGAGGGAAAAAATGAAAAGCAAAGAAAACGGTAAAAATGACTCCTACTTCGAGAAGATAGAGAAACTATATATTTTAAATGAGACGAAACAAATGTTAGAGCACAAATTAGCAAGTGATCATTTACTAATTGAGGAAATAAATATCATCCAAGAAGATATAAAAAAAATAAATAAAGAAATTGAAGCTCACACAAACCATAAAGAAACAGCAGATAGAGCATTAAATATGTCATTGTTATTTCCAAATACAATTGCAGACGAATAGACATGAGGGTGAATCAAAAGATTGCATGACTACTATGAGAAATTACCCACTCATAGTAGTCTTTTAAAAGGTTGCAACGACTCACTTCATTGCTTTGAGTGGTTAAAATAGTTAAATACTGAATTTTTCAGTTCCCTCTACTTTTCACCTTTTGAGTTCTTCTTTAGGAAAAAAATATTTCTCTTTGTAGATAATGCTAGAGAAGCTAATTCTTGTGGAATCACATATTTGTTAGTTAATCAATCGATTTTTCTAACTTTACTAACTCTTTTATTTTTTCATCTGTTATCGTGTAAAGGTAATCTAGGAAGTGTAGTTGAAAATGACCTGGACCTTTGTTTAATGAAGCACTAGCAGCAACTTCAGCCGCAGATCCATAAAAACATACAGCAGCTGCAGACGCTTCGAGAATATTATTACTTTGTGTGATGAAAGAGGCAACTACAGCACTTAACAAGCAGCCTGTTCCTGTTACTTTAGTAAGCAGTTCATCGCCGTTTTGAATTTGATAGTATGTCACACCGTCTGTTACTATGTCGGTTTTTCCGGTTAACACTATTACAGTTTTTAATTTTACGGCTGCTTTTTTTGCTAAATCAACGAGATTGTTGATCTGAACATTAGAATCTACACCCTTCATTTCAACATTTTCATCAATTAAGTTGGCGATTTCTCCTGCATTTCCGCGAACGACCTGTATATCTATTTTTTCTAAGAGTGCTTTTGCAGTTTCGGTACGATAGGAGGTAGCACCAACACCTACAGGATCTAAAACAATAGGAACATTGTTTTTATTCGCGGCTTGGCCAGCAATAAACATCGCCTCTACATCCTCCGCTGTTAATGTTCCAATATTTAAAACAAGGGCTTGAGCAATACTAGCCATATCTGCAACTTCTTCCTTTGCGTATGCCATTACAGGGGAAGCACCTATGGCGTATAAACCGTTTGCAGTAAAATTTGTTACTACTACATTTGTTATATTATGTATAAGTGGAGCATGTTCTTTCACTTTCTTTCGTAAAGAGACTACTATATCATTCATAACAATTCATCCTTTCGATACTATATATACTCTTAATCATTATATACAACATGTAACTCTTTAACCTAATATATAGACATTAAACATTTAACGATGTTTACTTAAAAATCAAAAAACGTATTGAGGAGGATGGAATGTGAAAAGGACACTACATACAAACGATTTATATCGTTTCAAATCTACAGGAAATCCACAGTTAACGAATGATAATAATAAATTAATATATGTCATTCAAGAACTTGATAAAGAGAAGGATGAAATGAGATCAAATATTTATTTAATGGACTTAGTGTCAGGTGAAAAAAAGCAACTGACATACTCTGACAAAGATAATAACCCTAAGCTATCTCCAGACGGAGAAAAGCTTGCTTTTATTTCAACGCGTAGTGAAAAAAGTCAAATATGGATCCTTCCAATGGACGGTGGAGAGCCGTACTGTATAAAAACAGAGGAAGCTGTTATGGGACCGCTCATTTGGACATCAGATAGTAGTAATATTCTGTACTCGGCTAATGTTTTTAATGATTATCATGAAGCTTGGACACCTTATCCTGGAGCTCCAGATTATGATTATGATAGACTAAAGGCTATTGAGAGCAATAAACATAAAACAAAAGATGAGAAAGATAAAGAGAAAGAAAAAAAGAAAAATGAAGTAAAGGTCATAAGTCGTTTCACATATCGTTTTGATGGACAAGGGTATTTTGGCCATGGAAACAATCATGTATTTATTACGGCTGTACCAAATCAAATAACACCAAACTTTAAAGCGCAAGGAATACAAATTACTACAGATGATTATGACTATAGTGCTCCTAGCTTATCACCTAATAATGAGTATTTAGTCGTTTGTGCTAGAAAGTCAAAGGAAGCGGATTATGAACAAAAAAATGATTTATGGATTATCCACTTAAAGACAAAGAAAAACTATTTATTATATGATGCACCTGGTCCTACGAGTAGTCCGAATTGGTCTCCATGTGGAAAATTTGTTAGTTTTAGTGGCCATAACAATATGGAGGGTGCTTCCACAACAAACGATCTATGGGTATTACAAGTTGAAGAATTTACGAATAACATTAGTAGAGAAATCAAACAAGGTCCACTTACCGAACGTGACGCTCAAAACATCACAAGACAACTGGATAGACCAATTGGTGGTCAACCTTCAGATGTTGGCTTTAAAGGGGGAGCAAATGTAGGGTGGCAAGAGGATAGACTATTATTTATTATATCAGATAAAGGTGCAGGCTCATTATATGAGCTAAGGCTTCCATCATTTGAAATAAGTCCATTGCTGAGTAGCGAAAAGCAATCTATATCAAGCATGTATACAAACGAAAAGAATGTAATTTTGTCAGTAAGTAATCCTACAACACCTCAGGAACTATATCTTTTAATTGATGATGATTTAAGTCAAATTACAAATAGTAATGATAAAATTTTACAAGAAGTCACGTTTAGTCAATGGGAAAAAACAACTTATAAAACTAGCGGGAATGTAGATATAGATGCTTGGATTATTTATCCTAGTCACTTTAAGAAAACAAGTAAATATCCTCTTGTTTTACTGATACATGGTGGACCACATGCAGCATATGGACCTACGTTTATGTTTCTTGCACAATTACTAGCTGCGCAAGGGTACATTGTTTATTATACTAATCCAAGAGGAAGCGAAACATATGGTCAAAAATTTAGTTGTAGTATCGATAAAAATTGGGGGAATCTTGATTATATAGATATAATGAATGGAATTGACAAAATATTAGCCAAAGGATTCGTAAATGAGAAAAAAATGTTTGTACATGGATGGTCATATGGTGGCTATATGTCGTGTTGGATCGCAACACAGACCGACCGATTTAAAGCGATCTGTGCTGGTGCAAGTGTCACTAACCTCGTTAGTGGATACGGTACGTCGGATATAACTTTGGCTGATGAATTTGAATATGGAGGTCAGCCTTGGAACGATTATCCTCATTTAATGAAACACTCGCCACTTGGACATGTAGAAAAAGTAAAGACTCCTGTCATGTTAATGCATGGTGAGAATGACATGCGGGTAGCACCATCGCAAACAGAAGAATTTTTTACAGCGTTAAAAAGGTTAAAGAAAGAAGCAATTATGATCAGGTATCCTGACGAATTCCATGGCTTAAGTCGCCCTTTACATCAAAAGGATAGATATGATCGTTTAATTGCTTGGTTTAATTATTATCAATTATAATAACTACAGTCTCTCTCAATACTTTCTTTGAGAGGGATCTCTTTTTTTATAAGAGCAATCTCTATTAAAAAAAATAGTACTTTTCATCATAATTAACAGAATTATGTTGTTTTATGTAACTTTATCC
Organism: Evansella cellulosilytica DSM 2522; assembly: GCF_000177235.2. Taxonomy (NCBI): domain Bacteria; kingdom Bacillati; phylum Bacillota; class Bacilli; order Caryophanales; family Bacillaceae; genus Evansella; species Evansella cellulosilytica. The sequence continues at coordinate 2,537,666 of NC_014829.1, read as the reverse complement.
AGTAATATTATTTTTATGCTATAATTTGTTGCTAATTCATCATTTTTAAAAAAGTCAAATAATTTAAAAGGTTAGAAACATAAACGGTTTTGTGATCAATTACAAAAGTTGTTCATGTGAAAACTACATTTTAAAATTTTGACTATTCTAAAAATGACGAATAGTTTTTTTATTTCTAAGGGTAGAATGACAGATAGGAGAGATGACATTGAAAAATATTTTTAAAGTTGGTCAAAAAAAGAAATGGAAGTTACCAAAGAAACTAAAAGTAAAGAGAAGCTTTAATCTAAAATTTAAATTACTAGCTAGTTTTTTATTTATTTGCTTTATTTTTAGTATAGGAAGTGGGATATCTTACTTTAACATGCAGAAATCAACGCAATCATACGATTACTTGATCAACCAAGTAATTGAAATTCGAAATATAACGAGTGAAATTGAGTCAAGTGTCAATCAGCAAAGTAGTCATTTTCGTGGTTATTTACTAACAGAGGAAGAGTCAGAAATGGATCAAATGACAATGATTAACAATCATGTTAGTGAACTTGTAGAAGAGGCAATGGAATTAAGTACGCTGGAGGAAACAAAACAACAATTAAATGCACTTGATACTTTAAATAAAAGCTACTTAAATACAGCACTACAAGTAAGGTCGATGAGTTCAGGACGTATTGACTATGCAAATAGGAATATTTTACCGATGGAAAATAACTTGCGTGGTTATGCAGCTGATTTAACCGTATTTTTAAATGAAATTGTAGAAGAGAGAAGGGTAGAGTCAGAGCAAGAAACTGCCATGGCGATGACATTAGTCTTAACGATCAGTGCTGCTGCTTTAATTTTCGCAGTCATTGGTGGAATATTTATTGCCACTATTATTACAAAACCAATTATTAAAATTGCAAATATGTCAAAAAAGCTTGCAGCTGGTGATTTAACAGTTGAACCACTTAAGATAAAAAGCCGGGATGAAATCTATGATTTAAATGAATCTTTTATTGAGATGAGCAATAACTTAAGAAACATGCTTTCAAAAATTGCTATGAATACTGAACAAGTTGCTGCATCTTCTCAGCAGTTAACGAGTAGTGCAGAAGAAACGAGTAAAGCTACCTCCACGATCACTGAATCGATGCAATCTGTGGCTTCTGGAGCAGATACTCAAATGAAGAGTACAGATTCGGCCAAACAAGTTGTAGCGGACATGACAGAAAGTATTCAGAACATATCAAGTAGTGTGGAAGTTGTTACAAATATTGCGAATGAAGCAGGAGAAAAGTCTAATAATGGTGTTGGTGTTGTTGAAAAAGCTATAAAGCAAATGCAGGCCATAGATGCGAAAACATCTGAAATATCTCATGTCATTAAAAACTTAGGAGATAAATCAAAGCAAATCGATTCTATTATTACACTTATAACAGACGTTGCTGAACAGACTAATTTATTAGCATTGAATGCAGCAATTGAAGCTGCACGTGCTGGAGAACACGGTAGAGGTTTTGCTGTTGTGGCTGATGAAGTACGAAAACTTGCTGAACAATCTAATAAATCTGCTTCGGAGATTAGTAGTTTGATTCATGTCATACAAGAAGATATAGATAAATCTGTTTCTATGATGGGGCAAGGCCGTACATCTGTAGAAGACGGTTTAACTTTGGTAAATAATGCGGGGACAGAATTTAAAACAATTTCCAAATCAATTAATGGAATAACTGATCATATTTATCATGTTTTACAAGCAGTGAAGGAGAGCACTTCAGATGCTGAAACAATGAGAGTTTATATAGAAGAGGCATCAGATATAGCAACTGATTCAGCTAGCTACGCGCAAAATGTTGCAGCATCTGCTGAAGAACAAATGGCATCGATGCAGGAAATTTCTGCATCTGCTGAAACACTTTCTAGTATGGCTGAAGAGCTACAGGATGAAGTTAGTAAATTTAAGATTTAATACAAAAGACTTGATGAAGCTGTTTTATAAGTTATAAAAGAAATTGCAATGTTTTCACTTGCCAAAAGCCCATTATAAGAACCTACTTATAGTGGGCTTTTACGTTACTACGGTGGACCCGCTATTGCTTTAAGATAAATTCAATAGAAAAAAATTGCGCTTTTAAGATACCACTTTTTACAAAAATATAAGGATGTATCACAAGGTGACTGATTACCTCATGATACATCCTTATTTTTACAATGTATTTAAAATATATTTTTCTACAACTGATGCAACGCCTTCATTTATATTTGTGTCCGTAACATAATCAGCTATTTCCTTTATATCTTCTGGCGCATTCCCCATCGCCACACCTAGACCAGCAAATTTAATCATTTCTAAATCGTTATAGCTGTCACCAACAGCAATTATTTCACTACGATTTATGCCTAAGTGATTAATTAATTTTTCTAGACTAGATCCTTTCGTTACCCCCGGCTCTATAAACTCAAGGAAATAAGGCTTAGATCGAAAAATGCTGAGTGAATCACCTAATTCTTCTTTTAACTTATTTTCGACTTTAACGAGCTTTTCAGGGGCATGGCACATTAATACTTTTACAACTGGCTCTTGGATTGTATCGATAAAACTGGATACTTCCTTAATAGGTAACCCGGTAATTTTAGCCTCAATCTCTGTGTATTCATTGTTCTTATCTGTAATAATAGTATCTCCTATATACGAGTGAATAAAAACATTTTCTCTTTGACTAAGTTCATATAAGTGGTGAACTGTTTTCGGGTTTAACGTACTACTAAATAAAGAATCGTCTGTTTTACAATTGATTATCTTTGCACCATTAAACGGTAAAATGTAACTCCCATACTTGTCGAGAGATAATTCTTTCACTAAATGTTGCATAGCAAATGTTGGTCTACCAGATGCTAATACTACTTTGACTCCAAGCTCTTGCGCTTTCATTAAAGCTTTTTTAGTGTGGTTGCCAATAGTTAAGTCTTCAAGTAATAATGTGTCATCTAAATCAAGTACAATCATGGAATATTTCATGTGTTACATCCTTTCTCATACAACAATTGAAACAATATATCAAATGTCGATATTTGTATTAATTTAAGTTTTTTTATATTTTTTTGTAAAAAAATGTTGTTAGAGGTATCGTTTTTCGTTACTATATTACTAGAAATACTTTATATCATAATTTTGATAAAGGCAAACTATTTCGAAAGGATAGGACGCAAAGTCATGGGTCTAAAGCTAACGCATTGCAAAGACCGCCAGACTACCAAGACACTTTTTGGCTATTCTTTTTTTAGGATAGTTTTTTTTTGTAAAAATACATAATTACTCACAACATAAGAGAGGGATTACATCATGAAAAGCTTTTTTAAGAGATTTACCTTTACATGGAACGCCAAATTAAGAACAAAATTACTATCAAGTTTTATATTAATTTGTATTATTTTTAGTATTGGGAGTGTTGTTTCGTTTACTAGTATGAGGAATACAAATCAATCTTATGATTACTTAATAAATAATGTAATGGAAATAAGAAGTGTCTCATCTTCAATTGAATCAAATATTAGTCAACAAACGAGTCATTTTCGTGGATACTTTTTAAATGGTGATATAGAAGATTTAGACCGTGTTACTGAATTAAGTCAAATTGGAAGTGAGTTAATAAATAATGGGTTAGAGCTAAGCACGGTCGAAGAAGTAACAGACAGTCTCACAATCTTGCAAAACTTAAATAATAGTTATAGTAACCAAGTTGAAGATATAACGACTAATGGTATGGGGAGTAGTGATACATCTAACCGAGACTTAGTTCTATTAGAAAATAGAATGATAAATGAGTCACAACAGTTAAATGATTTATTAAATGAGATTGTAGCAGAACATAGTGAACAAACAACAGCTGAATCAGCAACAGCGATGATACTTATTTTAATAATAAGTGCTGTAGCACTTGTGATAGCTATTGTTGGTGGATTTATTATTTCAACTATGATTTCGAAGCCAATTGTGAAGCTAGCCCAAATCTCTGAAAGGTTAGCAGATGGTGACTTAACAGTTGATTCTCTTACAGTGAAAAGTCGTGACGAGATTTATGTTTTAAATGAATCTTTTAGGAATATGACAAATAACTTTAGAAAAATGGTAGCACAAATTGCGTCTAATACTGATCAAGTAGCTGCATCTTCTGAACAATTATCAAGTAGTGCGGATGAAACTACGAAAGCAACGACAACAATTACGGGATCTATTCAATCAGTTGCTACAGGTGCTGAGACACAAGTGCAAAGTACAGGTGCAGCAAAGGAAGTAGTAAAAGATATTGCTGTAGGTATGAAACAGATCACTGAGAGTGTGGAATTGGTTAGTAGCTTTGCGAATGATGCTGGTGATAAGTCTAATAACGGTAAGGTCGTAATAGAAAAAGCTATGAAACAAATGGATAAAATCAATTCGAAAACTGCTGAAATATCAGATGTAGTGCAACAATTGGGAGATAAATCAAAAGAAATAGGTTCGATTATATCATTAATTACAGATGTTGCAGAACAAACAAACTTATTAGCATTAAATGCAGCAATAGAGGCTGCTCGTGCTGGCGAGCACGGCAGAGGCTTTGCTGTCGTTGCAGACGAGGTAAGAAAGTTAGCTGAACAATCCAATAAATCTGCAGAGGAGATTAGACATTTAATTCACTACATTCAAGAAGATATTGATCGCTCTGTTACTATGATGGGAGAAGGTAGAGAGTCTGTAGAAGGTGGTTTAACTTTAGTGAATGACGCTGGAAACGAGTTTGAAACAATATCGTTGTCTGTAAACGATTTGACAACGCAAATTGCCCAAATTTTACGTGCTGTTAAAGAAAATACGGAAGGAACAAATAAAATGCAAACATTTATTGAGGAAGCAGCAAAAATTGCTGAGGAGTCAGCAAGCTATTCTCAAAATGTCGCAGCGTCAACAGAAGAACAAATGGCCTCTATGGAGGAAATCTCTGCATCTGCTGAAACGTTATCTAGTATGGCTGAAGAATTATTAAATGAAGTGAGAAAATTTAAAGTTTAATTCAATGTTCAAGGTTGTTCTACGCTATAGCGAGAACGGCCTTTTTCTTTATTTAAATTTGTTTTTATTTATAAATAAATGGGTAGCATAAATATAAACTGTACAGAAAGTGTTTACTCAAAGAGGGGGATCAAAAGTGAGTTTAACGCATGAACAGCGTATTCAATTACATGAATTTAACAACTTAACGAAATCATTAAGCTTTAATATGTATGATATATGCTATACGAGAACGAAAGAAGAAAGGGAAGCATATATAGAATACATTGATGAACAGTATAGTGCAGAGCGGTTGACGAAAATTTTGAAAAATGTTGCCGAGATTATCGGAGCACATGTTTTAAACGTAGCCAAACAAGATTACGTACCACAAGGTGCAAGTGTGACGGTATTAGTTTCAGAAGGTCCAGTAGTGGAAGTACCGACAGATTCTTTTGATGAATCTCCAGGACCGCTGCCTGATTCGGTTGTCATGCAGTTAGATAAAAGTCACATAACTGTTCATACTTATCCTGAGTATCATCCAGATGAAGGGATTAGTACGTTTAGGGCTGATATCGATGTAGCTACTTGTGGAGAAATTTCACCCTTAAAAGCGTTAAACTACATGATTCACTCGTTTGACACAGATATTATGACGATGGATTATCGTGTTCGGGGATTTACAAGAGACATAAGTGGACATAAGCTTTTTATTGACCATGATATTAGTTCGATCCAAAATTATATTCCTGAAGAAGTGAAAGAACAATATGATATGATTGACGTCAATATATATCAAGAGAATATTTTTCATACGAAATGTAGAATTAAGGATTTTGACATAAATAATTATTTATTTGGCTATAAAAAAGAACATCTAACGAGTGAACAAGAAAAAGAAATTACTGAACGACTTCAGTTAGAAATGGATGAAATATATTACGGTAGGAACATGGGATGGCGTGAAAAAAAATAAAGAAAAAGGGTTTTGCTAAGTTTTTAAATTTCCTCTAAGGGAATTCTAAGCGCCCAGTAAAATAAAAACATTTAACAAGCTTCGGCTAGCTAGTTAAATGTTTTTTATTTATATTCGTCTTAAATGATAATAAAACGCCCAAGTATCATGGGACGTGGGTTCTCACATCACCTTAAAGTTTGCTCATATTATAGAACGAGCATTTTTATCAACTTTTTCTAGGGTTATGCTCTGCAAACTTTACAAATGATTTTTCATCCTCGATAAGACCACATGATCCACATTGTACTTTATTAACTGGTCCTTGATAAGCTGTATGGAAGGCGTCTAAATTGTCGTTCGTGTACGTGTTGACGACTTCCCCTGTTAGTGGGTCCATTTTTACTGGTGTAGCAACTTGTTCAATAATATTAAATCGGGACCGATTCGTTTTACAGCTTGGACATAAATATGGACTTGACATATATACCACCTCCATATTTATTATTGTCAAATGAATACTATTCGATACAGGAGGGGAATATTGGACCTTCAATTTGAATCTGGTTCAGGCAAATCCTCAAATTCGGTAAAAAAGTATATAAATAAAATTAGCGATATTCCGATGATAAAGCCTAATGTCTTTGATGGACGAGTAGTGGGCAGATCAGTTAAATGCATTTCACTCACTTCCTTTGGTATTTATTTGCAATACTTGGATCGAAGTTTAACAACTTGGCAACGAGCATATTAAAGTTATCTAGATCATGAAATAATGAAGGCACTTTAGGTACCATTCTTTCAACCCCTAAAAGAGGTCCACCTGCATTAATAGTAAACCCGAATGGTGTTAATGCACTCCCAGTTATAAAAAATTTATCTTGTAATAGTTGCTTTGCTATTAAAATGTCAATAACATCTATCGTCAAGTTAACTAACGGATTTCCTGTTTTGCTTTCTATTCTTCTCGATCCAGTAATCGGACCAGCCATTGTTACTCTAAATCCTCTCGGAGTAACAAATACACCCATTATAGTTATTTGCCCAGTTAATAATAAAATGGCGGTTATTATTCCAAGGTTTCGATGAATGATTCTAATAAGTTCCAACGTTGCTTCCACATTACCTTCTTGATTTTTTTCATTGTCTTTTGCTGTCACTTTCACCACACCCTCTTCCAATATTGTATTCTAAAAGACAATTTGTCGTTCTAATATTATTCGTTTATTTTTAAATTTTTCTATAACACCTATTTCAGAATTTGTAGAATAAAAAAATTAGTTTAATTTAAAAATAAGCTTGAGTAATATCCGAAGCTTTTACGAAGAAGGAAAAACGTGATGAAAGAGGAGTGTAGTTTATGGGATATGGTATTTTGCGAGTGACGTTAATAGCGATGATGTTTTTCAGTTTACTACCGTTTATTTATGCTCACGCAGAGTTTGAGAAGGTAGCCGAACCAGTATGGTGGTGGAACAAAGATAGACAAAATGAAGACATACCCAACCCTGAAGGAGGCCCTGAAACAGAAAGGATTCGTCAACCTGTATCAAATATATTATTACAACAGCGTTATCCGAATATTGTAGTCTTACAAGGTGATTCAGGAGATAACCGTGTTGCACTTACGTTTGATGATGGTCCTGATCCTAGATACACAGAGCAGGTTTTGGATGTCCTAAGTGAATTTAACGTGCCTGCTACATTTTTTGTAATGGGAGCTAGAGCAGAGGCATATCCAGAAATTGTCCAGCGGACTGCGGAGGAAGGGCACATCATTGGAAACCATACATATTGGCATCCAAACTTAGTCGATGAAAATATTGATACACTTGAGAGAGAAATAACCGAGACAGAAAATGTATTGGCTGAAATAATAGGCTATAGAACGAGTTTGTTTCGTGCACCATATGGTTTTCTTGATGATGAGTTTGTTCAAAAAATTGGAGAAATGAATTACTCAGTTGTAGCTTGGTCGGTCGATTCGCTAGATTGGCAAGAGGATCCAGCAGATGAGATTGCGTATACCGTACTCAGTAATACGCATCCTGGGGCCATTATTTTGATGCACGATGGTGCTGAATGGGAAGGAGACAGAACAAATACAATAGAGGCTTTAAGACAGATCATTCCATCGTTACAAGAACAAGGAGTTGAATTTGTAACAGTACCTGACCTACTAGGAATTCCATATCAACAATAATTAACTCGCTAAATGATGAAAATGTTTTTATGGAGGGAACTGACAAGGTTAAAGACCAACCTTTTTCAGTTCCCTATGATTTTGCCTTAGAGTTCCCTCACGTCCCTTAAATAAAGTTAGAATTTATAGCCTTTTACTAGTAAAAGCTTCTATGATAAAGTATAATAGCGTTAGTTTTTATATATGTTTGGGGGATATGTATGAATTACCTACCACTAATTATTATTAGTGCACTCATTTGTATTGCTGCACTTATTGCTACAATCTATATTGGAATGAATCCAAATGATAAAAATTATACGAAAAGCACAAAGCAAAGAATGTATATCCTATCGGGAATATATGTTGTCACTTTTGTTCCAGCAATAATATTTACATTACTATATTTTTATTATAAAGGCTGAATACACAGTAGCGTTTTAAGGAGTTTAAATTCCTTAAAGCGCTTTTTATATTTATGTAAGGAAATTACGGTTGGAAAAGTCATCATAACTGTCCACTTTTTTAAGTCAACACTTATTCATAGGCTTAAATAAAAATACGACTATAGACTTACATCATTTACTTCCGCAGACAAATGTTTTTCACTTCTTTGCTATATACAATGATAATAGAAATTTATTCCAGTGATATTTCATTGTTATAGAAAAGAGGAGAGAATTTTATGGGATTATTAAAGTTTATTGTACAAAGAAAAATTTTAGTCGTTTTACTTGTTTGTTTGATTTTAATTTTAGGAACATATGCGATGACAAAACTAGATAAGGAATTGTTTCCATCAATTGACTTTGATGTAGCTTATGTAGAGGTCGATGCTGGTGAATTAGCTGCCATTGAAGTAGAAAGAAACATAACGAGTCCTTTAGAAAGTAGACTCCAAACAATACAAGGAGTAGAAAGAATAGTGTCATCTTCTGGAATAGGTAGAAGCTCTATCCAATTAATGCTAGAAGCGGGGAGCGGGGAAGACGTTCTACAGGAATTAGATTCGATAGTAAATAGTACTACTAATTCGATGTCACAGGTAAATGAAGTTTATACAGGACTTTATGGTACGAACCAAGACTATGAGTTTTTTATGGACATATCAGACGGGAACATGGAGGAAATGTCTTACTTTGCAAAAAATATAGTGAAGCCAAGGTTAGAATCTCTTCGTGAAGTAAGAGATGTATCAATAGTAGGGTTAGAAGAAAAAGAAATGCTCATTTTATTTAATCGAGAAGAATTACAAAAAAATGATCTGAGTATACCGGATGTATTAGGAGAGGTACAAAAAGCAAACAGTGAAGTAACGATGGGGCAACTCATAGGTGAGGTCGATACCCCAACTGTTCGCTGGAATAGTTCACTACATTCAATTAATGATGTAAAGGAGATCAAAATACCTTTACACACTGGTGGAAGTATACAGTTAAGTAGTGTTGCAACTGTAAGTTTACAGGAAAAAGAAAGTGCATCTTCCGTCTGGAAAAACGGTTCAAAAGACTTTATATTCATAGAGGTTGGGCGTGCTGCAAACACAACACAAATAGAAATGGCAGAAGCTATTCGTGAAGAGGTAAATCTCATATTTAAAGAAGGGTTAGTAGACGGATTTTCTTTTAATGAAGTAGTTGCACAAGCTGATTATGTCCAAGATTCGATTGAGGGAGTAACAAGTAATATTGTTATCGGTGCAATTATTGCGATCGTCATACTGCTACTATTTTTAAGAAATATAAGGGCCACCTTTATCATAGGGCTATCTATACCAACGTCTATATTACTCACATTTTTAACGATGTGGCTATTAGATTATAGCTTTAATATGCTAACTTTAATTGGACTGGGTTTAGGTATCGGTATGATGGTCGATTCATCTATAGTAATATTAGAATCTATTTATCGGAAAAAGGAACAAGGTTATCATCATTTACAGGCAGTATTAGAAGGTACAAAAGAAGTTGCAACTGCTGTTATCGCATCGATGCTAACGACGATAGTTGTGTTTCTTCCGATAGGTATTATCGGTGGTGAAATGGGTCAGTTTGTTCTTGTACTATCAGCAGTTGTTGCAATAACACTCATTAGCTCAGTTATAGTAGCCTTCACACTTATTCCATCACTTTCAGAAAAATTGTTAACGATTAGGAAAAACAAAGGAAATAAACGACAACGTATCATGAACACATATGGAAGATTAATTTCATGGACAGTTCGTAAAAAACGGCATAGTGCTTTAGTCATTCTAATGTTTTTCTCTCTATTTGTTGGATCACTTTTCCTTATAACAAAAATACCAATGACAATTATGCCTGATGTATTAAATCGTTATGCAGAGATTGGTGTTGAAATTGAAACTGGAGTAACACCGAGTGAGAAACAAACAATTGTGAGCAAGGTGAGTGAAACGGTAGCGGGAATTCAGGACGTCGAGTCAAACTATGTCATGGATAATGGAAATCTTCTATATTTAATTATTAACATGACAAAGGATGATGATGTTACACGAGAGCAAAAAGAGGTGAACGAAGAAATCTCTCGTTCATTACGAAGTTTGCAGGAAGACTATCCTATTCGTGGTGTGTTTAGCTTAATGGATGGCGGAGGCGGTTCTCCAGTTCAGTTAAATATTAAAGGTGAAAACTTTGACACGTTATCTGATATCGCTGACGATGTAATTAATAACTTAAATAAAATTGATGGTGTAGTTGGTACTACAAACTCGATGGAGCGCATGTCTACACAAGAAATGATACATCTCAATGAACTTGCTCTGGAAGAGGATAATATATCTAAAACTTACATTATGCAATTTATAGAACAGCAGTTTAGTGAGTTTCCTTTAGGAGAGATAAATAGTGAAAATGAGATGATTGATTTGGTTGCTTCTTTAGAGGAACCTATTGAAATAAAGAGTGACTTATTAAATCTCCCAATCCAAACCTTGAATGGGGAAAAGAAATTATCTGATTACGTTCGTTTAGAAACTGTGAATGTACCTAATGAAATAAGACATGAAAATGGGGAAAGATTCCTATCTATTACTGCAGATATTGAGGGAACAGATTTAGGAACTATAAATAGAGAGGTGCAGTCGTTAATAGAAAATTACGAAGTACCAGCAGAATATACCGTTTCAGTTGCTGGAGATTTAGAAGCACAGCAGGAACTAATGATGGAAATGTTGCTCGTATTAGTGATTGCGATATTTTTAGTGTATTTAGTGATGGCGGTTCAATTTAATCATTTTATTCATCCGTTTATCGTTATGTCTGTTATACCAATGACAATAGTTGGTGTTATTGCTGGTCTATTCATAACACAAAGAGAGTTAAGCGTTATTTCAGCAATGGGAGTCATTATGCTCATAGGAATCGTATTAAACAATGCCATACTATTAATAGATAGAACGAATAAACTAAGATTAGCAGGTTATAGCATGCAAGAAGCTATTATTGAAGCTGGTAAAAATAGAATTCGTCCAATCTTTATGACAACTTTTACAACAGCAGGGGGGATGCTACCATTAGCATTAGCAGTTGGTACGACTGGTAACTATCAAGCGCCAATGGCTACGGTTATCATCTCTGGTTTACTTTTTTCAACTTTTATAACGCTGCTACTAATTCCTGCAGTTTATCGCTTAATATCATCAGCTACTAGCATTTTTAAGAGAAGAAAAAATAAGGACGAAAATAAGGAAATAGTAAAACATGATAATAATGAAGATTCTGTTGTTTCATTGTAACTAAACGTGAAAGGAGTTAAAAAGTATTACATACTTTTTAGCTCCTTTTTAACTTTTTGCAACAATTTCCTTTGTTTTTATTTTAAGCTTTTTAAATGAACGTTTTATTACACCTTTAACATCAATCCAACTTTTTGTAGGCACGTAATTATTTTCAAATTCCTTTGCACTACAAGGGTATTGTTCCCCATTTAACTCTGTTACTAGATAATCCCCTGGTTCCCCTTTTAAAGTGCCTTTTGATGAATTTATAGTCATTTCCCTTGTGATTTTAACAGCATCTACAATGATTGGCTTCCTCCGATACTTAGCCATCTTTACCCTCCTTCTATTCAAATCACTTTGTTAATTAATATATTCTAAAGCGAAAAATGTGTGAATTTATCATTTTATCCCATCATTATCCAAATAAAATAGTACATAAGTGTAGTTTTTATTTCAAAAAATATAATAGGAAAAGAGGTGAAAATATGGGACGAGCACATAAACAAAAAGCAAGAGATAAAAATAAACAAACGTTACCACAAACACCTAAAAAGGATATTGCACGAGATGAACAAGATTTAGAGGTGGCGAAAGAGGTAGATGCCATTTATGAACTGCATTCTAATCCAGGCTATTCACCTACAAAGGTAATGAGAAAACATAGAAGCGATGAAGAAGGATAAAACCTCTTAATAGTAATTGAAGGTAAAGACGACTTACCTTAAGAGCGATTCAGAAGGTCCATAATGACATTTTGAATCGCTCTCTTTTCAACATGACCTTTAATTTAGTTTAGGTGATTCGTTTCTGACAAAATAGATTGTACATCATCCCAACCATAAGCACATTCTTTTAATTCTTTTCCACCTATCATCGTATTTTTTTCATAAACTTCCTTTCCTTGCATTCGCTCAAAAAAGAAGCATGAATTATGAGGTTTTAACGTCCAAAGTGCCATGCTATTGTGATGTTGTGATGCTAAATGATAAGCTACGCTTTCTAATAACTTTTTTCCAAATCCTTGTCCTTGTAATTCTGGAACTAGGTAAATCCCATATAGTTCCCCAGTATATTTAATCCTAAGACGCGGATCTCTCATTGTACCACCTAATGCAAACCCAATAATTATATCTTTTTCATTTACGACTACATAATTCATCGTACCTCCGCTAATTGTTTTAGGAAGGTCGTTCTGCCACCTATTTTCACGGTCAAGATAGTTCATATTATCAATTACTTTTGCTGGAAAATGGTTTTTATATGCTTCGCGCATACTATCAACTTGTACTTTCGCTATACCTTTCCAATCATTTACAGTTGCTTGTCTAATCATCATCATTATTTCCTCACTTTACTCATTAATCATATAACTACGATAACAGTTTTTTTATTGCATTTCATCCTTATCTACACATTAAAAATAGTACGTATAATATTTTTAAAAAAGTATACATATCGCTAACATGTTGAGAATGACATAATAGAGGTGTTTCTGTATAAGCACTTTACTGTAAAATAACAATAAAACAATATAGAATATGACATAAAGTGTAATGGAATGACTTTTTTAAAATAGGCCATGTCATACTCTGTTGTTGACCTTTCGCGAGATCAACATTAGCCTTTAACAGAGCCAAAAAAATAAAAAAAAACGAAGGTGTTGTTTAAATGAAGAATACAGGTATATTCATTTTCGTTTTGCTATTGCTATCAGCTTGTAGTGATGGTATTGAGAAAAAAGAACTTAATAGGGATGCTGAAATTGTAGGCTATACTTATTCGATTTATGAGGAAAAACAGATGGCATTAGTACATGTTGATGATTATCGCAATGAAAATGATTCTGTCAACTCATATAGTACTGAATATGCATATGCTTATATTGTAGAATTAACAGACGAGACGGCAATAGTAAATGAAGATAATGAAGAAATCGAATTGGAAGAGTTATCTTACGGAAATGTGGAAATCTGGGTAAAAGAGGAATTTATAAAGGAACGTACAAAAGTAAACTTTGATGATGGTCCTTTTCATTCTATTGATACCTTCCCTGTATATACAGCTGAAAAGGTAAAATATTTCGGAGATATATTAACAGAACAAGATGTACTCAATAATCTAAAGTCATACGGCGAAGGAATGTATACAGCAGTGTTATTTTTTGATAGTAGTGAAAGTTATCAAGACAATATAGATGAAGCTGACGAGTTTATGGATTTGATATCAAAATCACATATATTTGAAACGGGTTCAGTTGTTACTGGGATTGATGGACCTACGGAAGATGCTTTATTATTAGGTATCGATCAATTCCCTAGCTATGTTTTATTCGATACAGACGATGTTATTATGATTACGGGTGATTTTGATGAAATCAAAGGGTTTACTAGTGAAAGAGAGTGAATCATAATATCGTTGTTAATGTTTATCTTTCTGCGGGGAAACCATACGTGCATGGGATATTTTAATCCCCGCAGAATAACTAAATATAATTGCAGTGGTTATGATTATTTTATTAGAGTAGTGCATCTTGTTCGTACAAGAACGAATAGGGAATATCAATAAATAAAAATAACCCGTTTTGTAGTGGATGAGAATATGTTCTAATCATTTCATCTTTTTCAATATCAGTGTATAAATCGGACAAGATACCTCTTTTTTCAAGATCCATTCTAACGATATTTTCAATGAAATAAGGACGCCAACTCCAATTTTTTTGTCTAGTTTCTCTTTGGAGTATCCAACCATGCTCTCCTTTCACCGCATTTGAGGATTGCTGAAAACCATCGTGATCACATATGTATACTCTGAAAGTATAGTTTTCCATTGCTTCAGCAATTCGAAATACAATTTCGTCTATATTATTATTCATATTGATGTTTTTTAAAATTTCTTTTAAAGATAAGCTAAGTTTTTCAGTTAATAAGTGCTGTGCAGCAATTTTTTTTCGCTCGTGTTCAATAAATAAGTGAAATTCTTTTTTTATTTTTGTCTTACAAAATTCTGGTTCAACAAAGTCTCCTTTAGGTCTTCCTAAATAATAGCCTTGATAATAGCGTGACCCGTTGCGCCATGCAAAGTTTAACTTAGCATAATTATCTATACCTTCAAATAATAAAGTTGACCCTAGCTTTCTCGTTAATAAAGACAGTGAGTAAAGTACATCGCGATATAGTTCGGGAAAAGTATCTCCTTCTAGGAATCCGACATTTACTTTTACAATGTTAGGCTTTAAATTAGCTAATCTCTCAAGGTTAGCAGAAGAAATACCAACATCTCCGATTGCTATATTTACTCCAGTACTTTGAATATAAGTAATTAAATGTTTTATGTCAGAATAACTGTCTGCATAATCCTTTTCCTTCAATTCCAAAACTACTCGGTTTAATAATAATCCTCTATTTTTATAGTAATTAAGCTTTTCCATTAAATAATCGCCGTCATCTTTTAACAACGATTGCATGTTAATATTTAAAACTATATAAAGTTCAGGTGATTCAATGAACCTTTCTAATGCCATGTTTTGTATAACGTCATCAATTTCATCACGATATTCATCTGGGATAGATTCATCATTAAAAAATGAGCCCAAACTTTGCGGGCCATTCTTTGTGAGCATTCTAGCAAATACTTCATAACCTACAACGATTTGTTTATCAGCACTAATAATCGGCTGATAATGAGGAACAATTTTATCTTTATTTAAAAGAATATCTAATGGATCCAACGCAATCACCACCATAAATACCTATTGAGGCACTGTAAAAGGTAAATAGCGGAGGGACTGAATAAGGTAAAAAAACGACCTTTATCAGTGCCATCAAATATCGCCCTTTTTTAGTGCCCTCTACCTATTACTAGGGAGTCTGTATCATTATAACATAGCATCAATTTGTTGTACGAAGTGACAAAGATTTTTAATTCTTATATGGTAAAATGAAGTAGACTACTCATTTTTACAAAAGGGGCGAGAGATGATGAGAATAGCTGTCGGATCTGATCATGCTGGTTTTCCATTAAAAGCACTAATTCTTCAATTTTTAAAAGATATTGGTCATGAAGTTATTGAATTCGGTTCTTTTGACAAGAATCCTGTTGATTTTCCAGTAATTACAAAGGAAGTTTGTCAATCTGTTGTTAATCAGAAAGTAGAGAGAGCGATTATGATATGTGGGACTGGAGTTGGTGCTAGTATTGCAGCAAATAAAATACCAGGGATAAGAGCTGCTGTATGCCATGATATTTATACTGCGCATCAATGTGTCGAGCATGATAATGTAAACGTGATTGCTATTGGAGCTCAAATTATCGGCCCCACTATAGCGAAGGAATTAATTGAGAGATTCTTACAATCAACATTCAGTACATCAGAGGAATTTAGAAGACGAGTGAAAATGCTTGATGATATGGATAAATATAATACTGGTAAGGAATAATAAGGATATATTAGATGATAGTTAGCTTAGTTAGTGAATGATCAACTATTTCATTTGCCTTGATTTACGAAAACCTTTTAGTGAATATAACCTATTATTTAAGTGGAATGAGTGCAGTATTATATAATATAAAATAATAAATAATTTTCTTATGTGATACAATATAATTGTGTCACTTTTTTATTGATATGGAAGGTTTTTAAGAGAACGTAAAAAAGAAAAATACCATGTCAAAATATGTCCAATTGTTGAAATAATTTCACAAAGTTCTCTTTGAAATTAAAACGGATTGTTATATACTTGATGTGGTGTACGAAAATGTTTTAGCGTAAACCTAAACTAAGTAGTATTAAGGAGGGGCATAATGAAATACGGATATTTTAATGACGAAACGAGAGAATATGTAATAACGAACCCTAAAACACCAACAAAATGGATTAACTATGTAGGTAACTTAAAATTTGGTGGATTTGTAGACCAAACGGGAGGCTCACTTATTTGTAAAGGAGACCCGGCTTTAAACAGAATTGTAAAATATTTACCTCAATTGCCGAGTTACGAATTCAACGGTGAAACAACATACATAAGAGTAAAGGAAAATGATAGCTATAACATTTTTTCTCCTTACTATGTACCGACACTAGATAAATATGATCTATATGAGTGTAGAGTAGGTCTTGGATACTCTAAATATATCTCTGAAATTAACGGTATTAGAACAGAAATTACAGTTTTTGTACCAGAAAATGATCCTAGATTAATTCGTGATATTAAAGTTACAAATTTAAGAACAACACCTGTTGAGCTTGACTTAATTCCTGTTGTTGAGTACACACATTTTGATGCATTAAAGCAATTTACAAATGCGGATTGGGTACCTCAAACGATGGAGTCTAAGCTAATTGAAGAAGAAAATGGATTTAAGGTTTTAACACAAAATGCATTTATGAATAGAGGGACAAGTGTTAATTACTTTACTTCGAACCACCCAATTTCATCCATTGAATCTGATCGTAAGATTTTCCTAGGAGATAATGAATTTGGTACTTGGGCAAATCCACTTAGTCTTCAAAATGAAGAGTTAAGTAATTATGAAGCAAGTAGAGGCGACAACATTGGTGCATTACTTCATCATCTTGGAGAGATAGCTCCTGGAGAATCAAAAAGAGTAATCACCCAGTTAGGGCAAGGTGAAGAAATTTCTAGAGAACAAAATTCTATTAATAAATACCGTGATGAGAAAAATGTCGATGAAGCGTTCAATTCTTTAGCGAAATTCTGGGATAATTATCTTTCTAAACTACAGGTTGAAACTCCTGATGAGCAAATGAATACACTTCTTAACATCCATAATCCAAGACAATGTTACATTACAAAAAACTGGTCAAGAGACCTTTCTCTTTATCAGCTAGGATTTGGTGGAAGAGGTATTGGATTTAGAGATAGCTCACAGGACGTATTAGGCGTTATTCCAAACTATCCTGAAGATGCACGTGAACTAATTGAAAAACTTCTTCACACTCAAAAAAGAAATGGTTCTGCAATGCATCAGTTCTTTGCGTCTACAATGGAGGCTAACGAAGGAGATTCAAGAGAAAGACCAGATAGACCAGATTATTATGGTGACGACCACCTTTGGATTGTACAATCTGTATGTAGTTACGTAAAAGAAACCGGAAATATTGATTTCCTAAATAAAGAAATTCCATTCTACGAAAAGGATAGTGAAGGAAATCCACAAGAGTCAGGGACAGTTCTAGAGCACTTGAAGCGCTCTGTTCATTTTACAAGAAATGATACTGGCGCAAATGGCCTACCATTGTTAGGGTTTGCAGATTGGAACGATACAATCAACTTACCAACTGGTGCTGAGTCATTTATTAACGCTCATTTATATGGAAAAGCATTACTTGAGCTAATTGATCTGTTAGAGTTCTTGGGAGAAACCGAGACAGTTGAAACGTATAAAACTTGGTATGCTGAAATGAAAGAAGTTGTAAACAATGTAGGGTGGGATGGAGAATGGTACATCCGATACATTGATCATGATGGCGAACCTTTAGGATCACATAAAAATGCACATGGTCAAATATACGTAAACGGCCAAACGTGGGCAACAATATCCGGCTTTGCCACTGAAGAAAGAGCGGAAACAGCGTTAGACTCCGTCTATAGAATTCTAAACACGAAAAATGGTATTAAACTTAGTTATCCAGGATTCAATGGCTTTGACCCGAATAAAGGTGGTATTACAACTTACCCGCCAGGAGCTAAAGAAAATGGGGGAATCTTCCTACACACAAATCCTTGGGCAATGATTGCTGAAACAATTGTTGGTAACGGAGACAGAGCGTTCGAATATTATAAGCAAGTAAATCCA
Source organism: Evansella cellulosilytica DSM 2522 (assembly GCF_000177235.2). NCBI lineage: Bacteria > Bacillati > Bacillota > Bacilli > Caryophanales > Bacillaceae > Evansella > Evansella cellulosilytica. The sequence goes on along the minus strand of NC_014829.1, from coordinate 2,518,957 downwards.
GTATACAAAAATGACAAGATCGATGAGTATGAAATCGAGCCTTATGTTTATCCACAAAACATTTTAGGTGACGAGCATCCTCAGTTCGGACTTGGACGTAACTCTTGGCTTTCAGGAACTTCATCTTGGATGTATCAAGCAGGTACGAAGTACATTTTAGGTATTATGGCTGCTTATGACGGACTGATCATCAATCCGTGTATACCAAAAGAGTGGGATGGCTTTAAAGCAACTAAATACTTCAGAAATGCAACATATGAAATTGAAGTCATTAACAGCAACCATATTAGTAAAGGTGTTAAATCAATGACTGTTGATGGTGAAAAAATTGAGGGGAACAAAGCGCCAATCTTTAATGATGGAAAAACGCATAAAGTTGTCGTAGTTCTAGAAGATTAATAAACATAATAAAACACGCTAGTGCCATTTGGTGCTGGCGTGTTCTATTTAAAGATACAATGTATAAACCAAAAGTGGGTGTGTCCAATAGCTAAAGTAGACTCAGTAGGTAAAAAAATGAAACCTTTTTTCAGTATACGACTTAAGTATGAGTAAACAGAGGATTCTTCCCTGTACTTTTGTTATGATGATATTACTACAGTATTGAGATATAAAGACAGACTATAATGAGGTGAATGATGAAAAAAATAGGGTTTATTGTATATGAAGGCTTTGCGATTTGGCAAGTTAGTCTCATGCAGATGTTTTTAAAGCAAGACGGCTGGGAAATAAATACACTTTCTGTAGATGGTGGTTTAGTAGCAACTGATGGAGGAATCTATGTTGACTCTGAGATTCTAGATAATAAAGATCCTAAGGAATATGATTTGATCTTGCTAGCTGGTGGAGAAATAAATGAAAGTTTATTAGATAAACAAACTCTTATTGATTTTCTTCAAGAATATGACGGTATTATTGCTGCAAGCTGCGCGTCATCTATGATACTTGGATCAGCCGGATTATTAGATTGTGAATACACGACAATGCCGCATATCCATGCCATATACAATGAGTATTATGAAGACGGAACGTATGTTGATACTGATTTATGTGTGACAGATAGAATTATTACTAGTAGAGGACATGCGCATTATGAATTTATGATGGCCGTTTTTGAGAAGGTTGGATTTACTAAAAATGATCCTAAAATAGAAAAGCTTGCTTTAAAGCTCTCAAAAGGAGTATAAGCTTTTTGGAAAGTGGACTTCTGTTTAAGTTGACAAAGATCATATTAGTCTAGTGATTTGGAGGTTTTAAAGTGAATATAGAGGAGAAAATAGATTCCATATTTTCTAAATGGCAGCAAGGTTTTTGCCCGGGAGGTCAAGTTATCGTAAGAAAAGATGGGGAAACTATTTATAAAAAGAATTTTGGTTATGCAAATATAGAACACCACGTTCCGGTTAAAGATGAGACAGTTTTCCATGTAGCGTCAGTGTCAAAGCAAATAACGGTGATGTGCATATTATTGCTTCATGAGGATGGCAAGATACATATTGATGATGACATTAGTAAGTATATTCCTGATCTCGTGAACTTCACAGAAAAAGTAACGATTAGAAACATGATAAACAATGTCAGTGGTATAAGAGATCAGTGGGAATTACTAGGTTTAAGTGGAGTAAGAATTGTTGATACAATTACGCAAAGAGATGCACTTCGTGTTATAAGTAAACAAAAAGAGCTTAATTTTACTCCAACATCGAAATTTTTATATAGTAATTCAAACTTTACTTTACTATCAGAAATTGTTGAAAGAATGTGTGGTGCTTCACTTCAAAATTTTGCTTATGAAAGAATATTTAAGCCTTTAGGCATGGAGAATACATTCTTTAAAGATCATTTTTCGAAAATTATTCGAAACAAAGCAAATTCTTATTACAATAATGGTGAGGGGCAATATGTTTACAGTGTACTAAATTATGGTACTTACGGGGCAACGTCATTAAACACAACAGCTACTGATTTTTTAAAGTGGATGGACAACTTTAAGCAGTCGTCTATTTGTAAAGAGGAAACGCTAAAAATGATGTATGAGAGACCGACATTAACAGATGGATCAGTAAGTAGTTATGCTGGTGGGATATTTATTGATAAATATAAAGGACATTCATATATTGAGCACGGGGGGCGGATGCAGCTTATAGAAGTGCTGTCATACGTTTTATCGAGGCAGATGTTGATATTGTTTTATTTTCAAATACGCAAAATATCGCAATGAAAAATGCAGCATTATCTATTGCGGACGTCGTACTTAACATAAAAAATAGTGATGAAGAGGTAGATGACTACGAAGAATTAGTTGAAAAGATAGATATTGAAGATGTCGAGGGTGACTACTTTCCGTCTAAAGATGAATTTTTTATGAGTTTTACCATCAAAGTGGTAGATGGGAAAGCTTTTATAAAAAATGACTATGGCTATGAACCGCTAGTACATGTAGCAGGAAATCATTTCAAAATTGAACATTTAAATTTAAACCTGTTTTTAAATAGAGAGAGTGGTCTGTTAAGGACGAAGGATAAGCACGTTCCGCTTGCAAAAATTCAACCGTTTAAACCGATAAACTGTGAAAAGTTTATCGGGCAATATGAAAGTAAAGAAATAGATACTTCTTACGATATAATCAATAGAGATGGAGTCTTATATCTTTCTCACAGTAGGCACGATGAACAAGTCCTTTATCAACTGAATAAAAATAAGTTTGTAACAAATGCCCCTTTTACTTTTGTCGTTGAGTTTATTTATGAAGGTGATCATGTGACAGGTTTTAGTTTTTCAGGTGGTAGAGTAAAAAATCTCAAATTAACTAAAGCTAACGTTAATTAATCAACTACTAAAAAGTAGGGAGTTCAATAGCTACAAAAGTCCCAACCAAGGGTACACCCTGCGTGCCCACTATAGGCCACTTATAGTGAACTTTTAAGTGACTACGAAAGTTCCACACATTGCACAAAAAGGCGACTCAATAGGTAAAAATAAACCTTATGAGTCGCCCACTTTTTCATTTTACTGTTCTGTTAACTCTGTAACTGAGACGCTTTGCTTTTTATTTGGATCGTCTAACGGATGAATAGTAGCTTGCCCAGTCCCTTGGTCGACATGCTCAATATAAATTTGTTGACCGTTGTAGAGTACACTTTTCATCTCAGTAGAAGAACAAATTTCCTGCGCTCTTTGTGCATCCATTGTAATCCCTCCTTAAATTTCTAACAATGTTAATATTTGTTATAAACGTGAAATTAATACACTTTACTTGAGGATAATCGATTAGAATGAATTATTCGTTTACGTACTAGAAGTGGTAGCATTACTAGCTCCGTTTACCTCTGTTTTTTTGTAACATCCAAATAAAAGCAAATCCGAGAGCACCAATGATAGACATCCACATCCCAACAGAGTACATTTGGCGTGCACCTAACGTATCAAAAATCCAACCACCTATTACGCCTGCGATTATCCCAGAGACCCCCATCCAGGCTAGTGCATAAAGTGCTTGCCCACTTGCCCGGTATTTGTCAGGGATAAGTAAAGCGCAGAGTTGCGTTCCAGTGTAAAAGTAGATCCCAAAGCTAAATCCGTGTAAAAGCTGTATAAAAGTAATGGATAATGGTGTAGGGGCAATACTCATTAATAACCATCTAATTGCAAATAGCAAACTCACTAATCCTAATAATCCCATCATTAACCTTTCAGAATGACGTAAATAGCGGTCTAAAATTAAAAAGACCGGAACCTCCAATATAGCTGCTAATAACCAAGATGCCCCAACATATATTTCACCACCGCCTAAGTCACTAATAAAGATGGAAATAAACGTTGCATTCATACGATTTGGGATAGAGATAAGAATACCTAGTAGTAAAAATGCTGTAAAATATCCATTTTTAAAGAGCTTTGTAAAACCACTAAATGAAACCTTGCCAGATGCCTTTCCTTGCGATGGTAAACCAAAGCAAAGAAAAATTACAACGATCATAAATGCACCATATATGTACCCAAGATTTTCAGTACCAATCATTTGTATAAATGGGCTTGCCACTCCTGCCATAATAGCAAATCCAAGTGACCCCCATAAACGAAACGTCCCAAACTGGTAACGTGTATTTTGTATCGCATGTAAAATGATACTATTACTCATCGGATTTAAAGCTGTCTGGAAAAAAAAGAAGAAGAGCATAATCGCAAAAACATAAACGAAGATTGTCATTTGGAAGAAAATCTGGCTTAAAATAAGGTTTCCAATTAACATGATGGTCAGTACTTTACGCGTATTTTGGAGTTTATCACTCCAATATCCCCAAAATGGGTTTGCAATAAGTGAAACGAATGGACCAGATGCCATTAAAATACCTATTTGCACATTGGTAAATCCAGCACCTTGAAAATATAAAGGTAAGTAAGGCATTAGTAAAGCCATAGTGCCGTAAATGGCAAAGTTAAAAATTCTTAAAATTTTAAATGAATGTTCTATCTCACTTGATGTACTAGTCATGAGTCCTCCTAAAACTATTGATGTAATAAAATAATTAACATGTTTGAATTTAACATTAATGATTTCGTTTTTTAAAGGTGATAGCTTCTATTTTTACATAGGTTCTATAATATCATGCCATATATTTAGTTAAAGTTAAAATATTGAAATATGAAACATATATTAATATATTTACATTATAATTATTAATGATATGTATATAACGGATTCATTATTAAAAAGGGTGATAAAAGTTGGCAAATATGTTGGATTATATAGATTGGCGAGGAGACTTAACCTTTGACCAAGCACCATTTAATGATGTTGATAATCTCATTTTATCTCAATTGTCATATGTAAACTTTGAAAAAATTGTACCCGATTTACACTGTTCAAAGAGCATTACTATAAAATGCGCCGCTGATTTATTTGATAAACTCAATAGAGAAGAAGGAACGAATACTCTTTCTCCTTTAATAAAGGAGTCTATAAAACTGTTTAAACGCATAGCTAAAAGTGAACGGTTTTCGAATCTTACTCTTTCAAAGTATGTCAATATTATTGATTATAATGAGCATAAGCAATTTTCTGCCATTAATATTTCTATCAATAAAGATACTATATTTGTTGCTTTTCGTGGGACAGATAATACAATAGTTGGGTGGAAGGAAAATTTTAATATGACGTTTATGTCTCCTGTTCCTGCCCAAATAGAGGCTATAAATTATTTAGAGACAGCTGTTGGAAGCACGAATAAACAATTAATATTAGGAGGACATTCCAAAGGTGGGAACTTAGCTGTTTATGCTGCTATTAAGTGTAATGATTCTACTAAAACACGAATTATTTCAGTATACAATAACGATGGACCCGGATTTCATAGAGATGTAATTGAATGTAAAGAATATAAAGAAATGCTAGGTAAGGTGAAAACGATTATACCACAATCCTCCATTGTAGGAATGATGCTTGAGCATGAAGAAGAATTCGTTATCGTAAAAAGCAGTAGGAAAGTAATGATGCAGCATGATCCAATGTCATGGGAAGTTTTAGGAAGTAACTTTATTTGTGTGAAAAGTGTAACGAAAGAAAGTAGAATTGTTGATGGCACATTAAAATCACTGTTAAATAAAATGGATGAGTCACAGCGAAGTCAATTTGTAGATGCATTGTTTATTATTTTTGATACAACTAATGTAAAAACGATAGATGATTTGACTCAAGATAAGTGGAGAAAAATCGTTGAAATAATCAAAATCGTGAGTAGTATGGAACCAGAAAACAGAAAAATTCTTACAGAAACGATAAAGTTGTTCTTTTATGAAGGTAATCGAGTATACAAGGAGTTAAAAACAGAAATAAAAAAAGTCAATGTTTAATAGAAAAATCAAAGTGCCAAAATATTTTATCACTCTAATATTCATAGATCTTGTTTTAAAATCAGTTTAAAGCTACGATAACTATGAAAATCTAATTTTAATAGACGGCAGGTTTTGATAAAGTTTCTTCTTATGAAGGAGGGAATAGCTTGGTTTTAAAGATGGAAAATGTTTATTTAAAACGAGAGGGGAATTGGCTGCTACAAGACATTACTTGGCACGTAAATAAGGGAGAACATTGGACAGTTTATGGCTTAAATGGGGCTGGTAAAACTGCACTGTTAAATTTGATAAATGCCTATTATTTTCCGACAAAAGGCCAAGTAACTGTTCTAGGAATGGAATTTGGAAAAACGTATTTAGCAGAACAACTCCGCTCGAAGATTGGTTTTGTATCAGCTTCCCTACAAGAAAAGATTCATTTAGGTGATAATGCATTCGAAGTAGTTCTTAGTGGTGCTTTCGCATCAATTGGTCTATACGAAACGCCTACTGACGCCATGAGGAAAAAAGCAGTTTCCTTGCTAGAGCAGTTAGAGTGCTTATCGCATGCAAATCGTAACTATGAAACATTATCTCAAGGGGAAAAACAGAGAGTATTAATTGCTCGTGCTTTAATGGCAGATCCTGCATTACTCATTTTAGACGAACCGACAAATGGTCTAGATTTTATTGCAAGAGAAAAATTACTACAATCCATCGACCAAATTGCAAAGAATCCAAATGGACCAACAATTATTTTTATTACTCATTATGCTGAAGAAATTCTGCCTGTATTTAATAAAATACTATTATTAAAACAAGGACAAGTTTTTGCTTCTGGAAATATTAAAACATTGCTCACTGGAGAGAATCTATCAAAATTCTTCGACTTTTCAGTCAGTGTAAATTGGAATCACAATCGGCCATTATTATCAATAAAAAACAGTTAAGTTTAACTATTACTTGGAGATATATGAAAGTAAAGGATCTTAATCGCAGTTTATGGAGGTACATATGACAAATAAGGTGAAAATTGGAATGATCCAAATGTTAGTTGAGGCTGGGCAAATAGATGTAAATATAGCTCGCGCCTGTACGATGGTTCGCGAAGCTGCAGCGAAAGGTTGCAGCATTGTCGTTTTACCTGAATGCATGGACATAGGGTGGACATATCCTCGTGCAAAGGATATGGCTTATCCGATACCGGGATATTGCAGCGACGTGTTTTGTGATATTGCGAAAGAGCTAAACATTCATGTAGTTGTGGGTTTAACAGAAAGGTGCGGAAATCATCTTTATAATACGGCTATTATGATTTCTAATGTAGGAGAAATTATTTTAAAGCATCGAAAAATTAATGAATTAGATTTTGCTCTTGACGTTTATTCTGTCGGTGATAGGACGAACGTCATTGATACTGAATTTGGTAGAATTGGTTTAGCAGTTTGTGCAGATCTTCGTGCGGAAAATGATCCAATTGGGAATACGATAGGTTTAATGGGTGCACGTATCCTGTTGTCTCCTTGCTCATGGGCTGTTAGACGAGATCACAATAATGAAAAAGAGCCTTATGGTCAAGAGTGGGTTGACCCATATAAAAACTTAGCAAACAAATATCACATGGCTGTTATTGGGGTAAGTAATGTTGGAGTAATAAAAGGTGGAGAATGGAATGAATGGAAGGTGATAGGTTGCTCGTTAGCCGTTGGTAGAGATGGGAACGTAATTATGCAAGGTACATATGGAGAACAAGCAGAGGAATTGTTAATTGTAGAGGTTTAAAAAACGAGTAAGAGCCATGTATTATGTAATGTGAGTTACAAAAGATTGGGGCCCATAAGTATATAAAAGACCTAAGAAAAGCTACACTTGCACCAACTATAGACACTTATAGTAGGCTTTAAGAGATTGGGCTGCTCCGTATATTGCTTGGAGGTTGACTTAAAAAGTAAAAATTTGATCTTTTGAGTCAACCTCTTTGACACCCTCAAGTTTTTTCTTAAAATCTTTTTCTCCCATCTAAATAGGAAGATACGAATACACTTTCTAGCTTTTTATTTTTATTCTTATGAGAGGTTTTTTTCTGTTTTGGGGTTTCTCCTAAGTATTTATAAAGAATACTTTTTGCAGTTACTAACGCCATTTGGACGCGAGGGTTCTGGATGGATTGGTTTATCTTACCTTTGTGCTCTAGCTTAAAATCACTTTTTTCTGCTATTGTATGAAAGTAAAATGGTTCCTTGCTTTTAGAATGACCTACTCTTACAAGTACTACAGAGCTTTGAAATCCTTTGCTTGGGTTTAAACTATATTCAAGGCATATTTTTTCTGCTAGGTTCTCTTCAACTAATTTCTTTAATGTTTTCCTCTTTAAATAATATAACTCACGAGAATCTAACGCCGTCTTTGCGTGGCGGTTAACAGTATACAATGCACTTTTAATATGCTGCAAACTAGGTGTATCATTTGTTTTTGTATTCATTATTTACCTCCTTTCACTTCAATTTTATCTATTATATCATATTATCCTTATTGATTAGTAAGTATAATTTCACTAGGAGATGGAACGAGCATTCCATCAAGACTTATTCATACTCTGCAGGATTTATTATGGCTGTATAACTAAGATAAATAGTTGAACATATTGCCATTGTAATAAACCCCCAACCAAGAGTTATTTGCTCAATAATTAAGTAATTATTACAAAGTTGGTCTGGCCATGATATATAAACGATTCCCATTGCATAAAAAGTTATTGTAAAAAAGATAATGATAAAAGTTTTTATTTTATTTGTAATCTTTTTCCAACTATCTCTTAAAGGGACACCAGCAAGGAAGGTGAGGCTTATAAATTTGAATAATTGCACAATGTCACTTGTTAATGCATCATCCATTGTTCTAGGAATCATCCAATATATCATGATTAACACGAATAATAAAATTCCTGGTGTTCCATTCTCATTCCATTTTGAAAAAAACAGTGGAAACATTTTTTGAAATATTGGTGCGATTAGGAAACCTGAAATAATTAATAAGGGCATTTGCATATGCATATGAATAATCATGATGGACTCTAGTAAGTTTGTTACAGGAGGTAATGCCAAAACAAAAAACAAAAATATACCGATTTTTACTTGTGACATTTATTTTTCCTCCGTTTCGTTTTCTAAAAGGTCTAATAGTTTTTTAGTAGCCGTATCAACATCAGTGTAGTCCATGACATCAATTAAGATTCCAGATTGATCTACTAAATAAAATGCGGAGTTATGCGAAAAGTCACCACTACCGTCTGGTATTACGATAACGCCGAAGGTCTCTAATAAAGCGTCCAATTCTTCCGCATTATTCACTCTTGCCATTCTCCACAACTCACCATCCGCACTAAAATAGTCTTTATACGCATCAAGTGTTTCAGGATCGTCTCGTTCAGGATCAAAGCTAATACTGAGAAATATAATATCTTTTCCGATATACGTACTAGGAATTCCGTGAAGTACATCTCTCATATTTAGTTCCATCATCGGACATACCGTTCCACATGAAGTGTAAATAAAGGTAATAAACACATATTTTCCTTCAAACTCGGACAGTGTATACGTTCTTCCGTTGCTATCCTCTAATGTCACTTGAGGAAAGGATGGTTTAGCATCAATTAAAGCATTTACTCTTGCTGTTTCAGCTGTAAATGCTTTAAAGCCGTCAGTTCCAATAAAAAAAATCGTGAATCCAAATAAAAGAACGATAATAGAAGATAGGGTAGTTCGTTGAATTTTTTTCAAATGTGTCACTTCCTAAGAAATAGATTAATAGGAAGAGATAGCCCACTTGACGAGCTATCTCTTGCGAAAAACAAATAAGTTACCTATTATAAGGCGTTATCACTTACCATGTTCTAAAAGGAGGGGATCCTGGCGGTGCATGAACGATAAATTCTACTATCGGTATGACGTAGCCCATTGCAATGACTAAAAGCATAATAAAGATAATAATCCCCCACCGTTCTGTCCAATATGGTGTTTTCACTGCATCTTCCTCCACATCAGCCATCGGAAATTCCGTTTGCCCTTGAGGTGCAAAGAACATGAGGTAAATGATTGCATAAACTTGAAGAGCACCAGCTACTAGTAGAAATAAACCACCAATGACTAATAATAATAAATATGGATCCCAACTAAGTGCTGTTAGGTTATCTCCATATGTTGTATAGGACGTTCTCCGCGGTGAGCCTAATAATCCTACTACATGCATGGAACCAGCCATAATTGCCATACCAATAGCCCATAAAAGTGAAGTGATAACACCTAACTTATTAATAGATGGAGTTAATACTCGTTTTGAGATAAAAGGCACGAGCCAGTAACTAATCCCGAAGAAAGTAAGGACGACAGTTGTTCCAAGTGTTAAGTGAAAATGGCCGACGACCCAAAGTGTATTATGGACGACTTGGTTTAATTGGTTTGTGCTTTGTACTATTCCACCAGCTCCACCGGGAATGAATGCAAGCATTGCTAAAAAAGGAGCAAGAAAGCGAACGTCTCCCCACGGCATTTTTTTAATCCAACCGAATACACCTTTTCCACCCTTACGTCTAGACGTTCTTTCAAATGTTGCAAACATCGCATATGCAGTCATTAAAGAAGGGAAGCCAACAGCTAAACTCATAAAGACATGTAAAAACTTTACAGATTCCGAAATCCCAGGATCAATGATTTGGTGATGGAACCCTCCTGGAATGTTTAAAATGACAAGTAAAATAATAACAACTCGTGTTAATGTGTCGCTAAATCTCCTACCACCAATCACCTTTGGTACAACAACATACCAGGCTGAAATGGCTGTTAAATACCAAATGTTTACGAGAGTATGACCAAATGCCCAAAACAATGTTCTAGCAAGCATGACATTAATAGTTTCTACCCACTCTAGAACCCATGGAATAATCATAAATACTTCAATTGCAACTGGTACACTACCGAAAAAGAGTAGAACAAATACACCTGTAGCGAAATAGGAAATGATAGGTAAATGTTCTCCTTTATTGTTTTTACGCCAAATAGCTACTTGACGAAAAGAAGCAAAGGCACACATCCATACCCCAAGTACGATAAATACTAGCCCAAAGTAAAACATTGGTGATGCTGCCATTGGAGGATAAAAGGTAAAAAGGACACTAGCATCTCCAGTAATTATTGGAATGACAACTAAAACAAAGCCGAATATCTTCATTCCAAAGCCTATCCAAGCCATTTTTCTTACTTTAGGCAAAAGTCCTCCTAATGCGTGTGAATGAGCAGCAAAGAAATAACCAATAGTAAAAAATGCAGATAATACGAGTATTAATAGAAGACCATGTGCTGTTAATACTTGATAATAATCAAACCAATGTGGTAATTCGAAAAGCCCAGCTCGATTAAGTACTTGTAAGATGCCTAATGAGCCACCAAGTAGTAATGCTGTAAACGCCACGATTAAATATGATTTCGATAATAGAGCGTCCTCCCGACTTATACCGAGAACGTTAGTTGATTTACGATTAATAGAATGAATTGCTTCCACGAAGCTCCCCCCTTATTTCACAGTGATGGTTGTTGCCATATGCTGATGTCCAATACCGCAATATTCATTACAAAGCACGATATACTCGCCAGGTTCATGAAACGTTTGTGTGATTTTTTGAATATGACCAGGTGTTACCATCGCGTTTAAGTTCGTACCTGGAACTTGAATCCCGTGAGTTACATCTTTAGATGTCATCGTAAAATGGACAGTGGAACCTGCTGGGATTTCTATATCTCCAGGCGTGAACATAAATAGCTCTAATATCATAACGACTTCATACTCATTTTCTCCAATTTGTGTTATGCCTGGATTATTAAAAGGTTCAGTCTCTTCTACATTTTGTGGGTCAATCGTTTCCATACTACTAGGAGGACCCATGCCTAACACGAATGTTTGGTAACCAGTAAATAACATAAAGCCTAAAATCATCCCAAAACTTAATATAAGCCAAATCTTTTCATCAAGATGCATTTTCATTTTATTTCCTCCTTATAATCGAAACATATATATACTTATTAAAAGGATGTAAGTTGCTAAAATCGAAACACCGACTATTCCTAATGAAAACCACGTACCAACTAAAGGCCTTTTTTCATCGTTCTTATCAATATCGACTTTTCGATTCTCCATTGCTCTCCCCATGTTTTCCACTCCTTTGTCTTGTTTCTTTTATAGTAATTGAACAGCGCCATCAACTAGGTGACCTACATCACTTAGAAGATAAATAGTTATCCATAGTACGTATGCGAATAAAAAAAGAGTGACTTAAGAGGTTGATTCAAAAGGTAATAGAAGGCACTGAAAAAGTTGTTTTATACTTTTTCAGTGCCTCATAATTAGACCTTTTCAGTCAACCTCTATAAATTATATTTAAGTAGAGAACATCAATTATTTTTGAAATATAATAGATGTTTTTGTGGGAGAAATATAGGACTAAACTAAAGTGAAGATAATGATGAGGGAAAATAAAATAACAATGTAATTTACTGAATATAAGAACATTGTTCGAGCCCATTGTGCGTTATTTTTTGACGAAAAACCTTGGGCAGCCATCATTAACCAGGTGATATTTAAGATGGTAATGGATAACACAAACAATGGTCCGATGGAAGATAGAAAAAAAGGAAACGGTAGTAAACAACTTACGTATAATAGCATTCTTCTTTTAGTCAATGTTATCCCACGAACTACAGGGAGGAGGGGGACGTTAGCTCTGTTATATTCTTGTTTTTTTCTTATTGCGATTGCATACGTATGAGGCATCTGCCAAATAAATAGAATAATTGCTAATGTGATTGGAACAACATGAAAGGTAGGGGAAATCACGGCCCATCCAATGAGTGGTGTTACGGCGCCAGATATACTACCGATTAACGTATTCCACGTATATTTTCTTTTAGACCACATTGTATATAATACAACATAAGTAAACCAGCCAATAAATCCATATATTGCGGATACATAAGAAAGAAACAGTAAGCAGAGAAATCCGATGATACTAAAAGTTACGCCAGTTGAAAGAACAATATGGAGTGGGATACTACCTGTTACTGTAGGGCGTGACTGTGTTCTTTCCATTAATCGATCAATGTCGGCATCGTACCAGTTATTGATTGTTAGTGCTCCTGCCATGAGTAAAGTACTTCCAGTTATGGTAAAAACAATATCAATCAAGTGTCCTGTAATTACTAAATTATTAAAATAGAGCGCAAGCCAAAGTCCTGTGAACACAGGCAATATGTTTGATAATAATACCTTTCCTTTAAAAAGAGAAATGAGGTCAAATACGGTAACATCATATTTTAACGTTGGTAATTTCTTTGAATGTATTATATTAGCTTGTTTTTTCACGTTATTCTCCCATTTTTCAATAAAATTTGTTATCGATACAATTAACTTTCAATTGATAGTGAGGGTAACTTAAAAGACTAGTTCTATCTTTTTAGCCACCCTCGTTTTGTAGTTACTCTACAATTAAAGTAGCTTCCATTACATCGTGTCCTTCTCCACAAGGGATGCTGCACCAAATTCGATACTCACCGGGCTCAAGTGATGCAGTATATGATCCTTCACCTTCAATAGAAATGCTTGTGTCATCTATCTTAATTCCGTGAAAACCTTCTTCATTTACAAGGTTTACTGTCACTTCTCCAGCAGGTACTGTGTACGTTTCTTGATCAAAATCCCAATTTGTTGCTACGACTGTAATTTCGCTTCCTTCCCGAGTTTCAGTATTATTGGACGATACCCCATTTTCATTACCACCACATGCTGTAGTGACCAGCATAATAAAAACGAATAACCCCGTTAAAAAAATTTTAACCATAACAACCCCTCCTATTTTTTCAATTACTTTGCACATTTAATAATATCGAAAAGTTGTAAAGGGGAAGGTGAGATAAATCACCATATCTTAGAAACAATACAATTATTGTTGATCATGAAATGAATCGACTAGGGGGAAAAGTTTTGATAGGAAAATGAAGAAGAGGAGTTATAACGTAGATTCAAAGTGAGAATGTTCCATTTTCTCGTTAAGACCAGATGACTCAATAGGTAATAAATCTTCCATTTGAGTCATCTTAGTTATTTACCGAGCTGTTTACCGTTAAAAATAATGATAACATCTTTATTTTTATTACCTTCGTTATTTTTATTTTCTTCTAATTTATCCAGCATTCTATAAATATAATATACTACAGCAATACAATACATGACGCCTAATCCAATGATGCACAAACGTATTTGCAACATTGTTAATGGGTGTAATAGAAAGCTAAAAGTGAAGGTGGCGATTACAGTTAACAAAGTTGCAATAACACCGGTTAACAATAGTTTTTTTCCTTTTATTACTACTTCAGTTTGCGTATTCACGTAACTCACTCTTTCTTTTACATATTTCTACTAATTTATGATTAGGGAGTAGAAATAATACCACCTTTTAGGTGGCCGTTTATAGTACTATATTTTCACTTTCGTTGTATTCGGTATCCATAGCACATTGTTTATCAAAAACTTCTTGAAAACGAAAGTATGCCATACATAAATCTAGCTCTTCAATTAGGATGAGATTCAATATATATTGTTCTTCTTTTGATAATGCAATATTGTTAGTAAGCTTATTTTCGTAATGATAAAAAATCTTTCTTGCATGTTCACGAAAATAAAATATCCGCTTTTTATCTGAATTTAAATCCTCACGTAACGATAGTGTAAAATAATCTTTCTGCGAGGCATTTAAAAAGGGACCATCTACGTAATAAGGTTTTTTTTCCTCTAATTTCATGTTGTATTCAAAAACTTGAAACCACCAACAGATAGTTACTATTAGTAAAATGAAAAATAAGATGAACGCTAATAGGGTTTTTTCAGTGAGACATAAAGCATAAGAAGTAGTGCCTCCCATAGATAAGAGTAGTCCTGAAATGAGAAACCAATCCGAATAAGTTGATTTAAATTGTTCCAATGCGTTCACCTCAATCATCTTTTGTCATCAACAATTATGATTCCATGTTTGTTATGGTATATGTAAAAATTTTCTCAGGAAAAAGAAAAGTAAAAAAATATCAAATAATTTAATGGTATTAAATGTTAAAATAAGGATATATTGATGTTTGAGTTTATACTATTTTATAAGTGAGAGAAGGAGGGGAATATGGAGGGATTTATCATTACGTTTTCTGCAATAGTGACGGCAATCATATTATTGTTCATAGCACTATTTCAGATGTTATTATCATTAGGGTACCCTTTAGGTGAGTTTGCACTTGGTGGAAAATACAAAGTTTTACCTAAAAAACATCGGATTACAAGCGCAGTAAATGCGTTTATCCTTTTATTTATGGGGTATTCTGTTCTACTTCATGCGAATATATTTTTTATTACAGAAGGGTTTCCAAACCCTGTATTAATTTGGATCATTACTATTTTTCTCGGCTTTCATGCGTTAGCAAATTTTGTTTCACAAAGTAAAAAGGAAAAACTTGTAATGACACCAATATCCACGATTGCATTTTTATTAAGCTTGATTATTGCTTTATCGTAGTTTAAGGCTCTTTTCGCATAGATTGTTGTTTTAAATTACTAGCAATAAAAAGAAGAGCACACTTAAAGGTGGACCATTAGCAGGAGAATAAAAAATGAAGAAAAGAGGTTACAAAAACAATGGGACAATTACTTACAGGAAAAACGGCACTTATCACTGGAAGCGGTAAAGGTATAGGGAAGGCAGCTGCAATAGCACTTGCTAAGGAAGGTGTTAACATTGGACTTTTTGCTCGAACAGAATCGGATTTAAAGGCAGTTGCATCCGAAATTGAATCTTTAGGAGTACAGGTAGCTTATGCTTCAGGAGACGTAGCATCACTTGATGATGTTGAAAAGGCTGTCAAATCTTTAACTAGTTCACTTGGTTCGTTTGATATATTGATCAACAATGCAGGTACAGCAAAATTTGGAGGCTTTCTCGATCTTTCACCAGAAGAATGGAAAAATATGATAGATGTGAATCTAATAGGGGCATATTATGTGACGAGAACGGTTCTTCCTCAATTAATTGAAAAAAAGGGTGGAGACATCATTAATATTTCTTCTACTGCTGGTCAGAAAGGTGCTCCAGTTACTAGTGCATATAGTGCATCAAAATTTGGATTATTAGGTTTAACAGAATCTTTAGCGTTAGAAGTTAGAAAACATAATATTAGAGTCTCCGCTTTAACTCCTAGTACAGTTGCAACAGAGCTCGCTTTGAAGGAAAACTTGACAGATGGAAACCCGGATAAGGTAATGCAACCCGAAGACTTAGCAGAATTTATTGTATCACAATTAAAATTGCATCCACGAGTATTCATTAAATCTGCTGGATTATGGTCTACGAATCCATGATTAGACTAACGCTACAATGAGTTTTTATTGCTACCCCACTTCACACGCCATCAGCGAAAAAGTGGGGTGGAATTATTTCTTAGCTACTACAATGATTGCCGGAGAAGTTAACGTGTGCTTCTCTCCTTTATAGCTACCAAAACATTCTATATTTTTAAAGTGACAATCCTCTAATACGTCCATCAATTCTCTCGAAGTAAGTGGATACAAATCAACACTATTGTTAAAGACTTCCTTTTTATTTTCCATTTCTACAGTTAATTCTCCATGAAAGATTATTCTACCGTTTTCATGTTGGTATGTTCTCTTAAACGTAATTCCGTTCTCTTTTCTTTCAATTAAAGGAAGCTTCGTCGTTTCTTCTTGAACTACACGATCAAAATTAACGATTTGTATTATCAAGCTGCCACTTTCTTGAAGACTTAGGTAAGCTTTTTTTAAACAATTTTTAATTTCGGCTATTGAATTTAAATGGACAAGAGAATTACCAACACAAACTACTGTATCATAAGGTTGTGTATTCAACGAATCTATCTTTCTCATATCCATAACATGAGTAGATAAAGATATTCCCAGCTCATTTTTTTTATGATTAATCGTATCAATCATTCTTGGATCTAGATCGATGGCGGTCACATGATGACCTTGTTGGGCTAGTTCTATAGCAAGATTTCCAGATCCGGCTGCAATATCAAGAATCGTTGTATTATCTTTTAAATGGCTTTTAACAAATGACGTTTGAACTGGATTTATTGGGAAGATGACATCATAGTACTTACTTAATATATGATAAAAACTCATATTTACCTCCAATGATGAATTATTTACTATTATACATGAATCATGAAGTAATTTCAGATAGCTTTTCATTTGTAGTGTTGATGTAGCACGCATAAATCGAATAAGACAACCATATTCTTACTATTAATCTCAATTTTTGGGAGGGATAATAGTGAAAAAGAAATTGCCGTTTTGCCTTGCTATTCTCTTGTTATTTATGATTAGCTGTTCAAGTAATGGCGAAGAATTTAATACATCTAAGTTTAATGAAATAGGTCGTAGCGATGATGAAAGTAAAAATACATATTTATTCCCAGCCTACGAAGTAATTCTTGATGAACTTCCTTTTACAGCAAAATTACCAGCTGTTTTACCTATTCCAAACGATAAATCAAACAATTGGCAACCTGGGTTAATTTATGCAAATGCTGATTTAGCTGAAGTGAAAGTTGAGCTATCAATGCTCCATTTTGAAGGGAACAGTAAGTTTGATATTTGGATTTCTAATTATGAACCTAATCATTGGCAAGAAGAAGTTGAGGTTGGAAGAGAAATTACACAAGAAGATAAAGTAGTAGGATACTTTAATCAATGGAATAACGGTGCTTTTGTTATCGTAAATTTTTTAGAAGAAGATATTTATTATCGTATGCAGCTTTATGATCCGAATATATCTGTGGAAGAAAAAGTTAATGCTCTCATAAAATCGAGAAATTCATTAGTCGATTATAATAAATGGTACGATAGTGTTTATTAGTATATAAAGTGCTTATGCTTGAAACCATGACGATTCATAAGGTTTATTTATACTCCTTATCCCTAGTCTGGTTATTCTTGTTACGTTTAATGAGTTGTAGCATGTGTGGAATTTAAAGGATTTTTCATTTTTCATTATAAACGACTAACCATTTGAAGGTGTTCTACATACAACTAATGTATACGGAATAATGGGAGGAGGTTTATGATGGATAAAGATCTGTTCAAAAATATTGAGAAGAAGTCTGGTGTAAATATGGCAGAAATCTTTAAGCTAGCAGAGTCGATCAAAGATGCAAACTTTAAAGATGAGGAAACAGTAAGAGGCATTATTAAAAAGGTAGCTGCTATCGCAAATAAACCTGTACCGAAAGAAAAAGAAGATGAGTTAGTTAAGGCGATTACGAAAGATCCACAATCTATTAATTTAAATAAACTTACAAAAATGATGGATAAAAAATAGAATATTCATGACATAAATTTTGGGAGATTGTCTACTTGATGGCAATCTCTTTTTTCATTATGAAAAAGCCCATTCCTCCACTATAACAGCACACATAACCCTTTTTTTGCGTATGATGTGTTGGGAAAAGGAGGTAAACACACATGAATATGAAAAGATTAATTCCTTTTTTTACTGCATTAATGCTATTTATTATCACTGCAACAGCTTTTTACATTTGGGGCAGTGAAGATGCTTCTGAACCAATTTCAGCTAGCGTTATGGATGATGATAATATGGAAGATTCAGAGGACAATAGTGACTCAAATGATAATGGAAGTAACAATAATGTAAACAATTCAGTAGATGGAGATGGATCTACTATAGACAATGAAATTACAAACGAGATTTACGGAAGCGGAGAAATTAATAGTACGATTGAAAACGAAATACACGGAGAAAACGGTGAGGTAAATAATTCTATTGATAATACAATAGAAGGTAACGGTGGTACTGTAGATAATAACATAAGAAATGATATAACCGGAGATGGAAACATTACTAATAACATTATAAACAATATTACGAATAATATTGTTTCAGACAATGGTGACGAAAATGGAAACGGCAATGGCAATGGTGAAAATGGAAATGGAGAAGAAAACGGAGAAGAAAATGGCACAGACAACGGAAATGGAAATGGTGATGGAAATGGAAATGGAGAAGATGTCCCAGATCAAGTTTGGGGTGTAGACTCTGCTAGTTTAACAACAGATGAAATGCTTGCATGTGTAAGAGAAAACTTCGGGGATCCACAAGTTTGGGGACGTTATTTAGGAGATAAGGAAGGTGTATCCTACGGATTAACACCAGAAGGAAGAGACTTACTACATGAAAACGATATTCAAATTTTAGTAATTTGGAATCACTTTGAAGATGCTACTGGATATGATAAAGGTGTGAGCGAAGCAGAAGATGCCATTGATATGGCAAGAGATTTCGGAGTTCCTGAAGGAGTCGCACTTTTCGCAAACGTTGAGCCTATTTACCCTATTGATTCAGGATTCTTGTTAGGGTGGTATGAAACATTACAAGATTCAGAGTATGAAGCGGGCGTTTACGGTATTTTTAGTCCGGATGAAGAACTATATGTAGCATTTGAAACAGCTGCTGAAGAAAATGAGAATATTTTAGAAGATTATTATGTTTGGACTGCATCTCCTTATCATGGAATCACTACTGAGGAAAATGCACCTGATTACAACCCAGAAGCTCCAGAGGGAGCAACATTAGCTGGCTGGCAGTACGGTATTGATGCTGAAGCATGTAACATCGACACAGTTTGGTTTGAAGGTGAAGCATTAGATGTATTTTGGTAAAGTAAGAGACATAGTTTGATTTTTGAGGGAATGAAATAGGGTAAGTAGCCTATTTCATCCCTCTGATTTTTATTTGATAATTACTTATATATTCATATTTTCTATTCCTAGAATGAGAGGAAGCAACAGAACAATAATACCAGCAATGATGATGATTGTACCAAATATTTTAGCGGACAAACTGTCATTGTAAGAAACACCTTGTTTTAAGAATAGATCAAGTAAATTTGGTGCTTTTCTAGAGAAAATTAAATAACCGCAATAAATAAATAAGATTCCGATGACTACTACAAAAATAACTTGAATAGGCAAGGGTCTATTCCTCCTAAATAGTCTAATGATAGTTTTATATACGGTTATATTTATAAAAGGTTTCAAACGACTTACGATAAATACGCTTTTTTAATCAAGTTTTATATTTTTAAGTGCCTCTCTTGCTTTTACACGTGATATATTAAAGGATTTCCAATTTTCATTTGATAATTCTTTATCTTTCATTATTAAAATTTCCTTTAAGTCATTGTTATGTGGTTCTGATTCATATAAGTCAACAAGAGCTGGAACAGCCGAGTATGACAACGTTCCTAAGTAATGAATATCAATTTTTCCAGTTTCTTCATAACGTGTAAGGTTGTTATTAACAATCATTTGATCGACATGCATAATGTTTAAACCAACATAAAATAGTAACGTAAAAATGATTGAAAACCGTACAATCGATAGCTTTTGAACCCAAACCTTCATCAGTGTATATGCAAATAGAACGGTTAAATAAATCATAAATGCATAAACGAGTACTCTAAGCATCGTAAATCCGTAAGCTTGTTCATACATTGCTAATCTTATAAATGCAGACGCCAACATGATCGCGCTGAACATGATCATAAGCGATAACTGTACCTTTACGATAAAACTAGGGCCTTTTTTAGTTGAGTAGTGGAGTGTAATGAGTAGTGTTATATAATTGATGATCGTTACAATCATAAGCTCAAAAAAACCACGTCGTGCATATTCTGCATAAGACAAGCCTGTTTCCAAAGTTCCACTGAAGAAATACTGGAATTGTACAACAACAAATAATAAATAAATAATATTTAGTGTAGTTAAGAAGGTTGCGACGATAATCGTATCCATTTGATAGTTCTTAACAATGGGTTGCTTATATTCTATATTTGTATTTTTTCTTAATACGATAAAATAAGTAATAAAAAAACTAAATAGTGTAATGACGATTAATGTGTCCCACAGTAGTGAATAGTTAATATTAAAAATCAGCTGGGGGATTTCGTACATCATATGAGCAAAATTGTCATCTGCAAGAAGTAGCAAATTAAGGACAATGAACACTACTGGAATTGAGATAAATAAACCAATCGCGATTTTTTTCGTAGTATGGTACGTAGATTTCCCGATATTTCTTTTAGCGCGTCTCGTACATATTTTTAATATTAAGTGATAGCAGCCTAAAAACTGTTTCATTTTCTTTTTTAAAAATGTTATTAAGATCGGTTTATACCATAAAATTTTCGATTCGGTAGTATATAATACGGAATGTATGTACATTAGTAAGGGGATAAATATATAGTTTAATACATAAAAAATGATGTTCGAAAATATAAAGTAGCTAACACTTAGCATACAGATGACAAAAAATAAAAGTAAGGTGATTTGTTTGTTTGAAGGTGAGACATGTTTAAAACGATAGAAAAAAAACGTATAAAAGATAATGATGAATAAAGGATACGAAATGCCAATATTCGTAGTGAAAATAAGGTTGTTTGCAAAAAAACTTAATAATAAGCAAGACAGCATAAATAAATAATAAATTTTTTTCATTGTAAATACCTCCATTAAATTACATAGATATTCTATGTATTAATTTATATTAAGAATACCTAAACAAAAAGACATCACTCCTTTTACCTAGATATTCTATATAGTTGCGTAAAAGATTACACGGAGCGCATAACACCCCATCGATAACCAGCATAACTAATAGGGAATACGAGCGCCGTGCATATAATACATAAAATAATAAATGGTCCAGTTAACAATGGATCAAACCATCCTAAAGGGATAATTCTAAAAATAACAAGTGCCATTAAAATCAAATTCGGAATAAGTGATATGTAGAGTGTTTTTTTTAGGAGTCTCTTTCCTTTGTATGCAAACTCTTTTCCTATTTCGTACCCTAGAAGTCCCCAAAAAAACATATACAATACAATTATGATAAATGGAATGCTCGTTAAAATACTCCAGATGTGCGTTGCAAATGAGTATGAAACAAGGTGGTAAATTGCTGTTAGGCTAATACCGACAATAAAGAATAGTAAATTAACGGTGATAAAAGTCCATTGTGTTTTAGATTCTGTAACCCCTAGTTCTTCATGGTACATAGCTGCAATCTCTTTAGGAGATCCTAATTTTTCGATTACTTTCTTCATTGCATCTGCTTCGCTCATTTTGTGACCTTCTGTAAATTCTAACAACATTTCATGAACGTGCACTTCAATTTCTGCTACAATTTCTTCTGAATGACGGTAGCGACGCAGTTTTTTTCTTAAGATGGAAATATACTCTTGTTTAGAACGAATCATACATTATTCTTCCCTATCACTTTATCAATTGTTTTTACGAATTTTTTCCATTCACTTGTTTTCTGATGGAGTATCTCTGTTCCTTCATCCGTTATACTATAGTATTTTCGAGCAGGGCCCTTTTCCTGTTCTTTCCAGTATGATTGTATAAGTAGTTGTTTTTCTAATTTATGTAAAGCAGGGTACAATGTACCTTCCTTTACTTGAAGGGTATACTCACTTCGTTTTTCCATTTCTTTTACTAGTTCGTAGCCGTACATATCTTTCTCATTCAAAAGCTGAAGTAAAATGAGGGAAGTACTGCCTTTCACTAACTCACGATTAAACACATGCATCACCTACCTAGTTATAAAAGGTATATTTACTTACATTATATAGAATTTGTAGCATTTTACAACATCTAAAATTATTTAGCCTAAATAGTAAAATTAGTTTGCCATTTAAATAAAAAAATGATATGATTAATTCAATTATTGTTGTTCGGTGTTACAAATAGAATTTTTTAGTTCTTCTTTGAAACATGTCTTGGGCAAGAATAGTAATAAATTGTGGAGATATTCCACGCAGGAGGCAACAAACATGGAACAAGGTAAAGTAAAATGGTTTAATGCAGAAAAAGGTTTTGGATTCATCGAAGTTGAAGGTGGAGACGATGTATTCGTACACTTCTCAGCTATCAATGGTGAAGGTTTCAAAACATTAGAAGAAGGTCAAGACGTTTCTTTCGAAGTAGAGCAAGGACAACGCGGACCACAAGCTACTAACGTTAACAAACTATAATTCGCAAACCAATCAAAACAGACTCTTTTTTAAGAGTCTGTTTTTTATATGCCTTAAAAAATGAAAATTTCCAATAGTAATTCTGTTATGAAAATTTATTCATAGTGATACTAATCACCATTTCCATATCAAAAAATGTGTTATCATATAAAGTAACATACAATTGATATTTTCTTCTTTTGTTGGAAAGGGTGGTAGTAGATGAGTGAGGGATTAGTAGATAAAGCGTTTGAAATATTAGAAGATGTTCAAGATCCTGAATTAGGTGTTGATATTGTTAATTTAGGACTTGTTTATGAAATTTATATTGATGATCATGATGTTGCAAATATTAAAATGACGATGACTTCAATGGGATGTCCAGTTGCAGGGCAGATCGTTCATAACGTAAAAACAACGTTAAAAGCAGGAATGCCTCATTTAAAGGAGGTTCATGTGGATGTTGTTTGGAATCCACCTTGGTCAAAAGATAAAATGTCTCGAATTGCAAAAATCGCCTTAGGTGTACATGGTTAAAAAGCTTTAGCTGCCCCGAAAAAGGGTGGCTTTTTTTTTCGCACTCACATTTAGAAAATATGAAAATAGATAGTCTTGAAAAATTTTCATATCATCATGTTGCTTTTCACTACTATAAAGGTTATGCTACTATGCATGTAAATGAATAAGGATGTAATAACATATGATAAACAAGAATAAAAAATATTATTATTTTTATAGTTATACTGAAGAGGAGTATGCTTTGTGCCAGCTAGAAATGAGAACATTGTTTAATTATAACAGCGACTCCCACATTTTAAGTAGTGATATTAACATTGATCCGAGTCGAAGTCCTTTTATAAAAGGAAAGTTAGAAATATTATGTCAGGAATCAGATATACAAAGCTTAACTAAAACAATTGCAAAAATCCCTTCCGAAAATTCGACTTTTAAGGTTGTATATTTGAAAAACAAAGATTCAATAAATAGTGAGTTGTCATTTATTGATAGAAGAAAAATTGAACGGGAAGTAGGGTTAGAGATTGATGGGCAGGCATCACTACACAACCCTAACATGAAATACGGCTTGATACGGGTAGAGGATTGTTGGGTTTTTGGTAGATATACAGAAAGTAAACCCGTTTGGTATTACCACCAAGAAAAGCCCTATCAATATTCTACAGCTTTAAATACAAGAATTGCACGTGCAATTACGAATATTGCAGTCCCTGTAATTAACAGTAACCTAAAAGTTATTGACCCTTGCTGTGGTATAGGAACGGTTATCATTGAAGCGCTTTCGATGGGAATTAATATCGAAGGCTGTGATATAAACCCTTTAGTACCAAAAAATGCAAGAGAAAACGTCATGCATTTTCATTATGAAACAAATATTGTCATTCAAGATATGAGAAAGATTACAAAAAAATACGATGTTGCTATTATAGACATGCCGTATAATAAGTGTTCAGTTTTAACAGAAAAAGAGAAAAAAGAAATGCTTACTAGTGCAAGGTTATTTACAAAAAAGCTCGTTTTGATAACGATCGAGCCTATTGAGCATACTTTTTTAGAAACGGGCTTTACTGTAATAGATAAATGTGTCGTTAAAAAAGGGAGCAGCTTCCAACGTGAAGTATTCGTATGTCAGTAAAAATAAAACAAAATAAACTTTAATAATCAATTGTCAAAACACCCATTCCTTACATATAGTATAGTGGCAAACGCCAAGAAAAAAAGTAATGGGGTTTTGAATATGAAGAGTATTTTTTTTTAAAGCAGTACCTGGATTATTTCAACGACAGAAAAAAGTCAATAATAGTAATCAGAAGTTTTTTTATCACAATAACCTAGTTGATTCTATCGACCGTATGGAGCAAAAAAATGCAGATATGGAGTCTAAAATAGTATCATTAACACAAAATACATTTCAAATTAGCGCAAAAACTAATGATCTATATGAGTTATTACAAAACCTAAAGTATTTACAAAAGGAAGAGGTAGAAGCGCTTAAAAATCAGTTGCATAAAATGGAGAAGCAGCAACAGGAGAAAATTGGTAAGCAAATTAGTGATATTCAGAAAACAATCCACACTTTAAAAACTGATCAAGAAACGACTAAATTAAATGAAATCAATGAACATGAAATTCTTAATTTGTTACTTGAAGGATTGTATGAAAGAATCGATACGTTAAAAGCTGAACATGAATCAGAATTGAATAAGCTGTCACATGAAATTACTGGAGTGAAGGAATCCTTCGAGGAAGCCAATAGTATTCAGTTACAAAACGACAAAACAAATGCAGATTTACTATACAAACTAAGAGAACACCACTTTGAATTCGAGGCACACCAACTAAAAGAACAGCAAAAATTGGTCCAATTAATGTCCGAACTACAAGAAGACGTAACAAAGCTAAATAAAATGTTAGAGGTAAAGGAAGTGTTGGTGAAGAGTTAGCAGGTTTAAGATAACCAATTTATCTCATGTTTTTTTAATGAGCTATAGTTCAAAAAAAGCAAATGGGTCTTTGATCCATTTGCTTTCAAATAAACGAATTATCTAACTCTAAAATCAACATCATATAGCGGTTGTACATCAAATTGTTCAACTGATCGGACCCTAAAGTCAACATCGTAAAGGGGTTGAACATCAACGACCTCAATCGAACGAACTCTAAAATCAACATCATATGCAACGCTGGAAGTTGGGATGCTAGTTGACGCCGCAACTAGTGTTACTGCGATAATTAATCCTTTTATGAACTTTTTCAAAGATCTCACTCCTATTAATTTTATTATTTATTATACACTTAAAGCTGATAGCAGCGAAGTGTCCACACCTTTTTCTTTTAGAGCAATAAGCGGTAACTGTCTAAAAAATCTATCCCCAGACTTGCTGAAGTATTTAACAGATTCATAGTAATTCTTTTCATTATCATTAAGTAATCCTAGAAAATAGTAATGGTAACCAAATTGAAAGTCATTTGATAAAGAGTTTTTGGTACTATCTAATATTTTATGAGCCTCTTCTTTATTACCACTCTTAATAAGTGAATATGCATAAATTTGCAGTTCATCAATAGTTTCTTTCCTTAGCCACACTGTTTTATCTGGATAACTCCAAAAAGTTTGGGCAAAGTTATACTTAGATTGGACATTATATAATCGATCTGAGTTATCCATTTCTTTAAATATTTTTAATGACATTTCAAAATATGTACAGAGTTTATCGTAATCTTCATAAAGATAAGTCATTCCTAGATTTTTATATGCTATTGCTTTCATTACTGGTGTTAGAGCAATATCTTTGAGGTTTTCACCATAAATTCTAGCTTTCTCAAGTTCATTTAAATGTGTATATACACTTTGCATCGCAAGATCCAAACGTGATTGAAGGGAGTCCTTCATGTATCCATCAGGAATTTCTTTTAATTCTTTATTTATTAGTTCACTGACAATTTCTATCATTTGAAATGCTTTTAGATCGTAGTAGTTATATAACTGAAATATTTTTTGTAAAACAGACATTTCCTTAGAAGAACATAGTATATATGTTAGTTGTGTTATTGAATCAGGTAGACTTAATTCTTGCTTAGAAACTAAGTTGTCAATTTTGTATACTTCAGCCCATTCCTTACTTTCTTGATTTCCGGAGTGTAGTAGACAATCTATTAGTTCTTCATGCAATTCTATTTTACTATTACTGACGGTATATTCTAAAGCCACTCTAGCTAAATAACTATTAGGGTCAAGTCCTTTTATGTACTCATCCAAATTATCAGATGTTCTAAATATATTATCAGGATTATTAAATGATGTATCCTTTTGTACCATGATATTCACCAACCCGTCCGAGTTATTGAAATATTCTTTTTTATAATAATTCTTATTATATAATATATCATACTTTTGAATTGCACAAGAAGTAGTTAAGTGTCAAAAAATGAAAAATACATCTAAAGAACGAGGGAGAACAGGACTTTTCTACCATATTTTTGTAATTCTATGCAGTGAAAACAAAAATATAAAAAATGAGTCGAAATTTGCACTCCATTTTATTAATCGGTATACTATTATTGCGCCAAGGTAAGGTATTTATTTAAATAGTAAGAGCACAATAACAGAAGTTATACATAATAATAAAACATTTAAAATTGGGGGAGAAGTGTACAATGCTAGCAAATGATAATACCAATATGAAAGTTTTTTCGTTAAATTCTAATATTCCACTTGCCGAAGAAGTTGTTAAACATATTGGTATCGATTTGGGGAAAAGCACGATTACGCGTTTTAGTGACGGAGAAATTCAAATGAATATTGAAGAAAGTATTCGTGGCTGTGATATATATTTAATTCAATCTACGGCTCAACCAGGAAATGACTATATCATGGAGCTACTGATTATGATTGATGCACTTAAAAGGGCTTCTGCAAAGACAATTAACTGTGTCATTCCTTACTTCGGTTATTCAAGACAAGACCGTAAAGCTCGCTCAAGAGAACCAGTTACTGCAAAATTAATAGCAAATTTATTAGAAAAAGCTGGTGCTTCGAGAATCATTACTGTTGATTTGCATTCACCACAAGTACAAGGCTTTTTTAATGTGCCAGTTGACCAATTACTAGCATTTCCACTTTTATCGAAGTATTTTATCGATAAGGCTCTTGATGATGTAGTGGTGGTTGCCCCTGAAAATAACGGTGTAGTGCGCGCAAGAAAGCTAGCAGATGCACTAGATTCATCAATTGCATTTATAGATAGAAATAGACGCCCTAAAACATATATTCCAGGTGGAATGGAAATAATGGGAGACGTTTCAGGAAAAACGGCGATTATTATTGATGATATGGTTGATACCGCGAGAACGGTAACTACTGCTTCAAATGCGCTTATCGAAAGAGGGGCAAAGGAAGTATATGCATGCTGTACACATCCAGTTTTATCAGAACCGGCATCGACTTGGATTGAGGAATCTCCGATAAAGGAACTAGTAACAACAAATTCCATCCATTTACCAGATGAACGACGAATTGATAAAATAACGACGCTCTCTATCGCACCTCTATTAGGCGAAGCTATTATTAAAGTTCAAAATAATCGTTCAGTAAGTACTTTGTTTAAATAAAATGTTCATTATTAGATAATGTTCATGACGTCTGCGGAAAAAATAACTGAAGATCCAGCAGGATGGAGGTAGTGAAAAAGTGAAAGAACACCACTTTTTCAGTGCGCTCTTGTAGCAAAGTCCACGGTAAGCAAGTGTCCTGAAGAGAAAATCAACAACATAGTTTTGCATAGTCCCTCATTAAGAACAGCTCTAAAGACAGCATGTCGATTAGAGCTTTTTTGTTTTAATTCATATAAGCTTCCTACCAATCGACTTAATTCCAATTTTCAGTAATATCTTACGTACTATATAAAGAAAAAAAAGTTAGCCATGATAAGTGATTTGTCTAAATTTGTAGATATTGATTTTTAAAAGATGTTTTAAATATAGTTCATAAAAATAATGTTAAAATTATGTTATCGATCAATTATGAGGAGGTTTCAATATGGATACTAAATTAATAGAGCAGTTTACAGATGTAATGATACTAAAAGAACGTATTGGTGCTGATAGAACGTGGTTTTATACTGTGAAACGTTTTTTAAATTTTGCAAATGTAAAGGCGAAAGAACCTTTTAACGAAAAACATATAACTGAATACAAGTCGTACTTAAAGAATAATAAAAAAACAACTGCACAAATAGAACATGACATAAAGGTTATCATTTTATTTGCAAAGTATAATCATATAAAGATTGATGAAAATGCCGTTACAAATGTAGATGTAGTTGCAGAAGATTTATTAATAGTAGAAAGGGAATCTGATATTTTTCATACGGAAAAAGAGCTTTTTAATCAAATTTTAACTGATCAAAAAGGTATCAATCTTAGAGCAGAGCCAACGATCAAAGACTTACCACTTAGTTCATATACTAATCTAAGAAATAGTATGCAAAATTATCTCTTATTCCGCTTAGTTATAGAAAAAGGATTCGACTCTGCAGATTTAAAAGCGATGAACATTTCCACTTTTGATGAAAAAAGTGATGAGGAAGAGTACAAAATGACAATCACATTTTCAGCAAATACTATGAGGCTAGTAAAAGAGTACATAGATTTCCGAAAA
Source organism: Evansella cellulosilytica DSM 2522 (assembly GCF_000177235.2). Classification (NCBI taxonomy): domain Bacteria; kingdom Bacillati; phylum Bacillota; class Bacilli; order Caryophanales; family Bacillaceae; genus Evansella; species Evansella cellulosilytica. Next base: position 2,489,791 of record NC_014829.1, on the reverse strand, counting down.
CTTTTTGATCGCATTACCTTTATTCAAAAGGCAATAGTTGAACTTTTTCCAGGAGAGAAGTTTGAAGATTTTATTCGTCAAAAAAACCTCACTAGTTTTTATGAAGCAAGTCTTGAAGAGAAGATTCATTCAATTGAAAACCTTGTAGAGGAACAGATGAGGCTTGAGGACTTGCTTATGACTATAGATGGAGAAAACGATAATGAAGAACAATTAGAAAAACAAACGGAAGATATTGCGGAGAGTATTGAAAATAGAAAAAAACTAGTAATCTTAGATCGCAAAATAAACGAGTTTACGTTTAACGACGCATTGTTCGTTAACGAAAACTACCTACGCATGACAGAAAGGGAAATAGTCGATTCATTAGAAAGGCATTCATTCCCTCTCCATAAACTACAAAACAGTGCGGTACAAAAGTGGGAACAAGCTGGTATTAAAGTTGATGTGATTAAAAAAGTGTTAGGGATAAAGGCAGGAAAAGAAAAGGTAAACGAGAATAAGATAAAGCAAATGATAGAAAATGGATATCAATTCCCAGGAAAATCATTTTATGAGACAAACAAGTGACAGTGACCGACAAATACGTTATTATTTAATGTATTGGAGAATACATTAAAGGAGAACTTTTATGTCAGAAGAAAATATAACGAGAATACATACTGACGATAAGGAATATATACTCATCGGCACTGCCCACGTTTCAAAAAAGAGTGCTGAGCAAGTAAAGGAAATAATTGAAGCTGAGAACCCTGATTCCGTATGTGTAGAATTAGATGAACAGCGATATCAATCGATAAAAGACGGCAACAAATGGCGGAATATGGATATATTTAAAGTAATTAAGGAGAAAAAAGCTACTTTATTGCTTATGAATTTATTTATATCCTCCTTTCAAAAAAGAATGGCAAAACAATTTGGTATTAAGCCTGGACAAGAAATGATTCAGGGGATCGAATCTGCAAATGAGATAGGTGCAGACCTCATTTTAGCGGATAGGAACATTCAAATCACTTTTGCTCGGATATGGCATGGTCTTGGTGTTATGGGGAAGGCTAAATTACTTACAGCAATAATTGCAAGTATTTTTAGCAACGAAAAAATCTCCGAAGAAGAGTTAGAGAAGCTGAAGGAACAAGATATGTTAAATTCAATGTTAGATGAATTTACCCAATCGTTTCCGCAATTGAAGGTTCCTCTAATTGATGAGAGAGATCAATATTTAGCCCAAAAAATTAAGGATGCTCCGGGGAAAAAGATTGTTGCTGTGTTAGGTGCAGCCCATGTTCCAGGAATACAAAAGGAGTTCCATAAACAACATGACTTAAAAGCAATTACAAAAAGACCACCAAAATCAAAAGTACCTAAAATCATCGGTTGGTCAATACCACTCATCATTATTAGTATTATTGCCTACACCTTTTACATGAATCCAAGTGCTGGTTTTCAACAGACATTAAGCTGGGTTCTTTGGAATGGTTCATTTTCTGCTATTGGTGCATCTATTGCATTCGGTCATCCGTTTGCTGTTGTCACAGCGTTTTTAGTAGCACCGTTAAGTTCTTTAAATCCATTGATGGCCGCTGGGTGGTTTGCAGGTATTGTACAAGCTTACATGAGGAAACCAAATGTTTCAGATTTTGAGTCTTTATCAGATGATGTTTATACAGTTAAAGGATTCTGGAATAATAAAGTGACACGCATATTGCTCATTGTCGTATTAACAAACATCGGCAGTACGTTAGGGACGATCATTGGGGGCGCTGACGTTGTAAGACTATTTATAGAAAACTTATAATGACTAGTCCTATCTTCATTTTCACGATTGCTACACTAACAAGTGGTCATTAGTAGTTTATAAGTGACTGCAGTGACAACACACATACTAAGAGGGTTACTTTAAAGGTAATTTTGAACCTTTTGGTAACCCTCTTTTGTTTAAAATGAGGACTCATTGATGAATCATAAAAGCTAGTGTATCATGAAGACAAGATATTTCATTTTACATACATATGATAATGTTGAAAGAGAGTTGGAAGTGCATGGGGAGAAAATGGAATAATATTAAAGAGAAAAAAGCGGCAAAAGATAAAAATACGAGTAGAATTTATGCTAAATTCGGTCGTGAATTGTACGTTGCGGCAAAGCAGGGGGATCCAGATCCAGAATTAAATCAAGCTTTAAAGTTCGTTGTAGAACGTGCAAAAACGTATAATGTTCCAAAATCAATTATTGATCGAGCAATTGAGAAAGCGAAAGGCGGAGCAGAAGAAAATTTTGATGAACTTCGTTATGAAGGGTTTGGACCAAATGGTTCTATGCTCATCGTCGACACTTTAACAAATAATGTGAATAGGACTGCTGCTGAAGTAAGGGCAGCCTTTAACAAGAATGGTGGAAATATGGGTGTTAATGGCTCAGTTTCCTATATGTTTGATGCTACGGCGGTTATTGGTATAGAAAGTAAATCAGAGGAAGAAGTACTTGAAATACTTATGGAAGCAGATGTTGATGCTCGGGATATAATATTAGAAGGAGATACCGTCATTGTATATGCAGAACCAGATCAATTCCACTCGGTTCAAGAAGCGTTAAAATCAGCAGGTGTAACAGATTTTACTATTGCTGAACTAACGATGCTCGCGCAAAACGACATCACCCTTTCAAGAGAAGAAGAAGCTCAGTTTGAGAAATTAATAGATGCTCTGGAAGATTTAGAAGATGTTCAGCAAGTATATCATAACGTTGATTTAGATCATTAAAGTTACGAAAACAGACCCAAAAGGTCTGTTTTTTATTTATCTTTGTTAAAATAAAATACTAATCGTAAATCTAAGAAAAATCATACATTCGGCAACGATAAATTATCTTGCTGAATGCCATTTCATGTCATATAATTACATTTGAAATTAATAAAATTTTAGTGATAAATCCAAAATAAATATAGCGAAGGTGTATCAATAGCTCTTCTTTCTTGTAAGGAAGGGCTTATTTTGTACCTAATTTTACATCAGAAAGTGAGTATGCTAATGGATAAAGGGTTTAAACGAAAAGATCAGTATGAAGGTTTTGGAAATCATGGGATGGTTTCTACCGCTTCAAAATATGCTACTGATGCAGGAGTCGAAATGTTAGAACGAGGTGGAAATGCGATCGATGCTGCTGTTGCTGCAGCACTCTGTTTAGGTGTCTCTGAGCCACAAGCGTCAGGACTTGGTGGTCAATCGATGGCACTCATCTCCTTACAAAAGGAAAAGCGTATTTTTGCATTGGATGGATCATCTCGTGCTCCTTTTATCATACAACCAAACAAAAACCCTAAAAAACCTATTAAATACGGTTTGCGTTCATCAACCGTTCCATCTACTCCTGCAACGTTAGGATACATGCAAGAAAGATATGGCAAGTTACCGTTTAAAGAAACGGTGCAGCCAGCTATACGCGCAGCGAGAGAAGGAATAGAAATAACAAACCTTATCCATCGCCTCATTGTGCGAGAAGAAGAGTACTTACGAAAAGATAAAACAATATATAAAAACTATTTCAAGAACGATGATCCTTTAGAAGTCGGTGATATCTTAAAGCAACCTGAGCTCGCACACTGCTTATCTACATTGGCTGAGGAAGGTTGGCGTGATTTTTATACAGGAAGTATCGGAGAAAAAATCATAGAAGATATGCAACGTCGCGACGGCCTTATCTCCTTAACTGACCTTAACCAAATTCCTTTACCAGTTGAAAGGGATGTATTAAAGAGCAATTACCGTGACTATGATATTTACACTTTCCCGCCTCCAGGGGCGGGGAGAGTTTTAGTACAAATATTAAACACACTTGAAGGCTTTGAACCACAGATACTTGATCCAGATACACCCACTGGCGCTGTCATCTCTGCATTAGCTTTTAGGTTTGCTTTAAATTATCGGCAGCGCATGCCAATACATCCTGATTATTATTTACAATCTATAAATAAAATCCTTATTGATAAAGCATATTCTGTTGAAATTGCTTCGAGAATAAAGGAAATTTTTGATGTGGCATTGAAGGATGTATTTCCACCACCACCAACGTCAGGAGAAACAACGCATTTATCGGTAGTGGATAAGGATGGGAATGCTATTGGGATTACGCAATCTATAGAACTTGTATTTGGTAGTAAAAAGATGGCAGATGGACTTGGATTTTTTTACAACAATTATATGAGTGCATTCGAATACAAAAATATGGCCCATCCATATTATTTACTACCAGGTAGAAGGCCGTGGAGTAGTGTTGCTCCTGTTTTAATATGTAAAAATGACCACCCAGTTTATTTACTTGGAAGCCCAGGCAGTAGTCGTATATCAACGACACTTGCTCAAGTAATTACGAGATTAATTGATAAAGGGGAAGGTTTAGCAACTGCTATTGCTGCACCACGCTTCCACGCCTCAGATCTCGGAGAACTTCACATAGAAAAAAAGCGTTTTAAAAGAGAAGTGATTGATGCGTTAAGTCTTTCAGGTTTTGAACTAAAAAAGAGAGAGGCCTATAGCTTTTACTTAGGCTGTGTACAAGGTGTTCAAATCCCTACTACAAATGATGAGAAGTTTTACGGTGTTGCAGACCCTAGAAGAGATGGAACTGCGAAAGGACCAGTAATATAATATTTTTGAGAGGCGTGATGACTGATGAAAATTGCCATTGTTTATAACCGAGAAAGTCAAGCTGTCATTAATTTGTTTGGTACACCTAATAGAGAAAAGTATGGACTTGAAACAATTAAAAACATAAAAAACGGACTATTAGCAGGTGGACATCAAGTAAAAACATTTGAAGGCGATAAAAATATCATAAATAAACTAGAAGACTTTATGCCTTCAGTTATTTCTGGAGAAAGACCTGGCCTAGTATTCAACTTAAGCTACGGGATTCAAGGAAAAGGGCGTTATATGCACGTACCTGGAATTTTAGAAATGATTGGTGTTCCTTATGTAGGGTCTGGTCCAGAAACACATGCATTAGCACTGGATAAAGTAGTCACTAAAATGATACTTTTGCAAAAAGGGTTACCTACACCGAAGTTTACAGTATTAGATAATCCTGACTCAAAATTTCATGAAGATTTATCATATCCGTTAATTGTTAAACCTAAAAATGAAGCCGTTTCTTTCGGTTTAAAAATTGTTAACAATGAAGAAGAATTAAGAGACGGTGTGAAAACGATATACGAAAAATTTAATTCCCCAACGCTCGTTGAAGAATATATCGAAGGGCGAGAAGTAAATGTAGGACTGTTAGGAAATAACCCTGTTGAGGCACTACCACCAGTGGAATTAGTTTTCGGGGAAGGACCACAAATATATACGTTTGAGGATAAGAAAAATAAAAGTGGAAGAACTGTGGAAAAGGTTTGTCCTGCACCGATTTCTGAGGAATTAACTAAGAAGGTGCAACAACTAGCAATTGATACATTTAAGGCACTTGATTGCTATGATACAGCGAGAGTTGACTTCCGGATAGATAAAGAGGGAAACCCATATATTCTAGAAGTGAATTCTATGGCTAGTTTAGGCGCAGATGGTTCATTTGTTTTTGCTGCAGATAAGGTCGGATTAAATTATTCAGACTTAATGAATCGGATTGTTGATATTACTTGTGAACGATATTTCGGACCACATTTTCTCATGAACACAAACGAAGGCGCTGAAAAGAAAGGCATTGATATTTTTAATTCAATAACAAACAAACGAAGTAAAATTGAGTCGGAATTAAAAAGCTGGACAAATATATCGAGCAGAACGGAGGACCCCGTTGGTTTAAGTGCCGTTCAAAAGAAATTAGATGATCGGTTAAAAAAGCTTGGACTACAATTAGATGCTGATTATACAAATGGTCGTTCCGCATGGACATGGGAAACGAAAGCGGGCTATAAAGATGGGACTTTACTTGTAGTACCGATTGATGTTCCTGGCGAAAGGACCGGATTTCCAATTCCGTATAGAACAGAGCAAGAGTGGATATACGGTGAAGGCGTAGGGTCAAGCAGAGGTGGACTAGTAACACTCCTCACTGCTCTATCTGCATTAAAGGAGCAAAAGGCATTAAATAAAACAAAGCTAGGCATTTTCTTCTATTCGGATGAAGGAAGAGGGATGCGTTACAGTAATGCAATGTTAAAGAAGGCAGCAAAGCACGCTAAAGAAGTTATCGTACTTCAACCTGGTTTCCTTGGTGGCAAAGTTGCTGACCAGAGACGGGGTTCGAAACAGTTTAACATTATTGTCGAAGGTGATCCAATTAGAGTAGGGAAATCAACGAAAACGATGGATGTATTAAGCTATTTTATTGATAAAGCTGAAAAATTAAATAGCTTAAGTGATAAAAGAAAAAAATTGACAGTAGCTGTACAGGAAGTACGTTCAGAGCGTTATAGCGTACTCATGCCTCACAGAGTAAAAGGCACTATTCTCATCTCATATTTAGATGAAGAAATGGCTAAGGAGGTAGAGAATACTATACGTGAAATCTTTAGAACAAATATAAATGGTATGCAAACATATATTGAGAAATTAACGGAACGTCCGCCATTATTGCGAAAAAAGAAAAACACTCTGCTTCAAAAATTCAAAGGTCTTAGTGAAGAATGGAATATTCCGTTCGGTACCGATTCAAGCCTTCTGGCAAGTGCAGCAGGAGAAATTAGTGGAGATTTACAAGTAGTATGTGGATTCGCACCTGCAAGTAAAGAGCTATACACACCTAACGAAGCGATACACAGAAGTGAACTAATACAGAGATCATTATTGCTAGCACTTTATTTATTGAGTGAATAACGATGAAAAAACAAACAATTATGAAGCTTCCATTGGTAATTTCAGTTCCGCATGGAGGGCTGGAAATTCCAGATAACTTAAAAGGATGTTGTTTATTATCAGAAGAGGACATTTTGTTAGACAGTGATACATTTACAAGAGAATTATATGATTTAAAGGATGTAGTAGAAGAATATATTGATACGGATATTGCACGCATTGTCGTAGATTTAAACCGGTCAGCTGATGATTTACCACCCTTAAATCCTGATGGGGTAATCAAAACACGAACCGTTAATGGAGATCCCGTATGGAGTTCGGTTCGATTATTGGAAGAGGATATTGCCGTTTTGTTGGAAAAATATTATTATCCTTATCATGAGAAGTTAAAAAAGGCTTCACAAAATCCCCGAGTTAGATTAGGAGTAGATTGTCATTCCATGTTAAATATTGGACCAACGACAGACTATGCTATATGGGAAAAGAGACCGTTGTTTTGTATTGGAAATCGAGGTTCATCTACAGGTGAATATGTGAGTGAGCCAATTACTGCACCACCTGAACTGATGCATAAATTCAAACAATTACTAGAAACGAAATTTTCTCCCATTATTGGAGATAAATTTGATTTACCAATCGTTACGATGAATGAGCCTTTTTCCGGTGGTTATATTACACGTGCCCATGGTAATGTAGGTTACATTCCTTGGATACAACTGGAAATTAATCGAGAGCTTTATGTTCCTAATAAGGAACATGGAGTCGTAAATGTAAATAATATCGATAAAAAAAGGATTGAAAATATAAGAGATATCATACTTGAAGTTTTTTCTGAACTATCAAAAGAGACTTTTCACTCGGGTGACGATAGTAGTTTTATATCATGAGAAAAAATTTGTGATTATGTGCTGAAGTGGTCAGCTTTATATACTTACTCAGCTGTTAACGTTGAAAACTGAGTTAGGTTTAGAAATCTCTGCATTGAACAGAGCTATTTTAGAGGATGGAATTCAAAAGGTATTAAAAGAACCTTTTATTTCATCCTCTTTCTTTTATATTTCTGGAAAAATCAATGATATATTTGCTAAAATAAAGAATACATCGTACTAATCACCATGGAAACGTATGGGGGCGAATCTCATTAACCATTCAGATAATGAAGAAAATCCTAAAGAGCATGTTAACAAAGAGGAAGAATTATTTTTTGACGGAGAAAGGTATTATACGAAAGAGGAGTTTTTTAATCCGGAGGAGGAGAAACCTTCCAAATCTAAAGGGAAAAAAGGTTTGAAAGTGACAATTGCACTCGTCATAACATTTGCATTGATGAGTAACGTTCTTTCTCTTTGGCCAAGATTATTTAATTTAGACTCAATACAATTTTTAGCAATTTCACAGGAGCTCTCCAATAATGAAGATGTCCAATTATATAAAGAGTCAATCGTTGTAGTAAACGATGCAAGTAGTAAAGGAACTGGATTTTATATAAGTGACGATGGTTACATAATTACTAATGCTCACGTGATTGATAATGGACAACCTACTGTTACATTTCAGAATGGCTCAACATATTCTACACAAATTGTTAAGAGTGATGCAGAGATTGATATTGCTATATTAAAAATCGAGACTGAACCAGAAGTCCATCCTGTTTTAGAGTTTGAGGAATCATGGAGAATGAATGAGGATATTTTTGTGATTGGAAACCCGTTATTTTTTAATTTTATTGCTAATAAAGGACAAGTTATTGGTTTAACAGAAAACCGTGAATTGCCAATGCTGATGATTGATGCACCTATTTATAGAGGTAATAGCGGGAGTCCAGTTATTAACGAAGATGGCAAAGTAATTGGGGTAGTGTTTGCAACTACCCGTGTTGACATAGATGGTGTACGTAACAGAGTTGGACTTGTAGTTCCTGTACAATATTTTAATGAATATATAGATTCTTTATAAAACCTTTTAAATAAGACTAGTGTTGTTATGAATGAAGATATGCCTGCGGAAATTGTAGTCAATATTTCCGCAGGTTTTACTTGAGAAATAAATTACTCGTCCAACAGCATTATATAAAATTTGATGGATCAATTGCCGATATATTTTCTTTCGTGTTAAGTCCTTTATCGATTAAAATTTGCTTAATGGTTTTGTTTTCTTCTTCAGCTTGCTGACCAATTTCAGAAGCTAAATCATAGCCCATAGATGGACTCAATCCTGTAACTAAAGATAGACTTTCCTCCATCCATTTTCTACATGTAGCTTCATTTGCTTTAATACCAGTTATGCATTTTTCTACTAAAGATGTAATGGCATTCGCAAGAATATGAATCGATTCTAACAAAGTATATGCGATGATAGGCATCATTACATTGATTTCAAGCTGACCAGACATTACTGCAGTAGATAATGTCGATTCGTAACCAATTACTTGACAACATACCATGTGTGTCATTTCTAAAATTGCTGGGTTTACTTTCCCAGGCATAATTGTTGATCCTGGTTGTACGGATGGTAATGTAATTTCCGCTAGACCTGTTCTTGGCCCTGAGCTTAGTAGCCGTAAATCACTTGTAATCTTAATTAGATGAACAGATAACTCTTTTAAACTTCCCATCACCCTCAGTGGTGCATTCCTATTTTGCATAAAACTAAATATATTTGTAGGCTCGCGAAATGGATAGTTTGTTCTTTTTGATACTTCTGCAATTACTTTCTTCGCATAAGACTCATGCAAGTTTACTTTCGTACCAATAGCATTTCCTCCAAGACCTATTTCGTAAAGCTCCTCACTATTTTGTTTTATTTCTTCATACAAGCTTCTTATTGTCTCAGCGTATCCAGCAAATTCTTGCCCTAATTTCATCGGTACTGCATCGTGTAAATGAGTTCTCCCACTTTTTAATACGGACATTAATTCTTCAGACTTTCTGTTTAATGCTTGTTGTAATTGATCTATGGCCGGAATTAAGCTTTCATGTATTCCTTCTAATGCCGCAATGTTTAATGCTGTAGGAAAAGTATCGTTCGTTGATTGAGACATGTTAACATGATCATTTGGATGGATACGTTCTGCATGCGTACCTTTATTCAATATTTCATTAGCACGATTTGCAATTACTTCATTTGCATTCATATTCTGTGATGTACCAGCACCTGCCTGATATACATCGACAACAAATTGGTCATCCCATTCTCCGTTTATTACTTCTTCAGATGCGGTGATAATGGCTTCTCCTAAGTTTTTTGTTAACATACCTAAATCAATATTTACCTTAGCAGCAGCAACCTTAATAATTCCTTGGGCTTTTATAAACGACCGAGGTAAATGCTTATTACTTATTTGAAAATTTTCGATTGCTCGTTGTGTTTGCGATCCGTAATAAGCTCTCTTTGGAATTTTCACTTTACCTAATGGATCTCTTTCCGTTCTATATTCATTTGAAGACATTGTAATCTTTTCCTTCCTTATGTATAAATGTATGCTCGTTTATTATTTGCCTCGTTTTGTTAGATTAAACGTATTTTAAGCGTTGGAGTATATGGAACGGGTCAACCGTGCAAAAGCATAACTTAATATGAAGCGATCGATATGATTGGAGGAGAAAAGCTTGTATCCATATGATTATTACTTAAGAAATGAATATGAAAGCATGTTTCATTTTTACCACCCTCAATACTATCACTTCTATCGAGGTGAAAATGCCTATCCTTACTATGGTTGGAGACAGCAACCAATGAGAAGTCAAGCAACTTGGACAGATGGTGGTGAAGTGACTAGTTGTGGTTTAAGCTGGTCACAAAATAATAATATGACAGTTGCTGTTAGTTATGGAAGCCCGTTTCAATGCGGCCAAAGACTTAAAGTAAGGAACCTATCCAATGAAAAAGAATTGGTGGTTATCGTTGTTGATCATCTTCAATCAGATGACACAAGTAAAATAACGCTTCATAAAAAAGCATTTGAAGCATTAGGAGAGAATCTTGAAACCGGAATTATACATGTTGAAGTTTCACCTGAAATAGAGAGCGTGGGGAGCGAGCAATATTTATTGCCACTCATACAATCAGCCTATCCAAATTATCATGTTGTTAGTTATGAACAAAAGGAACAAACAGAATTGAATACAGGGAATGTAAAAGAAACGATTCAGTTTATTTTACAATCTAACGTTGAAAGGATCGTAGTGGAGGGGAGTTTCATCATAAACCCTAGAACAAATCGTGTTGTTTCATTTGAAATAAGCGAGCTATAAATTATATAATGTGCAGTAGGTTTATTCTCCTATTGCACATTAAGTTCATATTTTTAATAACGCTACATATTTTAAAGGAATACACGTTATAGTATAGAACTATATTAATAGGTAAAAGTCCTTAACATTATTCTGCATATGCAATTTAAAAAGGGATAAAGGAGTCAATATTCCTAAATTTTACAATTGGTTACCATTTATATCAACTAATCTAGTATACTGTGAAAGGAGGAGCTTTAGTAGTACATACACGTCATCATGGAGTGATTAAAGAAAATAGTATTGTATTCATCACAATAATTTCAATTGGAAAGGATGTTGAAAAAGGTGAAATGTGAAAAATGTAATCACGAGCTAACAGAAGAGGCAAAATTTTGTTTAAACTGCGGTGCACCTGTTACAAAAGATGAAACCGCTGCTGCATTAGCTTCAGAGAATAGTGTAGTTCAGACAGAAAACGGAGGAAATACGAATCAAGCAACGAATGAATTTGTAGAGAAGTCAGTTGACCTTGCAAAAAATTATTGGGAGTTTCTTGTAGGAAATATTATTACACCTTCAAAGAGAAGTATGAACAATACAGAAAAAGACTTTATTTTCGGATATATAAATGTTGGTTTATTTGCGTTACTTATTGGTCTTGGTACATACTTCCAATTAAGAGCTATGCTATCTTTTGGAGGTTTGTTTTCAATTCCTGTCAGTTTTCTTGAAACATTTCCAATTATGTTTATTTTTACTGCTGCATTAGTCATGCTAGGAGTTGGACTTATTTTCGTAGTACTATTATTCTTGATGAAGGTAAAAGTATCATTTCATGATATAGTTGGTAGGTTTGGTTCACTTATGACCATTCCTCTCGCTTTATCGATACTATACTTTCTGTTCGCGATACCTGGTGTACACGCTTTATCAAACTTTGTTTTACTAGTTGCATTTCTTGGTATCCAATTGGCTATCGTTTTTACTTTATTATCTCACAAAGAGGATGCAACATCTTCTTTTGATCCGATTTTTGCACTTTTTTCCATCTTTGCCATTTACACGATCTTTATTGGTGTGACTTATGAGTTAGTGTTAAGTTCAATTATCAGTGGTATTTCTCCATTTTAATAAAGTTGAGCTTACAACTTATGCTTATTATAAATAGGGAAAGGACACAAGGCAGTTACCTTGTGTCCTTTCTTTATATATATTTTTTAGGGGGAAACCGAAATTAACTGACGAATAAAATCTTCCATAACGAAGATTTCATTTTCAGATCGCGAATGGATAGTAATAATGTTCTCGTTGTAAGGAACAACGCCAGTTCTATTAAAAATGGAATGTGATGTAATATTTATCCCAAATAATTCTTTTTGACCATTACTGTTTACTTCTTCATAAAGCAGTCTTTCTTCTTGCCAGTTTTCTACAATAAAAGGTTCGATATAGTCCATTGAATGAAATCCACCTTCATTAAGTAAAATTTCATAATGATATTTGTCAACGATATATATATCAGATGTATCTTGCATAAGCGATATAATACTCGTTTGTTGTTCTCCAATTTCAAAATGAGTATTCATTTCAATAGGGGATGTAATAATTGTAAATTCAACCCGTTCCCAATCAGGAAAGATACTCAAGATGTTTTTTTCTAAGGCAGCCGTATCAATATTACGAAACTCTCCATAAAAAGCAATTGATAGGTCAGGATTAGGTAAACTTGCTAAATATGCTTGTTCTTGACGTGACTCTATAATCGTACTCGTAACATAAACTACTAAAACAGTAATAACTCCGAAAGCTAGTATGTGTTGCTTATAATAGTAAAGAATGTGCTCTAAAGACTTTTTAAACTTCCCTTTAACTGGAACACTAGCCATTCTATTTTGAAGAAAATGATTCTTTATTATTGTATAAGCTTTAGTTATAACCTCAATATCCGCTTGATCATTCTTAGAAATATTACGGTCTATCTCACTCTTTTGTCTTTTAATCCATAACATATACACTTCTTCTAATTTTTCCTCTGAAGCTTCTTTATCTAGCTTTAATTCTTTATAAGCCTCATCTAAATCCATATAATACACCCCTTAACCGACAAACGTGAACACGGTTACAAAAATTTATTTACTTAATCGTTTAACTAACTTTTATTATAATATAACAAATAATTTTTAGCTATAATATTTATTGTTTTTTCTATTATAAATCACCTCTCATTAATTAATTTACTTATAAATTAATGGGAAGTATTTTAATGTAAAATGCACTAAATTTAGATTAGTGTTAATAATATGATGTTTCTATAAAGTAAAAGTTACTTAATTGATGTTGTGAAAATGAAGATTTTCATATAAATATTTTTCGACATTTTCCTCATTTTAAGTATACGATTGCGATATTTACTATATTTAAATAATATTATCATCGATTCGACTCATATATTAGATTAAAAAACTGGTAGCTATTAATAACATTATACTTAATTCAATGCTGTAACCTAACATTAAGTTATCATTTGTTAATCACCTTAACTGTTTTAAGTAATTGGTATTAAATATTATAGTAAAAAATTAATTAAATTAATAACAGTAAGCGTTTACATTACTTAACTTTAATGTTAATATATTAATTGTTAATGATAAATTTACTTTAACAAATTAAAAAAGAGGGGTTGAAGAAGTAATGGAAAAGAGCTTTTGTAAAAAACTAGGTTTTTTGATTGCTAGTCTTGGTCTCACTGCTAGTTTGGTAGCTTGTGGTGGTGGGGATGACGACACAGGTGGAACAAATGGAGATGATGATACCACTGATGACAGTACTTCTGAGCAAGCTGGTCCAGAGCCTGATGGTGACGACATTGTTTTAACATTCTGGGCTTGGCCAGGTTTTGGGCTTGAAGATTTGATTGCTGAGTATAATGAAAATACAGATGGCGTTCATATTGAACTTCAAGAAGGTGACTATAATGATGTTCACCAAAACTTAATCACGGCTTTAGCTGCTGGATCAGGAGCACCAGACATTACGGCGATCGACGAGGGTTACCTTGACAGAATGCACGAAAATTCTCAACACTTTTACAACCTATATGACTTTGGAATTGGTGATTTAAGAGACGAGTACTTAGAATTTAAATGGGACCAAGCTACAAACGTAGAGGATGACTTTATGATTGGTGTTCCTACGGATGTTGGTCCGATGGTAATGGCGTACCGGATGGATTTATTTGAAGAAGCAGGTTTACCTACAGACCCAGAAGAAGTTGCAGCTCAAATGAGTACTTGGGAAGAATACATTGAGGCGGGTCATCAGTTAAATGATGCAACTGGTGTGAAGATGTTTAATACAATTTCTGATTTCTATATCGCTGTTCGTGAGCAAGGAGATATACAATACTTTGATGAAAACTTTGAATATGTTGGTGATCAAAGTGAACAAAACACTCGTGCTTGGGATTTAGCAGTTAGTGCTACTGACTTATCAATGAACATTAATCGTCATACACCTGAGTGGGGGGCTGCATTAGCTGCAGGAGATTTTGCTACTGTTTTCTTACCACCTTGGATGCTACAAAATATAAAAAATGACGCTCCGGATACTGAAGGACTATGGAATATCACGTTTATGCCTGAAGGTTCAGGTAACTTCGGAGGATCTTTCTTAGCATTACCGCAACAAGGCGATCACCCGGAAGAAGCATATGACTTTATTACGTGGGTTATGTCACCTGAAAATCAATTACGTATTTTCCAAAATAGTGGACCTTTCCCTTCAACACCTAGCGTTTATGATGATCCTTCTATTCAGGAATTACAAGATGAATTTTTTACGAATCCTGAATTAGGCCAAATTTATGCAGAAGCTGCGCAACAAATTATAGCCGGTATTAAGGGACCTCACCACGGTACTGTCAATGAGTTAAAGCAAGATGCTTTAGGGACAGTTGAAGATGGTACGGATCCTGAAACTGCTTGGGAGAATGTAAACGAGGAAGTTAGAAGACAAATTAGTAGATAAATAGTTGGAGCAAAAGAGGCTGTAAAGCGACTTAGCTTTATCCTTTCAGCCTCTTTTTTGTTCTATATGAAATAAAATATATAGAATGTCTTTTATTTACGTTGTTTCCGAAATTACTACCAATATTCGGAAAACTACCAATCTTTTTCATCACGTAAAACGACACGATCGTTCTATTAAATGAGAACACATATCGTAAGGAGGGGTATAGAGTGGCAGATTTTACTATGCAAACAGATCCGAAGAAGCCAAAAAGAAAATTAAAGAAAAACTATAGTCAAAAAGCGACTGATAGACGTTCTGGATATTTATTTGTTTCACCTTTCTTTATTCTTTTTGGTATTTTTGGTGTATTCCCAATACTTTTTACCGCTTTTCTATCATTTCATAGGTGGGATATATTAGGTACTAGAGAATTCGTAGGGTTTAGAAACTATAGTCTATTATTTACGGATGACCCTTTATTTTGGAAATCAATAGGGAATACATTTAGTATTTGGTTTTTATCAACAGTACCACAGCTAATTGCAGCTTTAATAATTGCATTCTTATTAAACCAAGCGTTTTTAAAAGGAAAAGCCATCTTTAGACTAGGTATTTTCATGCCTAATGTTACATCTGTTGTTGCCGTTGCAATTGTTTTCTCTGCAATGTTTGGTACTCACTATGGGATTATTAACTATGTTTTGTCATTATTTGGTGTTGATCCAATTCATTGGCGTGGCTCTTATTTTGGGACGCATTTTGCAATTTCCGTGATGGTCATGTGGAGATGGGTTGGTTATAATGCCATTCTCTACCTTGCAGGACTACAAAGCATTTCAAAAGAAATTTATGAAGCTGCAACGATTGATGGGGCAAATAAGCTTCAACAGTTATTTTATATTACCGTCCCAATGCTAAAACCAATCATTATTTTTACAGTACTTCAATCGACTATTGGAGGTATGCAGCTTTTTGCAGAGCCATTATTATTCGGTGAAGGTGGTAACTACCAAGGGTTAACAGTTGCTCTCTATTTATATCAAGAGGCTTTTAATAGATTTGCATTTGGGTATGCTGCAGCAATTGCGTGGATGCTATTCTTCATTATTATATTATTCTCTTTATTTAACCTTTACTTAACGAAAAAAATCGAATCAACATAAGGGGGGAGTTACTCGTGAAGGAAGTTGGACAAAAGAAAACACCAAAAATAATATTGTATGTATTCTTAACTATAAGTGCGTTAATTTCCATTTTCCCATTTTATTGGATGTTTGTTATAGGTTCAAATGCAACGAATTCAGTTAATGCGTTTCCGCCTGCTGTTGTACCAGGTCCGTTTTTTGCTGAAAATGCAGCAAAGGTATTTGAGAGGATTAATTTTTTTCAAGCATTATTTAACTCCTTCGTTATATCTACAGCCGTAACCTTGTCAGTATTATTTTTCTGTACTTTAGCTGGTTTCGCATTTTCGAAACTGCAATTTAAAGGTAGAGATGGGTTATTTATATTCTTATTAGCAACGATGATGATACCACCACAACTCGGATTAATACCGAATTTCATGGTCATTAGTTGGTTAGGGTGGATTGACGATCTTCGAGCTGTCATCGTTCCTGCTATGGTAACAGCATTTGGAGTATTCTGGATGAGACAATACGTCCAATCATCTGTTCCTTTCGAGTTAATTGAAGCTGCACGAATAGATGGATGTAGCAACTTTAGAACATTTTGGAATATTGTTATTCCAGCAGTTCGCCCTGGTCTTGCGACACTTGGGATTTTCACATTTATGGGAACATGGAACGATTTCTTATGGCCGTTAGTTGTATTAAAGGATAGAAGTGTTCATACCATTCAGATTGCATTACGAACTTTAAATGATGTATATTACACCGATTATTCTATGATTTTATCTGGGACTTTCATGGCAACAATTCCTATTATTATCATTTTCTTAATACTTAATAGACAATTTATTGCAGGTGTAACCGATGGAGCTATAAAATAAACAACAAGGGCAGTCTCCAATCTTATACTTGGAGACTCCCAAAAACCTCGTAAAAAAAGATGCGCATACGATAGCTTAAAAAGGAGTTTACGAATGAAGAAAATATTTGCTTTTGCAGAGTGGCTTTTAGAATTATTAAAACTACATTTTTATTGGATCGTGTTTATTTTAAGAGGTGCAATTATACTTGGACTATTTCCGGCAACCGCTGCTTTATATGGGGTAATTAGACATTGGATTAGGGAATCAGATTACGAGGATCAACTCCAACTATTTAAAAGGTTATATAAGGAAAACTTTAAAGTTGCTAATATATACGGGTGGATTTTTACCGCTATCTCTGGAATTATTATATTAAATTTTCTCTATATACCTCTTTACTCAGAAGATGTAGTTAAAATTACAATGTATACAGTCATTATTTTTTTCATTATCATTCTCACTATTTTTTGGTTATATTTATTCCCAGTAATCATTCATTATCGCCTACCTATAAGAGATTACTTTGCTGCCATCATTCAAGTAGGCATTTCTTCCCCATTAGCAATCATTATGCAACTTATGTTGCTCGGCATCTATTCGATGCTGATTTATCACCTTCCACCTCTGATAATCTTATTTGGAATTATTCCTTTTGCTTTAACGCAAGTCGCAATTAGTAATAACATCGTAAACAAAATAGATAGTAAAAGCGTTTAAGACTACCGTTTATGGTAGTCTTTTTCGGATTAAAAAAAATAATAGGTTACAGGATTAAAAGAAATTGGCGTATCAATAAAGAAAGCCACTCCCAAAAAATCATTGCACAAAATGCTTGTTTTATAGAGGTTTCCACCTAGTAGCAACTGTAATAGTTGATAAGATCTTAGGAAAACAAAAACCTAGCTATACGAAGCTAGGTTAAATTTTTAAAATTAATTCATGAGTGTTTCAATAAATTTCTTTGCATTTTCTTGTTCATTTCCACGAGCATGAAATGTTACCACATTTCTATTAGTTGGATCCATATTACTGTCTATGAATATAGGGTGATTCGTTATGTCAAGTCCATATAGCGCTTCACCAATTTCGTTATCAATAGAAGCGTAAAAAAGTTCTTCATTGTCCGTATCGTTAATGATATTCTCATTTAGGAATGTTAATGGTAGGAATATATCTCTTTCAATCAAAGTTGAAAAATGAAATGCGTCAACAATGAAAACATCTGACTCATCGTGCATCAATTCGATAACACTGATTTGCTGTTCTCCTACATCAAATTGACTGTTTATTTCTATTGGAGATGTAGTTACCTTTATTTCTACTCGCTCCCATTCCGGAAACATTGTTAGGATGTTATCTTCGAGCGTATCTTTTTCAATGTTTCTAAATTGTCCATAAATGTTAATCGTTAAATCAGCAGGAGGGAGACTATCAATAATTGCCTGCTGCTGTCGCTGTTCAATTGTTGATAAGGTAATAACTACTGTAACAACAAGAATAAAAATCCCAGCTATTATGTGGAATTTATAGTAATACAAAATGTGCTCTAGTTTTTTCCGAAATGCACTTTTCTGTGGAGCGTCTTGTTGCCGCTTTTCTTTTTCTAGCTTTTCAAAATATTCTTTTATTGTACCGTATGCCTCATTTACCTCATCAATATTAATGAGATTTTGACTGTCTACATTTGTTTCTAGCTGTGTTTTATGACTTTTTATCAATATGAAAAATTGTTCTTCCACTTCTTCAATTGGTGCTTTATAGGTAACTCCTAATATCTCATAAGCTCTTTTTAAATCCAAAAAACTGCACCTCTTTTCTTCATGCTACAACTATACAGAAATGTTTCACTGTCTTTTATTATATCAAAATAAAATAGGCAATGTAACAATTATCATATAAACTATGATGGTTTTAAAACACGATATCAAACTTTGAAATCGTTTTAAAAAAATTAATATTTCCATTTATAAATTTAATGATATCATAAATAATCGTTATTTTAACAACTATGACATCAACGATAGATTCGATGTTAGATGGAGGATATGGGTGATTGATCAAACCAAGCAATTATACTTTTTAAAAGCAGTTGTTGTGTTCCAGTTTGCTAGTGGTGCAATTTTAATGCCTTATTTACCACTTTATTTATCTGCACAAGGATTTAAAGGGGTGGAGATTGGACTTATAATCGGAGTAGGCCCATTTGTTGGTATTTTTGCACAGCCAATGTGGGGATTTATTAGTGATAAATTCCAAAGTATAAAATACTTATTATATTTCTTGTATTTTATGGTATTTATTGCAAGTATTGGACTATTTTTCACAGGTTCATTTATTTTAGTGTTTCTCTCTACAATTTTTATGTTCTTCTTCTTTTCAGCGTGTACCCCTTTAATAGATAGTTATATTTTTTCAACCATCAAACAAAATGGGAAAGGTAATTATGGATCCATTAGGTTATGGGGGTCATTAGGATTTGCATTCACTGCTCTTATTGCTGGACCAATTATTGTTTATGTAGGTATAGAAAAACTGTACATTTTATTTTGGTTAACGCTTTTATGCATTTATCCTTTTTTGTTTTTATTAAAGGACCGTAAAGAAAAAGCTAATACTGTAAAACTAAGCTCTCTATCAGGGCTTTTAAAGCAAAGAAGATTGCTGATGTTCCTAGGAGTTATTTTATTAATTGGTATTCCTAATAAAATGAATGATGCTATGCTCGGCATGCATTTGCAAAACTTAGGAGCAATAGAAACCATTGTCGGCTTAGCTTGGATGCTAGGAGCATTAAGTGAAATACCAGTCTTTTATTATTTATCTAAACATATAGATCGTTTTAACCCTATAAAAATATTAGGGTGGGTATCCTTTTTTTACTCACTTAGATGGCTATCATATTCGTTAGTAGAATCTCCAGTCATCACTTCTTTCCTGCAATTAAGCCATTCCATTACGTTTGGTGCTTTTTGGATTATTGCAGTCCAAACTATTGTTAAAATGGTTCCTGATCATCTAAGAAGTACAGGACAAGCTTTAGTAGGTGTTGCTTTCGGTGGCTTAGCTGCAATCATTGGTTCATTTGGTGGGGGAGCTATTTTTGATGCAGTTGGTGGAAACGTCATGTATACCATTATGGCGTGTATTTCAATGGTTGCTGCAATTGTTATATACTTTTCAAAAAACTGGCTTACAGAAGAGAAGGAAGCCATTAAAAGTGAACAATTAGTGAATGTTAAAAAAGTGTAACAGGTAAACCATTAATAATATAGAAGTAATATAAATCTAATGAACTTTCTTTTTAAACAAATTAGTATAAAAGCTAATTTGTTTTTATAAATATATATTAAAGCGCTTACATTTTATGTGTTCTATGAAGGGAGGATAGTGTAAGAGAGTAGATTGATCGTTTTGCGCTAAATTAAGAAAGGGGCGGTAAAGTGAAGAAGAGTATCGTTTGGCAAATATTAATTGCTTTTATATTAGCTGTGATTGTCGGTCTTATTTTTGGTGAACGAGCGTCAGTTGTACAGCCGTTAGGAGATTTGTTTTTACGGCTTATTCAATTTATTATCATCCCGTTAATTTTGTCGACTATTATTGTAGGTGTTACTAGTGCCGGAAATGTAAAAGTGCTTGGACGACTTGGTGGAAAAACGATTGGTTATTATTTATTTACTACATTAATTGCAATTACGTTCGGACTTACAGCAGGATTTTTATTCTCTCCAGGATCAGGTTTAGATGTAGCATTAAATGGAGATACCGTTGACCCTGCTGAAACGGAAGGATTTATATCTACATTATTGAATATTGTACCTACAAATCCATTTGCTGCACTTACTAGTGGGGCTATATTACAAGTGATTTTCTTTGCAATTTTTGTTGGCATAGGTATTATTGTAGCTGGTGAAAAGGCAGATCCAGTACAACGCTTTTTTGAGGGCTTTGCAGAAGTAATGTACAAAATTACTGGTATGATTATGGTTCTCGTACCTTTTGGTGTATTTGGTTTACTTGCACCAGTAGTCGGCGAGTATGGCGCTTCTGTTTTAATGCCATTAATTAAAGTTATAGTTGCCATGGCTGTTGCGTGTCTCGTCCATATTATCCTTACTTACTCATTTACTGTAAAAACGTTAGGGAAAATGAATCCCCTAAAGTTTTTTAAAGGAATTATTCCAGCAGCGTCTGTTGCCTTTACCACTTGTAGCAGTGCGGGTACACTACCTGTTACAATGAAAAACACACAAGAAAATTTAGGGGTTTCGAAATCAACGAGTAGTTTTGTTCTACCACTTGGTGCAACGATTAATATGGATGGTACTGCTATTTATCAAGGGATTGCGGTTATGTTTGTCGCCCAATACTTTGGAATAGAACTTACATTTGCCCAAATATTAACAGTTGTATTAATTGCTACACTCGCTTCAATCGGCACTGCTGGTGTCCCGGGTGCTGGCCTTGTTATGTTAACAATGGTATTAACAGCCATTAACTTACCGCTAGAAGGTATTGCGTTAGTTGCAGGTATTGATAGAATATTAGATATGATGCGTACATCGGTAAATGTAGTAGGAGATGCATCTGCATCAGTTGTGGTCGATGCTAGTGAAGAGAAGGACGATATAGCTAGTGCTTCGTAAGCAAATAAAATAGAAGAAGATGTTTCAATGAGAGCTAATTTAAGGGTGGGGAAAGATGGCTATGATCACTTTCCTCACCCTCTTTGTTTTAATTACTCTGTAGTCACTTTATTTAACGTCGGTTTAAATGATAAATTTGTTTTTCACATAATACTGTCATTCTCTTTTTAGATTTTGGATTGTAAGTTCATTAGAAGTAACGTATATTAACATAAGTGAGTTTATCGAACGTGAGAAGGTGTATGGATTGTTTCGAATTATAGTACATATTGGAATATTATATAGTTTTTTTTGGTTAGGAAGCTTTATTCAACATACATTTCAACTTCGTATTCCTGGGAGTATTATTGGTATGTTGTTATTATTTTTATTGTTTACTACAAAAGTCATAAAGCCGCAATGGTTAGAAGACGGGGCTTCTCTTCTTTTAAGAAATATGCCTCTTCTATTTTTGCCCGTAACAGTCGGTATTTTAAACTATCTTGGATTTTTTGCTGGAAGAGGATTCCTATTAATATTTATTGCATTGATTAGTACCTTTTTGGTGATGGTTATATCGGGCATCATGACACAGTTACTAGTACGAAAAATGGAGAAGGTGGAAAAAGAATATGAATAGATTTTATATCATGACTATTGCCATTCTTTTTACTCTAGCAATCTATTTTTTATGCAAGTTATTTTATCAAAAATTTCCTAAACCATTTACTATCCCGATTTTACTAGGAACTACTATTATTGTCATTCTCCTTTTCATTTTTGATATTTCATATGATACATACATGATAGGAGGGAGCTGGATAGAATTTTTCCTAGGTCCTGCGGTTGTCTCTCTCGCTTTTCCATTATATAAACAAAGAGACATTTTAAAAAAATATTTTATACCGATTGTCACTAGTATTTTCGTTAGCGCCATAGTTGGGTTGACTAGTGGTATTTATTTGGCAAAGTGGCTACAAGTTGAGGAAGAGTTGATTTATGCTTTAATACCAAAGTCCGTCACGACTCCAGTAGCGATGGAGATCACGCAATCGTTAGGGGGTGCAGCACCATTAGCTGCAGTTTTTGTAATGGTAGCTGGAATTGGAGGGGCAGTTTTTTCTCCATTTATTTATAAAGCATTTAGGATCGAACATTATTTAGGTAAAGGAATTGGGTTAGGGAGTGCTTCTCATGCAATCGGAACTTCTAAAGCATTAGAAAGCAGTGAAAAAGAGGGAGCGGCCAGTTCTATTGCTATGACTGTCAGTGCAATTATAGTATCAATAATTGCACCGTTACTTGTAGTTCTACTATTATAATATGTAGTAAATGAACTTTGAGAATAAATAAAATAGAACGACAAAAATCATAGAAATTTTAAAGTGAAATCTAGCAGAAAATAAGTAGGAGACAACGAAAACGCCTATATAAATAAACGTGAATGCAAGAGAACTCATTAATGAAAAAATAGTATCATGATAAAAGTAAAAAATAATAGATATAGACAATAAAAGAGATGGAAAGAATGTCACTGCCCCCATTTTTTCTACATAATAGGCAATACTTTGTTTGTCAATCATTTTTGTTGCTACCCAATTCATAAATAACAATATGGTAATGAGTGGAATAATATAAGAAATTGCAAAAACAACACTTTGGTATAGATGAACATCATATATCGTTTCAATGTTATTAATAGAAAATTCCTGAATAATGGAGTGTAGAAAAAGTAAAATTGCCATGATAACAATGTTGACCATACCAAACTTACGAAACCCTTTATATTCTTCTGTTATAATATCGTCAGGATGTTTCAATAACCTCATAATATATTGAATATAGTTGAGCTGTTTTTTAGCACTCATACGCAATTCTCCTTTAGAATATCATTTGATTCTAGCATTTATACATTTATATACTTTGATTACTATATTTATTCTATTTTTTTATTCATAATTGATATTCTTACGTAATAAAAAGTTTTTCTTAAAAGTCATCGTTTATTTTGTACAAAAGTAGTTAAAA
This sequence comes from Evansella cellulosilytica DSM 2522, assembly GCF_000177235.2. Taxonomy (NCBI): domain Bacteria; kingdom Bacillati; phylum Bacillota; class Bacilli; order Caryophanales; family Bacillaceae; genus Evansella; species Evansella cellulosilytica. The sequence continues at coordinate 2,466,105 of NC_014829.1, read as the reverse complement.
ATAGATTATACTAATTTTATGTAAAAAGAGGAGGAATCATGAATGTCTGATACACCTAAAAAAATTAGTTTGCAAGATGCAATCAAGCAGCAGTTAGCTAATAAGAAGAAAAAAGCAGGAAATGAACTAAAAGGTGCTAATAATACTAACCAAACTAAGCAATTGAAAAGTCAACAATCTAAAAAGACAATGAATACGAGGAGAAAAATGGGAGGGTGACGCAAAAGGTTGCAATTGACCTTTTGTGTCACCCTCGTGACATCTTCATTCTTTCAGTTTATTTTTTCGTTGATCCTTTCAATACTGTCGTTCATCAGTATATGAAACTTATCTTCTTCCCAATCACCTTTATGCTTCCATATACCGTTAATACATTCGTGATATTTAATAAAACAACGAATACTATAAATTGAATTGGCATCACGTACTTCCCCTTGTACATTATTTCAAAATTTAAATCCAATATTTTTCAACTAATTCCTTTAGAAATATAAATAAATGAATATAATTCTTTTCAAATTGGATGCGATATCACTATACTAGTGTTATGCTATTTTGTATTTTAATAGGAAAGGACATATTAAATGGATCGTTATCAACGCAATATCATTATTGCATTACTTATTGCTACTTTTTTAGCTGCTATAGAAGTAACTGTGATAAGTACAGCTATGCCTGTCATTACAAGGGATTTAGGTGGATTAGATTTAATTAGCTGGGTTTTTGCTATATATTTACTAACATATGCCGTAATGACACCTATTTTTGGTAAATTAGCGGACTTATTCGGTAGAAAAAAAATATTTATTATTGGTGCTACGCTATTTTTAATTGGATCTGGATTATGTGGTCTTTCACAATCAATGGAACAATTAATTTTCTTTAGAGCTATTCAAGGAATAGGGGCTGGAGCATTAATGCCAATGTCGTTTACGATCGTTGGTGATGTTTTTAAGTATGAACAACGTGGAAAGGTGCAAGCCATTTTAGGTTCAATTTGGGGGATTGCAGGTATATGTGGTCCACTTGTCGGTGGGTTTTTCGTTGACTATTTTACATGGCATTGGATTTTTTATATTAACATTCCATTTGGAATTATATCTATGTACTTGATCGGAAAATATTTAGAGGAGAAAATTGAAAAACGAAAACGGAAAATAGATTATGGTGGTGCAGTAACCTTCATTATTGGAATGGGAGCACTTTTATACGCCCTTTTATCTGGCGGAAATGAAATTGCTTGGAATGATAGTGCAATGATTGCTTTAATCATAATTGCATGCTTATTTTTATTCATTTTCGTATGGATTCAGATAAAAGTTAGTGAACCGATGCTACCATTTCGTTTATTCAAAAACAGGTATTTACTTATTGCGAACGTTAGCGGCTTCCTGCTCGGAATGATTTTAATAGGTTTAACTGCTTATTTACCTCTTTGGGTACAAGGTGTATTATTACTTGCTGCTACTTCTTCAGGGTTAACACTAATACCAATGTCTATCGGCTGGCCGTTAGGTTCTTTTTTAAGCGGACGTTTTCTTGTAAAGCTTGGAACAAAATTAATTTCACTAACTGGGGTTATTGTCATATCCTTAGGGACCTTTGGACTTACTTTCATTCATAGCGGAACACCGAATATCATTTTAATTATCATTATGTTCTTTATTGGACTCGGATTTGGCTTGTCGATGACAGTCTTTACAGTAATTGTCCAATCTTCTGTCTCGTGGAATAATAGAGGAACTGCTGCATCATCTAATGCTTTTTTACGCACATTAGGTCAGACTTTAGGTATTACTATTTTAGGAGTAGTACTGAATCAACATATTGGTGGTCAAACGAATAATGGGACAGATGTTGCTCCAGCACTTCTAGCAGCTGGTCTTCATAACATCTTTATCATTTTAGCAGTCATCGCTCTCATATGTGTAGTTGTTACATGTTTACTCCCTAAGGAGCAACCAGATTTTACAGAAAATGATAGCAATGAAAGAAAAGAGGCAGACACAAAAGGTTGATTATTGCCTATTGTGTCAACCTCTAAATATTGCGATGGAGCTGCTGAGATCATTTCAAAGAGGGAGACTCAAAAGGTTGATTTTATACCTTTTGAGTCTCCCTTATACTATATGGTACCTCCATAGTCACATAAAAACCCACAATAAGTGGGGGATTTTATAGTGGGAACGTGGGTAGTGTAGCCATTGCGGTACTTTTACTAGCTTATGGGCTACCAACTTTTTGCGCTTCGGGTTACACTTTGTTAGTCGAGGAAAACAAAAAACGAAATGATATATATGAGTATAATTGTGATTCCTATGCCTAAAAAAATAATGGCTTGCTTCCTGTTATTTTTTAGTAAAAATGTTATACCTAGCCCTCCAAAAATGGCTGCCAGTACAAATAATCCTATTCCAATAAACACAAATATGATTTCTGTATCCATAGTTAAAACTCCTTATATTATAATGACAATTACTATTTCCCCTAACTATAACATGAAAGTGAAATAGTTTGGGGAAAGATAGGCTGGATTGTCTATTTTTTAGCACCTGATAATAATACTTGGTATTATTTTAGATTCAAAGTATAATAAAAGAAAATGTTTATTAAGAGGAGGATAAATTTATGAGTAAAGGTAAAATAGCATTTGTAACGGATAGTACTGCATATTTATCTAAAGAACTGCAACAGCATCCAGATGTTTATGTTGTTCCAATTGTCGTAATTTCAGAGGGTGTAGAATATGAAGATGGAGTAGATTTATCGTCTGAACAATTATATGAGATAATACGAACAAACAAGCAAGTACCTAAAACTTCCCAGCCGAATGTTAGTAAGTTTGAAGAATTATACGAGCACCTTAAGCAGAAATATGATTCTGCGATAGCCGTTCACATTTCTAATAAATTGAGTGGTACTATTTCAAGTTCGCTTGCAGGGAAGGAACAAGCTGAATTTGAGGTTGAAATTGTTGATTCTTATTCACTTTCACATGCAATAACAACACTTATATATAAGGGACTACAATTAACTGAAAAAATGGACAATGTGAAAAATATAGCTAATGAACTTAGAGAAGAAGCGAAGCGTTCAAGGAATCTTATATTGCTCGGCAACCTGGACCAATTATACAAAGGTGGCAGAATGTCAGGAGCCCAGTTTTTATTAGGGAATGTACTCCAAATAAAACCTATCTTGTCTATTAACGAAGAGGGGGAGCTAAAGCTATTAGAACGTGTTCGTTCTGAGAAAAAAGCAACAAATAGAATAATAGATTTACTCAAGCAATCATCTGATAATCATACAATAAAGCAGGTACAGATAATGCATGGAAATGTTTTAAATAAGGCCAATGAATTAAAGGCTAAAATCAATGAAACTATACCTAACCTTGAGGTTATTGTTGGTGAAATTAGCTCTTCACTTGCCGTTCATGCAGGTGAAGGGACATTGGCAATGATTTGGCATGAGGAAAAGCAGTAAATAAAAACCAAATTTATGAATGGAAAAATGCGGATATCGTGGCTCTCATCCACACACCTTTTTTAAAAGGCAATAAAATAAAAAAGGTGTGATTGGAGGAGAGTTTTAAAATGGGCGATGAAAAGATCAAGGAAATTGAGGTGCGACTTGAGGAAATTCGTCATGAAATAGATCAAATAAATGCACAAGTTGATTTAAAAACATATAAAAATGACGTCAAGGTGATGTTAGATGAATATGCCAAGTTGAAAAAGGTAGTTACAAAAGAGGAAGCTCTAGTATTAATGGATCAAGTATTGAATGATAAAAGGTATATGACTGAAAATGATGTGAAAACTTTTACAAAAGACATATACCTAAATATTTTGAAATGGATTGTAGGAACTACGATTAGTAGTGTTGCACTAATCGTAGGTATATTAAGAGTATTGTTTAACTAGCCTTATTTGTAACTATTTATTTTTTTCACCTTGCTTATAAGCTAACTATTTTTTTGCTGGATGAACCTTTAATGTTTTACCTTTAATTGTTCTTTGTTTCATTTCTTGTAAAACAATGGGGCCCTTATTATTTAAGATATCAACATATGTTTCTCTCTCTTGAATAGTAATGACGCCAATGTCATCAGATGTGATTGTAGGAATACTAGTAATGGTGCCAACAAAATCGGCAGCTCTAAGCTTCTTTTTCTTACCACCATTAAAATAAAGCTGCATAATATTCGTATTCAGTTGACTAGCTTTATTTCTCTTTGTTAATGGTCTGTTCCTCATCTTATCCTCAAAAGCAGGTTTTAGCCTTTCTACTTCTCGTTCGGACGGTATATTCATTGGAGGAATGGCATAACCAATATAATCTTCAATTTCTCGAAATAAAATTCTCTCATCAGGAGTGATAAAGGTGATCGCTTTTCCTTTATTTCCAGCACGGCCTGTTCTACCAGTTCTATGAACATATACTTCTTTATCTAATGGCATGTCATAATTAATAACGAGAGATATCGATTCTATATCTATTCCTCTTGCGGCCAAGTTGGTCGTTACTAAATACCTAAATTTCCCTTCTTTAAATTCATTCATTACAGAAAAACGCTCCTTCTGCGGTAAGCCTCCGTGTATTTTTCCGCAAGAATAGTTTGCATCTCTTAACTGTTTGTATAGCTTATCTACATTCACTTGTGTTTCACAAAAAACGATACAACTATCTGGGTTTTCGACAATAGTCACATCTTGAATAGCGCTAAACTTAGCATTTTTATTAACGAGTACATAACTTTGCGATATAGGGTGAGCGTTTATTTGTTTACGTTCTATGTTAATTTTAATTGGATTTATCATAAATCTAGTTGATATATGTTCCACAGCCTCTGAAATGGTTGCAGAATAAATGGAAGTAACTTTATCGTAGTTGGCTAAGTGTTTTAGAATTGAATCAACTTGATCAAAGAAACCTCTGTTAAACATTTCATCAGCTTCATCAATAACAAGATACTTTATTTTATTCATTTTTAATGTCCCTTTTTGTAAATGATCTAATAATCTTCCAGGAGTACCAACAACAACGTGAGTTTTTTGTTTTAGTTCTAATTTTTGGCGATCAAATGGTTGTTTACCATAAATAGCCAGTGCTTTAATTCTCTTCAATCTCCCAATATTCATAAACTCCTCTTTTACTTGCGCTGCGAGTTCTCTAGTGGGGGTTAGTACTAATGCTTGAGGACTATTTTCATCCCATGTAACTTGTTCACAAATTGGGATAGCAAAGGCCGCTGTTTTCCCTGAACCGGTTGGAGATTTAACAATTAAATCTTTATTTTCTAAAGATAAAGGAAGGACTTCTTTTTGTACATCTGTGAGTTCATAGTAATTTAATGCATGAATTGCCTTGTTAATTACATCACTAAGTCCTAATTCGGTAAATTGCGTTTTATTCATATAAACCCTCTTTTTTGTTTTTATAATACGTATTATTATATTGTCTTACTTATTTATTCTTGACGTCGATAAACTCCAGGAGAAATACCATATTTTTTTCGAAATACTTTATGAAAGTATGGATAACTACCAAATCCACAGTTTTCTGCAATTTGATCTAACGTAAACATCGTATACTTCATTTGATCGATCGCTGCTGATAGTCTAATTTCCTGCGCATATTCAATCATTGTTTTATCTAAACTAAGTTTGAAAAGGTGGACAGCTCTAGAAACACTCAGTCCAACGTGAGCAGCGACATCATTTATTTTGAATGGCGTAAACGCATGTTCTTCAATATAACGCATCATTCTAGTCACTACATATGGTCGTGTATACGATGAAGAAGTTTCGTTAATTGATCTTTCAATAGAAATACATAATGCACGAGTTAAGTAATTTGTAAGCTCACTATTTAACTCAGAGGAAGGTCGCCTTTGTTCTATAATAATATGTCTCCATATGTTTAATAGTTTGTCATCTAATTCGATACGAGAGACAGTGTGCTTAACAGAACGATCCCACCATCTGTCAATCCAATCACCTTTACACATTAAAAAATAGTCGCCACTATTTTGGCCATCTTTTACCAAAATTTCATAATGGTCTCCAGGCTTTATGAGTAAGAGATGACCTTTTTCAATGTGATATCGTTTTCCTTTTACAATTATTTCACAAGTCCCTTCCGTTTGTAATCGAATAAGGTAATCACTAAGTCCTGTTTTATGTTCTGAGTAAAATGCTCTTGCATGAAAAGAATAACTGCATAGTCCAATATTTATCATTTTTAACTCCTGTTTATATAATAGTAAAATAGTAGATGTTTTAATTATATCATTTATATACAAAAGATTATAAGTAATTTATCATAAAGTAGAATAAATGATGAAAGATAAGCAAGATTAAGGAGTGATGTACATATTCCGTCATTGACTAATCTGAAGCCACAATCAAAAAGTATATAAACAAATTACATTATCAACTGATATTGTAATCGTTTACAATAACTAATAGAAAAGAGGCGTTTTATTATGAGAACAATTCCAGTAGCATTACAAATGTTTACTTTACGAGAAGAAGCGCAAAAAGATTTTGCAGGTACTTTAAAAAGAGTAGCAGAGTTAGGTTTCGACGGTGTTGAATTTGCAGGTTTTGGTGATCTAACAGCACAAGAAGTGAAAAGCTTATTAGATGAGTTAGGTTTAAAGGCTGCTTCAAGCCATGTTTCGTTAGAAGAGTTACAAAACAATTTAGACAAAGTTATTGAAGACCAAAAAATAATTGGAAGTAAGTATGTTGTTTGTCCATTCTTATTACCTGATGAAAGAACAGAAGAGCATTACAAAGCATTAATTTCATTTTTAGACAAAGCTGGTGAAGTATGTAGACGTGAAGGTATTACTCTTTGTTATCATAACCACGCGTTTGAATTAGAGCGCTTAAGTGATGGTAGAACTGCACTTGAATCCATCTTTGATGATACAAATCCAGATAACGTATCTACTGAGTTTGATATTTACTGGTTAACGAAAGCTGGAGAAACTCCGCTTGACTGGATTAAAAAGTATGAGGGTAGAACACCACTTGTACACATCAAGGATATGACTACTGATGGTGAACAATTTTTTGCAGAGCTAGGTACTGGTGGAGTGGATCTTGATACTGTTTTAGACAACGGGGTTGAAGCTGGGGTTCAGTGGTGGATAGTTGAGCAAGACCAAACTCGTAAAACTCCTTTCGAGAGTATTGAAATCAGTATGAACTATTTAAAGAATAAACTTCCTCAGTATTCATAAAAAGGAGATTGTAAACATGACGTTGAAGGTCGGACTTATTGGCTGTGGTAATATAAGTGGCATTTATTTAGAAAACAATAGCCGCTATTCATCTTTTAATATTATTGCTTGTGCTGATATTGACATGGAAAAAGCAAAAGAAGCAGCCACAAAGTACGGGATCAAACATGTGTATACTGTCGATGAAATGATGGCGTCACATGATATAGATATTATATTGAATTTAACAATACCTCATGTACACGCAAAAGTGACTTTAGAGGCACTCAATAATAATAAACACGTATATTCAGAAAAGCCAATAGCTGTTAAATTAGAGGATGCAAAACGTATTTTGAAAGAAGCGAAGGAAAAACAACTAATAGTCGCTTCCGCACCGGATACATTTTTAGGTGGGAGTATACAGCTTGCAGGTAATTATATCTCACAAGGTATCATTGGAGAGCCTATCGGTGCATCGGCCTTTATGATGTCCAATGGACCAGAATCATGGCATCCAAATCCTCAATTCTTTTATGAATCTGGCGGAGGACCAATGTATGATATGGGACCATATTACATTTCTGCTCTCATTAGTATCTTTGGACCTATTAATCGGATTGCTGGGTCTGTATTGACACCGTTTCAACAACGTACAATTACGAGTGAAGCACGTTATGGTGAAAAAATAAAAGTGGAAATCCCTACGCATGTCAGTGGTATTCTAGACTTTTCCATTGGGGCAACAGCGACAATAACAACGAGCTTTGATGTATGCGGATCACGAACACCTTTTATCGAAATTTATGGTGAAAAAGGTACGATCAGTTTACCTGATCCAAATTATTTTAATCAGCCCCTCTTAATTAAAAAGCTTGGTGATAAAGAGTGGGAAGAAATACAACCAGAGGGAAATCCTAGTGATAATTTACGTGGCATTGGCCTTGAAGATACGGCAAGGGCAATTATCGAAGGGTATACCCCAAGGGCAAGTGGGGATTTGGCATTGCACGTTCTTGAGGTAATGCATGGTATTCATGAATCATCAAACTCAAATAAACATTACAAAATGGAAAGCAGCTGTAAAAAGCCAACATTACTTTAACAAAACTATAGGGGGACAATTAATAATGAGTAAATTAAAAGTATCAATTATCGGTTGTGGTAGTATTGCAATAAATCGTCACATTCCGGAATTTCATGATAATAAAAATGTAGAAATTGTAGCAGTATGTGACATCGTTTCGGAACGAGCAGAAAAAATGGCTGAATTATATGATACAAAAGCGTATACAGATTATAAAGAAGTATTAAAGCTTTCTGAAGTTGATGCGGTTAGTGTTTGCTTGCCTAACTATCTACATGCACCTGTTTCTATCGATGCGTTAAATGCAGGGAAGCATGTCCTTTGTGAAAAACCAATGGCAACTTCACAAGAAGAAGCGGACGAGATGATTGCTGCAGCAAAGAAAAATGACAAAAAGCTTATGATCGCACATAACCAACGCTTCGTTGATTCACACAGAAAAGCAAAAGAAATTATTGATAGTGGAAAGTTGGGTAAGATTTTTAGCTTTAAAACAACTTTTGGACATCCTGGACCTGAAGATTGGAGTATCGACGGTGCTAGCAGCTGGTTCTTTAAAAAAGAAGAAGCATATATGGGAGCTATGGGTGACTTAGGTGTACACAAAGCCGACCTAATGCGTTATTTACTTGGAGACTTTAGTGAAGTTGGTTCATTTATTGAAACAAACGCAAAAGAAAATACAGATGTTGACGATAATGCTGTTTGTGTATTAAGAACAGAAAATGGCGTTATTGGTACACTAGCTGCTAGCTGGGCTTACGTAACTGGAAGCTATAATGGTACTATCATTTACGGCCAAGAAGGAACACTTCGCTTGGAAGATGATCCAGAACATTCATTAATTGAAGAATATAAGAATGGACACGTAATTAAGCACAAGCTTTCTAAAATCCAGTCAAATGAAGATGGTGCTAGAACAAATACACATGTCATCGATCATTTTGTTGAAAGTGTTTTAGAAAACAAGCAGCCACTTATTGATGGTGAAGAAGGTATGAAGTCTTTACAGATTATTTTAGGTGCAATTAAGTCTCAAGAAACGAAACAAATTATCTCATTAAAGTAGGAGGGGACTATTAAATGAAATTAGGTGTATTTACTGTTCTTTTTGCTGAAAAATCATTTGAGGAAATGCTAGACCATGTGAAAGCATCAGGTCTAGATGCAGTCGAAATTGGTACGGGGGGATATCCTGGTAACAATCACTGTCCAATTGATGAACTTTTAGAATCTGAGGAAAAACGAACAGAATATTTAGAAGCTGTTACCTCTCGAGGTTTAACAATTAGTGCATTTAGTTGTCACGGAAACCCAATCACACCAGACAAAGCATTTGCTGAGGAATCCGACACAGCGCTTCGTAAAACAATAAAACTTGCATCACTTTTAAATGTACCAGTAGTTAACGCTTTTTCTGGTACCGCAGGTGATAGCGATGATGCAAAACAACCTAACTGGCCAGTAGCACCATGGCCTCCAGAATATAGTGATATTCTCGAATGGCAATGGGAGAATAAACTTATTCCGTACTGGAAGGAAATTGGCGAATTAGCAGAGCAACATAATGTAAAAATAGGACTAGAATTACACGGAGGTTTCCTAGTTCATACACCGTATACGATGTTAAAGCTTCGTGAGGCAACTAACGATGCAATAGGTGCTAACCTTGATCCGAGTCATATGTGGTGGCAAGGAATTGATCCAGTAGCTGCTATTAAAATTTTAGGAAAAGCTGGGGCTATTCATCACTTCCATGCAAAAGATACTTACATTGACCAAGATAATGTCAATATGTATGGATTAGTGGATATGCAACCATACGGAAATGTTCAAACACGCGCATGGTCGTTCCGAAGTGTAGGCTGTGGTCATAGCATTCAAGAATGGTCTGATATGATTAGTGCTTTAAGAACATATAATTACGACTATGTAGTTAGTATTGAACACGAGGATCCGCTTATGTCTGTTGACGAAGGATTTGCACGAGCAGTGAAAAATTTAAATGATGTATTAATCCGTGAAGCTGCTGGCGAAATGTGGTGGGCATAATTAATACGCAAGAGGGTGAATCAAAAGGTAGATTTTTTACCTTTTGATTCACCTTTTTTGTTTTGGGAACGGGAATGGGGAGTGATAATGTTGCCACTGTTGTGAGAAAATGACTTTGTAATATAAGTATTAAAAGCATCGCTTTAATCAAAGTAGATAAAACATGTTTTAAAGTCCATTCGCAAAAGGCATAAGCCGCTGAAGGTCATCATACAAAGTCTATGCTACCCGAAAAAAGAACCCGAACCGCTGAAGGTCATCATACGGAGCCTATGCTACCCGACAAAACAAACCCGAGCTGCTGAAGGTCATCATACAAAGTCTATGCTACCCGACAAAACAAACCCGAGCTGCTAAAGGTCATCATACAAAGCCTATGCTGCCCGAAAAAAAGAACCCGAGCCGCTGAAGCGAGATAAAACATGATTTATAGTTCATTTTCGAAGACAGATCCCCTCATGAAGGTAGATAAGATGATGAATCTTCATTCAGGTATGGAGCGCTCGATTGAAAAAAGTAGCAAATTATTACTTCCCCCTTACATTATTTTACCATATGACATTTGTCATGTTCTCTCACTGACGTTTGTTACTTAAACAACGTGTTAATGTTATCTATACTGTAGTTATTCAGTTATTGATGTAAAGTTTTGATTATTAGGAGGAAACTATGAGTAGAGATAACATTGCGAAGTTAAAAAAAGACGTCGCACCATATGCTAAGACTAATACTAGAGCAAGCATCATTCAGACGATTAATACATTATTACCACTATTTTTACTATGGTACGTAGCTTATTTGAGCCTATCCGTATCATACTTTCTAACAATTCCAATATTAATAGTTACTGCTGGATTTGTAGTACGAACATTTATAATTTGTCATGATTGCTGTCACCAATCGTTTTTTAACAATAGAAAAGCGAATGCTATCTTAGGTACTATTACTGGAATTTTGACACTTGTTCCTTATGAACAATGGAAAAATAGTCATAATACACACCATGCATCGAGCGGTAACCTCGATAAGCGCGGCATTGGCGATATGTGGATTTTAACAGTAGAGGAGTATTTAGCTGCTCCTATTTGGAAGAAAATCGCTTACAGAGTATATCGAAATCCTTTCGTCATGCTAGTGGTCGGTCCAATTGCAGTTTTCTTAATAGATTATCGATTTAATGCGAGAAAAGCTAAATTAAAAGAAAGAATGAATACGTATATTACTAATTTGTCCATTATTGCACTCTATGCTGGACTAATTGCACTTATTGGTTGGCAGGCATTCCTACTCATTCAAGGACCAATTTTACTAATTTCAGGCATGCTAGGTATTTGGTTATTTTATGTACAGCATCAATTTGAGGAAACATATTTTGAAAATGATCATGAATGGAGCTATGTGAAGGCAGCTGTAGAGGGAAGCTCTTTTTATAAACTACCTAAAATCTTACAGTGGATTACTGGTAACATAGGTTATCATCATGTTCATCATTTAAGTCCAAGAGTTCCTAACTACAACTTGGAGAAAGCGCATCATGCAACACCACCTTTGCAAAAGGCTACAACTATTACAATAAAAGAAAGCTTCAAATCATTGAGTTATCGTCTTTGGGATGAAGAAGCGAAATCGTTCATTAGCTTTAAACAATTAAAACAATATATAAAAAGATTAGAAAAAACAAATGTGATCAAATTAAAAAATACCGAAATTGAGCGTTTAAAAAAGGTTAATTAAATGAGATAATAGAGGAAATAGGAGAGGAGGAGATTGTCTTGAAAAAATGGGCAGGGAAGTTTCGTAAAAACACAGGTTTAAGTCCATATGTTTGGATAGTGTTTTATATTCTACCCTTCTATTTTATTGTTCAAGATTCTTCGACTCCTCAAATTGTTATCGGCATACTCATGATTAGCGGATATTTTATCTGCTACGTGCTGTCCTTTGCTTCAAAAGGATGGCTTGTTTATTTAGGGGCAAGTGTTCAAATTGCTATCTCTACAGCGATGAGTATCTTTTTTGGTTATATTTACTTCTTTTTGTTTCTAGCTTTTTTTATCGGAAACATAAAAAGGAAAAGTGCATTTATAACACTTTATATTATTTTACTTATTACAACGTTTAGTACAAGTTATTATGGACTCGTCACACATAGTGAATTTATTATTCAATTGCCATTTGTTTTTTTATGTATTATTGCCGTCATCCTTCTTCCTGTTAGTACGTATAACAAAAATAAAGAAGAGATTCTGCAAGGACAGTTAGAATATGCGAACAAAAGGATAGCGGAGTTAGTAAAATTAGAAGAGAGACAACGTATCTCTAGAGATTTACACGATACTCTCGGACAAAAGCTATCACTCATCGGCTTAAAAAGTGATCTTGCAGCAAAGCTAATTAACAAAGACCCCATTCAAGCGCATCGAGAAATTAAAGATGTACAGCAAACAGCTAGAATTGCTTTACAGGAAGTTCGGGAATTAGTTATTGATATGCGTGGGACAAAATTGGAAGATGAGATTTTGAGAGTGAAGGAAATTCTAAAAGCCGCTAATATTCAGTTCCATTTTGATGGAACTAGCCAATTAAATAACACATCGTTAATAGCAGAAAATGTCGTTAGTATGTGCTTAAAAGAAGCGATTACAAACGTCATTAAACATAGTGATGCTAATACGTGTGAACTTTCCATAACACCGACTAAAACCGATCTAATCGTTGAAGTGAAGGATGATGGGAAAGGAATTGGGGATAAACAACGTAAATCTAGAGGTAGTGGCTTACAAGGAATGAGGGAACGGTTAGAGTTCATAAACGGGAATTTAAGTATCTTATCAGAAAAAAATAAAGGAACAACAATTAAAATGTTCGTTCCAAACACAAATTATCTTCAAGTAGAGGAGGGGGGGATACAATGATTACAATAGTCATCGCTGAGGATCAACAAATGCTTTTAGGAGCACTTTCATCATTATTAGATTTAGAAGAAGATATGTCAATCGTTGGTAGTGCGAGTAATGGAGAAGAAGCGGTTCAATTAGTAAAAAAACATCAACCGGATGTTTGTATTATGGATATTGAAATGCCAATTATGAGTGGCCTTGATGCAGCTGAAAACATTAAGGACTTAGATTGTAAAGTAATTATTTTAACTACTTTTGCACGATCTGGTTACTTTCAACGAGCAGTAAAAGCAGGCGTAAACGGCTATATGCTAAAAGATAGTCCAAGTGACGAATTAGCTAATGCTATTCGAAGTGTCATGGCTGGTAGAAGAATTTATGCATCAGAACTCGTCGACGAAGTTTATAGTGAGAGTAATCCACTAACCGAAAGAGAACGTGAAGTATTGGTTCATATGGCAGATGGAAAAAGTACGAAAGAGATCGCCAATATTCTTCATTTGACAAACGGAACAGTACGTAACTATATCTCTACTATTTTAGATAAATTAGAGGTTGGAAACCGCATAGAAGCCATAACAAAAGTAAAAGAAAAAGGGTGGTATTCATAATATCTTCTACTAAAACTACAACTTTGTTAAGATTTAAAAGAGGCTGATTCCAAAGGTAGTAAACCTTCGAATCAGCTTCTTTTGATAACATATTATTTCTCTTTTTTACTCATACTAAAAGCTTGCTTAATACCAGCTTTAAACGAAAACTTACCATACATCAGTACGCCACCTTTGTAAATCCTCGCAGCTAATATGTTCAAAAGGATAGCACTTATCGCTAAGATTGAGATAATGAGTGCTATTTCCCAAACTGGAATAGTTCCCATTCCAATTCTTAAGAAAAGTAGCTGTGGTGTGAAGAATGGTACATAAGATAACACTTGAATGAACGTCGTATCAGGTGTATTAAGACCAAAAATAGCAATAAAGAATGCGATCATTGCAACGAAAATAAGTGGTTGAAGCGCTTGGTTAACTTCTTCAGCTCGACTAACCAATGCCCCTAGCATCGCTGCTACACCACCGTATACAAAGTACCCTAAAACAATTAATAACAAAGCATAAGCGATTAGTGTAAAGTCAATAGTCTCACTAAATAAAATCGAAATCAAATCATCACCACTCATTTGTGAGCCAATGATAGCAGCAGCAATGATGATGAGTAAATTCGCTAAACCTGCAAAACCAATACCAATAATTTTCCCGAGCATTTGAGTTACAGGATTAATACTTGAGACAATAAGCTCCATGACTCGTGATGATTTCTCTGTAGCTACTTCAGTAGCAATCATCGTACCGAAAGTGATAACAATTAAATAAATCGCAAAAACAAGAGCATAAACCATCCAGTACGCTTGCATATGTGATTCTACAGTCTGAACTTCTCCACCTTCATTTAACGGTGATTCAGTAAAGGAAATTGGGGAATAGATCAACGCTAGCTCCTGTTCATTTAATCCTAACTCATTCGTTACAATCGCTTCCTTTACACGTTGAACATCTTGATTTACGTGATTACCGACAGAAAAATCAGTACCATTTCCGAAAAACTCAGCGTCTAGACTATTTGCTTTTCCTGATAAAGAAAGCACATATGTAAATTCATCATTTCTTGCATCTTCTACCGCAGCTGTTACGTCATCATTCTCGTACTCAATGTATTGAAAGTTACCTTCCTCAAAAGAAGCCAGCATTGTAGAGAATTGTTCATTATCCGTATTATCAACTACTGCGATCGTTTCAATTTGTTGTTCACTATCACTAGAAAATGTATCAATGATAGAATTAATATTTGTTAATGCGATAATTAAAATGGCCATTGAAAGACTACTAAAAACAAACGCTTTTGATTTTATACGTCTTCCCGCTGTATGGGCTACTGTCGTCCAAAAATTATTCATCTTGATCACCACCAGCCTTATCTATAAAAATGTCATGCAAAGACGGTTCTTCGACCTCAAACTTTCTTACAAAGCCTTTTTCTGCTATTGATCGAAATAGGTCTTCAGCGATGCTTACATTCTCCACTTTAACAGTAGCACCGTCTTTTGTTTTTTGTAAAGATAACACTCCAGGGACAGAAGAGAGAAAATCGAGATTATAATCTGCGCGAATGCTAATACTTTTCATTCCATAAGAGCGTTTAATTTCTCGTAAATTTCCTTGTAAAACTGCTTTTCCTTTTTTTAGCATGATAAGGTCCTCACAGAGTTCTTCTACATTTCTCATTTGATGACTAGAAAATACAATTGTAGTACCTGCATTTTGTAAATCTAACACAGCTGCCTTTAACATGTCAGAGTTTACTGGATCTAATCCGCTAAATGGCTCATCAAGAATGAGCAATTCTGGTTTATGTAATACAGCAGCCATAAATTGAATCTTTTGTTGGTTTCCTTTTGACAGCTCTTCAATTTTCTTATTTTCATATTCTTCAACTTGGAACCGTTCTAACCAATGCTTCATTTCCCTTATAATGTTTTGCTTGTGCATCCCCTTAAGTTTCATTAAATAAAGGAGTTGTTCTTTTACAGTTAATTTTGGGAATAAACCTCTTTCTTCTGGCAAGTAACCTATTAAACTAGTTCTTTTATATGTTACTGGGGAACCATTCCAAGTAACTGTTCCTGCCGATGGATCAAGTAAACCTAATATCATTCGAAAGGTAGTTGTTTTACCAGCACCGTTCGCACCAAGCATCCCAAACATTTCTCCTTTATCAACATGGAGAGATATGTTGTCAACAGCAGTATGCTTGTCGAAATTCTTTTGTAAGTTTTTGATTACTAAACTCATTTAAATTCTCCTTTCATCTTTAAAAGTAAGCGTAAAGTATCTGAGAAATGAACATTTTGTTCAGATATCACTTCAATATTTTCGTTTTTAAAGGACTCCTCTGTTTTCTCGATATTATCTGAAAATACTTCATAATTGGTTCCATTACATACTACGTGTATTACCCCAGGAAAGTTTCGAATTTTATCATTTTTTGTATTAACCCAATACTTTCTAAACTTTTGTAGAAGGTCATCCTTCTCATAACTGTTTGAGATTGTACCATCCTTCATACAAACAATATAATCTGCAAATTCTTTCACTTCATCTGGAACATGTGTTGCAAATAAAATCGACCTATTTGGATCTTCCTCTAAATAAGTTATCCATTCTTGCCTCATCTGTTCTTGTCCTTCAATATCTACACCAGATAATGGTTCATCCATAATAAGTAATTTTGAATGATGAGAGAGTGCTAATATAAATAGTGCCTTTTTTTGCATACCGACAGATAAGGCATCAAAACGTTTTGTTATAGGGATGTCGAACTTTTCTACCAATCTACTAAATGTATTCTTATCCCAGCTCTTAAAGGAAATGGCATGAAGTTCTGACACTTGTTTTAATGAAAATCTTTCATATCCAATAATTGTTTGTGGGACATATCCTATAAATTCTTTCCATGTTTCTCCATCATAGCTATTATTAAACCTACTAATATTCCCGCTATCTGTATATACCATTCCAGTAATCATACGTATAAGCGTACTTTTACCAGCTCCATTATTGCCAATTAATGCTGTTACTGTTCCTGGATTTATCGTAAAGGTAAGTGGACCTATTTGAATATTTTTATCTATTTGCTTCTTCACTTCATTTAATTTAATCATCTAGTTCCTCCTCCAATAGTTTATGGAACAAGCTAAGTAATTCTTTTTTTGAGTATTGATAGCTTTTCCCAATTGATATTACTTCTTTTATCGCATTTGTAACAGCAAGCTGTTTTTGCGTGTGTTGTTCATCGGAATTGATTAATGAAACAAATGTACCTTTTCCTTGAATTGTTTTTATATAACCAGCATGTTCTAAATTTTGATACGCACGTCTAGTCGTAATGACACTACATGAAAGGGAGGATGCAAGCTTCCTAATCGATGGAAGTGCTGTACCAGATGGTAGTGAACCACTAATAATTAATGTCTTCAATTGTGACTCGATTTGATCGTAAATTGGAATTCGGCTTGTTTCATTTATATGGATTGGTAAATTATTAGACATGGAAATCTACTCTTTTCATACTCTTTTTTGTGCGCGATTGCCAAAAAAGGAGACTAAGTAATAATACAACCATTGCCAAAACAATTGCAAAGAGTGGGGAGTAGTGTGTAAGCCTTATTAAACCGACAATTACCCCACCATCCGTTATAGCGTATAATATGTTTAATAGTATCAAGATTGGTATGGAAAGAAGACCTCCAATAGCCGCTAAAGCAGTTGGTTTTATGTTAACACCAGACTCCATTGCTGCATACAAACTACTTATGAATACGCCAGCACATACGAGTAAGAGAAGCACTTGTAGATAATTTGTCTCGACCAAATCAAAAAATGAAGTGCTAAATAGAAGTATAATTAAGAAAAAGACAGTATAGACACATAAATGTAGTACTGTACTATTTAGATATCGACTGTACAAAATATCTTTATTCTTTAAAGGTAATTTTCTCATTAAAATGTGAATGTCACTACCTTTTTGACTAGTTGGTTGAACAAAGGAAGGGTGCCGGCAAATTTGAATAGCAATACCAAGCACGATATATAACGTATCTAGAGCTATCCATCTTCTACTAACGTTACCATCACCAATAATAAATAAAGCAAAAGTAGCAAAAACGGCTGTTGTTACGGTGATTAATATGTAATTCCAAATAGAGGTTTGTTTCCATTCGAATAATGTTAGCTTTAGTACCATTGTGGAACATTCTCCTCTCTATATATGGTAGTCTGTCTCACTTAAATATTTATTCATGTAATATAACGATAGCCTAAATAGTAGAAGCGACAGTACGAGAATGATAATAGTCAACAGGAGAGGGGCTTCCTTCGTCCCAATGAGATACCACTCAAAAAAATAATGACCTGTTATTCGTTGTATTAACGTACTCGCTCCAAAGAATAAGAACACGATAAAAAATGTCCAAAATGTCGCATAGAATTTCGTCATTGCAGAACCTGGTTCAGCAGCTGTAACAAATGATGAAGAAGATAACACGAGCATCAACCAGCAAATAGAAAAAGATACTATCTGTGCCAAATGATGCGTAGTTAGAAAAATATGTAATATTACAATAAAAGAAATACTGGACATGATAGAAAATATAAATCCTGATAATAATCTAGACACTATTAGCGTTTTCTCAGAAAAGGGTAGCTGTCTTAAATGTATTTGTATTGGTGCAATATAGAGATTATTATTAACTTCCCTAAGAAAAAAGGGATAGCCACGAAACATATAGCTATTAGCTGAAATACCAATGATTAGAAGCATATCAATGACGGGCGTTGATCGTGATTCGGTGAAATAGTTAGATAGTATATCAGCAAAAAGCCAGCCGAAGATAATTGCAACACCTATATTTAATAAGTACTTATAAAACGGGGTATTTCTTAATTCAAACTTGATTAATTGTGTACAATGATTCCAATTCAAAATGATCACCCACTGTTTATGTGTTTATATCTATATAAACAGTAACACACACTTCTGTAACAGTTCAAGTTATTTTGTAATATTTTCAAAAAGAAGAGGTTGACTCAAAAGATTTTATCTTTTAAGTCAACCTCTAAGTAACGGCAGCGAGTGAAGGTAATGCCTTATTCATCCATAGTTAGGGGAGACACTTCTAAACGAAGAGGTTTCAACTATAATTAAACCCTCACTATTTATTATCACTTAAATGTTCATTAACTTGTCTATTTAAAATATGATTTATTCCGATAGTTTTTTGAACATCCAACACAAAGGCAATTCCGTTTCCAGGCTTATTTAATCCAGCCTCGTCATTAATTTTCTCTAACACCGCTTCTGTTTTGTTACGTTCAATTAGTGTAAGGATAGCTTCCTTTTCAGGCTCTATCATTATATTTAGTAGCTTCGCTTGTTCGTGAATGCCTGTACCTCGTCCTGAAATAATAGTTCCACCTTCCGCACCAGCCTTTTTTGAAGCAAGAACAACTTTATCAGAGTTACCTTTGTTTACTATTGTAACGATCAAATCGTAATTTATTTTTTGTGTATCCATGACGTTCGAATCTCCTTCCATCACTTCATCCAAAGATGTTTCCAAACCTAACAAATGGCATATTCCGATCACTGCTTTAGTATGAATTACAATACCTAATCCTGTTCCAGGTTGATGAAGCTTTGCCTCTTTTGTTATTGCTTCAATCACTTTTTCTTCTACATTATTCCGTACTAATGAAAGCACTATTTCTTTTTCGGGAATGATGGGAATACCTAAAAATGATTTGTTTTCATGTACACCAGTACCTCGTCCAAGTAATATCGTACCCCCCTCAGCACCAGCTTGTTTCGAAGCACCTACTACTTTTTTTGCAAAGCCCTTTTTTACTATAGTAATAATTAGTTTATGCTTCTGAATTACTTTTTTCATTATCCGATTTACGCCCCTTTCCTTCATATAATAACCCTAAGCTTAAAACAGATAGAATAGGGGATAGCGCAACTAATGCAATCATTCCAAAACCATCAATAAGAGGATCACGACCTTCAATTACTGTTGCAAAACCAACTGCAATTGCTAAAATA
Source organism: Evansella cellulosilytica DSM 2522 (assembly GCF_000177235.2). NCBI lineage: Bacteria > Bacillati > Bacillota > Bacilli > Caryophanales > Bacillaceae > Evansella > Evansella cellulosilytica. Next base: position 2,446,175 of record NC_014829.1, on the reverse strand, counting down.
AATGTCACTGTCATAGGGCCGGTTGCAACACCACCAGAATCAAATGCAATTGCTGTGAATGTTTTCGAAGAAAATCGAATCATTATTAAAGCGATTAAATAGCCAGGGATGATAAAATACCATAATGGAATACCAGCTAATATTCGAACCATAGATACAGCAATGGAAATGGCTACTCCGATTGATAGCGTGTAGAGCATCACTTTCTGTGAAATATACCCACCAGAAACTTTTTCTACTTCGTGATTTAAAATCCGAACTGCAGGCTCTGCAAATGTTGCCACAAAACCAAAAACAAAGCCGATTGGAATGAGTATCCAACTATAACTTAAGCTTCCAATTTTTTCTCCTATTAATTCACCGACAGGGAAAAAGCCTACATGTACACCTTGTAAAAAGAAAGCTAGTCCTAGAAATGCCAGAATCATACCTTTACCTATATTGATTAATTTTTGTTTTTCTAATTTTAAAAAGAAAAACTGAAAAAATAGAAAGAAAATAATTAATGGAACTAATGCAAATGTAACCTCAAACAAAACATCTCCAAAACCTTTGAAAACGTGAATGGTCATCCGTAAATCACCCCTAATATAAGAACAGCAATTATTGGTCCAATAGATGCTAATGCGACTAAGCCAAAACTATCGCTTGATGAAGTTTTCCCTCTAATAACTGATGCGACTCCGACCCCTAATGCTAAAATAAATGGCACCGTCATTGGACCAGTCGTCACACCACCAGCATCAAATGATATTGGTATAAAGCTTGCAGGAGTGAAGGCTGCTAGTAGAAATACAATTCCATAACCAGCTACAAGTAAATATGTAATACTAATATTAAACACAATTCTGAGCATCGCTAACATGACAAAAATACCTACTCCTAGTGCAACAGAGTATACTAAAATATTTCTTGATATTTCACCACCAGATACTTGATCAACTTGTAATGCTAGTACTCTTACGTCTGGCTCGGCTACTGTCACAACAAAACCTAATAAGAAACCGAAAAAAAGTATAATGGATAACTTTTTTGTTTTCGGTAGTGTAGAACCTATCATTTCCCCAACAGGTAATAGGCCGACATGTACCCCTAGTAAAAATAGCACTAATCCAACACTGACTAAAACAACACCTATTAGAAACTGCAAAAATGCCTCTAGTGGAAGCCAAATTATTGTAAATTGAAGAATAATTACGACAATCGTTAATGGTAATACAGCATATATAACTTCCTTAATCGTATCTTTTAAATCTTGCATCATATTCCCCCTTTGAATAATTCTGTAAATGTGATATACCCTTATACAAGGAATTTATGCTTAATTATTTATTCAACACTTATAACAAAATCCCTTTATTTATAAGCGTAGCGGGGAAGGAGGCAATTATTAAGCCTAATCACTTAAACGTCCAAACACATTTTGGGAATTCCGCATATGCTACATTGAAAACAAGAATAAAGGAGCTGAAATAAATGAGTCACGTAGGAAAGGAAGCATGCCCTCCAGGTCAAGAGACACCAGCAAGAGGATTAACATTTGCATCGATTGTAGTATTTTTCATTTTGCTTGTCATAATCGGAGCTGTAATTGTAAGACCATATTAATGAATTTCACTTAATAAGTATAAATTGTAAAAAGAGGGAGACTCAATAGTGTATTTTTTACCTGTTGGGTCTCCCTCAATGCATGGAGAAGGATTAACCTATTCCAGTCCCACTGCAATTTGAGAAGCTGCTAAGCCTACTATAATTTGTTTCTTATCGGTCGAGTGGCGGGTGTAGCCTTGAAGGATCTATTATTATGGCACACCTTCTTCTTTTTTGTGTGTAATAGAAAACTTAAAAATTGCTTCGTAAAATTAGTTTTGAATCTTTATAGATAATGGTTACAGCACTCTAATAGGCTAAAAGTTAAAGGTAAAAATAATATAGATAGAAAAATCAATAAGACAAGATTCAAAGCGGTTTGAATTAGTTGTTTCTAAACTCGAAATAGTTTAATATGATAATATTCTCGACTTGTAACTGTATACATTTATCAGCTAGGACGGTGTAATACATATGTCATCAACCTATAATAAGAAGTTGATTACCACATTATTATTAGCAGGCTCATTTATAGCGATTCTAAATCAGACATTAATGATTACTGCAATCCCACCAATTATGAATGAAATGAACATTTCACCAAATTCAGCACAATGGCTAACGACTGTCTTTATGCTCGTTTCAGGTATTATGATACCAATCAGTGCTTTTTTTATTGAAAAATTTACGACGAGACAGTTATTTATAGCGGCAATGGGGATTTTTTCAGTTGGAACAATTGTTTGTGCATTAGCACCTAACTTCGGGACTTTAATTGCTGGCAGAATTATTCAGTCTGCAGGTGCGGGTGTCATGCTGCCACTAATGCAAACAGTATTCCTGTTAGTATATCCTAGAAACAAAAGGGGAGCGGCTATGGGGCTTGTAGGGCTAGTTATTTCTTTTGCCCCTGCAATTGGTCCTGCTTTATCTGGATTTATTATGATTCATTTTTCATGGAGAGTTTTGTTTTACATTATATTACCGATAGCATTACTGTCCATTGTTATTTCAATTTTTAAGCTTCAAAATGTGACAGACTTAAAGAATCCAAAAGTAGATATTTTATCCGTTATCTTTTCATCCTTCGGCTTTGGAGGTTTATTATACGGGTTTACAGCAGTTGGAAACTATGGATGGTCTAATTGGCTAACAATTATGTCATTATCTATTGGTATTATTACTCTTTGTTTATTTATCTTTAGACAATTCGTACTTGAAAATCCAATGCTAGAATTCCGTGTCTTTAAATACAAAATATTTACCCTCACTACTATTCTAGGTATGATTGTTTTTATGGGACTAATAGGTTCAGAGACATTGATTCCACTGTATATGCAAGATATGAGGAGCTTTACGCCTTTCGAAGCAGGTTTAGCCATTTTGCCTGGGGCGTTAGTTTCTGGCTTTATGTCACCAATTACAGGCAAAATTTTTGATAAGGTTGGAGCAAGGTGGTTATCTATTATAGGATTAGCGATTATCATGGTTACAACAATTCCATTTTCATTCTTGAATGAAGTAACATCTTTTGCTTACATAACAATATTTTTCGCTATCCGTATGTTTGGGCTATCAATGGTGATGATGCCTACAACAACTGCTGGTTTAAATGAATTGCCAAATCATTTAATCCCACATGGAACTGCGATGACAAATACGATGCGCCAAGTAGCCGCTTCCATTGGCACTGCTATTTTAGTCACTGTAATGACGACAACATCACATGTAGCGACAAATGTCAGTAATCCTGATATCCATGGTGTCAACGTTGCATTTATGGTAATAACTATTACTTCTTTAATTGGGCTAATCATTGCTTGCTTTGTTACAAATCCAGCACATGATCATCATGAAGAAGATACAGAAATAACAATTAGCATCGAAAAAAATCCACAGTAAAATTTATGAGATTGAAAAAGGTCATATTCGAGGGCACTGAAAAAGTGGTGTTCTTTGAGGCCATTGAAAAACTGAAAATTATGATTGTATCGTGTATTAATATGCATAATCCATAATTTAAGAACGAATTGATGAGCCTGGAGCAAGCGAGACTCCTGTGGGATCAAAGGCAGGGGTGAGACCCCAAAGACCGCAGGTTGAGGAGGCTCACCAGCCGCCCACGGAAAGCGAGCTTGTGCAGGGATCATCAATTCACTATATACAGTGCAACTTATAATAATAACTGATATTTAATGAATAAGTACTTTTTCAGTGCCCTCGTCATATTCACCTTTTTCAATCCCTCTTCTACAATAATTTTTTCCAAAATATAATATTCAATATTAATAAAATTCCTCCATACACATATATCCCGAATGGTATGAATGACACAATGAAGTGAACGATAAAAAAGAAAAAAGCGAGAACAAAGAGGAGGAGCACCATACCTGTACCTTGCTGTTGTGAAACTTCAAAGGTTTCGGAAAATAATAACCTATTCGTATTAAGGGCTTTAAAGCATATCACGATGTAAATTAGTACACTTAAGAAAAAGATGAGTAAATCCAATAAAATTCTTGTTGAGAAAACATAAAGGAAAGCGGCGCTTAGTAAAAGAAAAACCGGTAAATACAAGTGTACGAGAAAAGCCTTTAGTGCTCCTTTATTTAAGGATGCAATGCTTTTAATAGGTAACGCTCGAAATATCCATGCTCCTTTATAATGTTCAGAATACCTTAGCATTAAAACGACTGTAGGAATCATTAATCCCGAAAAATAAATAGAAAAATATTGTTGACTATTCGCAATTTCCTCTAATGATGTCATTCTCATTTGGCTAAATATCATGATGAACGGAAATAAAAACGAAAAGCCAATCAATGGATATATTTTTAATTTAAATTGCCGTTCGTTTTTTAGCATGATTCTCGTAAAATCATAAAAGGTTTTTTCTTCTTTATTTCGACATATCAAACTCCCGATTGTATGGACAATATATGGAAGTCTCTGTTTTCTTTCAGAGCCAGCGCTCATTAATTTTTCTAGATTTCTCTCAAAAGAAGGGATGCTCTTTATATAAATGAAAATCGAAATAAACGGCATTAGAATAGCAATAAGAGAAAAAATAATAAAATAAATGTGTTGATTACTCATGAAAATAATTTCAAATACAGCACCGTACCAAACCGGTGGGAGGAGCACATGCCACAGCTGAGGATCGAAACTAAGATCTAAATGGATTAACTCAAATGAACGGATCACTAATTGATAACCGATAATGATGGTAGCTGATAATATTATTTGTACATAATTGATAATATCCTTTAGTTTTTCCCCATCAAACATTTTTAAGATAAGGATATAAAGTAAAGCGGTCACGACAACAATGAGCAGGTTGATTAATATAATCGATGTAATAAAAACGAAGAAGAAGCCAAACCCTTGTGCAAATATACTCACGAGAAGTGGGATGCCCGTAATCGTTCCGCATAGAAAGAACATATAAATAGAAATATGAACAATTTTAACTGCATTAATCGTTCGTTTATCTACAGGCTTCGTACTAATAATGCTTTTATCACGTAAGTCTAGTAAAACTTGTGAGAAATCAGAGATCATTGATGTCATCAGAAAAAACATTAATATTGCAAAAACAATACTCATTGAAAAAATGTAGCTTTCATCCATTAATATAAATGGAATGAGTATAAGCCCTAAAAGCGCATAAATCCAGAGAGACTTGATAAATTGATTAGAGTCAGTTTGCTTTTTGTTGGCTGCATTATTACTAAAAACAGTTGGAACTCTGCGGCGGTCCATGAGAAGTTTAGCTTGAAGGATTAGTCTCATCGTAGTGTAATCAACGCCTATTTTTATAAAAAGCCATTTGAATTTATCTATAAATTTTAATGTAGGAAACTCTCTCATACGTTATCCCTCTTTGACGATGGAGACAAAATTCTCTGCTATTTGTTTATGCTCATTAAAACCAGTTAGTTGATTAAATATTTCCTCCAGCGTTCCTTCCATATTATGACCTTTTAGTTCTTCAAAGCTACCATCAGCAACGAGCTTACCATCTTGTAGGAGTACGATACGATGACTTATCTTTTCAACGACATCCATAATATGAGATGAGTAAAAAATTGTTTTTCCTTCAGATGCTAGTTGTGCAAGGATCTCTTTTACAATCATAACGCTATTAGCATCTAGTCCACTTAATGGTTCATCTAAAAATAACAAATCTGGGTTATGTAAAAGACTAGCAATAATAAGAACCTTTTGTTTCATTCCTTTTGAAAAGGATGTAATACGCGTATTGTATGCTTCCTTAATCCCTAATAATTCAACCAGTCTTTCTGCTTTTCTTTCAATGTCTTTCTGGTCTAATCCATATAAACCACCAATAAACATTAAATATTCATAAGCAGTTAAATTTTCATATATATCAGCAGTTTCAGGTACATAACCTATACGAGCTTTATATGTGTGGTTGTTAGCAATACTTTGACCAAAAATATGAATAGCACCCTGATACTGATCGATTAAACCGAGCATTATTTTCACTGTTGTACTTTTACCAGCACCATTCGGTCCAATATAGCCAATAATTTCTCCTTTCTTAATAGTTAAATCAATATTGCTTAAAACTTTCTTTGAGCCAAAACTTTTAGAGAGCCCTCTAATTTCTAAAATAACATCACTATTAAAACTAATATAAACCACCTTCAATCTATGAATATATTAACCATATTTTAACATAAATCTAATTTTTATGGAGAAAATTCCGGCAATAACACCACTATCAAGCAGAGGGTGTCCCAAAAGCTATATAAAAAAACCACTTATAGTGGTCTTTAAGGGAATGCAGCGTCTCTACTCATTGCATAGAGGTTGATTCATAAAGTAAAAAGCAATCTTTTGTATTACCCTTAACTAATTGGATCTCTTATAATGTTTATGAAAGAACGTTAGAGATTGTATACAATAATCGAGGAGTGAGGGAACATCTTGTATTTGTTCTTCATTAATTTTACGGTTGAAATGTAATTTCGTTTCATTTAGAAGCGTATCATCATTCCCATATAGAAAAGATACTTTTTGGGTGATCATTGGTCTTCCGTTCCAGATCATATTTAAGTGTCGTTGAATGGTCGAGCAATCTTTTTCGACATCTCGTATTTTCGAATGGAAATAGACGTACAAGCTACAACCCGCATCGTGCTCATTTTCGTCAAGCATTTCTGTTGCAAAGTCCTCCATTGTACTGGAAAGCACCAATTCACAATGTTGGTGTTTGAACTGAGAAGAAGCAAGGGTAAATTTTATGGAAAACATACGTGACATCGTAGCTAGATCTACAATATCTTCACGATTTGTAATTATAATATCACCCGAAAAATCATGCTCATATATTTTACCTTCTAATACAACTTTTAAATTATCGTATATTGTTGGATCGAACATACGTTACTCCTTAAAAATCCTTTTTCATTAGTATAGCAGTTATCGTTATTAGTAAAAACTCATTTTACCATTGAAAGAAGAATTTTAAAGACATCGTAATCGAGGTATAGGAGATAACACCAATGGCGAATGTCGGAAAATGGGCTTCCTCATCTGGAGGTAGCTCATATTTTAAAACGTTTAAGATCATAGCACCTGATATAAAAGCAAAAATGATTGTTTCTGTTACTGGTGGAAGGGAAACGTTAACACCAAAGATCCATCCCATAAGAATTCCTGCAGCAAGAACATATCTTCCTACTCGATTATATATATCTTCGTATTCCCTCCATAAATCATGGGCTACGGCAGTAAAATGCATTCCAACAGCTAACCCATAAAACACTGCTTGAATCCCTAAAACTTCGTGTGAGATGACGGTATAGGATACAAGTGCATTATATAAGCCAAAAAACAATATTTGCATCCAAAATAATGTTCGTGCCTTCTTATTTTCTCCTTCCTTTTGTGCCTTTCTAACCACCTTTTGAATTCCGTAAAATATTAGTAAACCAATTAACCCAACAAAATATAATTCTGATTCCATTGTTAAATAATCACTATACTTCTTCACTGTGATTTGTTCTTTATGTAGGGTAGGGAGAACGTATACAAAAACATAGGAAACCGCTAAACCTCCGGAAAATGAAAACCATTTTAAACGTTGAATTCGACCAGAAGGGAGAAGGTCATTAGCGAACAAATGTATACATATAAATGCAATCCCCATAATTATTGCATCAATAGACATGATGAAAAACTCCTTACAGCTTTTAGCGTTATCATTTCCAATCTGCAATTTTTCATGTTTAATGGGTTTACACAATTGATTTTTTTTACAAAAATTAGCTTGTCTGTGGTTTATTAGGGGTTTGAGGGTGGAATATGTTCTATGAAGCGAGAGGGAGAAGCAAACAAAAAATAAAAACTCAGCTCTTACGTAGCTGTTCACATAGATTACCCACAGTTATTAGACTGTGGGATTTTGATATTATTAATAAAATTTTTTATTTACTTGTCCTTAAATTAAAGGTACTCTTTTATATAAATACACAAATATTCAGTATTTTAGAGTAAAAGGGGAGACAAGACCACATGATTAAGTCGATATTTTTTGATTTAGATGACACGCTATTATGGGACAAAAGGAGTGTAAAAGAAGCCTTTAGAGCGACTTGTGAATATGCAAATACAAAATATGATTTACAGCCAGAACAATTGGAAGCAGCTGTTCGAGAAGAAGCGACAACACTATATGCTTCTTATGAAACGTATGATTTCACGAAAATGATTGGTATTAATCCTTTTGAAGGGTTATGGGGCAACTTTTTAGATGATGATGACAATTTTAGAAAAATGAAAGATATTGTTCCTACTTATAGAAAAGAGGCATGGACAAGAGGATTAAATGCTTTAGGTATTGATGACCCTACTTTTGGTGAAGAGCTAGCAGAACGTTTTCCTGAAGAAAGAAAGAAAAAACCGTTTGTTTATGAAGAAACATTTAACGTATTAGACCAACTTAAAGATGATTATTGTTTAGTATTAATTACTAATGGATCTCCTGATTTGCAAAATACAAAGCTCAATATTACTCCAGAGCTCGTTCCTTATTTTGATCATATTGTCATTTCTGGTGGTTTCGGAAAAGGGAAACCTGATCCAAGTATTTTTGAATATGCACTTTCATTAGTACCGTACAATAAGGATGAAGTCGTGATGGTCGGAGATAACTTAATGACGGATATTTTAGGCGCTAATAGAGTAGGCATAAAATCAGTATGGATAAATCGTGAAGACAAAACGAGAAATGAAGTAATTCCAACGTATGAAATCAAGCATTTAGAAGAATTATTTTCTGTAATCAAGTAGCTGTTTTTGTAAAATTTACATACTCTCTACACTTTTTTAACATTTAAACGATTATTTTATGGTAGTCTTAAATTACATATAAAAGTGGATGGGGGTCGAGTCAATGCAAACATTCCTGCCCTGGAGGATTGTCATCTCGATATTACTTATGCTGCTGTTGTTTTTTATTAATTTCGGAAATATTGCACAGGCAGTTTAAATAAAAGTTTTTAATAGATACCCCTTACTTAAACAACTGTTTAATTTTTTTGCGAGAGGTATATAGAAACAAGGAGGATGACTCATAAGGTCGATTTTTTTACCTTTTGAGTCATCCTCTTTACTTATTTTGATTTATGTAAAGGGGATGTTTAGCAATCTCTTTTCCTCAATATATGATGTTTATTTAAAATATTCTGTTTCTAGTTTGTTAAGTAGTAATAATGCTTTATTTGCATAATCACTCGATTCTCTTTGAAGTTCTTCCTTCGCCTTTAATAAAGATAATTTTAAAGATTCTTCATAATTAGGTACTTCACCTTCGAATGCCTTGATGTAAACATTAGGAATATTTGTTTTTTCTAGGTAGCTTAAAGCTCTTCTTTCGTGAAAATATGGTACTTGCGCGCTTTTCCCTTGATGTAGATCGCCTTGTTGTGGATGTTTTAAAACTGCTAATACTTGTACCACAGAGCGATCCCCTTTTTCTTCTGTTATTTTCCCCACGTATTTCCCTGTCTTATAAATCCCTGTAACTATTTCTCCATAACTAGACATTTCTTTTCCTCCTTGATTTATATAATCCTTACTCTGACCTGACTATTTTTACTATAAATTCATTTCATTATAAAACGAATTTATGGAAATAGTAACAGTAAGAGGTGAGAGAATGATGAATATATTCACACATTATAAAATTAATCAGACGATACATGGTGCTGAAGTTATTCTTTACTTAAATAATCAGCTTGAGGAATTTTCAAAAGAACTAGGTAGTATAGAAAGTAATGAAACAAATACATTAAAATCTGAAGCAAATCATTATGTAAAAGAAAAACTTCCTAATCTAAAAATTACCGCTATCAAAGTAATGAGTGGTGCCATTTTAGTTGCTACAATGGCGTTCGCACCTATTAAGCCAACTGTAGCAGAAGCCTCAAATCAATTAAGTAGCTTCAGTGTACAAGCTACATATACGGTGAAGGCAGGAGATTCGCTATCAAAGATTGCTGCTGAAACAAATACAACAGTCGATGCAATTAGAAGCGCTAATCAACTGACTTCCGACCTGATCCGAGTAGGTCAAACGTTAACGATTCCGGGCTCTCATACCGGAGTACAAACAAATGCTCCTCAACAAACGTCTACGTATACCGTTGTTGCAGGAGATTCTTTATCTACTATTGCTGCCCGTAATGGAACGACCGTTGCAGCAATTCGAAATGCCAATCAACTAACTTCTGACCTAGTTCGAGTAGGTCAAACGTTAACAATTCCAGGGGCTAGCACAGGAACGCAGTCTAATGCTCCACAAGAAACATTTACGTATACCGTTGTTGCAGGGGACTCTCTATCTACTATTGCTGCCCGTAATGGAACGACCGTTGCGGCAATTCGAAATGCCAATCAGCTAACTTCCGACCTGATTCGAGTAGGTCAAACGTTAACAATTCCAGGGGCTAGCACAGGAACGCAGTCTAATGCTCCACAAGAAACATTTACGTATACCGTTGTTGCTGGGGACTCTTTATCTACTATTGCTGCCCGTAATGGAACGACCGTTGCAGCAATTCGAAATGCCAATCAACTAACTTCTGACCTCATTCGAGTAGGTCAAACGTTAACAATTCCAGGGGCATCCACACCCCACTCTACACCTACACAAGTTAGCGAACAAGTAAACCAAGAAGATTTATTATGGTTAGCAAAGATGATTTTCGCAGAAGCGAGAGGAGAGTCTCTACAAGGTCAAATAGCTGTAGGAGCTGTCATTATGAATAGAGTGAAAAGTAACTTATTTCCTAACACTATTCAAGAAGTATTATTTGAACGAAGTCACGGTCATTTCCAGTTTAGCCCTGCTGGTAATGGTACTTTATCTACAGCAAACCCTAATAATACTAATATGGAAGCGGCTAGACGTGCACTAAACGGGGAAGACCCTACAAACGGATCTCTTTACTTTTATAACCCCTCTAAAACAAATGACCAGTGGGTAAGGAGTCGCACAGTTTCTACAACGATTGGTAATCATGTTTTCGCATTTTAGTTTTTCTTAGAAGTAGTGGAATTTCGCCGTAGCTCTTAAAGTACTAGGGGTTCTCTTCTCGCTAGTACGCACGGCGGTAAAATTCCACTGCCAAATTTATATTTATCTTTTAAAAAACCATTTATAGTGGTTTTTAAGGGATTGCGGTGACTACGCACATTGCTTGGAGGTTGACTCAAAAGGTAAAAGATCTACCTTTTGAGTCAACCTCTTTTAAACTTCATTCATTAGTTCACTTATTATCTCATATGAACGTAATCTAGCCTGGTGGTCATAAATTTGACTATTAATGATTATTTCATTAACACCTGTATCCTTTACAAAAGCTTCTAATTCTTTTTTCACCGTATCTTTATCACCTATGAAAGACGACCCTAGCTGCTTTTCTAAAATGGCATTCTCATACGGAGAACAGAATTCTTTTACGTCATGAACTGGCTTTTGTAATTGGCCTGGATTATTTCTTATTAGATTCAAGAATTGCATCTTCATGGACGAGGCCAAGTAATGTGCTTCATCCGTACTATCAGCAGCTATTATATTGACACCAGCCATTGCATAAGGCTCACTGAGAATATGCGAAGGCTGAAACTGATCAAAATATAACTCAAGAGCAGGTAATGTGTTTTCCGGTGAAAAATGGCTTGCAAAAGAAAATGGCAATCCTAATTTTGCAGCTAGACGGGCACTGAAACCACTAGATCCTAATAGCCATATTGGAATAGTTAATCCTTCTCCTGGTATGGCTCGAACAGCGAGAGGATCATCCAGTAAATTTGGGTCAAAATAAGCTCTCAATTCTTCTAGTTGTTCTGGAAAATCTTGACCATCAGAAAACTGTCCCCGCCTTAATGAGTGAGCCGTTCTTTGGTCTGTACCAGGGGCTCTGCCTAAGCCTAGGTCAATACGTCCTGGAAAAAGAGATTCTAATGTACCAAATTGCTCTGCAATCACTAATGGAGCATGATTAGGTAACATAATACCTCCAGCCCCAACTCGAATCTTATTAGTACCGGATGCAACATGACCAATTACTATTGAGGTTGCTGAGCTTGCAATTCCAGGCATATTATGATGCTCGGCTAGCCAATACCTTTTATAATTCCACTTTTCAGCATGCTGTGCTAAATCCAGCGTATTTTTAAATGATGTTCTTGCGTCACTACCATCTAAAATAGGTGCCAAATCAAGGACTGAAAACGATATATGATTTAATTTTTGCTGTTCTCGATAGGGTGTCATCGTGTTTGCCTTCCTTCTGTTTAGTCTGTTTACAATATATATAGTTTAACAATTACAATCGATAAATAAAAAAAATATGCACTTTTGTGCTTTGTATACCTTTTAACATATTATATCGAAAAAATGGCATCCTATAATTACACAGGTGAGAGATACGATACATGCACTCTTTCGGTTTGCAACATTGTCGCAAAGGAGGAGAATATGTTTTCATTACGAGGCGATGCACATAAGTTTTACTTAAAACTAAAGAAGGAAGTTAGAAAAGGGAGAAAGATTTCAAATTTAAAAGAAATTCAAGAACTAAAGGAAATATATAAATTTTATAGTCCACTTGATACGTTAACATTAAAAAATATCCACTTTCGTATGACTAAAGAAAAAACTGGTTCCGGATTAATTCCGATTCTTGTATCAACTATTCCTTGGATACTGTTTATCTTTAGTAATCAAGTTCAATCATTTTTCGAAAATGATGATAGCTATATGTGGTTACTCTTTGTTGGGATATATATATTAGGTGTTACCTTTAGTGTAGCTGTACACTTTCGTGAAAAAGCTTGGGCAACTGTTCATATGCAAATGATTGAGGAAGTCATTAATGAAAATTCAAAAAGTCAGAACACTTCGTTGCGATCAGATGATTAATTCAGTAAAACTGGTTAAAAGATGTATGAATAATATTCGTATCGACATACTAATTAGAAACGTTAAACAAAGGAGTTACCACGTATGAAGATAGATATAGGGACAAAATTTGAGATTGCCTCATTAATAAAAGATATTTATTTTGGTTCTGATATGTTAGAGATTACTTATGTTGGGGAAAAAACTGTTAAATTTACTTTGAGTAATAATAAAGGTAGAGGTGCAATGCCAATAGATCATTTGAAGTTTTTACTTAAAGGGAATTCACTTAGTAAAGTGATCAATGAAGATAGAATAAAGGAAATAGAACAAATGAAGCATGAACAAGAACATATCGTCTGAGGTGAAAGCTATATTATCATACTTCGCGCGCAAATCCTTAATGATTATGGCGGTCTCACAGACAATACGTAAAGGATGACTCATTTGGTAAAAATGGCACCATTTGAGTCATCTTTTTTCATTTACTTTGACTGAAACATTCATCATAAATACGGAGTACTGCTTTTTCCTTCATTTTTGCCTCAACCATTATATCAACATCAATTCCTTCTATAATTGTTAATAAATGTAGAAAATCCTCTTTAAAAACATAATCATGATGACTTCTATCTGTAACACTTGTTTTTCCTGAGCTTATATGAACTTTAGGAATGTCAACATTCATCCAAGAAGAAAAAACTTCTTTTAGCATTGGTTTAAGTGGTTGATTATCGTTGTTACAACGGTGATGGTGAATATCAAAGCAGACTGGAATATTGCACATTGTTGAAATATCTAGGACATCCTTTAATTGGTAAGTACGATCATCATTTTCTAATCGAAGCTTGCTTTTTATTGATGAAGAAAGATTGGAATAATTTTTTATAAATCGATCCTTTGCTTCAGGCATATTTCCATACTGACCTCCACCATGAATGATCATATCTGTGCCTCCAACGAGTTGTAACAAACGATCATGGTACTCAAGGTCAGCTAAAGATCTACTTAATACGTTCTCTCTAGGAGTACTTAAAACTGTATATTGACCTGGATGCATAGAAAGTCGGATATTATAGCGATCTTTAAACACTTTTATTTTGTTTGTAAGAGATAAAATATCCTCGTCAATCCACCATTTCCAAGTCATTTTTTCATGACTACCTAGAGGGATTGTCTCTGTACTTATCCGGTAAAAAAATATATCATGTTTCACATTCCATTTTAAAGTCATTAATATTTGCTCTAAATTATGAAGAGTTAGTTCTTTTATTATTTCTTCACCCTTCATTTCATAAGTATGTAAGCGACAAGTTCTAAACTTTGTAGGAATCGTCGTGTTAATACAAGCATATCCTATGCGCAACATTATCACCTCATTTCTTATTTTTTACATGGGGGATGATACTTATCCTTCGAAAGCGTATATTGAATAGCTTTTTATAAAATGCTAATAGAAAATATAACATAAAATCGTGGTGATTACATTGAAAGAGGTTCAAGAAGAGCGCTACTGCAAAAACTGTAAAAAAGATACGTTACACATTATAAGGGAAGATGCACTTGAAATCGAATATGTATGCCAAGTATGTAACAAAAATGAAGATATCATAAAAACGTTCTTTTAACGTTTCATTTAATATATTTTAATTCGATCTTTGTTAGTCCAGATTGAAAATCAGGTGTTGTTTTTCTTATTGACAACAATCACATAAATGGCATATAATACTTTCAATTAGAGTTGATAGCTTTCTTCAGTGTGAATACAAGGGAGAAAGAAATCATGGTAAAAGACAACTAAAAATTTTATCATTGGTAGCTTAAGTAAACACACAAGTGAGTACAATAGAGACCAACGTTGGTAATTCATCAACGTTGGTCTTTTTTATATTGAAACGCTTACAAAAAGAGGGTATGACGTTAAAGGAGGCTTTATTTTGAATCGATGGTTTGTAGTATTAGGTGCGATTATTATACAAATTAACCTAGGTGCGGTATACGCATGGAGCTTATTTAATCAGCCTTTAATCAACAAATTTGGCTGGGCTAGAGAAGATGTTGTTTTCACATTTTCGATCACTATTGCAGTTTTTGCTTTTTTTACAATTTTTGCTGGAAGGTTACAAGACAAGATAGGACCAAGGTGGGTAGCTACAATAGGTGGTATATTGCTCGGTATCGGTCTCATTTTATCTAGCCAAGCAACAACTCTTTTCCAATTATATTTATTTTATGGTGTTATCGGTGGTGCTGGTATCGGTATGACTTATGTTTGTCCACTATCTGCATGTGTAAAATGGTTTCCCGATAAGAGAGGTTTAATAAGTGGACTAGCAGTAGCAGGCTTTGGTTTAGGTGGTTTAGTATACCAACCTGTTATTACTGGACTTATCAATATGACAGGCGTTTCCAATACTTTTCTATACTTAGGCTTCATTTATTTATTTTTTGTCGTTGCTGGAGCACAATTATTAAAAAATCCACCATCAGCATTATTAACGAACGAAACTAAACATGCTAATAGCGTAAAGTTGATAAAGCCTACAAGACAATTTTCACCTAAAGAAATGCTTCGTACACATCAATTTTATTTATTATGGTTTATGTTTTTATTCGGAACGATGACAGGACTAATGGTCATTAGTTTTGCAGTAGATATCGGAGTTGAAGTTGCAGGTGTAAACATTGAAAAGGCAGCAAATGCAGTTATGGTTATTGCCATTTTTAATGCAGCAGGAAGAATTATTCTTGGTAACATTTCTGATCGATTCGGTCGTATTAATACTTTAATTTTCATTTATATATTAACTACACTCGTTTTGCTTTTCATGAGCTTCGGAACAATGAATTATACATTATTTTTAGTCAGTGTATCGATAATCGGATTTGGATTCGGGGGGTTCCTATCGTTATTCCCTTCTGTGACAGCTGATTTTTATGGAACGAAAAATATAGGAAGTAATTATGGATTAATGTATCAAGCTTATGGTATTTCTGCTTTTGTGGGCCCATTTGTCTTAAATGCTATATCTTTTACACAAGCATTTATTATTGCTAGCCTCTTTTGTGTACTATCTATATTAATGGCTAAAGTGATCAAATTGCCTGAGCATACTAAAAGTCAACGTATTGTAACAGAAGAAGCGTATGAAAAATAAAATGATTCTCTTATTTAAATGAAATTGACATTACCAACATTAATAGATAAGCTTTTCTTATATTCATTTTCTATTTCATTTGATAGTTAGTTTCTTTAGGAGAAGGGGAGTAATATGAGTACGAAAGGAACGATTGAATCCGAAATTAGCAAAGCATTGACACAATGGGAAAAGGATTTTCTAGGTAGAGGATCTGTATCCGTCAAAACCGATATACTTAGGGACATGATCATCGTTACATTACACGGTATTTTAACTCCAGCTGAATATGCACTTTGTCAAACGATGGAAGGGATGACAACAATAAAAAAGACACGTTCTGATTTAATTGAAACTGGTGTTGATACGTTGAAAGAAATGATTGGAACGATTACTAGTGAAGAAGTGAAAAGTTTCCATACTGACATTAGTACATCTACTGGAGAAAGAGTGATGATTTTTAAATTAAAAAGTAACCTTGAAATAAAGTTAACAAAATAAAAAAACGTTATAACAGCGTCACAAAGCTGTTATAACGTTTTTTTAAGCGGTGGAATTTCATCTATAACTAGCATTTTTACTTTTAATTGATCAGGTTATAAGGGGTGATTGCACCAGGGTGTAGACAAGTGGAAAAATTTATAAATCCTTAAATTCTTTAATTAAGTAAGATGACCCTTAGCTTTGTGGAGCAAGGGATCATCTTTTTTTATTTCTCATATTTAAAAATTCCCTGTAACATTGGATCGATATTTATAAATTCCTTTGCCGCATTACGATACTTTTCTTCATGTAAGTATGTATGTCGGTCTGGTTTCATAGTAGGAGCTAAATCTATTGCCTCGATGTATTCTTCTTTAATTAGTGGTAATTGCTTCACATATTCAAAAAAACCAGTTCGATGTAGTACTTTATATATTCTTTCTGCACGGTGTTTTTGAACATGAGCCATTATGTAAGTAGCAATGCCTACTTGAATGCCATGCATCTGTGGATTTTTTGCTATTTTATCTAAAGCGTGAGAAATCATATGCTCAGACCCACTTATCGGTGCACTATTACCACTGATAACTGTTGCAATCCCACCCATTGTTAAGGAACTGACTAATTCCTTCAAAAAAATAGGACTTTTAATATCATCCATTGGTGTTCGAATAAAGCTATTGACTCCTTTTTTACTTAATACTAATGAAAACGCGTTAACATCACTTACTCCCTTAGTTTCTTCATATTCCCAGTCGTATAAAGCAGTGATATTAGATAATAAATCCCCAACTCCAGCTAAAATAAATTTTTTAGGAGCTGTACTAATAATGTCTAAATCTGCAATGATACCAAATGGTACTTTAGCTGGCACTGTCGTTTTTTTACCATTTACGTAAAGAGAACAGTTACTACTAGCAAACCCATCATTAGAAGCGGAGGTAGGAATACTGATGAACGGGCACCTTCTAGAAAATGAAATGTATTTCCCGTAATCTATTACTTCGCCTCCACCCATCGCTATAACAACATCATAACGCTTCATTTCAAAAGCCTTAACAATCAGTTCCTGAATGTCTAGGTGGGGAGGAAGTACGTGTGTATCTATCTCGATTGATGAAAAAGAAAGATGAATGTCCTTACCGTATGTATCAAACATGATCTGATCGAATAAAATAAGTGCATTTGAAAATTGATGTTTCACTAATAGATCATTAAGCTTAAAGGCAACACCGTTATTTATTTTTAAAATAGCAGGAATAGGTATGTTCGTTACTGTCATTTGCAAATTTCTCCATGTTTTATTAAATAATTCTCGATATCTGTAAAGTTTTCATAAGGAACAAAAGGTACGTCATTTGAACGTAACAGCTCCTTTAGTGCGTCTTTAGCAAAAGTCATCGTTGCAAATTTTGCTGGATGAGTATCAGGTTCACTGTCACCAGCAAAATAAATAGTGTCATACTTTTCCTTAAGTTTTTTAATTACCTTTGCTTTATCTATTCCATACCTCTCTGAATAATGCCAATTTTTCTCGTCGATGTTCATATGTACATTATTATCTTTAAAGTAGCCTTCATTTGAAAACACTTCAACGTTTTTTATATCGTATTTTTTTAATACATGATTAATATAATAATCTGTTCCAGCACTTAAAATATAAAAATCTCCGCCGTTTTTCTGTACATTTTCAATAAAAGTTGGCACGTACTCATCAATAGGTAGTGATAAAATATCTTCGACTATTTGTTTCTCTTCTTGATGAATGGAAGTAAATATAGCTGATAAAAAGTCTATATCTTTCAACACTGCCGCTTTCCATTTTTTATATAAATCATTACCTTCAGGGAAGTATTTTTCAATGACCATCCAATAAAAGTCTTGTTTCGATATCGTACCATCAAAATCTGATACAAAAGCCCATTTACCCATGAAATAACCCTCCTTAATTACGATACTTTTTCATTATAACAGACATATTCTAAAGATTATAATAGGCTTAACAAAGCTTGTCTTATGTCTTTTTTAAAATAATCAGAGATTGTGTCACGTTATATGAGATTAATACGAGTGAATGAGAATTTAATCGCTCTCAAAGTGATTGCCGCGACTCCCCAAATACTTTAAGATTGACTCAAAAGGATAAAGGCACCCTTTTGAGTCAATCACAACTATAAAAGTATTAATTCAAGTATTCACGTTTTAACATAGAATAAACGAAAACATCTGTGAACGTTTTGTTCACATAATGATGTTCTCTTAACCTACCTTCCAAATTGAACCGATATTTATTTAAGATTTTTATCACAATATCATTTTGGCAGTTTGTCATCGCATAAATTTTGTTAAGAGACATCATTGTAAATCCATAGTGTATAAGAGCACGTAAAGATTCCGTTGCATAGCCATTTCCCCAGTATTTACTATTTAAATGACCCCCGATTTCAGCATGAGAAGAGCTTCGGTCCCAGTTTTTAAATCCGCAAGTACCAATTAAACTTTGATTATCTTTGAGCGTTACTCCCCAGAATAGCTGATGAGGATCATGATGCGACGCTTTCATTAATCTTATTAAATTTTCAGCTTCTTTCAAACTATGAATTGGATTACTTTTTTCTAACTGCAATACTTTTGGATCTGAGTATAAGTTGTAAATAGCCATTTTGTCATCAAAGTCAATAGATCGAAAATGAAGGTTTTCAGTTTCAAATGCGCCTGAAGGTAGGGTCTTTAAATGCATTTAACCACTGCCTTTTTGGTCATTTTAATAGTACGCTCTACGACGAAAACCTGCTATTCCGATTAATGGAATAGCAATGAGTGCACCGACTGCTAACGGAAAAAAGAATAATCCTGGTCCAGTTTGCTCACTTGGTGCTGGTTCTTGACGTAAATAAACATTTTCATGGTCTACTTTTTCAATTTTACCAAAGTACTTCTTTCCGTGATGATCTGTAATTTCTACATCCTGGCCGATGTTATCTTGACATAATTGGTAGTAATAGTTTACTGACATTAGCCACACCCTTTATATTTAATTCAGGAAATTTATACTCTTATTTCCTTCTATACGATTAGCGTATGTACCAGCTAATTAAATGAAATAGGGAGGACGCCTGTTTTTTGAAAATGTTTTGGAGCGTTTATGCCATAGGTAGTAGCAAGTGGTTATACTAATTTGTAACGTGTTAGCAACTTCACAATAATTAATATTAAAATGAAATAAAGGTTGACCAGAAGTTTAGTTCTTGGCCAACCTTTATATTTTATCAGTGGAGTGTATATGTTTTATTTGTTTCTCACTTTTAGAGTGGGGGCGATTTCGCCTTTTTTTACGTTTCGATTCGAAAAGATTTAATTCTTTTTCAGTAATCATGTTAGTACGTAATGTAACTTCATCAAAGTATTTTATTAATAACAATGCGGTGTTAATCGTGTCATCAATACCTCTATGCGCTTGACCAACGGGCTCAATATTTGCTAAATGTAGCGCATTTTTTAAGCCTAACTGATTTTTCGTATTTTGTTTTAATGCTTTTCCGATTTGTGGCTGAATATCATTGTAATTCTTAAACCACTTTAACTTCATGTTATTTCGAAGACATTGATCGATGAAGTGTACTTTATCGTCTTTTCCCCAAGAACATAGAAAATAATCTTCTTCTTTTTGTAGCCAAAAAATGAATTTCTTCATGCCATCTGAAAAGGGTATCGCACTTTTAACATCATCTTGAGTCATATTGATAAACTTTCTGGAGCTCTTCGGAATATATCCATTTTTCGGGAGCATATAAATTTGGATATCGTCAATTATTTTAAGAGATGTTAAGTCTACCTTACATGCACCAATCTCAATAATTTCACTCAACTGTCCTTTTTTGAATCGTTTCACGAGTTCTAAGTCGTATACTACTGCAATCAAAATGAAGCCTCCTCTTCTTATTCATTTGTATTTTAACACATTTTTAAACGATAGAAGGGGAGGGGATATAATTAAACAGCTCTAGACAGCAGCTTATGTTGTAAACATTCATATAATACTTTTGACTCTTCCTGAGTTAAAGGTACTAATGGCATTCTTACTGAGCCAGCATTTATTCCAAACATTTCTAGTGCTGCTTTAACAGGTGTTGGATTTGGAGCAATAAATAGAGCATGCATCATTGGTAATAATTCTTGATGTAACTGTTTTGCCAATAATGCATTTCCAGTTTCATGGGCATCAATCATTTCTTTCATTTCACTCCCTAATATGTGTGATGCTACTGAAACAACACCATGACCACCAACCGAAAGAGTAGGTAATGTTAAACTATCATCACCACAGTATACATAAAACGAATCATACGTTTTTTCAGCAATTGCGGCAATAGCATTTATATCTCCACTGGCTTCTTTCACTGCCACAATATTGTCAATGTTTGAGAGCTTAATAATAGTATTTGGGTCTATGTTAACAGAGCAACGCCCAGGAATATTATAAAGCATGATTGGGAGGGAGGTACTATGAGCAATTTTTTCAAAGTGTCGATATATCCCTTCCTGACTTGGCTTATTATAATAAGGAGCAACAAGCATCGCAGCATCAACACCGCTCTCTTCAGCAATTTTTGTTAGCTGTATAGATGATTTTGTGCTGTTTGTTCCTGTACCAGCTATTACAGGAATCCTCCCGTCTACTTCTTTTACTACATACTTAAAAAAATCAGTTTTTTCTTCTATTGTCAATGTAGGAGATTCACCTGTTGTTCCTCCAATGACAATGCTGTCGGATCCATTGTCAATTAAATAGTGAATCAGTGATTTAGTTGCCGGATAATCAATTTCTTCATCATGATCGAATGGCGTAATCATCGCAGTTATTAATGTTCCAAAATTCATGTAAAGCACCTCTATTCAACAGATTTTAGTTTCGACTAGTCGAAAAAAGTTCGTGAATAGAGCTAAATCAGGTGAACAATCATTACTTAAACATAAAAAAGCAGCAACGAGGACATCGTTGCTGCTAGATATCAGTTTACTAAATGATTATTCTAGCGTGAGATAGCCCTCCATATAGTGTCATTAAAAATGAACTATATGACAGTCCTGCACTTATTCAATGACAGAACCAGCAACATACTTGTGAGTAGTATGCCGCTTCGGCAAATTCCCCTTTCCACATTTTTCATAGGATCTCATCATCCTCTAAAAGTGTACTAATGGTTTTTGCACCTCTAAACTCACTTCAAATTAGGATTGAAGTTAAGAATATGAACTTTATTTTACTCTAACAAATTTACTTTCGTAATGCAAATGTTAGGAGTGGGGGACTTATATGACCCCTTGCGTAATCATAGCATCCGCTACTTTGACAAAACCAGCAATGTTCGCTCCAACTACAAGGTTACCTGGAACACCATATTCCTCTGCCGCTTTTAAGCTGTCGTTGTAAATATTTGTCATAATCTCTTTTAGCTTTCCATCAACCTCGTCAAAAGTCCAAGATAGTCTTGCACTATTTTGAGCCATTTCAAGTGCTGATACTGCTACTCCTCCAGCATTAGCTGCTTTAGCAGGGCCAAACAGTACATTGTTTTCAAGAAACACATCTACAGCTTCTAAAGTGGAAGGCATATTAGCACCTTCACCAATGGCTTTTACGCCATTTGCAACTAATAGTTTCGCAGCTTCTTCATCGATTTCATTTTGTGTAGCACAAGGAAGCGCAATGTCACAAGGTATTTTCCAAATACCCCCAAAACCTTCATAAAAAACTGAACCAGGATGTTCCTTCACATATTCAGAAATTCTTTTACCTTCTACTTCTTTTAAGCGTTTAACAGTATTTAAGTCAATGCCATTTCGATCATATACATATCCACTTGAGTCACTACATGCTAGGATTTTAGCACCAAGTTCCATTGCTTTTTCCATAGCATAGATCGAAACATTTCCTGACCCTGATACGACAACTGTACTGTCTTTAAAACTCAAGCCTTTACTTTTTAGCATCTCATTAACAAAATACACTGTGCCGTAACCGGTAGCTTCTTTACGGGCAAGACTTCCTCCATAACCTACACCTTTACCTGTTAGTACTCCTGCTTCATAGGCACCGCGCATTTTTTTATACTGCCCAAACATATAGCCAATTTCTCTAGCCCCAACACCAATGTCTCCAGCTGGTACATCTGTATCAGGTCCTATATACTTACTTAATTCAGACATAAAACTTTGTGTAAATCTCATAATTTCAAAATCGGATTTCCCTTTAGGATCAAAGTCAGATCCACCTTTACCGCCACCAATAGGTTGTCCAGTTAAAGAATTTTTAAATATTTGTTCAAATCCTAAAAACTTGATAATACTCTGATTCACTGATGGGTGAAATCTTAACCCACCTTTATAAGGACCAATAGCACTATTAAACTGGACACGATAACCACGATTCACTTTTACATTCCCTTGATCGTCTACCCAAGGAACTCTAAAAGAAATCGTTCTTTCAGGTTCAACCATTCTTTCTAATATTGCATGCTTTATATACTGAGGGTTTTTAGCTAAAACAGGAACTAATGAATCTAACACTTCCTTTACCGCTTGTAAAAACTCAGTCTCATGCGCATTGCTTTTTTTTACTTGCTCATATACACCGTTAACATAATGTTGTACTTCTTGGTTTTCTTTTACTGCTGTACTCATATTTAACCTCCTAGTGAAAATAAATGTTAAAAAATAGTGACGAATTTAAAAATATGTTAGATTTTCTACTATGCTGTATTTTATAATTTAATAATCACGTAAACAATATCAAAAACAGATAACACCTATGCTTTTTATAGATCCGTCGGTAAGGAGGGAGTAACATTGGAATTTAGACAGATCAAATATTTCATTGAAGTTGCAGATCGTGAGCATGTTACAGATGCAGCTTATGCGCTACATGTTGCACAATCGGCTGTTAGTAGACAAATCTTTAATTTAGAGAAAGAATTAGGTGTCGATTTATTTATTCGAGATGGTAGATCTGTTAAATTAACGCCAATCGGTAAGTTATTTTTAGAAAGAGTAAAGCATGCAATGAACTTAATGGAGGACGCAAAAAAAGAAGTGTTAGATTATTTAGAGCCAGAAAAGGGTACTGTTCGTATTGCATTTCCAAGTAGTCTTGCGGCATACACACTGCCGAGAGCTATTTACGCATTTCGCCAACTATATCCTGAGGCACAATTTCATCTGAAGCAAGCACTCTACAATGAACTCGTTGACAGTGTTAGGAAAGGTTATTTCAATTTGGCATTAATAGCACCTATTGTTAAAGAAGAAAGAAATATAGATACTAAAGTATTATTTCACGAAAATGTTGTCGCACTATTACCAGCAAACCATCCAATGGCATATTATAAAACAATAGATTTATTAGACCTTATTGACGATCCCTTTGTACTTCTTCCAGAAGGGTTTACTTATAGAAAGATCGTGTTGGATGCATGCCAAGAGATTGGCTTTGAACCAAAAATCGCTTTTGAAGGTGATGACGTAGATGCCTTAAAAGGTTTAGTGTCAGCTGGTCTTGGGGTTACATTAATGCCAGAAATGACATTAATGGATAGTATTCCTAAATCAACAGTAAAGATACCATTAAGAAAGCCAAATTTGAAAAGATCTGTCGGTATTATTACTCCAAAAGACCGTTCACTTTTACCAACTGAACAATTATTTTACAATTTTATTACTAATTTTTATTAATGTACAATCTATTTATTTCTATTATATAGTAGTTTTTTACATTTTTTTATTTATGTAGCCTTTTGTCTCTTATATTTCTGTATAATGAAAGGGGTATTCGTATAAGCAAAAGGGGGACCATCAATGTATACATATACGACATCAGGTATAGAAGGATTAGACTATATTTTAAATGGGGGATTTCCTACTGGTTCTTCTATATTGCTAGAAGGAGCGCCAGGAACAGGCAAAACTATATTAGGAATGCAATTTCTATATGATGGCGCATTAAACAACAATGAATCCGGAATTTATATTACATTTGAAGAGTTTCCAGATCAAATATATAACGATATGGATTCATTCGGGTGGGATATAAAATCTCTTGAAAAGGAAAATAAGCTAAGGGTTATTTGTATATCTCCAGATGTTTTGTTAGAGCAAATGAAAAAATCCAATGGTATTTTTGATCAAGTAATAAAAGAAATTAATTGTAAAAGAATTGTTATTGATAGCTTGAGCCTCTTTAGCTTTGGAATGGAAAATCAAAAAGAAGCGAGAGACAATATTTATACAATAAGAAATATTTTAAGGAAGCATCGTTTATCTTCTATATTAATTCATGAACAAACTAATAAATCGGAAGAAGAAATTCCTTTTGTAAGTTACGTTTTAGATGGGGTTATTCGGTTATCATTACAGGGACATCATACCATATACAGAAAAAGAACATTAGAGGTTCTCAAAATGCGTGGCTGTTGTATTAAAGAAGGGGAGCATATTTACCGTATCAATAATGCAGGTATTGATTTAATCCCTTCCTTATCCATGGTTGAGGATAAAGCAATTACATTGCATGAAGATACAACTATTAGTACAGGAGTTCCTGCTCTTGATAGATTACTATTAGGAGGTATCCAAAAGGGGACTTCCTTAATATTAGATACGAATAGTAAAGCTAATTATAAATATTTCATCGGATCTATTATTAGTAAAAGAGCACTTGCCGGAGAAAATATAGTCATACTATTGTCTAGTTTAATGACGATTTTAGATATGGAGCATTTATATCGTTTATTTGGTGTTGATATAGAAGCGCTCGCAAAACAAAAAAAGATTTATTTTATTGAGCACTATGATAGGCCAATTCCAGATGCATACAAATCATCTGTTATAAAGGTGCACAATTTTGACAATGAGCAATATAACAAAGCGATTATTGAAACGTTAACGCCAGTCGTTGAAAAGAGTTTAGAAAGGGATGAAAGATGGTTTATCTATTATGACTTAAATACAGTAGTTTCTCAGAGAGGGAGGGACTTCGTAAAGAAGCATTTTCCTGCAGAGGTGGCAAAAACAAGTTCTTCGGGTATTACTTTATTGGCATTATGTAACTTCACAGAAATAGGGAGTGAAACTGCTAGCTTTTTAGAAAGAACGTGTAATGGTGTATTACAAACATGGGTAGATGGTAACTACCAGTATTTTCAAGTAAGGAAATCCCCACAAGGAATTATGTCACAACCTTTATTAGTACAAAATATACAGTCGAAGCCTTTTATAAGGTTAATATAGGGGGGGGTTCAATGGAACCATTAAACTTTAATCCTTTAGAAGTGGAATGCACGATATTTTTCCAAGAAAACCCATACTCCTACGAGACGTTACATGGACTAGGTAGACGACTAGGTAGAAATCCAATAGACTTACAGCCTGTACTAGAAAAATTAGTACATAGTACTATACTTGAGATGATCGGAGAAGGCGATTCAGCCATTTATCGATACGTCCAGCCAAAAATTAACCAAATAGATGAGATGTTAATATGAATCAGATGTTTAAATTTAATCAACATGTACAAGATGCATTTTCAGCTTTAACAGGTTTAAATATCGTTATTGTCGATAGCACTGGTAATGAACTAACTACAGTTAGTGGAAACTGTTCATTTACAGAGCTTGTATATGAAAAATATGGTCATAAGTCGTATTTTGCTCAGTTTTTACAACCACTTCTTGCTATTAAGCATACTGTCCTTGTCGATAGTCCACTTGGTGGGAAGGTAATCGTTTCTCCAATTATTCCAAGTGGTGGTAATCGGTATTTTATTATAGCTGGTTATATCGTAGATGCATTTACAAAAAAATATCTTTATACACGGGTTTCACAGTTTTTTTCTGAAACAGAGCAATTAACATTAGCCTTGAATAATGTCACTATCCTTGATCAACAAGAAATTCAATACAAGTTCAAGCAAATAAATGAGTTTTCAAAAATCGTTACTTATAAATCTAGAGTCTTGTTTGAAAAAAAGCAAGGGGAAGAGCATTTGAAATTAGTTAACGAGAGCTTAGATTGTATTATACAAGGAACTGTTACCGTTTCTTCATTTATTAAGAGTCTTCAAGTGTCAAATATGAATATTGATATCATTGGTGCAGCAATAGAAACAGAAAATGATCTTTTTTCTGTTGTTTCTACGACGGGTAAAGATGGTGATAAGTTATACGGACATACGTTTCAAATAGGAGAAGGCTTTTTAGGTCAAGCGCTCGCAACAAATAAACCACAGTTTTGGAGAGATATTAGTACAGATCCTAGGGTAAACTTATTCACTAGAAATGGTATTGAGGTTCAATCATTAATATGTACACCATTTTACGTAAATAACAAAGTTTATGGTGTTTTATTTGGATTGAGTAGTGACAAAATGCTTTACGAACATGATATCGAGAATTTCAAGATATACGCTACTCTATTAAGTACACTTTCTACAATGGAAACATTAAAGGAAGATCAACATAATCACTTAATGAAGCTATCAACATTTAACGAAATATTCAAGGTTATCACATCAGTAGAGGATATTAAGAGAGTACTGTATATCCTTGTAGACATTAGTATTAATATTGTTAGAGGTCCATTTTCATGTATTTTATTTATAAATGAAGAAGATCATAATAAAGTTGATATCGTTTCTAGAGGTATGTCACAAATTGAAATAAACGATTACTGTCAACATGTAGCTACAAGGTTTTTATCAGCAGAGGCATTAAAAAAATTAAATTTCAATTATACTAGTAGTACTACTAGTTGGGGAACTGAAGTACTTGAGTTTCCCCTATTCTTTAATCAAAAGCTCTACGGTGTTTTATGTGTTGGCATTTCTGATCAAACTAAAAGTGATAGCTATCGTTCCTTTTTAGCTTCACTAGCAGTAGCAGGTGGTATCTCGATTCATCTCCGTTTAAACAACAAAAGTCATATGCCTGATAATAAAGCCATTACAATGCTTTATTACTCATTACAGCATACAAACCTTGAACAATTCCACTTAAATGAGAAAGTGAGGAAAATTCTCCTCGAATATTTAGTTTATACAAATAGGCCACTTGATGATGCGATGGATAAAGCAAGTCAACTGATTTCATATAGACCAGAGTTTCTAAAGGAGTATATAAGTGACCAAAACATATTATCAATATTAGAAGGCTACTGGGAAGCAGTAGAAAGAAAAGTTGCATTGAATGAAAAATCTGATATTCTAGCTCTAATATCACACTATGTACTCCATAATGAAAACATAGAAAGTATCCGCAACCTAACTCATATATCGGAAAGTAAAAGAAGTTCATTTATTCAATTTATTAGTCAAGTAAATATAACTGAAAGCGAGATTATGATATCAAGTGAAAACAAATCTCCTATAAATATGGAGGAACGATCACCTAAATCAAAAATAACAGAGGATTTAAAGCTATCTAAACGTGAGTTGGATGTTTTAGATTTAGTTCTTAAGGGGTATAGTAATAGTGATATAGCTAATACACTTTTTATAAGTGACCATACCGTAAAGAATCATATGACAAAAATATTGCAAAAGCTTGATTGTACAGATCGCTCACAAGCCATCGCAAAGGTCTATCAAATGGGATATTCACCAAATTCATAGTATGAATAAAAAGAAGGCTCTATAGTGGAATCTATAGTCCTTCTTTTTTATTACCTATGTTACTATGTTAAACTTTGTTGATGATTTTCGCTTTATGACGCTCGCTTTCTGTGGGATATTCAGCAAATACTATTCCCGTATGCTCTCGCACCTTCGTGTAAATCAACATTACCCTTTTTAAATAAGCGAATGTATTCCTAGTCATCTTATTTGGACTAGGAATACATTCCTATTATTTTATATTATCCCTTTAACAAAATAAGAGTTGATGGTGATTTACGTTAACTAACATTTACTAGAAAATGAAAACATAAACCAAATGTTAAAAAGTAGTTAGTAAATTACTAAGAGGGGATAATCTATGATGAATACGAGTCGTTCATTGCATTTATTGAATAAGAGAATTTTGCTTATACTGATGTTGAATACTTTTCATTTATCAACATTTAAAATAAATGACTATTACTTCCATGTTAAACAACTTCATGAGCTTAAAATTCTACAAGAAATAGAATTAGATGGGGAAGTTTATTTCATATATAACGAACCGAATGTGTCCAATATTTTACTATCTAACAAATAAAAAAATAAGTAGGTGAATAAGATGGTTAACCAATCTAGCAATAACAATAAGAACACAGTTTTTGAACAAGAAAAAAGTCCAGTTCAAAATAATGTTCAAGAATTTGAAGCGCTACTTCGATACTCTACAGATGTTATCGGGATTATCAATAAAGATGGAGGTATCATTTACCAAAGTCCAGCACTCGCTAAAGTTCTTGGTTACACACAAAATGAAATAAAAGGATTAAATAGTTTTCAGCTTATTCACCCTAATGAATTACATACAGTTAGGAACTTATTTGATGACCTAGTAAATAATAAAATCTCTAAAGTTACGAAAGAAATGAGATTAAGACACGCTGATGGAAGTTGGATATTTTGTGAAGTTACAGCAACAAACCACCTGTTTGATAAAAAAATAAAAGGAATTATAGTTAACTACCGTGATATAACTGAAAGAAAATTATATGAAGAAGAAATTCACCAACTTGTATATCACGATAATTTAACAGGTTTACCAAATCAATATATGCTTGATAGCTTTTTAGAATCAGAAATTTATAAAGCAAAATATGAATGTACAAGACTTGCTTTGTTAATTATCGATTTAGATCGATTTAAAGTTATCAATGATAGCATTGGCCATACTATCGGGGACCAATTATTGAAAGAAGTAGGTAAAAGGTTAGTGTCTATCGTATCTAAAAGTGATCTACTCGTTAGAAAAGGAGGTGATGAGTTCGTCATTGTTCTTCCATCTATTAAGAAAGATCAAGTATTAAAAGTAGTGGACAATATAATTAATTTGTTAACATCACCGTTTAAAATTAAATCATATGATATTTTTACTTCTCCTAGTATTGGAGTTAGTATTTTTCCTGAAGATGGAAAGACGAAGGATTTATTATATAAACACGCAGAGTTCGCTATGTACCAAGCAAAGAAAAGTGGAAATGGTCAATATCACTTTTTCTCCTCTGCAGAATTTAATGGCGATATGAATCCATATACAATTGAAGTTGAGCTTAGGAAAGCAATTGAACAAAAACAATTCACACTACATTATCAGCCAAGAATAAACTTATCAACTGGAGAACTTATTGGAGTAGAAGCACTCATTCGGTGGGAACATCCAAAGTGGGGACTTATTTCACCAGCATCGTTTATTCCGATAGCAGAGGATTCAGGACTTATCGTCCCAATTGGGAACTGGGTATTAGAGGAAGCATGTAAACAAAACAAAATATGGCAGGTAAGTGGGATGTCCTGTGTAGTGTCAGTTAACCTCTCACCAAAACAATTTGCACATACAAATTTAGCTTCAGTTATAAAAAATACATTATTTAATACAGGCTTAGATCCACATTTATTAGAAATAGAAATAACAGAAAGTATGACTGCTGACATCACTCGAACTGTTGCTACATTAGAGGAAATAAAGAAGCTAGGTATACAAGTAAGTATCGATGATTTTGGTACAGGCTTTAGCTCTTTATATTACTTGAAAAAATTCCCGGTCAATACTTTAAAAATTGATCGTTCGTTTGTTAGTGAGCTTCATAATAACCCGGATGAAGAGACGATTGTAAAGACAATTATTTCAATGGCACGAAATTTAAATTTAAATGTTGTCGCTGAAGGGATTGAAACAAAAGAACAGCTCGCATTTTTACAACAGCATTTATGTCATGAAGGGCAAGGTTTTTTATTTAGTAAGCCACTGCCTCCTAGTGTATTAGAGGAAAAATTTCCGACCATTCAAAAGTCAGTAAAACAATTTGGTTTAACCAAAGACTATAATGAAAAGATGTGGGCTGAAGAGCTTGTCCATCTTGCGAAAAAAGATTTACAGGAAACGATTAGGCTCCAACAAGGGATGATAAAAAAATTTAAAAAGATTAATGGCAAATATATTCATACACTATGTGACGGAGAGCTTGTTTATAAGCTTGGCTTCATACCAAGCGAAATTGTAGGAAAAGAGTTTAAAGACTTTGCACCAAGCCTCGCTGATGAAATAACAGTTTATTATGAAAGAGCTTGGTATGGTGAAGAAAATGTTACTTATGAAGGCGAAGCTAATGGCATTCATTTTTTAACTACATTAAGGCCTGTACGTGTTGGAATGGAAATTATCGAAGTGATTGGATCGTGTATTGATATTACGGACCGGAAAAAAGCAGAGGATGCGCTTCAAAAAAGTGAAGAAAAGTACCGCTTAATTGCAGAAAATATGTCGGATTTAATTTTGCTGTTAAATGTTGAAGGAAGAGTGAAATATGTTTCTCCTTCCCACAAAAAATATATCGGTCCTAAGTATGAAAATCTCCTTGGGAAACTATCTTTTGAGTATTGTCACCCTGAGGATATAATGAAGCTAAAAGAAAACTTAGTAGTGATTATGCAGTCTAAAGAAACATCTCAAGTTGAGTTTCGTTGTTGGGATGAAACACGTAATTGGAGAATCATCGAAGCAACTGGTACACCGATTATTGGTAAAGATGGCTATGTCGAACACATAGTAGTAGTTGGAAGAGACATAACAGAAAAAAGAAAAACAGAAGAACTATTGCAAAAAAATCATAAACAAGTGGTCGTTAGTGAACTTGCTGCAGGTTTTGCACATGAGATAAGAAATCCTCTCACTACTATTAAAGGTTTTATTCAGCTATTAAAGAATAAAACAATAAAGCAAAAGTATTATGATATTATTATTCAAGAGTTTGAGCATGTTGAATCTATAACGAGAGACTTTATCTCTTTAACTAAACCAAAATCGAACGTGATGTTACACGCAAACGTCAATCAAGTTCTCTTTAATTTAGAAAACTCTTTTTCAAAACTAGCTAAAATAAGAAACATTACATTAACAATTGAAGTAGCCGATAACGTTTCTACAATTTATTGTGATATAGAGCAAATAAAACGTGTATTAATTCATTTAATTCAAAATAGCTTTGATGCCTTACAAAATGGGGGAAAGATATTATTACAAGTGATTGAAGATAACACGTTTACTGTATTTACAGTTATTGATAATGGAGTAGGGATGTCACAGGAGCGTGTTCAAAAGTTAGGAGAACCTTATTTTAGTATTAAAGAAAAGGGAATAGGACTAGGTTTAATGCTTTGTTATCAAATAATAAGAGAGCATAATGGTACAATTAATGTTAAAAGTAAAGAAAATGTTGGAACAAATGTAGAAATCAAAATTCCAAAAATAAATAAAATAGAACTTGTAAAAGGAGAGCAGTGAAGTGAGGTATAAACGAGAAGAACCATTTCGTTACGAATTTGGTAAACCGGTTACTTGTCACATGCATATTACAAGCATAAACGATAAAAAGATTTCAAGTACGAAAGGAAATGCTGAAATCATGGATATTAGTCCTAAAGGCATTAAACTAAAGAGTACACTTGACCTAGCTGCTAATAACAACGATATAGAAGTACAGTTACAATTTAAACTGGCTAACGATGAGTTGAAATTAGATGGTAAATTAATGTGGCAAAAAGCAGAATTCAATGATTTCTCGTATGGAGTTGAATTATTTCATGATGAACAAATTGAACAACTATTAATTAAAGAAATAAAACTTTATTCACAGAACAACTAATTTAGAAAATATGAAGGCTGTCATTGCGACGGTCTTTTTTATATGATGTGATGTAATAGAGGACGTTATAATAATGATGAAATGAATAACCACTTAAATAACTTCTTTTATTAGTTTACATAACATCTATTATAGGAATCAATAATTGAATACAAATTCTGTATCATAATTAAAGAATACTTAATATTTTGAGACAGGAAAAATCTAATGCTAAGTTTTTTCAATAACCTAACATTAGATTTCCCATCATTATCTTCCAAGTTTCTTTTTCTCTAGCATACCACGCTGTCCTGTCTGCTCCATTTCCACTTGAACATTAATATGAAATACAGAATCCCTCCAGCCAGTTTCCTCCCAGTTTAGTTGTTTAAAGTGATCATAATGCTTTGCCCAAATTTGATGGCCAATAAGCCAAGGTTCTACATTTATTTCTTTCATTTTATTAATAGTATGCTCCAAATCTTTCTTCACTTCGTTTTCTAACGTTTCTGTAATTTCATCCATATGATCCTTGGTTGATCTAAATGCTTGTTCTGACAAATGAACGAGTTCCCCTTTTAAATTAACGTCTAGATCAATCTCTACTGGATCTGTTTTCTTTATATCCATGTCTGCTGTCCCTTTTAATCTTGCGGATACATTTATTTCTGTACCATTTTGTTCTAGATCAATGGAGTAATTCGCATTTTCTAATTGTAAATCTCTTAGTAGATGACTCACTCCTGCTTCTTTCCCTACTAATTGACCAACGAGCTTACCATTTTTTATCACTGCTTTATCTTCAATGACAATGTTCCCATCACTATAGGCTAAAGGGATAAAACCAGCATTTGATACCATATTAATATCTCTTCTAAATTCAAAAAGCTTTACTGGTCCTGTTCTAGAAACTTTTTGATCAGCATGGAAAAAGCGATCTATATATAACGATGGTAAGCTAATTAAGTTTGATTCCTCCTCTAAAAAGTCACTAACCTCATTACTTTCTCTAATTATGAGCAAATATATTTGATTTGCAAGAGGTGCACGTCTATCAAGCACATCAAGTATATCTTGTAAACCTTGTCTCGCAATTCTTTCACCGATCATCACCGCTTTCAAATGGCCAAAAAACAATACGGTTGGTGTATACGCTTCTATTTGAGAAATAGCTTCCCATACAGATTCCCCTTTAGCAATAATCGTTTCATATTCATTCGCACTAAGAGCACCACTGTTTTCGGTCGGGACTATTACCGGCACTTGTACAGATACGATATATTCGCCATTTTCTCCAATATCGATCCCCATACCTAGTATCATCGTCCGTTGGTCAATTTCTCTAGAATCTGTCGTACACCCAGATAATAATAACAATGTAATTATTATATATAATGCTATTTGTTTATTACCCATTTTGCTCATTCCCTTGACTATTTTTTTTCCTACGCATAAGTAAGTACAGAAATAGCATGATTGGTAACGTTAAACTATATATAAGCATGTTCATGTTATATGGGCGCCAATCTAAATTGGTAATACTTGGTGTTAAAACAACTAACACCATTACTGCAATCGAAATGATAGAAATGTGTATCCATTCCCATTTTGGTTTAACTGGAATGATCTTGACTAGCAATTTACTTGAAAACCATAAGTAAATCATACCAATTTTGAAAAAAGACATCACCCAGACGGTTAAGAAAAATAAGTCTAGCCGTTCAAATAATCCTGTCGGCGAAGTTGTCGTTTGCATCAGTGCTGTAACAGGTGAGAGCAATGTGAGTGCCTGTTCAAAACCAAACACACCTAGAGTAACGATACAGATGAGGGCGTATGTGATCATTACCATAATTAAGCTAAATGTAATGGGTCGAAAGATCTTCACGTCTTTATTCACATAAGGCACATACGCTAGTAGAGCAACAATACCACCATAGCGAGTCAAATCCGACAAACTACTTTTCATGAATGTCCATGCATCAACTCCGAATGTTGGTGGGACGTTTATCCAACGAAAGTCATCAGAGAATAAAAATAAAAAAAGACTCATCAACAAAATGATTTCATGAAAGAAAATAACAACAAGCATTCTTGATATCGAATGAATGCCATAGAATACGGATAATGCTACTACAAATAAAAAAGAAATACCAATTTTCCATTGAAGTGTATCTTGCATTAAATACGTTTGGACGATAATAATTAAGCTTTTTGTACCAAAAAAAATACTATAAACACTGCTAATAAAGAAATAAGCTATGACGATGTAAAAAATCCAGGATGGTGACAATTTCTTAAATAAACCGAAAATATCAGTAGTGTCATGCTTAACTGTTACTTTCTTAAATAAATATATAAATAATAAAAATGGAAAAACGGCAACAATGACTTTTAACCAAGCACTTCTTATTTCTTCATTTGATATATAAGGAAGAAATATAAAGCCAATTGTCACCGTTGAGCAGTAAGTGAAAACAAATAGCTCTACACTCCCTAGCTTGTTATATTTATTTTTAATATCCATAGCCTTCACCCTAACGTGTCTAGAAGAATCAATCGTCCCTTATCTTTTCGGCATAAAAAAGTGTGCAATGCCTTTAGCATCGAATGGTGCAAAAGGATACATAAATGGTTTATTCATCGAATCTAGTTTACATAAATGAACGAGTAAAAATCCTACTGCTAACACTAATCCATAAAGACCTAAAAATGCTGCAGCTGTTACTAATAAGTAACGAGTAATTCTCCACGAGTTAACAAATTCCCACGATGGTAAAGTAAATGTTGCAATTGCCGTAAATGCTATGACAATAACCATTGTATTACTCACTAACCCAGCCTCTACGGCAGCTTGACCGATAACTAGACCACCTACAATACCAATTGTTTGTCCAACGAAACTCGGTAATCGAATACTAGCTTCTACTAATACATCGAGGGCAAACATCATTAAATAAGCCTCAGCAGTTGCCGGTAAAGGAATGTTAATTCTCGCTTGTGCAACACTGATTGTTAAGTTCGTAGGAATCAATTCTGGTTGAAATGCAACTAACGATACATATAATGCAGGTAAAATAGTCCCGATAAACAAGCTAATGAGACGTAAAATTCTTATGAAAAATAAATTCCAAGGTACAAAAAACGCTCGATCCTCACTCGTTTCAATCATATCCATCAAAGTAACTGGTGAGATAATCGCAAATGTTGAATTATCCATAAATATAATGGCTTTCCCTTGTACGAGAGAGAAAGCAACTAAATCGGGCCTCTCTGTTTTTTGTGTTTGCGGGAAAAGTGAATACGGATGCTTCGATATATATTTTGTTAATTGTCCTGTTCCTAGAAGATGTTCATTATTATAACTACTTAATAGAGAATCTAAATGCTGAATAACTTCAGGCTGACAATATCCATCAAAATACATAACCGATACATGTGTACCACTCACTTGACCGAGCTGATATTCTTTGCAACGTAAACGTGGATCTTTAATAAATTGTCTAACGATCCCTATATTTTTTCGGCTACTTTCTACAAACCCTAATTTAGCTCCGTACACTTGATATTCTGTTGTTGGATCTTGTGGACTTCTTTCATTTTTATGTGGCAAATAAATAATGATTGGCTCTTGCTGATCAATATGAAGAACAATGCAACCTTCTAATATATTGTCGATCGCTTCTTTCCAGCTCGTTGCAGTTTTATATTTCGTTACAGTAAATACGTTACCGAGATCATGAACGTTAGATAAATTTTGCGCATTCATTAATAACGGTTTAATCACTGTTTCTTCTAATTGATCGTTATTAATAAGTCCTGCAATATAACATATATAGACAGATCTACCTGTTTCTAATTGAAAATCTCTCTCTGAAAAATCAACGCTATCCTTAAATATTTCGTTAAACTGTTGTTTAACAACAATCGATGAAACTGGTAAAGCTGCATCCTTATTGACATAGGAGGATATATAGTGATCAAAAGAAAGGTTTTTAATAGGTTGTTGTTGCTTTTTCTTAAAGAGCATATTAAACATGAGTATCCTCCCCTTTCATATATAGTTATTATTTATTTTTATTGGAAACTTATACAAAACAATCTAAGTAAATAAATAAAATGTGTAAATAAACAGATAACAGCACCCTACTAATTAGTTTACATAATAAGATTATGGTAAATAATTTTTAAATAAAAAAAGACTTGGTATCTTTCAACCAAGTCCAAGTCAATATTAAATTTAAATGTAATCATTTCTACTAAAATAACTGTGTTTGATCATCATCTGCATTATTTATCGCATTTCGAGAAGAGCCTTCATCGTCAAGATCGGTATTCGGAGCATCTCCTTCTTCAAACCAAACATCAATTACTTCACCAGTATCTCCAGTATCAAATAAGAACGATCCATTTGTATATCGGTCATTAGATCTAATAGATGCTACTTCAATAGTATCCGTATTTCCGTTCTTAGTCTGAACGAAAATGCTTCCATACTTTGTAATAGGTAATAATGAAGCCACTCTATGAGGATAACGTTTTAGTTCCTTTAGCATCACTAATCCGCGCTTTGCTCTAGATGTTTTTTCAAATACGTTTAGCTTCATCTTTTTATAAGCTGCTCTTTGTGTAACTAAAAATAAATCAGGAGGACTTTCTTCTTTAAAACTCATACAACTAACTACAAAGTCATCCTTTTTTAAGTTTATCGCTTTAACACCAGCAGTTCTTTGCCCTGTAGCACTAACTTCTTCCTCAGTAAACCATAGTCCGTAGCCTGTATGTGTAGCAAAGAAAATATCGTGTGTACCATCAGATAAAGTTACAGATATAACTTCATCATCTTTTTTAAGCTTTACTGCCATTAACGCTTTAGAATTTCGCTGAGCCTTATACTCAGACAATACGGTTTTTTTCACCATTCCTAGCTTTGTAGCAAATAGGACATACTCACTGTCATTAAATTCCTTTACAGGAATAGCTGTTAATATATCATCATCATTATCCATTGCTACTAAATTTGCTACGTGTTGGCCACTATCCTTCCATCTAATTTCAGGAAGCTGGTGTACTGGTAAAAATAAAAATGATCCTTTTCTAGTAAACAATAATAAAGTGTCTGTCGTATTTATTTCCAAGGAGTACAATAATCGATCCGTCTCCTTCATTCCTGGTGGCTCCCCGTTAGAGGCTGCATACGATCGAAGGCTAGAACGCTTTACATATCCTTCCTTCGTAACCGTTACTCTCACATCTTCTGAAGGAATAACAACTTCTAGATTTATTTTTAAATCTTCTATTTCTTGCTCAATAACAGTTCTTCGAGCTTCTGCATATTTCTTTTTAATTTCTTTTAGTTCTCGTTTAATTTCATTAATCAAATTTTTCTCTGATGATAAAATTGCCTCAAGCTTTTCAATAAGTTTTTTTAGCTCACTCGCTTCCTCCTCGAGTGTAGTAACATCAGTATTTGTTAATCTGTATAGCTGTAATGTTACAATTGCTTCAGCTTGTGGCTCTGTAAATTGATACATGTCTTGAAGACGGTCTTTTGCATCTTTTTTATCTTTAGATGCTCTAATTGTTTGGATAACTTCATCCAAAATAGATATCGCTTTTATTAAGCCTTCAACAATATGAGCTCTTTCTTTCGCTTTATTTAAATCAAATTTTGTACGTCTCGTCACTACTTCTTTTTGATGGTTAATATATGCTTCAAGCATATGCTTTAAGCCAAGAAGCTTCGGTGTTTTATTAAAGATAGCGACCATATTGAAATTATACGAAACTTGTAAATCGGTATTTTTGTATAAATAATGTAGAATTCCTTTTGAATCAGCCTCTTTCTTTAATTCCACGACAATACGAAGTCCCGTACGGTCTGTATCATCACGAACTTCAGCAATACCGTCGACTTTTTTATCGATACGAAGCTCGTCCATACGCTTCACTAAGTTAGCTTTATTCACCTCATAAGGAATTTCTGTAATCACTATTTGCTGTTTCCCGCCACGTACATCTTCAATCTCTGCTTTTCCTCTTAAAACAATTTTGCCTTTTCCAGTTTCATAAGCTTTTTTAAGCCCATCA
Organism: Evansella cellulosilytica DSM 2522; assembly: GCF_000177235.2. Classification (NCBI taxonomy): domain Bacteria; kingdom Bacillati; phylum Bacillota; class Bacilli; order Caryophanales; family Bacillaceae; genus Evansella; species Evansella cellulosilytica. Next base: position 2,407,616 of record NC_014829.1, on the reverse strand, counting down.
ACGCCCTGTATAGTTCCTCCAGTTGGAAAGTCAGGTCCTTTAATATGCTTCATAAGGTCATCGACAGTAGAGTCAGGATGCTCCATATGGTGTATCGCCGCATCAATTACTTCACCTAAGTGATGTGGCGGTATATCAGTCGCATAACCACTAGAAATACCAGTTGAGCCATTTACAAGTAAATTGGGAAAACGGGATGGAAGTACAACTGGCTCTTCAAGTGAATCATCAAAGTTTAACATGAAATCAACAGTATCTTTTTCTATGTCTTTTAATAATTCAGCGGAAATAGCGGAAAGCCTTGCTTCTGTATAACGCATTGCAGCAGGTGGGTCTCCATCAATCGAACCATTATTCCCGTGCATTTGCACGAGAAGGTGTCTCATTTTCCAATCTTGGCTTTGTCTTATCATCGCATCATAAACAGATGAATCTCCATGAGGATGGTAGTTACCGATAACATTACCAACAGTTTTGGCTGCCTTTCGGAATGGCTTATCCGAGGTATTTCGATCGGTATACATCGCATATAAAATACGGCGTTGAACTGGCTTTAAACCATCCCTCGCGTCTGGTAAAGCCCTATCTTGAATAATATATTTACTGTATCGACCAAACCTATCTCCGATGACATCCTCCAGAGGCAGGTCTAAATAGCGTTCTTTCTCCTGCAAGGATTACTCCTCCTCTGTAACTAACAAATTTTCGTTTTCTAGTATATTTGTTTCTTCGTTTAGTCCAAATTGTACGTTTCTTTCTATCCATTTACGGCGTGGCTCTACTTTATCTCCCATTAGCGTAGCAACACGACGTTCTGCACGGGTTATATCATCTATCTTCACTCTAACAAGTGTACGAGTTTCTGGATCCATCGTAGTTTCCCAAAGCTGGGTAGCATCCATCTCACCGAGTCCTTTATATCGTTGAATTGTATAACCTTTACCAATTTTTTGAATCGCTTCTTGTAAACCATCTTCATCCCAAGCATATTCTATTTTTTCTTTTTTTCCAGACCCCTTACTCACCTTGTATAGAGGCGGTAAAGCGATATACACTCGGCCAGCTTCTACGAGCGGTCGCATATAACGATAAAAGAATGTTAATAAAAGTACTTGGATATGTGCACCGTCTGTATCTGCATCGGTCATGATAATAACTTTATCGTAGTTGATATCTTCAAGCTGAAAATCAGCACCGACATCGCCACCAATAGCGTAAATAATTGTACGTATTTCTTCATTTTTCATGATGTCAGCAAGCTTAGCTTTCTCTGTATTAATTACTTTACCACGAAGAGGAAGCACTGCTTGGAATTTTCGGTCTCTTCCTTGTTTAGCAGAACCACCCGCCGAATCACCCTCAACTAAATACAATTCATTCCGCTTTGGATTTTTCGATTGAGCCGGTGTTAATTTCCCGCTTAACATGGCATCTTTACGTTTATTTTTTTTCCCACTTCTTGCATCTTCTCGTGCTTTCCTTGCAGCTTCTCGTGCTTGTGCTGCTTTAACCGCCTTTTTGATTAAACGGTTGCTTAAATCAGGATTTTCTTCTAGAAAAAAGCTGAGCTTTTCTGAAACGATGCTATCTACGGCAGAACGGGCCACTGGTGTTCCTAGCTTCCCTTTTGTCTGTCCTTCAAATTGGAGCTTATCCTCTGGTACTCTAACAGAAACAATTGCTGTAAAACCTTCTCGAATATCGTTTCCGTCTAAATTCTTATCTCGCTCCTTTAATAGCTGAAGTTTACGTCCATGTTCATTAATGATTCGTGTAACAGCTGTTTTAGCACCGAGTTCATGTGTACCACCATCTTTTGTTCTCACGTTGTTAACGAAGGATAGCATGTTTTCTGTAAAGGCATCGTTATACTGAAAAGCGAAATCAACTTCGATATCATCCTGAGTTCCTTGAAAGGACACGACCGGATGTAATACTTCCTTTTCTTCATTTAAATATTCAACGAAAGCCTCGAGACCAGTATCGTATTGGAATACTTCCTTATCGTTATCTTTATTAGGTCTTGCATCAACGAGCTCAATTTTTAACCCTTTTAATAAAAATGCGGCTTCTCTTAATCGTTCAGCTAACGTATCGTATTGATATGTTGTTGTACTAAAAATGGATGGGTCGGGCTTAAAGTGAACTGTTGTACCGGTTTTCTTAGTAGATCCGATAACTTCAAGAGTCGTTACTGGCTTGCCTCCATCTTCAAAACGTTGTTGATAAATTTTACCGTCACGATGGATAGTTACTTCTAACCATTCAGACAAAGCATTTACGACTGATGCCCCTACACCATGTAATCCACCACTCGTTTTATATCCGCCTTGACCAAATTTACCTCCAGCGTGCAAAACGGTTAAAATAACTTCTGGAGTAGGTTTACCCGTACTATGCATGCCAGTTGGATACCCACGACCATTATCTTTTACACTTATACTTTCGTCTTTATGTATTGTAACAGTGATTTCATCACCATAACCAGCAAGTGCTTCGTCGACTGAATTATCTACAATTTCAAAAACAAGATGATGTAATCCACGATGATCTGTACTTCCTATATACATACCAGGACGTTTTCTTACTGCTTCTAATCCTTCTAATACTTGTATTGAATCATCATTGTATTCATATGGCTGCTTCATTGACAATGATTTCTTCCCCTTTCTCGATCCGAGCTAACAAACAGATACTATATAACATACCAAATAATAAATAAAAATTGAACTATAAAAAGGAATATGGTGACACTTTTATTCCAATAATGTTCCCTTAATACTCCTAACAATAAAGAATAGTAGTTGTATTTGTCAATTTATCATTTTATTTCATCGAAAATAATGACAGTAAAATTTACAAAAATAGAGGTCAATAATGATTAATATTTAGAGTATGATCGGTTAGTCATTTTTGATCTATTTTAGTGATCCAAATAGCCATTATATACAATAAAAAGACTTAAAACTAGCCATTGTGAAGCTAGTTTTAAGTCTTTTTATACTCTTAACTTCAAAAGCCCATTATAAACGGAAATACGAAGATTGATCTCATAGCCAAAACTTCGCTAACGTGTCAAAGCGTGTTCAACTTTTATACACCGATCCATGATTACCTTCATCCCTGCATTTTGAGCTATTTTATAAGCTTCCTCACTCACTAAACCTTGTTGACACCAAAATACTTTAGCATCGACATGTGAAGCTTCCTCTGCAATTTCAGGAAGGAACTCTTCTCTCCTAAAAACATTGATAATATCAACTGGCCTATCTAATTCCTTTAAAAAATTAAGTGCTTTTATACCAAAAACTTCTTTAATTGTTGGGTTAACTGGGATAATGTCATACCCTGATTGTAACAACGCAAAAGCAATTTGATGTGATGTCCGCATTTCATTGTCAGATAATCCTACTACTGCAATCGTTGTTGCTTCATCAAGTATTGTTTTAATTTCCTCTCGACTTGGGTTTTTCATAGCTACTCCTCCTATTAATGCATTCGTTACTACTTAATTATTAATACGGGACATTTTACTCTTTTTGATACTTTATGACTAACACTTCCTAAAACCATTCTCTGGAATGGATTTAGTCCTCTGCTGCCTATAATAACGATATCATACTCCCCTTCATTCGCCTCTTCCACAATTGTAGGTCCGGGCTCTCCTATAACATGCTTTACTTCGAGTGATACACCAGCTTCCTTAATTGTTTCTTCAATTTCTTTCGTTTGCTCTTTCTGAATAGATGTAGATGTATCATATTCTATTTCCATCGTCTCATGTAATATATCTTTTCTATTGCGTAAGTCATCTAATACATTAATAAGTGTTATTTTTGAACCGCTTACATTTTGTGCTAAATAAATTGCTTTACTAGCAGCCCGCTTAGAATGTACCGAACCATCGGCAGCTAACAAAATATTTTTAAACATGTGATTTCCCCCTCACATAATAAATAATGAACCAGGAAGTGACTGAATAATTTTAAAGCCTCTCTCCTTATTAATATTCTATATATATCTGTTTGCTTCCTTTAATAAACTGTTTTTTTGTATATTTTAGTTTGAGAACGGTGTATAAATTGTGAACGATTTTCTTTGTTATTATCGAAATTAATTTTATTTTAATAACGGTGTTGAAATAATACAACTAAAAGTCATTATAACTTGATCGAAACGTAGAAAAAGAGATCGATGAAAAAAATCGTCGATCTCTTGAAATTTTATAGTTTATATACCGAATGATATTTTGTTTTTAAGTACTGTATTAAATGCTTTGCATTTACACCTTCACTTGTCACGTCTTTTAATATTTGCAAAGGTTTTTTACTTTTACCGTGTTTGTGTACTTTTTCTGTGAGCCATTCTTTGATCGGAGTCAAGTTCCCTTCACTTAATAGTTGCTCGAAATGAGGAATATCTTTGTCCATCGCTGACTTTAATTGTGCTGCATACACATATCCTAATGCATATGATGGAAAATAGCCGAAAGAGCCGCCTGACCAATGTACGTCTTGAAGTACACCTTCAGCATCGTTTGACGGACGTATCCCTAAAAGCTCTTCCATCTTATCATTCCATGCTTTCGGTAAGTCTTTTACTTCTAATTCCCCATTAATTAGTGCTTTTTCTAACTCATAGCGTAAGATGATATGTAAAGAGTAAGTCATTTCATCTGCTTCAATTCTTATGAAAGAAGGTCCAGCTACGTTAATACCATCATAAAACTCCTCAAGTGTGACGCGATCAAATTGGCCTGAAGAAAAGCTTTTTAGTTTATCGTAATGTTTTTCCCAGAAGGCTTTATTTCTTCCTACAAAATTTTCCCAGAAAAGTGATTGTGATTCATGAATTCCCATCGACGTTCCAGTACAAAGAGGTGTTCCGACATACTTTTTATCAATATTTTGCTCATAAAGTGCATGGCCACCTTCGTGTATTGTCCCAAAAACTGCTGTTCTGAAATCTTTTTCGTCATACTTAGTTGTTACACGTACGTCACCAGGATTTAAGCCTATTGCAAATGGGTGTACAGTAGTATCTAAACGTCCTGCTTCAAAGTCATATTGCATACTTTTTAATATATCTATACTTAGCTTCTCCTGATTTTCTTTTGGAAAATGTTCAAATAAAAAATCGGTTTTTGGTTGGTATGAAGAGGATGTCACTTCTTTTAAAAGGGGCACAATTTCATCTTTAAGCTGACCAAAAACATCATCTATAATATCAACAGTTAAACCTGGTTCGTAATCATCTAATAAAGTATTATATTTGTTCGTTTCATAACCTACCCATTCTACGTACTTACGGTTAAATTCCACAATTTTTTCTAAATATGGTTGAAATAAAGTGAAGTCTGCTGCATCCTTCGCTTCAGCCCATATCGATTCAGCTTTTGCAGTTAAAATGACATACTCGCTATATTCCTTTTCTGGAATTTTTTCTAGCTTCAATAAGTCCTTTTCACATTCCAGCACAGCACCTTGTGTCACATCGTCTAAGCTACCCCAAACCGTTTCTGCTCTTAACTCTTTAATGTATTGCTTCATTTCCTGAGATGTACTTAACCGGAATACTTCTGAAGAAAGTGTACCAAGTACCTCTGAACGTTGGTCGACGCCTTTTTTTGGTGCTCCCGTTCTTAAATCCCATGCTAAAACGCCAATTGCCTCATTATAGTTTGAGATCTTTTTTATTAGTTCGCGGAATTGTTGTTCTACATCTTTACTCATTGATAATCCCCTTTCAAATATGTAATGATAATAAAATACACCATTATTATACATGCTCTTTATGAAAAGTTATAACCTTTTGAAAAAAAGCTAAATAAACGATTATTTACATGTATTTAAATTATTAAAGTGGAGGTTGAAGATAATGGATATTTACATAACCGATAAAGCAGTTAACTTTTATAAAAATGAGATGAAACTTGAAGATGGTGCTTATGTGACATTATTCGTACGTGTTGGTGGGATTGGTTCAGGAGGTTTTTCTGTTGGTATGAAACGAGGTAAACCTGATCTTGATTTCGAAACGCTACTATTTAATAATGTTTACTTTTGTATACATACTGATGAAAGGTGGTATTTTGATGGAATGAAAATTGACTATGATGATGATTTTGATGAAATGATCTTTACTAATGAAAAAATTGATAATGTTACAAATCCTAAATAGTAAAAACGGAGCATGAGAGGGAATCCCCTCCTCGATGACTCCGTTTTATTTTAACCACCTATATGTGACATCTCGATTTTTTTTATCTTTTGCTTATCTGTATTGTACAGCCTTTCTTCTGAATATTTGTCATCGCGCGCATTCCAAATATTTACAATTCTATTTATTAAATCATTGTCAGAGGCCCCACTTCGTAACATATCTCGAATATCATGACCAGAATTAGAAAATAAACAAGTTACTAGCTTCCCTTCGGCTGATAATCGAATTCGTGAACAGGTAGAACAAAATGTATCTGTTACAGAAGATATTATCCCTATCTCATTTTCATTATCTTTATATTTATAACGTGTCGCCACTTCACCATCATAATGAGGCTCTACTTCCTCAAGTGGTAATTCCTCATTGATAATAGACAGAATTTCTTTTTTACTCACAACGTGATCTAACTTCCACCCGTTAGAATTTCCGACATCCATATATTCAATAAAGCGGAGAACAATTCCAGTCTCTTTAAAATAATGTGCCATTGGTAATATATCCTTATCATTCATTCCACGTTTAACAACCATATTGATTTTAACATGTAAACCAGCCTTTTTTGCAGCTTTGATCCCTTCTAATACTGTGTTTACACTTATGTCACGTCCATTTATATAGCGGAATTTTTCATCGTCTAAACAGTCAAGGCTTATTGTAACTCTATCAAGGCCGTTTTCCTTCAACTCCTTGGCATATTTTGGAAGTAATGAACCGTTGGTCGTCATTGCAATATCCTCAATCGCTTCTATTTCACGTATTAACGCTATTAGATGAGAAACATTTTGTCTCATTAATGGCTCACCACCAGTAATTCTCACCTTTTTAATACTAGCAGCCTTTACAAATAGCTTCGTTATATATGCCATTTCCTCAAGCGTCAACACTTCATTTTTTGGTAGGAATTGAAAATTTTTATCAAATATTTCAGGTGGCATACAATATCTACATCTAAAGTTACAGCGATCGGTCACTGATAATCGTAAATCCCGAAGTGGTCTCCCTAATTTATCTGTTATCTTTATACTCATTCATATCCACCCCTCAATTACACTTATTATACGTTGAATGTTTTTACGTAAACAAGTGATTAAGGATAAGTTTCATAGAATTATTACATTTATAGTATTGTTTTGATTATTAACTATAGAAATATTGCTTGACTACAGTGATGCTTCAACCTATACGAAACGATTGAAATAGACGCATTTCACATAATGAGATGGGTTTTTAAATAATCAAATTTTAAGTATAGGAATATTATTCGAATAAAAAAGAGATTGACTCACTGGTGATTTTCACCTTTTGAGTCAACCTTTAAGCAATCCACTGAACAAATATATAGGGAGTGTGGGGGTTCCATTATTTTAGTCTTTAGCTTCCTCCACTTGATGCTCAAGCTTTTGAATGAGTCCTGAAGAATAATCAATAAACTCTTTTGACATTTCGTGCTTGTATGCTGAATTTAATTGATCTTTAGCAGCTTCTATTGCTTTCGTCGCAGTTTCTAACTGATCTGGATCCATATTCATTGTTGCATTACCAACAGTTCTTTGTGCAGCTTTGATTGCCATTTCAACTTGGTGAATCTCATCAAATGGCTTAGACATTGTTCATCCGCCTTTCTCATACTTGTTTAGAGAGTTTTTTCATCACCATTACATAAAACGGTGTGTTCATTATTATTTCATTTAAATACGAAAACAATGCATGAAAAAAAGAGGTTAACTGAAAAAGATGATTTTTCAAGGGCACTGAAAAAGTGGTGTTTCTCTCACTTTTTCAGTGCCCTTGTTTTTTCCTTTTGAATTACCTCTAAGCGATGTGCGGACCGAACGTAGTCAATTGTATTCCCATTAAAAGTAAGTTCCCTATATCTTATCGTATTGCTTGTCCAAATTTCTCTACTTGAAGACAACCTACTTACGTGGTGGACGTTTTCCCCAAAACTGATAAAAATCAGTACGAATATTCCCATTATATAATTTTCTCTTTTTTGTAGCTTTCTTACCATAAGCTTTTTCAAAATCTTCATAAGAAGTGATCATGTATACCGACCATGTTTCTAATGGACGATATGTTTCACCTAAATCGCGATATAAGTTTTCAACATATTTCTTTTCATTCATCCTCTCCCCGTAAGGAGGATTTCCTACTATTACTCCATATTCCTTCTTTGTTGTAAAATCTTTCGCTTGCATCTGCTTGAATTTGATTTGGTCAGGAAAACCAGCTTCCGTGGCATTGTTTGATGCAAGCTCAATCATTTTGTGATCAATATCCGTACCTAATATCGTTAAAGGCTGATCATATTTAGCTAAGTCCTCCGCTTCTTGCAAAGCAAGATCATGCCATTGCGGTTTAAACCAAGCCCATTTTTCATATGCAAATTCCCGGTTAATCCCAGGGGCAATGTTCTGCCCTATCATAGCAGCTTCGATTGGTAATGTACCTGAACCACAAAATGGATCAACAAAAGGACGATCTGGATGCCAATTCGTTAATTTGATCATCGCTGCTGCTAACGTTTCTTTCAACGGTGCTTCATTATGTAAATATCGGTATCCACGTTTATGTAGCCCTGTACCACTCGTATCGATCGTCAAAGTGACAATATCCTTTAAAATTGCTACTTCAATACGTTGTAAAGGTCCTTTTTCCTCGAACCATTCAATATGGTGACTTTGCTTTAAGCTTTCTACTACGGCCTTTTTCACAATTGCCTGACAATCTGGAACACTATATAAAGTTGATTTCACGGACTTCCCTATAACTGGAAATTCAGCATCTTTAGAAACATATTCTGACCATGGTAAAGCTTTAGTTTGTTCAAATAATTCTTCAAAGCTTGTCGCTTTAAATTCGCCTACTAACAGTTTTACTCGATCAGCTGTTCTTAGCCAAAGATTAGCACGTGCGATACCAGATGGATCCGCTTCAAAAATGACTTTGCCATTTTCTACTTTTACATCTGTATAACCTAATGCCCGTACTTCATCAGCTACAATAGCTTCCAATCCCATAGCAGCTGTTGCGATTAATGTAATGGAATCCATTACAATGCCCCCTTTCTAAACCATTTATACTATACCTTGCCTACAGTATACTTTCAAGAAAATATCATTCATTAGCTTTACCTATTATAAGAACGATAAAACAAAGCAGGTAAGAAATGCTGCTGAAAAGTAAAAAAAACTCTACGATCAATCGTAGAGTTAGCCTGCTTTATCATGGACGCCATTTATGTTTTGTAAGCCATGTTCTGTACCTTCGTACTACAAACGGGTGTCAGCCCTCATACAAAAGGCAGTAATCATCTGTCTACAAGCATATTGCTTGTTCCTTAGTCCGTTCAATTCCTTCCTAAGGATGCCCCTACCTAATTTTGGGTTTCTCGCTCGTGGGGTTTACCCCGTTCCACTCTTTATATTTCTATAAAGACTCCGTCACTGTGGCACTTTCAAGGTATTTACACCATATTTACAATTGTAAACTTAGGTGTGTTCCCTGCCGTTAGTCCAGTCGTAACCAAACTACCCTAGCTTATGACTTCGCTAGGCACGAACACTACAATCATCTCAGATTGTGCGAGCATGGACTTTCCTCTACATCAAAGATGCAGCGATTACTCAAACATAAATGGTTGTCTTGAGCGACAAATATTATTTTAACAGAAATATAACGTATGAATCAATGACTAAATTTTTCCTTTGCCATTAAAATCGCTTTTTTCGCTAATTGATCTGCTTCCTTATTTTGTTTACTCGGTATCCATTTAACGAATACATGGTCAAAGTCATGATCCATTTGTTTAAGCGCTTCATCTAATAAAAAGCGAAATTTTTCACTTTTTACATATTTCTTTTCTAACGCATTTTCTAAAACTTGCGAATCAGTTCTAATGGAAATAACCCGAAATCCTAACTCTTTACATAAAGTTAATGCTTTAATAATAGCTTGAAATTCCGCTTCATGGTTTGACATCACATGTAACGGGAAAGCTTTACGAATGAGTTGTCCATTATTATTAATAAAAACGCCTGCACCGGAAGGACCAGGATTTCCAGCGCTCCCTCCATCAATGTACACTTCAATCAATTTTCATCGTTCCTTTAAACACTGTGATGATTACTCATAAAGTTTACTGCCGAATACATGCTTTTCAAGATTTGATAACCTTCTTAAAATATCATAATTCGTATTACCAGATTGTGTTTGTTGTTGAGTTTGTTGCGGTTGACGCTTCGTATGCTCACTTAACGTTACCGCCTCTTTCTTTAATCGTTCCACTTCCTTCTCCAACCAATCAACGCGATTCTCAAATGCATCATAGTCTTTAATAATGACATCTAAAAATTGATCGACCTCTTCTTGACTATAACCTCTTAAACCTGTTTTAAAGTCCTTTTCAAGTATATCTTTTTGGGTTAACCGAGAAATTCGTTTTTGAACCACCTTTATACTCACCTCTACTCCTCCATCTTTACTTCTTTATTTTTTCAAAAAGCTGCGCTGTTGTCAATTCCAACTATTGTCCTCGTCCTGTAATTCACGTGTTACATCTTCGATTTCATCCGGAGTCAAGAAAAAGATAGGATAATCATTAGTCTCTGCCTTCTTTTTCGCATTTGTTAAATAATATGTAGGAGTACCCTCAGTATATTCATCAAAAAGGACGAGAAGTGCATGACTCTTTTCGACAATAAACTGATTCTTCAGACGTAATTGCATAGGGTTATCATATGTTCGTTTTGTTACGAAGTCGCTATAATCACTATTATTCCAAACGTGGAAGTATAGTTCCTTCGTTGCATCACCTAAACGTTCCTCTTGATTCTGGAACGGAGCTATCGTAGCAATTTTTAAGTGATCGTACGTTTCTTTTAGTTCAATGGCTGCCTCAGCAGCCCAGAGTTCAACACCGGCCTGTCCACTTGTCATAATCCATTCAATATCGTATTCTTCAATTAGTTGTTGCATTTTCTTTTTTAATGCATACTTTAAAAAAGAAAGGTGCGCATGCTTCTCATTAAAGATTCCTAATTCATGTGGTTTATAACCTGTTATTGCTAAAACTTGATACATGTAATCACTCCCTCTCCAAAATTTAAACAGTTGTTTAATTTTTGGAGAGGGAGCGAACCAGCCTTCTTGACTGATTCGCCAAACTATTTACTATCGTCTGCATCCACATGTTGGAGGGCAGTGGAATTCTTGGCAAGTCGTTTGGTGAACTGTAGACTCCGTATGAGGATAATTGTGGAAATATTTCCAGTTGTGTCTCATAACATTAGTAGTATGACTTGGGTGTACTACAGGTACAACATAGTCTGTATCAAATTGTCTTACATTTTGTCTTGTTGGTGTATATCTAGGTGGTAAATTCACTTGACGTCTTGGGTAAAACATTATTAGTCTCCTCCTTTAATTTGTATTCAATAACAAACTATGTTTAGGGAGACCAGAACGTACTAGTATTAGTACCTAATTTTCTGTTTAAAATGTATAATCAAACATTTGATTAGATCAAAATGAGAATAATTTCATTTTTAATGTAATATTCCGGAACTAAAAGTCCAAAATGTAGCACCTATAACGAAAAAGAATAAGACTAAACATAATTTTACCATAGAATGTTCATCCCTTTCCTAGAAACAATCTTCATCGCTATTAGTTTAGTGACTTTATGTCACATTGACAAGGTGTGTTTTATTTCCTTTTTTTCATAGGATCTGTTATAGACAATTGTTGATGCTCACGAAAGGTGCTAGTCGCTTGCGGGAGCATTAGCTGAAGATCCTGCAGGGTGTGGTGCCCGAGGCAAGCGAGCGTCCTGAAGCGGAAATCAACAACAAAGTTTAACATAGCCTTTTCATAAAATAATATTAAGGTTTTCTTCGGCAATTTTCTACAATTTTACACAGGTTTCCTCTCCCATTTAATATAAAAAACTCGAACAAACCACGATTTTGCGCTTCCCTAGGAAATAAAATGTTTATAGGTAGAAAGTGAAAGGAAATAATTAAAAATAAAAAGGAGGTTTTTATTATGCCTAACGTAACGGTACAAGGAAGTAAAACATTTACTGTAGAAGAAGATAAAAAGCTAGTTTTAGCTTTAGAAGACAACGGTATTGATATTCTACATCGCTGTGGAGGAAAAGCGAAATGCACGACGTGTAGAGTGGAAGTACTTCAAGGAAATTTCGGACCTTTAACAAATATTGAGAAAGAAGCATTTGAAAGGAAAGGAATAGAAGATACGTATAGATTATCTTGTCAAGTCTATGTTACAGAAGATGTTACAGTAAGACCAATCATGACTGAGTCATCAACAAACATGGATGTAGGTCCACGTCCAGAAGAATAATGATACGACGCTAAAGAGAAACGCGTTCCATTTGCCACACAAATTGGAACGCCTTTTTCTTGTATTTAACCTAATTTTCTTTTTAACCTTAATAAACGCTTTTCGACGTCTATAATCGTTCTTTTCTCTCTCGGAGAAGGCCTCGTGATTTGTTTTAATTGTTCTTTTACACGCATGACATACGTCATTGCTAGATGTAAATCTTTTTCTTGGTGCTCCGCAATTTTCGCTAGTTCAATGAATGATTCTATCTTTGGAGAAGAGGAAATCGATAACGATTGTTTTAAATACTCCTTTGCTTTAGCATACTGTCGGCGCTTTTTAAGAAGAAGTGCTAAGTTGTAAAGAGCGTCTTCCGTACCATTTCCACGCAGTTCTATCGCTTTATTGTAATGAGCTATCGCTTTTTCTTCCCAATTTTGTTGTTCAAACCAAAGTCCTATTTGTACGTGTTCTTTCGGACGTATTGGTTGATCTTGCTTAAGAAATAGGCGATTACAGATTGCCACATATAAATGAACTAGAGAGCGAACATCTTGATCGTGGTGCTTGATGATACCTGTTAAATGATCAGGATTTTTATCATGTACATAGTCAAAATATAATAATGGAGCCATGCTTCCTGGTGTATCATTTCTTCGAACAACGCCTAACTTATTTGCCTCCACGATAGAAAGGCGACAAGACGGGAGATCATGCTTCCATAATCTTCTCGCAGCATGTAATAGGTCGATGTGACCAAACTTTGGGAGCTTTGGAACGCGATCTCTGACAAAAGCATGACGTGATTTTACTTGTGGCCAATCAAACGCCTTACCGTTGTAACTTACTAGAATATCGTCCTCTTCAAAGTCTTTTAAGAATCCAAGCATAAAAGCAACTTCTGAGGCCGGATCTGGTAGCAAGTGTTGCGTCACTTCGATCCCTTCTTTTAGAACTCTAGCATAACCAATTAAAAAAATGGAATTTCCAGCTCCCGTTGATAAACCAGTCGTTTCAGTATCAAAAAACAACATATTTTCAAGCGGAACGCTTTTGCAAGATAACGGGTGATCGTATGTAGCTTCGTTCCACATTCGATGAATTTCTTCTACTTCATAGTAAGACAATGATTCGTTTTTTTCCCAACGATATAATACTTTTTTTTGATATGATGTTTGCTCCTCAAAATGAAAGGGATTAAAGCCATGCTTAGACCATTTCTCTTGTAACTGATTTATTTTAGTATTAGGTGTTTCCACCTGTTTTATAGAACTTGTTTGACTCTGTGATTCTTTTTCAAGCTGCATATGCCCTTTCAGTCTATTTAGTTTAGATTTTAAGTTCAACTCAAATTCTCTCCTCGTCTTAATGTATTTCTTAAAATAGTTAAAACGTTTTGCTTATTTGATGAACTCCCCCCAACGTTCGCTATTCCAGTACATGATGGACAGCCTCCATCGCAAGGGCAATTTGCAATAAAAAGAACCGCATCGTTGATTATCATATCTATTTGTTTAAAAACACTATCACTTAAACCGATTCCTCCAGGATAACGATCATATAAAAATACAGTAGGTAATTCTGAATGGATTGCCTTTACTTCAGGTACTGCGTGCAAATCGTTTTTGTCACACATGACCCTCACACAAGCGACATGCTGAAGTACATGTGCGAGGCCCATTAACATATGTTCAAGTTTGTCTTCATTCATATTCTTTACTTCTGGGGAAGTGAAAGATAATGCAATGCCATTCGTATGAAGCTCCTGCTCTGGTAAATGGATCGGTCCAGAACCTATATTTTCAAACGTATCTAGTTTTAATTTTTTAAAAATTGTTGCCATTGCAGTTACCATCACATCGCCGTACTGAAGTACACTTTCATTTAACTGTATTTCTTTGTCTAAATCTAACACCTTTAGTTGTACAGCTAAATTTGCATCTGTAAAGTATTCAACATCGACTTCCCGAACGTAAGCTTTCTTTTCATGCCAATCCAAATACTCTACTTGATACTGCGTGCCTTCATGGAGGTAAATCGCTTCATCATGTAACAGCGTCATCGCACTAAACGTATCCATCTCTCCTATTACTCGATGTTTTTCTACATAAGTTTGATCAATAATAACAACGTTTTCTTGTGCTGCAGACCGTAAGCTAATGTTATGTGCTGGAAAGGCATCATTCATCCAATACCATTTGTTTTGCTGCTCATGTAAAACTCTTTCCTCTGCTAAATAGTGAAGAATCTCTTCTATCTCCAAACCATCAAAGCTATCTCCTTTTTCGAAAGGAAGCTCATATGCGGCACACTTTAAATGGTCCACTAGTATGATTAAATTGTCTTTATTTAAGCGAGCTGTTTCAGGTGAACCTTTAAAGAAAAATTCAGGGTGTTGAAATATATACTGGTCTAGAGGATTGGAGTTACCAACCATGATGACAATTGATTCATCCATTCTTCTCCCTGCTCTTCCTGCCTGCTGCCAACTAGATGCAATAGAACCAGGATAACCATTCATGACACATACTTGGAGCTGACCAATGTCTACTCCTAACTCGAGAGCATTTGTACTGACTACGCCAATAGTTTCCCCTGTGCGTAAACTTCGTTCAATTTCTCTTCGTTGATTTGGTAAATAACCACCGCGATAACCGCGTATAGATTTTCGTTGTATTTCATGTTTTACAAGTTCTTGTAAGTGACTGAGAATAATCTCAACGCTAACTCGACTTCTTGAAAAGACGATTGTCTGTATTCTCTCTTTTAAAAAGGTGGCAGCAAGTTCATTCACAACTTTAGTAGATGGTTTTCTTATATTCAATTGTTTATTAACAATTGGTGGATTATATAATATAAAATGCTTTTTCCCACGAGGTGCGCCGTTATTATCGATTAAAGTTACTTTGTCACCGATTAGTTCAGTACTGAGTTCTTTTGGATTTGCAATCGTTGCAGATGTACAAATAAAGCTTGGATTACTACCATAATAACGACAAATTCTTTTTAATCTTCTTATGACATTTGCAACATGTGAACCAAAAACACCACGATATGTGTGAAGTTCATCAATAACTATTGTTTCTAAGTTTTCAAATAATGATATCCATTTCGTATGGTGTGGAAGTATAGCAGAATGGAGCATATCAGGGTTTGTGATGACAATATGCCCTGCTTTTCGAACGACTTGTCTAATGTTTGCTGGCGTGTCACCGTCATACGTATAACTATTTATATTCATATCCATATCATCAATGAATTCATTAATCTCACTTTTTTGATCCTGAGCTAATGCTTTTGTTGGAAATATATAAAGTGCTCTAGAATCTGGGCGGTTAATATGTCTTTGAATGACAGGTAAATTATAGCAAAATGTCTTTCCTGAAGCTGTAGGAGTAACAGCGACAATATTTTCTCCTTCTATTACCTTTTCAAAAGCACTAGCTTGATGACTATACAAGCCTTCTATTCCACGACTATGCAGTGCTTTTTTTATCCTCTCGTCCATTGCTTGAGGATACGGTACAACCGTGGCTGCTTGCTCATCCATTTCTAGCCAAAAAGAGACATGTTTATCAAGACGTAACTCTTCTATTATATTTGCCAATGATTTATGACTAAACATCCTATCCCCTCACTCTCTCCTTTCTATTATAGCGAATATACGTTTGCCTGACAAAAACATTATCTTCTTCTTTACATAATGTCATTATGGTTAACTTTAGTTTTTTTTTACTAGATTCGTTATATATGCTATTTTCACTATATTGTGGCACAATAGATAATACTAATATTACTAAGGAGGAATAAGATGTCAGAACAAGTGATTACATATTTAAAAGAAAATAGAGAGGGACTCCTCGAAAAACTATCTACTTTCTTATCCATTCCTAGTGTCAGTACCGATAGTAAACATAAAACAGATGTCGTTCATGCAGGAGAATTCATATTACAATATTTAAAGGAAATTGGCTTTCACTCAGTAGAACTACAAGAAACAAACGGTCATCCAATAGTTTATGGAGAATGGTTAGGTGCAACGAATGCCCCAACTGTACTCTTTTATGGGCACTATGATGTACAACCTGCTGATCCATTTGATTTATGGGAAACTGATCCGTTTACACCTGTCATCCGAAACGAACGTATATTTGCTCGTGGGGCTAGCGATGACAAAGGCCAAGTATTTATGCAATTGGCCGTTTTCGAAGCATTTATGAAAACAGAAGGAAAGCTTCCTGTTAATGTAAAAGTCTGCATTGAAGGTGAAGAGGAAATTGGAAGCAAGCATTTATATGAGGTCTTAAAAGAGAAACAACAACAATACGAAGCTGACTTTGCAGTAATTTCTGACTCTGGAATGGTAGAAAAAGGTCAGCCTACGATTCTTTACGGTTTAAAAGGGTTTACAGGATTGGAAGTCACCGTTACTGGTCCAAAAAGAGATTTGCACTCGGGTATATATGGGGGCGCAGCAAAAAATCCAATTATGGCGTTAAGCCATATGATCTCTTCGTTAAAAAATGAGAACGAACAAGTTACAGTAGATGGTTTTTATGATGACATTGAAGCTTTGTCAGATGACGAACGCCGTTTAATGAATGAGGCTCCAGGAGAAAATTACGTTAATACGATCGGTATTACGGAAACTACACCTGAAATTGGGTATACAGCAAAAGAACATACAATGGCCAGGCCGACGCTTGAAATCAATGGTATGTATGGTGGTTATCAAGGCGAAGGATCGAAAACGATTATTCCTTCAACATGTACGGCTAAAATTACGTGCCGCCTCGTTCCAGGTCAAGATCCAAATCGTATTCAATCACTTATTGCAACTCACTTAGAACAAGTTGCACCTAAAGGTGTCTCTGTTAACGTTACAAAAGTACCGCTTTCTGCAAGGGCATATAAAATGGATCCACACCATCCACTCCTACAAAAGGCAGCAAATAGCTTACAAAAAGGATTTGGTAAGGAAGCTGTGTTTGTTCGTCTAGGGGGTTCAATTCCTGTAGTAGAAATGATTGACCAATTGTTTGACATTCCTGTTGTTTTATTAGGTTTTGGGACACCAGAGGATAACCTTCATTCTCCTAATGAAAGCTTCCCTTTAGAAAGCTATGATAAAGGCATGGAAGTACTTGTTCATTATTGGAATGAAGTAAAAGAGTATAAACGATAAATTTTTAAGCTAAGAAAAACGTTATAATAGCTTAACCAGTGAACCGAAAAAAGTAATATCGAAGGACACTGAAAAAGTGGTGTTCTTCGAGGACACTGAAAAAGTGAAAATCATGATTGTATCGTGTATTAATATTCATAAGCCATAATTTAAGAACGAATTGATGATCCTGGAGCAAGCGAGACTCCTGTGGGATTATAGGCAGGGGTGAGACCCCACAGACCGCAGGTTGAGGAGGCTCACCAGCCGCCCACGGAAAGCGAGCTTGTGCAGGGATCATCAATTCACTATATACAGTGTAACTTATAAAAATAACTGGTATTTAATGAATAAGTACTTTTTCAGTGTCCTCGTGTTCTTCAACTTTTTCAGTGTCTCCAACTCCCCTCCGGAATCTTAAGATAATGCTATTCCCGTAGGCATCGCGCACCATTAGTGAAATTTTAACAAAGCCTATGAAAAAAGCGTACTAACAACGATTGTTGGCACGCGCTCTTCTATGTGGTATGGATTTCGCAAAAAAGAAATCAAACTTCTTTCATAACCAAACTTCCTTATACATATTTCTTCCTCATACTTCTACACTATACTGATATGATAAAATGAAACGTAATACGTCAAGGAGGACTAACTATGTTAAAAGAGCCTTTTCAGTTAATAAATGAACAAATCCTATTGTTAAATTCATGGAACAATTCAAAGCTAATAACAGGGTTTACAACAAAAAACGGTGGGCTGAGTGAATCTCCTTTTTCTTCGTTTAATCTCGGGTTACACGTAAATGATGATGCTCAAACTGTTGCAACGAATAGAAATAAGCTTTCCGAACTAATCGATTTTCCTACGTCAAGGTGGGCTTGTTCAGATCAAGTACACGAAAACAAAGTTGTTAAAGTTACAAATAAAATGGCTGGTTCTGGCGTTTATGATTACCAAAATAGCATAAAATCTACTGATGGTGTTTATACGACAGAAACAAATATACTATTAGCACTTTGCTTTGCTGATTGTGTCCCACTATATTTTTACGAACCTAAAAAAGAAATCGTTGGTATCGCGCATGCCGGTTGGAAAGGAACAGTGAAAAATATAGTAGGTGAAATGGTACATAAGTGGACGAAAGATGAAAATGTTGATCCAGCTAATATAAAAGCAGCTATCGGCCCATCCATTGGTCCTTGCTGTTACGTTGTTGACGATCATGTTATTCATTTTGTTAATGATGTACTTCAAGGTGAGCATAAGCCATATTCAAAAGTGAGTGCCGGACAATACGCATTGGACTTAAAACAATTAAATTTACAGCTTATGGTGGCGTCTGGAATATTAAAAGAAAATATAGACGTTTCTCATTATTGCACGAGCTGCAGTGAATCTCTATTTTTTTCACACCGAAGAGACAAGGGGAAAACGGGAAGAATGGTTAGCTTTATAGGAAAAAAGGAGAGTATTTCCTAACTATAATTGATTGGTCAATATTAATTTCTCCCTCATGTAAGCTACAAAGGTTGAATCCTCTACCATGTACATGATACTTTTCTTCATATTTCTTTGGTTGAAGTAGTAAAAAAAGGGGAAAATGAAGATAAGGAGGGATAAAATGAACAATAATCATGACGTACATGAGGGTCACGCTCATAAACATAGCATTGCATGTGGTCATACGAAAATTAGACATGATGATCATATTGATTATGTTCATAATGGGCATTTACATCATGAGCATAATGGGCATTGGGATGAGTGTACAATACCTGTAAATGAGAATAATCCAGCAGACTGTAGTGAAATTTCATGTGGATGTAACCATGACGAAGACTGTGGACATGAAATGGTTCCACATGGAGATCATATGGATTATTTAGTTAACGGTAGATTGCACCACGTCCATGGTGATCATTGTGATGACCATGGACCTGTAGAAATTGTTAAAATTACAAGTTCATAAATACAAGTTTTTACTTGAAATAAACAATAAGAAGGTGACTCAACAGGTCAGTTCAACCTTTTTTATACGAAAATGAATACCTTGTAGGTCAAAAAAACAAAAAAAGGGGGAGGGTATCCTTACGGGTACTCTTTTCCATTTTTTTACTTTTAGGCTGTAGGTTGTTCTACCGTCACTTTAAAGCCTTTTGACTCAATATTCTTAATCCAGTAGTTTATCTTCCTTTCCGTATCTTTTTCTGCATAATCCCACCCTAATTCTTCATAGGGGATCTTGTCTTTAATAATATGATATATTATCCTTAAAATAAGATGTGCTGTAGCCATCGATGCTTTATATTGACCTCTTCTCTTCTGCACACGATGGAAGAATGAGGAGAGGCGGGTTCCTTTGGATTTGGATGCGGACCATGCTGCTTGACAAAGGACACCCTTTAAACTCCTGTTCCCTTTTTGGGTCCGGGAGTTTTTTTTCTTTCCAGCACTCTCATTATTACCAGGACATAATCCACCCCATGAAGCTAAGTGCTTATCAGATGGGAAACAAGACATATCTACGCCAATCTCTGCAATAATCACCGCTATAGCATTAAAACTTACACCAGGGATTGTATCGAGTAATTCAACATATTCGTCATAGGGGGTTATTAGACGGTCGATTTCGCCCTCCAATTCTGAAATTTGTTTCTCAAGATAAATTAAATGATCATAATGCATGCGAATAATTTTTCGATGATGCTGGCGTACTCGTCCATTTAAAGCATCAACTAATTGAGGTACTTTTCTCTTTAAAGAAGTTTTCACCAAGCTTCTTACCTGCTCCTCCGTTAACACCTCACCATTAATGATTGACTCTAAAAGAGCTCGTCCAGATACACCAAATAAATCACTAACAAAAGTGGTTAACTTGACGTTTGCATCTTGTAAGATCTTATGGATACGATTTTTTTCTGAAGATGCATTGCCAACAAGCTTTCTACGGTAACGAGTATAATCCCGTAGATCTCGGAAGTTTTCAGGTGGAACAAAACTAGGTGTGATCAACCCACATCTCAATAACTGGGTAATCCAGGCTGCATCACTGACATCGGTCTTACGACCAGGAACATTCTTAATGCGCTTTGCATTGGCAAGAATTAATTCGAAGCTCCCCTCTAGAATATTCCACACTGGTTTCCAATAAACGCCAGTACTTTCCATTGCGACATGGGTACATTTAAAGCTTTCTAGCCAATCATGAAGTGCAAGTAAGCCTTTCGTCGTTGTAAGAAAAGTTTGTGTCTCTTTTTTAGGTCGTTTTTCCAATGGACCATACATAACACAAGCTACAATCTCTTCCTGATGAACATCTAGTCCAGCACATCTTTCCAATACTGCATCCATAACTCATCACTCCTTAATAAAAATAGAAATGATGCAGGTCATACACCTGTAAGCATGGTATTTTTATACACGTGTTCTTAACGACAATTAGCGGTGCTCGTAGGTGTATTCGGTCGGTTTGAGTCGCGGGGTAAAAATTCCACCAATAAAGGGACGACCTGTGACCTGCTAATCTTATTATAAAAATTAGCAAGCACAGGTCGCAAGTCATTTTCATTCATAGTGGTGGCTATTAAGCCATGAAAGTTTGAGTCACCTTCTTCTATCTTTTTAGTTCTTTAAACCTTCAACAAATACATTCACATTTTCTCTCATCATACCAATATACGTTTCCGCTCCACTACCTTCAGGACCAACTGCATCTGTATACACTTCTCCAGCAATTGGAACGCCTGTATTTTCAGAGACTGTTTCCATGTAGCGTTTATCAACTGTTGTTTCAACAAAGACAGCTGGTAGTTCTCTTTCCTCTACAATATCAATAATACGGTTGACTTGTTGAGGAGTGCCCTCTTCATGTGAATTGATTTCCCAAACTCCTTCCGTGTCAAACCCGTAGTCTTCACCAAAATACTTAAATGCATTTTCACTTACGATAATAACACGTTGTTGTTCAGGAATATCTGCTACTTGCTCTTCAATCCAAGCATCCAATTCCTCTAACTCAGACTTATAGGCTTCAGCATTTTCACGATAAATTGACTCACCATCAGGATCTCTTTCTACTAAATCTTCAACAATATTATCTACGTATGTCATCACATTTTTAGGACTTAACCAAGCGTGAGGATCTGCTTCATCATCCCCAACTAAAGGAATTGGTGTTACCCCATCTGAAACTTCCACAATGTCCGTATCAGAAACGTTTGATACTATTTTTTCTAGCCACTCCTCTAAATCAAGACCGTTAATGTAAAATACATCGGCATCCGTCACTTTCTGAAAATCACTTGGAACTGGCTCATACTCGTGCGGTTCTTCTCCTATCGGTACAATGTAATCGACAGTACCGTGTTCACCGATAATTTGTGAAATAATATCACCTAAAACGGAAAAACTAGTTGCAATCGTAAGTCCATCAGTATCAGTATCATCAGATGACGTACCTTCTTCGTTTTCCCCACATGCTACTAACATGAAAGATCCTGCTAATAATAAGCTTAATAATAACTTTTTAAACATATCTTCTCCTCCTATTTTCCCTTTTGTATATGACCGGTAACAACCGGTATGTGTTTTGTCCGCACTAAACCTTTTTGCATTAAGGAAACATTTTACTTAAAAAAAATGATCTTTATTACTTTTTCAATTTTGTGTAATGCTCACTTTTTTGTCTAAAGGTACTTTTGTTTCCTTTGTGCAACATTTCTGTTTAAGTATAAAATAAACAAATTATTTGTGTCAATATAAAGTTTTAACTTTTTATCAAATTCCTAAATAGCGTATTCATTATTCAGGAATCATGTGCTATAAAAGAGGGTAAATACTTTTGTTTCTAAACATAGGAAAAGGGTGACTCAACAGGTAAAACGTTGGGTCACCCTTTGCTATTCCTATTGGTCAGTCAAATGTGAGTTCCTTTATATAGATAAAATCTTCGATATATTATAAAGAGATTCGATATCAGTTGTTTCTTTCTTTTCAAATACGTAGTCGAAATCATAAATAGAAACCGCATTTTTTTCAAGACCTAACGCTTTTCCGGCAATTCCTTCTTTCAGTAATTCAATAGCTTTAGTACCTAATTTTGCACCAAGAATCCGATCAAAAGCTATTGGAGATCCCCCTCTTTGAATATGTCCTAACACGGTGACTCTCGGCTCATATTTTGTGTTTTCTTTAATATAATCAGCAAACTCTTGGGCAGTACCTACACCTTCAGCAACTAAAATAATACTATGCTTTTTCCCTCTATCGTATCCTTGCTTAAGTCTGTTGACCATTTCTTCACTCGATAAAGATTTTTCTGGTATAAATATACTTTCAGCTCCAGTAGCTACCCCAGCCCAAGTAGCAATATCGCCTGCATCACGTCCCATGACTTCGATTACAAATGTATATTCATGTGAAGTAGCAGTATCACGTATTCTATCTACTGCTTCAATAACTGTATTAATCGCAGTACTAAAACCGAGCGTATATTCAGTCCCTCTTATATCATTATCTATCGTCCCTGGTAGGCCAATTGTTTTGACCCCTTTTTGCATTAATGCGTTAGCGCCTTTATATGAGCCGTCCCCACCTATTACTACTAATCCTTCAATACCATACTCTTTAAGGACATCGATTGCTTTTTGCTGCCCTGCATCTGTTTTAAATTCTTCACTTCTTGCTGAACCTAAAATTGTTCCACCTCTATGTATAATGCTACCGACATCTTTAAGTTCTAACTTTTTTAATTCTCCATTCATTAAACCTTCATATCCACGATAAACACCATACACTTCCATACCATAATAAATTGCAGCTTTCGTCACTGCTCTAACTGCAGGATTCATTCCTGGTACATCGCCACCACTTGTTAAGACTGCTATTTTTTTCAAGATATCACCCCATTATCTTTTTCGTTCATAAAAGTATATAACTATTAACGACTCGTTTTATTTTAACATACTATTTTAATTGATCAGAAACATGTCGTATATTTCGACCTATATCATTTACATTAAGTGGAACTCGAAATTGAAAAAGAAAGAAACAAACAGACATAATACTAAAAAAACCAGTAATTATACGATTTTTCGTAAAAAGGTAACAATATACAAACATTTTTAAATAAACGATTCCTGACCAAAGAATTGTCCATCCATGTTGGAATACAATCATGTTAAGCTTTCTTAGCGCAAACCATTCAAATATAGTTGAAGCGATTGTAAACTTCATGACATGTAGGATTCTCATACTCATTTTCTTAGGCATATTTGTTAAGAACAGCAGTATGATCATAGGAGTACTTAAAAAAATATGCATTTTCCTCAATGTTTTCACTTTTAATTGAGGCGAGGTAAATTCCCAAAGAAGATGATGATTACATAATATATAGTATATAAAATTTACAAATACACCATATAATAAAGTAGGTAGGTTTGACTTAAATTTGTATAGCGTCTTTATTCTCAGATTAAGTATAAATAAGATAAATATCATTACGACGTGCTTCAATTATTGGCACCTCTTTTCCACTGTTTATGCTTGCTTCTATATTGTTTGCTTTATACACACGAGAAACACATCATAAAAACTGTAAGTGTAATAAAATTATGGAAAAGTAAAAAGGACTAAACGCATTGGATTAGCGTCTGTCCTTTTTGCTATGAAATCACTTCTAAAACTGATGATTTTGGAAATCTAATGAGAAACGTCGTACCATCTTTATTGGATTCTATATCTATATTTGCTGAATGTCTTTGTGCTACACTATAGCATATCGCTAAGCCTAATCCAGTACCATTTTCTTTCGTCGTAAAAAATGGCGTCCCAATATCACTTATAATTTCTTCTTTAATTCCGGCACCTTCATCTTCAATTTCTAATACTATCTCTTCATTTTCAGTGTATGTCTTTATTGTTAGAACCCCTGTTTCCTCCATTGCCTCCAAACCATTCATGCCGATGTTAAGTATTAATTGCCTAATTTCTTTTTCGTCAATATATACGTGTGGACAATCTGACAAGTTCAGCTTGACGTTTTTATTTTCCATTAATGCTTCTGCTTGGAGTAAAGGGGTCAGGGCACGAACAACAGTATTTAAGTCTTGTACCTTTTTATGTGAAATCTTGTCTTTTGCTAATGATAAATATTCGGTAATAATACCATTTGCCCTATTTAATTCCTCTATCATTAAATTAATGTAATCATTTGTTGGAGATGTTTTATGTTGTTCACTTTTAGATAGTTGTAAAAAGCCAAGTACAGTAGTCATCGGATTTCTAATTTCATGCGCAATCCCTGCCGCCATTTCACCTACTAAATTTAATCTATCTAATCTAGATATTTCTTTTTCTAGCTTTATATTCTCAGTTACATCTGTAATGACACTTATAACACACGCTTCGCCATTAATAATTGTCGACTCCGTCGATAAAAAACCTTCGCGTACCTCATTATGTTTTGTCTTATATGTAATTGTAACGTTATAGTTGCCTTCATCTAAGTCTAAGGGGCTATTTACTTTCTCCATATTTTCACAATTAGGTAAAATGTGGAGGAAATCCCCTGTTTTTCCTTCTACTTCTCGTAAGTCGTACCCCGTAAATTGTGTCCAACTCTTATTCACATTCAGATAACGTTGGTCTTCTTTGGAACGTATAGCCATTAAATTAGGACTCGATTGAAAAATCTTACGAAAATGCTCTTGAGAAGCTTGCAGCTCTTTATTCGTCATGACAAGCTCATTCGTTTTGTCAGCGATAATATGTTCTAAATTTTTATAATCGTTATTTAATTGCGTCGTTTTCTTTTCTAATTCATTTCTATCATTTTCAATTTCTTTTTGTTTTTTGTATATATCAACTAATGCTTTCACTTTACTTTTAAGAATATGTGGATTAAATGGTTTAAATAAATAATCTATGGCACCTTTTGAGTAACCTTTTGAAACATGTTCATTTGCTTTACTAATTGCAGTAATAAAAATAATAGGTACATGCCTTGATTGTTCTCGTTTTTTTATTATTTCTGCAGTTTCAAATCCATTTAATCCAGGCATTTGAACATCTAATAAAATGACGGCAAAATCATGTTTTAAGACGTATTTTAAAGCTTCTTCACCAGACTTTACAGAGAAAAGCTCATAATTTTCCGATTCTAGCACTGCTTTTAAAGCTATTAAGTTTTCAGGTCGGTCATCAACCATTAAAATTTTTACATTATCACTATTCTTCATATTTTATTACCCTCAATAACTAAGTTTTAGTTTTTTCCTTTGTAGTTTTCACATAGATTTTTTCACTTGAATCTAGTTCATTAAAGAAAGATAACGCAGTATGATCGGTTATTGTTTCTTTATTACCAAAGCATATAATACCATTTTCACTTAAACTTTGATTAAAAAGCTGATATACCCTCGTCTTTAGCTGATTATTAAAATATATCAAAACATTTCTACACAAGATGACATGGAATTCATTAAAAGAATGATCAGTAACTAAATTATGATGTGCAAAAACTAAATTTTCTTTCAACATCGAACGAATCGCGACATGGTCATGATGAACAGTATAGTACTCAGAAAACTCTTTTTCGCCCCCTGCTTGTTGGTAGTTTTTTGTATACTTTTGCATATAGTCCAACGGAATTTTCCCTAAGGAAGCTTTTTCTAAAATGTCTTCATTCATGTCTGTAGCATATATGCGAGCCCTTTTATAAAGCCCTGTTTCATATAGGAGGATGGCCATAGAGTAAACCTCCTCCCCTGTAGAACAGCCAGCGTGCCAAATACGAATAACCGGCAATTTTGCAAGCTTAGGAATAACCAAATCTCTAAATAATTTAAAGAAACTTGGATCGCGGAACATTTCTGTTACATTAATCGAAAAATCTCCTAAAAGCCTATTCATTACTTTAGGATCATACAGTACTTTTGCTTGAAGCTCAGAAATCGTATTCACCTCTTCTACGTTAACCCGATGCTTTATCCTACGGTTTATCGAAGAGTAAGAATAATTCCGAAAATCATAACCGTAATGCTGGTAGATACCTTCTAATAGAAGCTTTGTCTCGACTTCTTCGATGGCATTAATTTGTTCATCTGAATTATTGTTGAGCATATTTATGTTTATCAGCCCCTTTTTCTATCCTCATAGAGCCACACTTTCATTAAAGATAGTAGCTGTTCCATATCAACTGGCTTGCTTATATAGTCGGATGCACCAGCTTGAATACATTTTTCTCGATCATTTTTCATCGCTTTTGCTGTTAAGGCTATAATAGGCAGTTCTTTAAATTGTTCGTATGTTCGAATTGCTTTCATCGCTTCATAGCCATCCATCACGGGCATCATAATATCCATTAATACAATGTCTATTGTTTTGTTGCCCTCTAACATCTCAATTGCATCACTTCCATTTTCAGCAAAAACTACTTCCATGTTTTGTGATTCAAGGGCTGCTGTTAAGGCGAAAACATTTCGCATATCATCGTCTACAATTAAAACTACTTTATTTTCTAAAACTGCTTTCGTCTTTTCGACGTTCTCTTCTCCTACTATTGATGGTACTTTTTCAACTATTTCAGGATTAGTAATTGTGACTATATCTTCGTTAGTTGAAGCAACCTCAGACTCAGCAATGACAAAATCAGCATCGGACATTTTATCATAGTCTGGCAGATACAAGGAGAATGTACTGCCTTTACCATCCTCACTCACTACCTCGATTCTTCCCCCTAATAAATTTGCTAGCTCTCTACTAATTGATAGCCCTAGTCCTGTACCGCCATATTCTCTTGTAGTCGTACCATCTCCTTGATGGAATGCTTCGAAAACACTTTCTTGCTTCTCCGGCGGAATGCCTATGCCAGTATCAATAATAGAAAATACAACTTTAGTAGACTCACTATAACTAGGATGCACTTCAAACCTCACCGTTCCTTGTGCAGTAAATTTGAAAGCGTTACTTAACAAGTTTTTCAATATTTGTTTAAGCCGTTGATCATCTGTATATAAGATGGATGGCGTTTCTTGGTGAATATAACAATTAAATTGTAGCCCCTTCTGTTCCGCAATAGGATGGAATTGTCTTTCCACGAAAGCTCTCATGTCTTCTATAAATAATTCTTCAGGATAAACTTCCACTTTCCCAGATTCAATTTTGGATAAATCTAATATATCGTTAATTAAATCTAACAAATCTTTCCCAGAAGAATATATTGTTTCTGCATGTTCAATTTGCTTTTTTGATAAATTGCCATTCGCATTTTCGCTAAGCATTTGTGACAAAATTAATATACTGTTTAAAGGTGTTCGAAGCTCATGTGACATATTTGCTAAAAACTCTGATTTATATCTCGAGCTAAGTTGTATACTCTTATTTTTTTCTTCTAAATCTTCCTTTATTTTTTCTAATTCTTTCGTTTTTTGATCAGATTCCTTATATTGTTCATGAAGCTTCTCATTAATCATTCTTAATTCTTCTTGCTGTTGCTGCAACTCCTCTGATTGTGTTTGTAGCTCCTCTGTAGTTGTTTGCGATTCCGTTAATAGATCACTTATTTTTATATGATCTAATATTTGCTGAATACTTGTTCCTAGAGAATTGCACACTTGTTCTAAAAGGTTCATTTGCAACTGTGTAAATGATTCAAATTTAGCAAGCTCTAAAACACCAATGACGCGTTTTTCAAATACAATCGGTAGTATAACGAGAGCTCTTGTTGAAGCTTGTCCAATACCAGATTCTGTCGTTGCATAGCCGTCTGGTACAGGATCTACTACCATTACCGTTTTATCAGCAGCACATTGTCCGGCTAATCCTTGACCTATGGCAATTCTTTCTTTTCCAATATCAGTATTGTCAGTAGCATATGCTGCTTGTTTATATAAGTACTTGCCGTCCTCTATTAAGTAAAAGACACCATATGTTGCCTTTACTAGTGGAGCTAAATGTCGTAAAAATGTCTCACCAAATTTATGTACTTCATGATATCCTTGTAAATCTTCTGCTAATTGCGCATAGCTTGTCTTAATCCAGTTATCCTCAATCAATGATTGGTTCAATTTCTTTTCGTTTTCTGTTGATTGTTCAAGAGATGCTGCCATATCGTTATAGGCGTTTGCTATATCAGCTATTTCATCGTTATTTTTTACTTGAATACGAGGAAGCTTCTCTTTTGAGTTAGTCGAAACAGCTGTCATCACGCTACGCACTTTATGTATGCTTTTATTAACACTTTTTATAACGGAAACTGAAATGCTAGATACGATAATAATACTAATCGCAAGCAAGCTAGATAATATTATGAGAGAACGCTCGTATGCTTCATCAGATTGTGCAATCGCCTCTTGCATCGTTAGTTCTTCATTTTCATTCAATTCCAAAATACCGGCTATTAATTCTGCTCTTAGTTCATTGTTCTTTTCTAACAGTGCAATCGCTTCTTGTGTATCTCCATTATTATATAACGAGATCATATCGTTAATTCGAGTATCATATTGCTCGTTTAATATTGATAAATGAGAAATATTGCTTCTCGTTTCCTCATTTGTAGTAATATCTCGTAAGCTATCAAAGGCAACCGAAATTCCAGAGCGACTCTGCTTAATATCGTAGAGAATACTTTCTTCAACGGTTTCTTCAAACAAAAGCATTTCCCTCAAATTAGTAGCAATACTTTCGTTTAAAAACTTTATATCATTGGCGTAGCTTACTCTTTCATAATTCTCGTTTACAATATTTGTTAGTTCGTTCCGCTGTTCGTTAAGCGAGAATAGGACGTAAACCCCAATAAATAAAACGATTGTAATAATCGAGGCAAAACCTAATAGTAACTTTGTTTTAATTTTCATATGAACCATCCCAACAATTTATATTGTTTTTACCTATTATTGTATATATAAATGCAATACTGTTTACAATTCTACTATACTTATTTCGACAATTCTATCAATACGGCAAAACTACTCCACATTAGACATAATGTTTATAATTATATAAAGAGTCGACATATATTGACAGGTCTGTTAGCCTAATCCGTCATTTAATAATTTGTTTCATGAAATAGAATACAGTTTGAAGCTCACGTCGTCGGTAGGAAGAAAGTGGCCAGAAGCAACAACAAAAAGTTTTTAACGCGCCCTACAATAATCGGGTAGCAATTTCGTCAGTAACCTTGTTTTAAAAAGTAGGTAGTATTGCGTTACTTCTTAGGATAAAAAGAAAAAGATTAACACAAAAGTTTTTTAACCTTATGTGTTAATCTTTTATCTTTTAAATATTAATCAATGATTCGCTTAGAAAATACATAATTATTTTTCCAGTAATTAATATCCATAAAATTAGTAGCAATATGGACCCCTCTTGAAGAGGAAGCGTGAATCATATCTCCATTACCCATATAAATTCCTAAATGTCCAACACGTCCGTCTGAATATAAGTCATGATTTGTAAAGAATACTAAATCACCTGGTTGTAAATTATTTAGCGATACTGTTGTACCTAACTGAGCTTGTTCTCTTGATGTTCTAGGTAGCTGTATGCCTAGGTTACCGAAAACAAATTGTGTATAAGAGGAACAATCGAATAAGTTTGGTGCCTCATTTAATGTTGCGCCAAATTTATAGCCAGCTCCTATATATTGTTGCGCTTCATTTAAAATTTGGGTTCGAATATCTTTTGTAGGTGCTGGGTCTTTTACTTCTACCGGTTGCTTTTCTTTGACAGGCTCGGTTTCTTTCACTTTGTCACGTGCTGGCAGTTTTAAAAGCTGACCAGGATAAATGATGTTTGATGTTAAGTTATTTGCATCTTTGATCGCTTGTATAGTCGTATGATGTGCTTGTGCAATTCTCCATAAGCTATCACCAGCATGTACTTCGTACTTTTGCGCTGGCTTTTCAACCTGGACAGATCCATTTTCTGCTTTAAAGTAAATATACGAGTTGAATAAAGCACTAGCAGCATCTAGAGATACGTAGGCTGTTTCATTTAACCAACGAGGAGCATCAATATTCATAAATTCATCTCCTCTTCTAGCTCGCGTACCTCCCATAGTAGTACGAACAACAGTCGATCCATCCGTCATTTCATATGTCTTTGTATTACTTTCAAATTGAATATGGTTATAGCCAAGAATTTTTGCCATATTTATTAAAGGTACATAATATTCTCCATTTAGTTTGATAGGATCGATCCCATCAACCATTTCCCCATTTACTGCAACTCCTGCTGTAGGTACTTGTTCATAAGCTGAAGCTTGTCCTACAACTAATGCATTAAAAACGAAAATAAGCACAAATAAGCTAACGACTTTTGACCGAAAGCTACTTTTCTTTTGTTTATTCATGATGGTCCTCCATTTTTAAAAATTTTTTTCTAACACAACGTATATATTTCGTATTTTTCAACGAAATATACATCATTTATCTCCATATTTATCTAAAGCATGGATCGCTTTTGTCCCAACACCGACAAATGTCTCTATAATAGCTTGTGCTCCTGCAATAGAAAAAACGAAAATGATAATAAGGAATACATCAGGAAATAACAAATAACCTCCACCGAGGATGATGGCACTCCATACTCCAGCACACCAGTAGCAATTAAGTAAATATCCAAACTTAGAAGTTGGTAACTTCTTTCGTTTCGTATGTCCTGAGCTATCAGTGACAAGTTTTTCTTCCATAAATGGATTCCGAATAAACTCTGTTATTTTATCAAATACGATGAGGTGGGTGAATCGATAGCTAGCTAATATTAACATCGTTAATACTAACCACTCATTTTCCGTACTAATCAATGACCTTCCCCCTTTTTATACAAGCACTATTGTTCGTCGTATTCCAGTTTACCTGTTCTTCCTTTTGAACGAGTATGCATATTAATAGTTATGTTATTTTCAATACCTCGATTTTGATTAGGATTAGCATCATCAAATAGTTCAGCAGTGAACTCATGATCTTTTACTTCTTTTTTCTTAAGAAATTTAGAGTTTTTTATTTCTTGTGTCGATTGATTTAGATTTGGTGCGGCTTCTTCGTTCCATTTACCCATTCCGCTTTCAACTCCTTCTTCTTTTTAGTAATTTTAGTATGTCCTAAGTTTCATTAGAAAATGAATGAATTGATGTCGAATTGAAGAAAACTAATATATATCAAAATAGTATAAGGAGGTAATTAAATGCCATACAGAGACAAACAGCAATACAAGGTAACCTCTGGGTCAAGTAAAGAAAGTGGTAGAAATGCGACTTATGAATACACTAGTGGAAATAAACAGAATAAAGACACGCATAAGAAGAAATGATCGATGCAAAAACCATCATTTCCCAATAGCTTTCTTTGCATGAGTAATGTTATATTAATATACAAGAAATGAATTACTAATAAACATGAACCTACGATGCTCGTCAGCTCATGATGTCTTAAACCTATAATGTTTTAAAGGGAATTTAATAATCGTTTCTAGACAATAAGCCCTCCACTACGAAGGGACATTGAAAGGTTACGTGAAAATGCCCACCTGCGAGAGCGGGTTTTAAGACACTTCGAGTAACGACAAAGTGGGATTCAACACTACATAATACGATAAATCTTAATGTCATCAATCCATGATATTAAGATTTTTTTTAACTGAATCAATTTCATAATTTACTTTTTTTAAAAGCAGACACTCTCAGAATAACAGTTATCCATTTAAAAAATTTGCTCTTCTAAACTTTGGTGTTGATTTTCACTTCAGGATACTCGCTTGTCTCTTCCTCTTCCAGTTTCGCTCTGAAGCTGCATCCGTCGAGACATCTCGGAGCGTATTCATGAAGTATATGCTCGGTGCCGCGGGCAAGGCTTTAAGAGGGCACTGAAAAAGTACTTTGATTTAAAGGGTAGACTAATAAATATAAGATCATTTAAATGTAGAAGTTGATGAGACCTGCGCAAACTCGCTTTCCGTGGAGAAGTCGGCAAGCCGCTTCGAGCTTCGCTCTGCAGGGTCTCACCCTGACTTCCTTTTCCACAGGAGTCTCGCTTGCTCCGGTCTCATCAACACTTTCTATAATTAGGTATTTTGAATATAAATGCAACAAAATATCAAGTTTTTCACTTTTTCAGCGGTCTCTGAAATTTACCTTTTTCAGTACCTCAATGCAACATACCCCCGATGGATCTTCAGCTCTTGCTTTTTCCGAAGGCGTCTCGTACCCTTTCATTACAATCAACACTACTTTGTACAAAACGTAGTAATTATGCAGCTACTGAATTCAATGAAGATTGTTTTTGAGCAAGTCTCATGCTAGCTAATTTCATGCCGTTGTACCATGGTAACTAAATCAAAATGCACTTTGGCTCAGACGTTGGTTTCTCTTCTTTATTAGAAGGGACTTTATCTCTCGCTTCAAAATGACCTGAATCAATGGCAATATTGGGATCCGTTATAAATTTTTCATTGATCGCACCAAGCACAATTTGAGAGTTAATCTCTTCAAGTACGTTTGTATCCTTAATCTTTGTAATCATCCTTGAGAACGATGCTTCGGAAGGAACTGGATCAGATATCAAGAAACCACAGTTTACCTTAAACCTAATATTCGTATTTAATCGAACAACTAGGAGTTGTATTTCAGGAATTCTAGGGCGAGATTTATGAAATTCATTCAACTGAATCAATTTCATAATTCACTTTTATAAAAAAGCCAACACTTTCAGAATTAATAGTTATATCGTTTTTTAAATCAGTTACTTTAAATTTGTGTTGATTTCCTCTTAAGGATACTCGCTTGCCGCGGGCAACGCTTCAGCTTCCTCGGGAAACCCACCCTGCGGGATCTTCAGCTGTTGCTTTTCCCGCAGGCGTCTCGTACCTTCAGCTCCAATCAACGCTGTTTTAAAATAACATTGGTCCTTTTACAAAAGAATTAAGCTGCTACTGAATTCATTGAATATTGTTTTTGAGCAAGTCTCATGCTAGCTAATTTCATTCCATTGTACACCATGGTAACCAAATCAAAATGGACTTTAGCTCGTTTTCCTGTTCGATATCTTACATTGTTCAACTGAAAGAATTCTTTTAGGTATCCAATGACCCTTTCAACGGAACTCCGTTCCTTAAATCTATCTTTCCAGGCAACTGAACCGCGTGCGGGTGCACTGTACCGGCGTAAATCCGACTCTATTTTTATCTTGTAGACCTTTTGGCATAATGTATCTTCAGCTAGAGGACAATCCCTACACTCTTTTGGACGTGTGTATTTTAAGGTTTGGTATTTTTTATCAAAGCTATCGTATCGATAGGAATGTTCCCTTACACACGTTGGAGCGAAATTTTCATCAAACCCAATTGGCTCTGATTCATTTTTTTTGTTATAAGCAATGATGGAATATCCTTTCATTCGATGGACTTGTTCATAGATTGCATCGTAATCATATCCTGCATCCATTAGTGCATAGATCATCCTAAGTTCCGAAAAGTTTCTCTCTATTCCTTTTAATAAAGGTATAGCAGCTTTACCATCGTTTAGCCTACCTGAGGAAATCATTGAATGAAGAATAAACTGAGTTTTGGTATCAACAGCTAAATGACCTTTATAACCAAACCAAAACACATTTTTCCCTTCACTATTTTTCTTCACGCCCCATGTAGGATGAAGTGGCATTTGATCATGAAGTTCATCGTAAGAAACGTCTAGTTGATCTTCAATTTTCTTTTCAAAAATAGACAAGGATGCTTCCTTAGCTTCTTTCTCTTTTAACCATTGTTCATGTTCGGCCTTTGATTTACGCCCACGTTTCTTTGGCTCAGACTTTGGTTTCTCTTCTTTTTTTGAAGGAGCCTGATCTCTCGCCTCGAAGTGACCAGAGTCAATCGCAATATTAGGATCTGTAATATATTCTTCGTTGATTGCATCAGTTATTATTTGAGAGTTTACCTCTTCAAGAATGTCTGTATCTTTAATTTTTGTAATCATCCTTGAAAATGAAGCTTCAGAAGGGACTGGATCAGATATCAAAAAGCCACAGTCCAGCTTAAACTTAAGGTCGGTGTTTAAACGTTCAACTAGGAGTTGCATCTCGGGAATTCTCTCAACAAGCCTCACCACGAGTGCTTGAATCATTGCAGGATAGTTTAATTCTACAGGTCTACCTAAATTAGATCTTTTCACTACGATAGTGAGGATGGGATGAATATCAATCGCTGAAAAAATCTCATCATAACGTTGGGTAGGTTCTAAGTCAAATAAAATTTGCATGCTAAAAAGGCTCTCTTGTCGTACAATAGACATAAGGGGCTTCCTCCCATTCGAATTGGTTTGTTCGTCACTTACTAAATTCGACATTTGGGGAGGTACTCCTTTTTTCATGTTCTGAAACCCTTGGCCCATAAGGGCCAATAATTATGAAATTGATTCAACTAAGAAATAATATAACTTGGCAGTTGCATTTTCCGCCACGCGTAGTAGCGTGAAGATCACTCACTACTACTTTAAAGGGATGTGGCATCATTTCTTCTTATATGTTCATTAAATCTCCATTGTTTACTTACTTTTCCCTTTGTGAATTGGTGTACA
Organism: Evansella cellulosilytica DSM 2522; assembly: GCF_000177235.2. Lineage (NCBI taxonomy): Bacteria > Bacillati > Bacillota > Bacilli > Caryophanales > Bacillaceae > Evansella > Evansella cellulosilytica. The sequence continues at coordinate 2,372,316 of NC_014829.1, read as the reverse complement.
ATTATCTTGTAGAAATAACTATATTATAAAAATTTAATCTTGAGAGAGTGTCTATCATCTCGTTCTAAAATGAATGAATCTCAAGTTTAATCAACATGTAAAAGGAGAATTGACATGGACAAAACAAAAAACCGCTGGCTAATTGCACTATCAGCAGTTGGTATCCACATTTCAATCGGTTCAGTGTATGCTTGGAGCGTTTTTACAACACCTATCGTGAGTGAATTTGGTTGGAGCTTAACAGATGTACAGCTAACTTTTAGTATTGCTATTTTATTTTTAGGATTATCTGCTGCATTTCTTGGACATTTTGTAGAAAAATATGGTCCTAGAAAAGCTGGAATTTTATCTGCTATATTCTTTGGAATTGGTATTGCTGGATCTGGTTTGGCGATAAATTTAGAAAATATTTATTTACTATATATCTTTTATGGTGTTTTCGGTGGGATAGGATTAGGTGTTGGATATATTACACCTGTTTCGACACTCGTAAAATGGTTTCCAGACCGTAGAGGACTTGCTACTGGGCTCGCTATTATGGGATTTGGTTTTGCCGCAATGATTAGTAGCCCTGTTATGGAAAGATTAATCGGTTCAGTTGGTTTAGCAGAAACATTCTTCGTTTTAGGTGCAATTTACTTTGTCGTTATACTTGCATCAGCGCAATATTTAGAGCCCCCTAAGCAAGGCTGGGCACCAAAAGGCTTCAAAGAAAACGCTGATAATAGCAGCAAACAAGTGAAAAAAGATTTAGCACAGCTTACCGCTAACGAAGCAATTAAAACGAAGCGTTTCTGGTACTTATGGATCATGTTATTTATTAATATTACGTGCGGTATTGCAATTATATCGGTTGCTTCTCCATTAGCAGTTGAAACTGTTGGTATTACTACAGTTGCTGCAGCTGCTATCGTTGGTTTATTAGGTGTATTTAATGGTGGTGGACGTATCGCGTGGGCATCATTATCTGATTATATCGGTAGACCAAATACGTATACTGCATTTTTCTTAATACAAATCGTAGCATACTTGTTATTACCTAGTATTTCTCATGTATTATTATTCCAAGTAGTTTTATTCGTCGCTATAACTTGTTATGGTGGTGGGTTTGCTTCTATTCCAGCATACATTGGGGACTTATTCGGTACAAAGCAATTAAGTGCTATTCACGGCTATATGTTAACGGCTTGGGCTGCTGCTGGACTAGTTGGACCAATATTAACAGCTTGGCTACGTGAATCTACAGGAAGTTATCAAAGCTTAATGTACATTTTCGTTGGTATGTTTACTGTTGCTTTTATCGTATCGATACTTGTACGTTTTGATATTAAAAAGATTAAAGAGCAGCAAGAAGCTGTTCAAGCAAAAGATGGTTTAGCAAGCTAATAACTTAAAAGGGTTACTCAAACGGAAAAACAACCTTTGAGTAACCCTTATTTTTAAATTTGTCGTGTATGACACATACAATAGATAGCGGAATGACCTCATTTTCGATGTATATATTATTTAGTTATTAACCACCTATTTATAGCCTCTTCTAATGACTTTATAACAGGAATATCCCGAAAAGGAAGCCCCTTCACATGCCTCGGATGAAAGCCCATTATAAAAACTTCTTTCCCCATTGTTTTTAACGTTAGTAAAAGATCATAATATTCTGACGTGCAATTTTGATTAATTATATCAACACCAGTAATGTCTATTAGCACTTTTTCGTAATCCTTTGCATAAATAGTAGCAAAATTTTGACTAATGACATTTAGTTTTTCACTATCTAAATCACCAAAGACTGGTATAAGACATATAGAACTACTTAACGGAATAATGGGTGCTGATAAACTGTTCACTCTTTGCAATAATTGATTTAATTGTTCTTTTCTTTCATATAATTCAAAGTTAGTCTCACTTAACCTCGTTCTTAGCTGAATTAACTGATCCTCTACGATATCATATTTTTTATCAAGACTATGAACAAGCAAAGTGGCTATATTATCACTCCAACGTATATGTATATCACACAATCTAATCTCATTGCTTTTATTTTTCATATTAATTTCAATTTTTTTAATACTATTTTGTGGTTGGACAAAGCAGGTAAACTTTTTTACACTTTCATCATCTAAAAGGGATAAAAAGGATGAGACTGTATGAAATTCTTTTGTTGCGAGATCAGAGTAATGAATAACTTCATACGAGCTATTTATTTTAAAGTAAGGTAATGGAAGTTGGTCCAACATCGTCATCCCCTTTAGCCATTATTTTTATACAAGCTTTGTAAATCATATAAGTTTGGAATTAATCTCATATTGTCATTTAAGATAAGAGATGTAAAGTCATATTTGCCTATTAATCTACCACCGATAATGATTTCCGGGTTATAGCAAACATGACTATGTAATTGTTCTAAGTATTGTTTTAGTACTTCTATTTGCGTAACATTTGAAAATGATAAGCCTATTAAATCTGGCTTCCATTTATTAACATATATGATGAGATGTTCTATTGGGAGCGGCGATTGCAAAAACCTTACGTCCCAGTTCCATTCGTTAAAAAGGATAGATACCATTTTTAAGCCTAAATAATGGTGTTCTTTAACAATGGAAGGAAATAACGCTTTTCGTAGATCATTATTTTTTTCAAATTTAAATTGTTGTTCCGTCTGTGTGATGACGAAATCACACACTGCAGTAGCTAAGTGCTCATCAGCAACTGTTATTTCATTCTTTTCCCACAATTCTCCGACCGTGTACATTGCAGGAGTAATTAATTCATTATAAATGTTAAACCTCGATTTACATTCTTGCCACGCATGTAATATTTTTAATGCTTCCCATTGATCACCTTCCAAAAGAACTTTTGCAAATTCAGAAGAGGATTTTATCGTCAAATGAATACCCCTTTCCATTTTGAATCATGCATCATGACTACCTCGTTTTATGCTAATGAGCCTTCCATAATCTACTATTCATTTTTTGTTCACTTGGATACATTAGCTTGTTCGTGTATATTAATCTAAGAAGGAGGAAGGTTTATGCTAGTCTTTTTATATTCCATCATCATCGTAGCATTTTTAGATACATTTATCCAACTTCCAATCATCTCACCTTTTGCTAAAGAATTGGGAGCATCAAGTTTTTTATCTGGCATGATTATCGCTATATATTCTTTCTCTAATATGATTGGCAACGCAATAAGTGGTCACTGGATTGATCGATATGGACGGAAAAAAATATTATTAATCGGTATGATTGCTGTTACCTTCATATTATTTCTATATCCGTTCGTAACCTCTGGCAATCAACTTTTACTAGTCAGGTTTATTCATGGGCTTGCAGGAGGAGCATTAATCCCAGCAGCCTTTGCTTATTTAGGGGACTTAGCTCCATCGAAAAATAGGGGTAAGGCAATGGCCTTTTCAGGAGGATGTATTGGTACCGCTGCAATTGTTGGTCCAGCACTGGGGGGGATTATTTCAAGTCGGCTTTCTGTGTCGGCTGTATTCATTTTTGTAGGTGTTATTTTTCTAATTACAGTAATAGTAGTGAGTCTATGGTTAAAGGAGTCTTTTCATAAAGATCCAAGGCAGCATAAGAAAGTAGAACTAGCTGACTTCATTGTTTTAATAAAGAACTCTTTTATGATACAAGCAATGATAGGGGCTTTTGCTTTAATGTGTAGTATGGGGATTCTCACATATGCTCTTCCGTTAAAGGTTCAATCACTTTCCTTAAGTTCAACAGTCACAGGTATATTACTCAGTACATTTGGCATTGTAGCATTAATAATATTTTTGACACCAATTAACCGTTCATTTGATATTTTCAAGCCGCAATCATTTATCCGTACAGGCTTACTGCTTATAAGTTTTGCCCTCATTAGCTTAAGCTTTCTAGATAGTATTATTTTTATTTCTATTACTATGGTCATATACGGTATTGGCTTTGCATTTGTATTCCCATCTATGAATCGTATCGTTGTCGATATTTCAAGCAACCATGATCGTGGGAAAGCTTTCGGTCTTTTTTATGGTGCATTCTCACTTGGAGTCGTTTTCGGCTCTATTTTCGCAGGAACGATGGCTGAAGCCTTTGGGAAACCGTTTCTAGTAAGTGGAATTTTTATGCTCTTTATTGTTGCAGTATTCTCCATTCATGTTAAGCATTGTGCAATGAATCCAGAAATGAATTGAGTTGACGATATACATGTAGGCGAATTTCCCGATGCTCATTTAGCAGTTGATGTCTAGCACGATGAAATAACGCTACTTGAAAGTCTTTACACTTCGTTTGATAAAAACGAATATTTTTCCTCCAATCAACCGTAGTATCTTTTGTTCCTTGTAATATATATACTGGACGATCGACTAGTGGGCAATCTGTAAATTGCATTTGCCATTCACTTAAAGCTTCAATCCATTGTGCCTTTAAAACTTTGACTTGCAATGGATCATGCTTAACAAATTGGCGATACATGACATCGTTTGAATTTCTCTTAAAGCCACGTTTTTTCTGAGGAAAGAGTTTACCTGAAAAAAATAACAACCTCTTTAGTAAACTCCATTGAAACGGAAGATATAACGGTGCAACTAAAAGTAATCCTTCCGTTTCAATTTTTTCTTCTGCCAGTGCGTGAAATAATATAGCTGCACCAGTACTGTGACCTAATGCGTACACTCGATCATCAGCAAGATACCTTTTAATCATTTTGTAGCCAACCTCAACTGCATCCACATAATGTTCGAAACTTGTAATCATTCCCTTCTCACCATTAGAAAATCCGTGACCTGGTAAGTCTAAAACGACAACTTGATAATTGTTCTGTAATAATGTATTCACTGTTTTACTCAAACCACCACTATGATCTAAATATCCGTGAACTAAATATACTACCCCTTTAGCTTGCTGCCTTAAAAAAAACTGTATAAATAGTTTTTTCTCATTTACTTTTTCAAACCCACAACGGTACTCATCTATTAATTCAATCTGAAAATGATAAAAAGACAAATATTGTTGTAATGCATGATTTAATACATGTGGATTTTTTTCCCTTAAGTTAAAATCTGTATGTTTTATTTTTTGCACCCATATATAATCGTCATTCTCATTCATAGATCGCTACCTCCAATTATGGTGCATATATACATATTAAGTATCCCAAATTTACATAGCCTTTGGGATACTTATTTGATTATTATTATTTTGACAAATGTACAATCGTGTCAGCAAGTAATTTACCGTAAGCAGGTAAATCGGGTGGTCTACGACTCGAAATAATGTGCCCATCTGCAACCACTTCTTTATCATGCCAAATTGCACCAGCATTTTGCATATCATCTTTTATCCCGGGAGTACTTGTAACGTTTTTTCCCTTTAAAATATTTGCAGAAATGAGAACCCAACCAGCATGACAGATTTGACCTATCACCCGTTTTTGTTCATCCATATATTTCACCATTTTTAACACTTCTTCATAACGCCGTAGTTTATCTGGCGCCCATCCCCCAGGAATAAGTATGGCATCATATTCTTCGATATTTATATCCTCAAAACGATAATGTGCTTGTACAGGAACACCGTACTTACCTATATATTTTTTAGCTTCTTTTCCTGCAATGTGGCAAACTGCCCCTTCTTCCTGCATACGATAATGGGGATATAACAGTTCTAAATCCTCAAATTCATCATCAACTACTGTTAATACCTTCTTGTCAACTAATCTCATTTTACTCATCCTTTCCCCCATATATATTTTATAAACGCTATCTATAACGTTAGCATAATACCCTTCTCATAAAAATGAATAAGGCTTATTTTAAAAAAATAGTAAAAATAGCATGTCTTCTATTTGTGAATATTGTTCCCTTTTTCCATGTTTCCAATCTTATAATTGATTCATGTTCTAATCGATATCGGTGATACATACTATGGTCAAAGGTAGATGTATTAACACACTACTAAATTTAATTCTTTGTATGTAAGAAAGAATGGGAGGTTCAGATTTATGTCTAGGTTCCGGTTGAGAGATCATAAAGGTACTATTTTATTTTCATCCGTTGTAGCTGGAGCTGCTTTAGCGCCTATTATTACTAGTATGCCAAACGAGAGTAATGTCGAACATGATGAAAAACTAGTGGCCTTTCCACAACCTCTCTCCTCTTCTGCACAAATTGATGTCCAATCGCCATATGCACAATCATTACCAGTGTTTCAACATTCTAATACATTAAATAACAATTTATTTGACCAATCAAAAAATCAAAACTTTTTAACAACTTCCTCTCTAGCTGAGAGGACGAGTGCAGTGAAAGCAAAAAATGTCCCTACTGAAAAATCACTACGGCTCATTATCAACCAGTTAGCCAATGAAGAATTTGAAATTAAGACGGACACGAACAAAAATGTTTGGCCAGTTGATACCGTTTTATCAATAGGAGATCATGGTCCAAAAGTAAAAATTATTCAAGAGCACCTGAGTGAAATTGGCTACTACGTTCAAGAGATAGATGGATTATATGGGGAAAAGACGGAGAAAGCGGTTGAGCGATATCAAAAAGAGCATGGTTTAAACATAACAGGAAAAGTTGATCATGAAACGATTATTTACTTAGTTGGAATAAAACAGATTGTCACTAGAGATATTTCTGATGAAGAAACTGGAGAAGATTTAAATACGATATATTATCCAAACCAAGATGATAATGAGAACAAAGTGTATACAAAAGCAACTACACATGGCATGAAAGATGATGATGACATTACTCCTAGCTATTTTCAATATGGAGATGAGCATGAAGATATTAAAGAACTACAGGAATTATTAAATAAAGCAGGATATTATAACGGGACTATTGATGGCATTTACGGTAGCAATACACAACAAGCTGTTAGAATGCTTCAAAGAGACAATGACTTAATGGTTGATGGGTTAGCTGGCGATCAAGTTTTCGACTTTCTTAAGTCAAGCGACTTAAAGAAAATTGCAGATAATCTAGAAAAGAGTCAGGTAGAATCGACAAAAAACGAAAACAACAGTAAAGAAACTATTGAAAAATCAAGTAATTCTATGGAGAATATTATTGCCCGTGGAGAGCAGCTTATTGGAACTCCGTATCTCTGGGGTGGGACTTCCCCATCAGGATTTGATTGCAGCGGTTTTTTGCTTTATGTATTTAAACAAGAAGGGCTGTCCCTTCCTAGAAGTATTGTCGATATATGGAATGCCTCTTCTTCCGTTTCAGAGCCTTCAAGAGGAGACTTAGTTTTCTTTGAAACGTATAAAAAGGGGCCATCACACGCAGGGATTTACTTAGGAAATGGTGCATTTCTTCATACAGGTACTTCAACGGGAGTCACAATCTCTCATTTAGATGAATCGTATTGGAAGAATAGATACTTAGGTGCAAAGCGTTTTTAATGAGAAAAACATAAAACGATGGAATGAAGCTTTATCTCTTAAAGTAATTTTGATAGCTCTTTAGGGCGGACTGAAAAAGTACAGAGCAACTTTTTCGTTACCCACAAATTCAAGGCAATGGCTTCGTTCGTTGCGCGACTACTATGAGAAACCCACTCATAGTAGTCTTTTGAAAGATTGCAACGACTACGCTTCATTGCTTAAGGCACTGAAGAAGTGAAAGAACGCCACTTTTTCAGTGCCCTTAAAAATCGACCTTTTCAGTTCCTCCTAATGCTTTTTATCTTTTTCCTTCCCATTCTTGAAAAAATTGTTCTAAAAACGTATTCATATATTCATGGCGTTCATCTGCTAATTTTTTTCCACTGCTTGTATTCATCAATTTCTTCAATTTTAATAGCTTTTCATAAAAATGGTTAATCGCAGTACCTTCCTTCTTTCGATACTCCTCTTTAGTCATACTCTCCCTTGGCTTCATTTCAGGGTCATGCATCTTCCCTTTTGTTGCCCCCGCATACATAAAACACCTTGCCACACCAATAGCACCGATTGCATCTAAACGATCTGCATCTTGTACTATCTTCCCTTCAAGTGATGTAGGAGCTTTATTGTTGCCCCCTTTATATGACACCGTTGATATACAATTCATTATTTCTCGTATTAATTCTTCTTCTATATGTAAATCCAATAGCCACTCTTTCACTCTGTTTATTCCTGCTTCCTCGTTTTCATTAAATTTTTCATCTGCAACATCATGTAATAATGCAGCCATTTCACATACAAAAGCATTACCGCCCTCCATTTCAGCTAATTGAACTGCAACATTTCTCACCCTCTCAGTATGAAACCAATCATGACCTGTAGAATCATCACGAAATACTTCCTTCACCATTTTTTCTGTTCTACTTATTGATTCATTCATGATAAAACCCTCCAATATATGTATTAATATACATCCCGTTCAATATTTAAAATGAAGTTGAATCAGCTGTGTTATACTACAATAACCTCTGTATCACATTGATTAGACAAATAAAAAGCTAATTACACTAAGGTTTTTTTATAATTTTGTAAAAGTGTATTAATGTCAAAATGTTAACATTCTGTGAAAGTGTGAGAAAATTCACCCCATTCATTGTTTAGATAATTTATAATGCCTAATAAGGAGTTAAGACATCTTATTGAGGGGGATATACATGTCTATTTTACCAAAAAAGAACGAACTAGGTTTCTTTGAAATTCGCCTTGAGTCTATTGGTGGATTAGGTGCAAACTTAGCTGGAAAAATGTTAGCTGAAGCTGGAGTATTAGGATTAGGACTAAATGGCTCCAACTTCTCTTCATATGGTTCTGAAAAAAAAGGTTCACCTGTAAAATCTTTCGTCCGTTATTGTGATCCTGAGACGGAAATTAGAGATCATTCACCAATCGAACAGCCACATGTTATCGGTGTTTTCCATGAAGCATTGTACAAAATGGTCGATGTAGTAAGTGGATTAGATGCTGATGGTATCGTATTAGTTAATACTAAGCGTGATTTCGATTCTGTAAAAGAAGATTTAAAGCTCGACTATGGAACATTAGCGACGGTAGACGCGCTAACAATCGCGAACGAAGAAAAAACAAAAGTAAATACAGCAATGCTCGGTGCCCTTTATCGAGTATTGGAATTTTTAGACCCTGAAGAAATGAAAAATGTCATTCGTCGTACGTTCGAGAAAAAATATCCACATTTAGTTGAACCTAATATTCGTACGTTCGAGCGTGGCTACAATGAAGTAACCTTTAAAAAATATGAAGTTCCTGAAGGAGCCAAGAGTAAAGAGTTTACGAGAGTTCAACCTAGATTAGGTTATGAAACGCAAGTGATTGGCGGAATTATCACCTCACAAGCTAACAGTATTGAGAAGGATTTAAGTGGTTCACGTATTGGATTTTTGCCTGCATACGATTCAAATACTTGTATTCACTGTGCAGCATGCGACACGGTTTGCCCTGACTATTGCTTCGTTTGGGAAGAAGGCGAAGACAAACGAGGCAGAAAGCAAATGTTCTTAAAAGGAATTGATTATCAATATTGTAAAGGGTGCTTAAAATGTGTAGATGCATGCCCTACTGAAGCATTACAAGATATGATCGAAGAGCTTGGATATGCGGAAGAAAATCGTGTGAAACATAGCTTTCCACTCGTAACGGGAGGGACTCAATAATGGCAATGACAGAAAACGATATTAATAAGAAAAATACCGGTGCTGGTGAACAAATAACAACATTTGAATCTGGCAATGAAATGGCGGCTACTGCAGCTGCACAAATTAATTATCATGTAATGGGTTATTTTCCTATTACCCCTTCTACTGAAGTAGCACAATATTTAGATATTATGAAAACGAAAGGCCTACATGATATTGAGTTAATCGCAGCAGATGGTGAACACGGATCGGCTGGTATTTGTTTTGGAGCTGCTACGACAGGTGCTCGTGTCTTTAACGCAACGAGTGCAAACGGATTACTATATATGTTAGAGCAACTTCCTGCCCAATCTGGACTCCGTTTTCCTATGGTGATGAACCTCGTTACACGTGCTGTAAGTGGCCCATTAGATATACGTGGTGACCACTCTGACTTGTATTATGCATTAAATACAGGATGGGTTATTTTAACAGCTCGCACCCCTCAAGCCGTTTATGACATGAACATTATGGCTTTGAAAATTGCTGAGCATTCTGATGTTCGTCTTCCAGTTATTGTTGCTTATGATGGATTTTATACTTCTCATCAAAAGCGTAAAGTAGACTACTTTAAAGATAACAAAGTAGTTCAAGAGTTTGTCGGGGAAACACCTAAAGGTTATCCTATTTCTATTGATAAACAACATCCAGTAACGATAGGTGCTCATATGAACGGTGATGACCTATTAAATAACAGCTACCAACAATCTGAAGCACTTTATCGCGCGTATGATGTATATAAAGAAGTAGCGGCAGAATACGAGGAGTTATCTGGTCGTAACTATGACATTTTAGATCTTTACGGCATGGAAGATGCAGAAGTTGCCCTCTTCCTACTAAACTCGGCAGCTGAATCATCTAAGGATGTTGTAGATCGCCTTCGTGCAAAAGGTATTAAAGCTGGCGTAATTAGCCCAAATATCATTCGTCCTTTCCCTGCTGAAGAGATTCGTAAAGCATTAAAAAATGTGAAAGCAGTCCTTGTAGGTGAGCGTGCAGATTCTTACGGTGGTAACGGTGCTAATTTAACTCACGAAGTAAAATCTGCCCTTCAAGAAGATAAAGATAATCAAACAATCGTATTAAGCAGAGTCTTCGGTTTAGGTGGGAAAGACTTTTATGCTGATGATGCAGAGAACTTTTTTCAATTAGCTATAGATGCTGCAGAACTAGGTTATGCTTTTAAACCATTTGACTATTACGGTCAAACACCTGGAGATCCTGAGAAAAAGCTTGAGCAAGTAATTGCACCGATGACTGGAGACGCGTATAAAACAGGACTCATTAAAGTGACTGAGGATGAAGAGTCTGGCAAGCTAAAAGTTCGTATCCCTCCTCTTCGTCAGTTAACACAAAAGCCAAAGCGATTTGCTTCTGGTCATGGTGCTTGTCCTGGGTGTGGTATCTTCCCTGGATTAGAGCTATTCTTTAAAGGCATTGAAGGTGATGCGGTTATCCTTTTCCATACTGGCTGTGGTTATGTAGTTACGACAGGATATCCTTATACATCGCATAAGCAATCGTTTATCCATAACTTGTTCCAAAACGGTCCTGCTACATTATCAGGGACTGTAGAAGCTTTCTTTGAAATGAAACGTCGTGGTGAAATTAATATTGATGATGATTTTACATTCGTCATGGTTACGGGTGATGGTGGTATGGACATCGGAATGGGTTCTGCTATCGGTACTGCCCTTCGCGGTCATAAGATGATTATTCTTGAATATGATAACGAAGGCTACATGAACACTGGATCTCAAATGTCTTATTCAACACCAATTGGTCATATGACAAGTACAACGATGGTTGGTAAAGAAAAACAAGGAAAAACGTTTCACCATAAAGATACTGCGCAAATTATGGCAGCTACAAACATTCCTTATGTATTTACAGGTACCGAGGCGTTCCCTCAGGACTTAGTAAAGAAAGCTGCTAAAGCACAATGGTATGCCCAAAATGTTGGACTTGTATATGGGAAAATTTTAATTACATGTCCACTAAACTGGAAATCTGAAGACCGCCATGGAGAAACAATTATGAAAGCAGCTGTTGATTCCTGCTTCTTCCCTCTCTATGAGATTGAGCAAGGGGAAACTAATATAACGTATAACCCAGAAACGAAAAAAAAGCGAGTTGATCTCTCAGAGTGGTTAAAATATATGGGTAAATCAAAGCATATGTTAAAAGAAGAAAACAAACCTCTTCTTGAAGAGTTCGAAAAAGAAGTAGAACGCCGCTGGAACATTTTAAAAGTAAAACATGAAACTCCATTTGTATAATGAACATGTAAATGATGAGCTTTGTTAAACTTCGGTGTTAATTATTAAAGAGATTGTTAAAGGATAGAGATGACTATCCTTAAAGACAATCTCTTTTTTTATGCGATTGTTATTAAAAGAGATATTATATGTTGTTATATGCAATAATCTTTACTGTATGATACTCCAGTTTATTATTGATATATATTTCCTTAAAATGAGCTTTTGAGTAGTTTGATTTTGGGATTTTTTTATAAGGTATTACAACCGTTATACACTCTTTCTTAAACGGGAAAGGGGAAATAACTACTGTAGTTTTGTTTATCCAACGGGCTCTCATTTTTTCCTTCTTTGCAGGGGGAATTCGCTGAGGAAACCCCTCTTTAAACCAGCTTATTTCTTTTTCCTTTTCCACTCCCCATTCATTCATACATAAATAGAGTGATAAATTGTCACATAGCTGAAGTAAACGAAAATGCTCATCTAATACTTTGGGCTCATGAATTTGAAGTTCATTACACAACAGCTTTTGTCTTCTAAGTTCATGATTTTTGAATTCACGCCCACTGTTGCTTAAATTTCCAGTGAAAAAGCTACTATAGTGCTTACTTATTAACAAAGCGGCATACTTGTCCTCTCCATACATTTCATCAATCCCTTTTCTATATGCTGCAATTTTCACTTCAAGCGGATAATTGATAAACGAGAGAGGCTCCTGTATTTCTTCAGAAAATAGTGGCTCTAAATCTAATGTTTTCCAACAAGCGTCATGTTGCTGAATCGCTAACTCTACCGACATTCTTTTCTCTCTTCCTAATAAATATGTATCATTCCACTCTTTAGATAGCTTTCCAGAAATAACTGCATGATCATGCTGCTGAATGAAGGTGTAATGAGATTCGGTTTCAGTAATAATCATTTTATATCCCCCCTTTTTATTTTATACTGTTAAAAAAATAACCGTCAATTGAGAATGACGGTTATTGATACACACTATATACACTATATAAAATAGTACCCGTTCTCACTATGAAAACGGGTACTTCTATTTAATGAATTTCAGCTTCACAATCTTCACATTCATGGTTATAGCAATCAGCCATTTCTTCGATGTTATCTCCACATTTTGCGCATTCTTTTGGTGGTAAGTTTCTAAAGAATTCAGTACTAGACATGATCATCGCCAATCCCCCCATCCCTCTGTAAGTTCACTTTTATTGTAATATAACAACTACCAACAAACAACGACCTATCATAAAACAATTTGAACATTATGTGAAACATTACACAATGATACATTAACAAGTTTACCACTATTAATACTTTTTTTATGTTATTAACATAAATTGTGTGATAAACAGAAAGAATGTACTTTCATTTATTATATAACAGAGTGTATGCATTGTCATCGATTTTTATGATTGTTCACAAAATTTAAACAATTCAATATAGCAAAAAAGATGGGTTTCCCCATCTCCTTCACTTATATTCGTTTTATTTTAATATTGTATCAATTTTACGTACGAGATCGCCGATTTCAGGTTTACTAATTTGTGCATCTGCTCCAACGACTTCACCTTTATGAAAAATGTCACCAGTAATAAGTGAAGAAAAGATAATGACGGGCATATTTTCTAATGTTGTGTCTTCTTTCACTCTTTTAGTCAGGTGATGTCCGTCCATTTTCGGCATTTCAATATCGGTGATTAAAATGTCTATGTTTTTCCCTTCTTCGCTCGTTAAAAATTCCCAAGCATCTTCGCCATTTTCGGTAAAGTTTAACTTTTCGAAGCCTGCTTCCTCTAGCGTATTCTTTAATAGCTCACGCAATACTGCAGAATCCTCTGCTATTAAAACATTCTTCTTAGAACGATCCTTCTTTTCAAGTCCAGCAAGCTTAGCAGAAGACATTCTTGAACCCGGAATTATGTCATAAATAATTTTCTCATAATCTAAAAGTAAAACTGTCTCTTCGTCTTTCATTTTAATAATTCCGATTGTGTCTTCTTTCAATCCTTGGCTCAATTGTGTCGGCTTTTCAATTTCTTCCCAAGAAACACGTTTAATATTGGAGACCGCATGAACGTGGAAAGCAACTTTCATTTTATTTAGTTCAGTTATGATGAGCTTATCTTGTTCTGGATCTTCTGATTTAGGATAACCTACCGCTTTTGCTAAATCGATAACAGGAATCACTTCATTTCTCAAACGAATAATCCCTTCTACATTCGGGTGTGAATGTGGCATCGTTGTCAATGCAAGAGGTTTGATAATTTCTTTCACTTTTAATACATTTATTCCGAATGTACCGTGAGCAATATGAAATAATATAATTTCCAGTTCATTTGTACCACTTTCTAGAAGTATGCCTTTTCTATCTTCCATATGTAAGTCCCCCTATATGCTTTTAAAATCTGCTATTTCGACAAAATATTGCAATGTGTATTCGTAAGAAAAGAATACCATTAACCTTCATTTCTTTCTATATATATTTAAATATTCTTCTGTTTTTGTAATAACTTCTCCATTTGTTCACATTTCAATTGCGTGATTCCTAAATGCCCTCTATAATAAACTAGTACGATTCAAAGGGAAATAGGGGGGCTTTATTATGCTAAAACGTTTTTTCACATCATCTGTACTTGCACTTTTACTTCTATTTACACCATTTGCAGTTGCTCTTGCAGATACAGCAGAAGAAAACGGTGCTGCTAGTGGTACATTAATGGACGGTCCATTTGTCATATTAGCTTTCGCAACTTTAGTCGCAATGGCATATTTTTGTATTCGTGATTAATAGTAATTACTTATTAATGATGAGCGTCAACATATATTACGTTGCTCATACATTACATGATAGAAAAACCAACCTTAAGAAGGGGTTCTTAAAGTTGGTTTTTCTGTTTTTATAAGGTAATTTATTTAAGAAAAACGTTATAACAGCTTCGTGAAAACTGTTATAACGTTTTTCTTATAAAAGATTTATTGATTTATTTCTATCATTTCTATTATTACATCTTCTAACGGACGGTTATTCACTCCTGTAGGTACCCCAGCAATTGTATCAACAATGTCCATTCCCCCAATGACGTGACCAAAAACTGTGTGACCATTGTCTAAATGTGGTGTGCCTCCTACTTCAGTATAAAAGTCCACTACTTCTTCAGGGAATACTCCCCCTTGCCCTTTTAAATAATCTAAATACTCTTCGACTTCAGAGTTATCCGCTTGGACAATAAAGAACTGACTTCTATTTGTATTTGGCTCCCCTATGTTCGCCATTGAAAGAGCCCCGCGGAAGTGTGCTAATGCCGGTGAAAATTCGTCTTCAAATGTGCCACCGAATGCGCTTTCTCCTCCAGCGCCAGTGCCTGTAGGGTCTCCGCCTTGAATCATGAAATTATCAATGACTCGGTGAAAAATAACACCGTCATAATAGCCGTCCTCACTTAAAGTGACAAAGTTTTCTACCGTTTTCGGTGCATGCTCCGGAAATAACTTGATCTGAATCTCTCCCATGTTCGTATGTATAATTGCCTCTATTTCATTATCAGCAACCGTTTCATTCATTTGTGGTAGTTCACCTAGACTATCTCCTTGTTCTAATTCCTCTTCTCGACCACACGCACTAACAATCACACTAATACATAAACACATTAAAAATACCGTCTTTTTCATACTAATCTCTCCTATTTTATATATTATTTCATGTTTTTAATACAAACTTCTCCAAGGTGAGCCATATCACCGACAAGTTTGACTCTAACCTTTATGATAAAGATAACTTATTTAAAGGAGGCTTTCTTAATGGAAACAGTTTTTACACGAGACACTAAAGTAAGAGATATCGTTATTCGTGTCCCACGCTCAGACGAACTATTTAAAACACATAAAATTGACTTTTGCTGTGGCGGTAATCGCCCCATCCACGAAGCAATTGAAGAAAAAGGACTAGATGAAGCTTCAATTTTGACATCTCTGCAAAGCCTATATGATCAAGCAGTTGATATGAAGGCACTAGATGAAGAAGATTGGACTTCTGCCCCTTATTCGATTTTAATAGATCATGTGATTCACCGACACCACCGTTATCTCGTGGAGGAGTTGCCCGACTTAAGCTTTTATGTAACAAAGATTTTTAGAGTTCACGGTGATAGTCACCCAGAATTAGCAGAGCTTCACCGTTTGTATCACAGCTTAAAAACAGAGCTTGAGCATCACATGGTGAAAGAAGAACAATTTGTTTTCCCTGCTATTCGCCAATATGATGAGAGCAATATGGAAACTGACCGGAGTGCGGCTTTAAGCAAAATTGATGAGCTTGAAGCTGAGCACGAAGAAGCTGGTAACTTGTTAAAACAAATGCGCCAAGTCACTTCTGATTTTACCTTACCAGAAGGGGCTTGTACAACATACAAAATGACCTTCCAACGGCTAGAACAACTAGAGTCAGACATGTTCCAGCACGTTCATCTAGAAAATAATATTATGTTCCCTCGTTTGGCTGGAGAAGCATAGAAAAAACTAGAATCGGTACAAACTTTATACTGCCTTGTTAAATTACACTTACCTTTATGAAGGCTAGTGTAATTTTTTTTTGCGATGGAAAAATACAAATTCCCTTGACTATTTTCTATAAATCAGTAGTATAATAAAAATAGAACGTGTGTTCTATTTTTATTATACTTGCATATATTTCATAGTGAGAAATCACAATTCCCTTTCTAGAGAACTAGTCAAAAAAGGAGTGAACATACATGGCCAAGCTCACGGAAGAAGAAGAACAGTTAAGTGAATGCTACATCTTATTTGAGTTGGCCCGAAAGGTGTTAGAAAAAGATTTAATGCGCATCGATCAATCACCGGTAAAACTCAAAGGACCATATATCCATTTGCTTGAACGAACGTTATACGTGCTCAGTAAAGAGCTTTATGATACGAAAGCAAGGATGAAAGAAATAGGTTTAAAGGTACAGTTAAACGAACACGACCAAACCTTTTCTGAGTATACATTTTTTTTCAGGGGATACGTTTTAACAGCAAAATATTTAAATGCACACTTAAAAAACCAAGTAAGTAAACTCATCATCCGTTTCTTTGTCGGACATAGTGAAAATGAAAGAGAACGTCGCGTCCAATAACTCTCCTAAATGGTGGTCAGATGGCAGACCACCTACAATTCCTGAATTCTACTTTTGATTTTAGGAAACACGCGGAGAGCAGTTTTATAAAAAACATCGTCCCAAGCTGCTGAAGGAATGTAGTGTTTCACAAATTTGATGTAAGGTTCCATACGCACTAATGGCCAATCCGTTCCAAATAACAACTTGTCATAGTGATCACAAAATGCAAGTGCATGCTTGAAGTGATCAAAAAAGTGAGGGGTATTCATGATACGCGTGACTTCTTTGTTATCCCCTACAATCAGCCCTGACAAATCAGCAAACATGTTACGATTTTTATATACAACCTCTGCGGCATCAAGCATCCAGGGATCACCAAAATGAGCCATAACGAACGTGACATCACGATGTCTCACAGCAACCTCATCTAGCGTTAACGGATGTGCGTACTTTAACAATCCGCGCTCAGAATATGTATCACCAGTATGAAAAACGACAGGAACTTGATAATCTTTCGCAAGTTTATAAACAGGGTCATAAACAGAATCGTAAGCATAAAAAGGGTAATAACCTAAATATATTTTTATACCGACGACCTCCGGCTGTAAAAGCTGCTTTTCTAATTGATATAATTCCATTTTTCCGAGGCGATAAGGATTAACACCTGCGCAATGAACGACTCTCTTATCTGGTGTTTTTAACAT
This sequence comes from Evansella cellulosilytica DSM 2522, assembly GCF_000177235.2. Classification (NCBI taxonomy): domain Bacteria; kingdom Bacillati; phylum Bacillota; class Bacilli; order Caryophanales; family Bacillaceae; genus Evansella; species Evansella cellulosilytica. The sequence goes on along the minus strand of NC_014829.1, from coordinate 2,354,587 downwards.
ATCTAAAGCCATTGGTGTGGGGGGCTTACTATCTGGAAATCCTTCTCCACCTTCCAATTCCCTTAGCCCCATTCCAATACTTAAAACCACATTATTTTCTTCCATTTCTTTCGTTAATCCTCGCAAGGAATAATCTAAGTGTGATAATTTTTTGGCAGTATACTGAAAAGACTCAATATGTGATAAATGTATATGGGCATCAATTATTTTCACTCGAACTCTTCCTTTCTATAGTAAACCTTAATGAGCGTAAAGAGTGATAATCGCCTAGTTTATAAGTGTGCTCTGATAAAACAAAAAAATGCGGTTCGGTTATTTCAGTTTCACCGTTTTTAGTGTACAATGGCTGTTCTGCCGCCCCTAAAATTACCTCTTTGTTCATGTAGGTGGCTACATCCTCTATACTTTTATTCGGAATAAAGTGAAGCTTGTTTTTTATCCCCTTCCGTTCGAATAAAGCATCTTTTAAATGATATAGATCAACCTCATGAGCATGATGCTGAAAAGCTTGCGATTCTTGGTCATTTACATGAATAGTAAGGTCACCTATTTTTTCTCCTTGAGATAAATTAAAATACGTTCTTTCAATCGTACCATAGAAATGCTTTCCAACATTTTGTTCTAAAAGGGTGAAAAAAGCAAGTACTGGTATACCAGGTCTAGTTACCGCAAATTGGTGGAACGTTAATCCCTCATATTTAGGATGATCTTCCACAATCGTAGTGATCTGAATCCCAGTCCACTCTTCACTATACTGATCAAAAACGGTTACAAATTTTGCTTTCGAAGGGAGATCAAGCATTTTCCTTTGCAGTAAATACTCAATTCCAAAGCTTAATCCACCTACCCAAGGATTCCACCATGACTTTGAAATAGGGGTTGGAAAAGAAGAAGCCAACCACTCTGTTTCCGAATCAGTCAAAGAATAAAAACTTGGGAAAAAGCTTGGTGCTGATTTAAGTGTGAAAATATCATTAGAAATTTCATACGTATGATGTCCATCGACCACTTTTTCCTCTGTTTTTACAGAGGTAGTTGTTTCTTGAAACAAAACTAATTGTTTATCAACATGCTGTGATGATAATGTTCCTTTTAATTGAACAGACATCACATTTTCCGATTTAACAGGTATATGAACATTAAAGGCCGATAAAGGCTCGGATTTTGAGCGTGTAATGGAATGCGCAAAATTACCCTCATTACTTAGAATTGTTAGATCAAGGTCCACATTCTTTTTTACGAATGGTTGAAACGTTACTATTGCTTCATTTTTGATAATTGGAGAACCCTTTATCGAAAAGCTTAATGGTTCTTCATTTGTAGTAATGATTTTCGATTTTTGATTCGCAAATTCTCTCACTTCATCTACTGACGAAAATATTTGCTGTCCAAACCACATCTTTTGTGACTTCACTCGTTTTCCTGAATCGATCTCAGGAAAACATTCTTCAAAATATTGATGATGCCAATGCTGAAAGTGAATAGGAACATGTTCTTCCCAAATGAGTGCAGAATGTTTATTTCCTGCATGTGACAGCAGCCAATTTTCGGTCAATTTCTTGTCTTCCCAATAAATAACCTCACTATGCAACGTACCAGGTATATAAACGATTTGTCCATCGTAGGGAATGTGTGCATCCTCTAAGGAGAACGAATGGGCATAATTTAATTGCAGGTTTTTTAAAGCTTTATCCCCTTTATTTTCGATCACATATTGCTGACTCATTATGCCATCGCCAGTTAGTTCCACTTCTCGGTGAAGAAACACGTGAGGAAAATCTCTTGATTCATATGTTAATACTACCCCTACACAATGCGCTTTCACATAAAACTTCACATCGATTGGTGATGCAATAGAAAATTCCTCTGAGAAAGGCTTACCAAGTTTAGGGTAATGAAATGTATATTCGCTACTATTTTTTTGCCCACGCTCGTACAACAGCTCGTTCGTCTCTTTCTTGATAGAAATATGAGTAAAACCATGAAACAAATGATAGTATTCTAAACATTCCCCATGTAACGGAAAGCCTGGTGAATGAAATGGGAAAGTGAGCTGCTGACTAAAAGAAATATTATTATTGTTATCTACCATTGTCATTGCAATATTTTCATTATAAAATGTTGCTCTCGAAAGCGTATATGGAATAGGAATGGTTGTTCTTTGGTGTGCTGTAAGGTCGACTTGCCATCTTTCTTGACCAAAAGTCACTCCTTCATGATTATTTAATCGGAAAAATAGCGTCACATCACTATTACAGTTATTTTCAAGCTCAATATACGCTAATTGCTCTCTGTTTAATATACTGAATGTTCCAGTTGTTTTTCCAATACACTTTACTGGTGCGATAGGTAGAATTCCCGTTTTTAATATAAGCTCTTGATCATTAATCCACACATTAGCGGTAATTGTTGGGTGTGTTTTTTTTGAGCTTTGTAACTTATTCGTTTCCGACAAGATAAAAGAGCCCTCTAATACATCGGAGTTTGAAACTTCCGATTGTACGAACATTGGAAACTCGATATTATCTTGATTGATTCCTGCTAGTTTTATATGTAATGGCTTTCTAGTATAATTATTTATTCGAAATCTGACAGGATACCCTTTCCCGTAAATAACTTTGTGGCTATCTAAGTGCATAGAAATCGCATACTCGTTTGTCTTGACTTCACAAATGCCTCGCCCTGTTTTTTCAATTGCGACATGTAGAGAATCTCCCTCATGTTTCCAGAAGTAATCGTACAGCTCAAAATCGCCTTCTTTTCTACCGTCGGGCTCAACTTCTATTGCACGAACACTATGCTCATACCAATTTGTCTTATTGAAAAATGAAGTAAATGCAGGAATATTTAATACTGTTGGTAAAAAATTCATTAAGTGGACAGAATCATCTCTATTTTCCCAAAAGAAACCACACTTTTTATAAAGTGGTACCGCTTTTGTATTGCCCGGCCACGTATTTAAGTCAAGGCGTGGCCACCCACGATCGATGGTTTCTTCTAACGCCTTAAGTAGTAATTGCTTTCCAATTTTTTTACCATGGTAATCTGTTCTTACATTTAATAAAGGAACATACAGAGAGCCTACATCTTCACGATATTCCGATAATCCACAGTAACCAACAGCCTCATCACCGTCAAAAGCAATATAGGTAATTATATTAGTGGAGTTCTCCTCTTGAATACGAACTTCCTCTTCTGTTTTAACCTCTGAATGTCCCCCCCATCCCTCACTGCTTTCATTCCACATTTTTGCAACAGCCTTCGCATGTGTTGGTTCATATTTGACAATAGTAATGTTTGTTTTGTTAGCATGTTTCATCCGTGTTTCTACCTCCCTAACTATGAAAAACGCCTTCAATCAAAGAAGACGTTTCTTTTCAATAGGCTGTTTTTGTAAAAAAAAGGGCTTTATTTGACTAAATAAATATTCTTAAAAATAACAATCTATGCGAATAGAGATTTTCAATAAACAAGCTCACCATAATATAACATTTAAGATGGTTCTTCATCATAAAAACCTTTTTGCTTCACTTGCTCATATGCAGTATTCAAAATACCTTGAATTGCTTTTCCACGATCTCTTTTCCTTTTTTTGAATTCCTTAAATAATGCTTCACCAGAATACCCTTCATTAATTAAATTTTTTAGGAGCATATCTGATAAATCATCCTTTTTCATTACTAAAACACCTTCAAAATGAACGGATATATACTCTTTTAATTTATGAACGTGAAGTACTTTGCAGACGAGTGTTGCAGGATCGTTTGTTTTCTTAGTAATAGTGACCTCTGTCATGAATTGCTGTTGGTTCGCTTCATATTCATCAAAAAAAGGCTTCCACTCATTTGTCAATACTGCTTCAATAAGCCAGTTTTTCTCGGCTTCTTCTTTATTTATAATTAATCCATCTACTAACGGAATATCTTTCCCTTGATAAAGCTTATCATCTTGCAGCTCTTCATTATCAAAAAGCATAGCAAGTGAACAGAGTTTAAATGTTTTCAAAGCTACATAACACCTCCAATTAAAACCTATAAATAAAATAATTCGTCTTTAGTATGTAAAAACCTTTTTTTAAATTGCTTTTTTCTTCTTCTTTTTCATTTTTTTACTGGAACATTAATATTTAAATGTTTTACTTTCCACGTTCTATTCGGTAGTCTTGAATTTAGAATAAAACACTGAAAGGGTTGGGGAAATGGCTAAATCTACCTTAGTTTTCACTTCGGATACAGAAAGTAATATAAAAGAGTTGTTTCCTTCTAAAGTCAAGCATATCACTATTATTCCATTTCATGAAGTGCTATTTTCTGTAGATTATTTCTATCCATTAATACAACAATATGATGAAATTATATTATCACAGCATATTTTAAATCGTGATCATTTTTTACAAGGGAACGCCTCTCATTTTTCTGAGATGTTTATATATTTCATCTACTACCTCTCATCTATACAGAATAAGCAATTCTTTATATGGAAAGAGGATGAAAAGTCAATTGTTCCATATTCTAATAATGGAATCATTCGTGTAGATTCCAATAAAAGAAAACCTCGGTACTTAAGAAGTGAAAAAACAATAACTTCTATTCAGAAATATAATCTTCCGCGCACAAGCTATAATCATCTTGCGAAAACATATATGGAGGCATATTTTTCCTGGTTACCAACTTTTTTTAGAGGAATTATTGTCAAGGAATCATTTCCATACTATTCATTTCATTTTCGTCCAATCAAATACCCATTATTAGTTTTTAAATTTAATAAAACGATACACCATTCATCCATCACTGAATTAAAAATTATCGGTGGCATTTTAAAGAAAAAAGGAAAATCCTCAGTTAGAAATAATGGAAGGTTTCTTTTTGTTGTGTCACCAAATAAACGTGAATTGTATACAGCAATTATTCATTTCTGCCCTGCATTACCGTGGTCAATATACCGAATGAGTCAAAGTTTACTACACCGTTTTGTCATGTATTGTTTTAAACGATATATAGAAAAAGAAATACAAAGTCCTTCTTAACATTTATTTTTTTCTCTACGAAATAATATTTCCCATTTAGTAAACACTATAAATCCACATGACTATATAATTATAGGAGGTTAATATGGGAAAATATGATTTATTAATGAAACAAAAACATTTATACAAAGGTAAGTATATTTCTTCACAGCATTTCCCCCTCTATTCTAGAGCAAAAACGTTGAGTCAATAGAGGTGCTTTACAGTGAAGAAAACGAAGAATTATGAACCTTTATTTTGGAGCATTGCTTTACCTGGCTTCGGTCAACTACTTAACAAACAGTATTTAAAAGGTATTGTATTTATTTTAGCTGAGTTTATCGTAAATGTTCAAAGCAATTTTAATGTTGCGATTGTTCATTCATTTAACGGAAACATCGAGGATGCGATTCACGTAACCGACTATCAATGGCTTATGTTTTATCCTTGTCTTTATATGTTTTCACTGTGGGATGCGCATAAAGATGCTAATTCTCCATCACCATATATGTACTTTCCATTTGCATTTGGCGCTTATTTCGTGACTGTTGGACTTATTTATTCCCACACATTTACACTGTTTGGTGTTTTAATTGGACCTGTATTTTTGCCAATGCTCTTTTTACTTCCTGGCTTAGCTGTTGGCTTTATTATAAGAGCTCTTCTGTTACGCAAAAGTCAGCAATCGGAAGAACGGTTTTAACTTTTCCATCCTAGCGTTTCACTACATATAACCCTATCACAGTTCAATTATACTACAGACTCCTTTAATGGATTCGCTAGGATACATTATTTTTTCGGTCATTATCACCTATTTTCGCTATAATAGAATTAGAATACTTAGATGGGTCTCAAATAGACGGCATCGGAAGGTGAAACATCATGTTTTCAAAATTATTCCACAATCCTACTATACTTAGAAAATTAGCTTTTCTCCTTATAAGTATACTAGTCATTATCCTTATCATTGATTGGGAATGGATCACATACTTAAGACAAGAAGACATTAGTTATTTTACTGATTATTTATACGAGGAGATTGGCTATCAACTATTATGGATTACACTGCCTCTAATGATTGTGCAAGGTGTTGTCACAATATTTCCTATTTTAGTCGTCATTCTTATCCATTTCATTTCCTTCGGATTAATCGAAGGTTTTATATTTAGCTTTTTAGGTACTTTTCTTAGTAGTATATTTTGTTATTTATTGACAAAATCTTTTAGTGGTAAGTGGATTGAACACTTTTGGAATAAACGAAAGGAACAACTTGAACGCGTATTAAGACTCGTTTCTAAATATGGCATTTTAGTTATCATTGTATTGCGAAGTATACCTATTATGCCAAGTAACATCATATCAGTAGCTGCAGCGTTGAGCCCAATCACTACTTATCAATACATTTGGTCTAGCATCATTGGCAATATCTCCATGATTTGGCTATTGAGCTTAATTTCAGCTCCATTTTGGATTCGAGAAGGCTACTTCAATATGTATTTGTCATTATATATCATTTTTTCAGTAGTGTTCCTTTTATATTTTAGTCTTGGTCAACGGCACGGAACTTTACGTTTAAGAGATAAGTAGAATAGATCTGTAATATTACTATTATTAGGAGGGAAACTAGGACGATGAATGCGGTATTCACCTATATAACGTTATTTATTTTTTGTTCTGTTTTATGTTATACGTTAATGAGTCACTATCGTGCTAAAAGTAAAATGATAGAATTTGATATAGAAAAGCTAGAAAATTTGTCTCCGACATTAGCAGCGTACTTCTTTCAAAATATTGGTGTATCTTCAAGACATTTAGTAGCAAGTTTATTATATCTCGTTAAAAAAGAGTTTATTCAGCTTCAGTTTGACGAAGTTAGACAGGAATATTATTTTTGCATCGGAACGAATGATCCATCTTTCATTTCTAATGATGATGCTTATTTAATTCAATGGTTGTTTTATGATGTAGGTAAAAATGGCGTGTTTTACCCTTCTGATCTACAAAGCTATACTTTCGACCGAGAAGGAGAAGCTAAATTTCTTGAAAGCTGTAAAAAGTGGGAGAATTTATTAAAAGCCCAATTAGAGACAGAAGGGTTAATCTCTAAGAAGATACCTACAAAACGTTGGATAACCGGCTCCTTTTCTTTTCTTTTTTTAATTTTAGGCAGTGTATATTTGTTTTTTGTTCCCCTTATAGGCATTTTATATTTATCTGGCAGTATAACGTTGTTATTAGCATGTGCTATTATGCCTCTAAAAACAAACAAAGGGTGGGAAATCACCCAACAATTAAGCCAATATAAGCTTTACTTAAAAAATAAAGCAGCAGTAGAAAATAATTCGTGGTTAACGTTGAATTATATTTATGCCATTGCTTTCGGTATGAAAAAGGACTTTTCAAAGCAATTCCCCATTTATGATGCTTCTGCAATAAAGATTAAACAAAACAGCTTTCCACTGTATATGACGATTGCACCAGGAACATACGCAATAATTAAAGAGAGTATTGATGCGGTTGATGAAATAGAAGCGGCCTTTACTCAAGCGCTACAGAACGACGATATCATAATAGAAGAAGGTTATAATGAAAGTAATATCGGTGACTCGGTATAACAAAGAGGTTAACTCGGAAGGTGAGTATTTGACCTTGAGTTAACCTCTATACGTGTATTTATTTATTCCGTAGAGCTTATATGCTTTAATTCATTTTGTCCTTGCTCCGTATTAAAATAGAACTTTCGGTATAAAAGAGAACCTACTAAACCAATCAGAGCTAAGCCTGCCATTATCCCATAAAGTACTCTTAAGTTAAACATACTCATAATGTTCCCACCAAGTATAGAGCCAATTACACCTGCGAATCCAAAGAAAATAGAAATAAACAAAAGGTGACCTGTTGATTCTAATTCTTCTGGAACTAATCGTGACACAAATTGAAATGCAGATAAGTAAAATAAACCAAAGCTTATTCCGTGTAACACCTGTACTGCTAAAAGAAAGTTAGCATCAGGTACAAAGGCTAGTAGCACCCATCTTATAAAGTAAATCACTGCAGCAACAGATATATACGTTAATAAGTGATATCGTTTTAACCAATAGACACTTAGTGCAAAAGTCAGCACTTCTGTTGATAAACCTAAAAACCAAGAAACGCCAATATATGTCTCGTTCCCTCCAAGTTCAACGATATACAAACTAATAAAAGAATCGTTAATCCTATGAGATAAACCAATTGCAAAAATCATCAATAAAAATATGAGTAACTTTTTATCCTTTATCAGCTTCACTGCTGATAGCAATTGAACTGGTTTTTTTGAAGGTTCACTATCTGGTGCTAAGAAACATAAAAATAACGCCATTAAAATGAAAAAAGCAAACAAATAATAAATATTCAAGATACCGATGTGCGTTAATAATACACCGCCTGCTAATGATGAAGTACCAAAACCGATTGAGCCCCACATTCTAATGCTTCCAAATGAAACGCCGTGCTGCACTGATATTTTTTGGGCTAGGCTGTCCCCTAACCCACCAGCAGGAGAAGTGAAGGAATAAAACAAAAAAATGACTGGGATGAGTAATAAATACTCTGTGACTTGAAACATAATAAAACCAACTGCTAAAGCACCGGAAAAACAAATAAGAAGGATACGTTTCACAGTTTTCCACTTATCACTCATAAATCCCCAAAAAGGTTGTGCAATAATAGCTGCAGCTGGACCTACAGCTAATAAAAGACCAATTTGAGAACCTTCAAGTCCTAGTGCTTGAAAATATACTGGTAAATAACTTATTAAAATAGTCATTGAGGAATGGAAGAAAAATAACATTCCTTTAAGTTTCCATGTTTGCATTCGTTTGTATCACCTTTCTTCACTATCCATTAAATAAGAAAATTATATTTTTATAATAAAACTTTCGAGCAGTGATTCTGTTACTTAAACAATCTGTGGTAAGTACTTTTTATTATTCAAAGATAACATTATATGTACGATACTTTATATACTATACGGAACTATTTGCACAAAAGAAATATATATATCCGACTTTTTTTACAGTAATCCTAACAGTTAGGTTGTCATAATAGCATAAAGTTTACTACTTTTTTGTCAAAGTTCTTAGTGACAGCAAAGTTATCTTATCTTTCGTTAAAAAAGGTTGAACTCAAAAGGATCAAGTTTTTACCTTTTGAGCCAACCTGCAATGTACGGGGCATAAGCAACACTTAAAGCCCACTATAAATCTTATAGTGGGCGCGCGGCGTTTTTGACAGCCAATTCTTTCTTATTTCATATTATCATTCATTTATAAGATCAATTATATGGACTTTGTTGACCATTAACTTTTTTTCATCTACATTTTCCATTAGTATATTTTCAATATTTTCTTCGACGTTTATTAGATTGTGAAGGTGCTCTGTTCCTTGTTTCATCGTCTTTTTATAATCATAAGTTATTTGATCTAATAGTTCATCGTTATCTTCTTCAATTATCGGATCAATGCATCTCGTAAACATATCCAATATTCGATCGCCATCACGTTCTGCATTAATAATGTGCGGAGCTGTTCCATCTACAATTGCAAATGAAAGTGCAGGAATAATAATCATATCTAAACTGTTAGGATCTAGTGCACAAGGATAATAATGAACTGTTACGTCCTTTTTTTCAGCTGCGTCACCAATTTTTCTCATTAATGTTGATTTCCCACTTCCTGAACGTCCTTTAATAATAATACGATTGTTTACATCTGCTGTTATGTCGTTAATATAATTGATAGGTCCAAAAGCAGTAGCAGCACCGAAGAATCGTTGTGTAACTATCGGATTCTCTTCCGGAACACTAATACGTGTTATCCATTCATTCATTATTTCATCTGCTGCTTCATCCGCTGCTTTAAAATTCATCGCAGATAAATAAATACTCTCTTTTTTTTCGTGGATTTCTCTACCTTTTGCAAAACTTTTATATGCTTGAAAGCGATGACCATCCACTTCATTCATGAGCTTTTTCACTTCAGCAAGTGAATAATGATTATTTGTTGTAAAACAATCGTTTAAATTTATTACATGATCTATTAATCCGTAATATCTGCTGCTCGGATATAACGGTCCGTTATCTGATATTAAAAGTGCTTTTTTATCTTTTAGCACAATGCCATCAACTGTCTCCCCATCATTTGGGTGAAGCAGTATTTCCACATTAGTTTTATGTCGTAATTCAGATGCGACTTCCGATAAGAGCTTACTTCTTGATTTACTTGTTGCACCTGATACTACATAAATTTTATAGTCTGACCAAAATTGGTTTAATAAACTAAAAAATCCTTCACTTGTATGTCCGTTAATAAATGTTTTCAATAATCTCCCTCCCTCAACTTCATCCATACATCGTATTCCGATTAGCCTAGATATGTGATTATTCTAAAATGAGGTCAGAAGGTTGAATACTAGCGCCTGGTCTATCCGTTCTGTACAATACTTAAAGGCTGACTCAACAGGTAAAAGTCTACCTGAAAAGTCAGCCTTTCGTTATGGGATTTAAATTTTGTTTCTAACAGCTTTATATATTTGCTCTCCAATCTCATATGGTAGCTTAGTTATACCGATGTTCTCCCCTTCTCTTCCAAATGATTCATGATGAAAGTCAGATCCACCTGTAATAAAAACCTTTTTTCCTCTAGCAACCTCCGCTCTATTCGCTAGTTTTAGAAAACGGTCTATTGCATCATCGTCATGATCACGATGATATACTTCAATACCATCTAGGTGATGTACTGTAAGCCATTCAAAAATATCTTCATCTAAAGAATAAAAAATTGGGTGAGCAACAATCGCTATTCCTTCAGCTTGATGGACAAGTTCAATGGCCTCTTGCGGAGTCATTTCATCTTCCTTTTCAACATAGCAAGGTTTGCCATTAGCTAAGTAAAGATCAAACGCTTCTTTTACATCCTTCACATACCCCTTTTTCACATACGTTTGTGCGAGATGTGGTCGTGAAAAAGTATCCCCTTTCGCAAGCTCCGCTACCTCGTTAAAGGTGACTGATAGTCCTTGCTCATTTGACTTCTCAATCATTGTCTTCATTCTTTCGATCCGCATTTGCTGGTGAAACGTAATCGTGGACAATAGAGACTTGTTGTGAGGATCTATACCATACCCTAATATATCAACATGTGTGTTTTTAATTCGAGTCGAAAGTTCAATTCCAGGAATAAATCGCAAGTGATGCTCTTTAGCAACTTTCATCGCCTCTATCACACCAGCAGTAGTATCGTGATCTGTTAACGACACGATAGATAGGTGGTTATTGATACACTTTTCCATTAACTGTGACGGTGAGTATCCTCCATCAGAGGCTGTTGAATGCATATGTAAGTCAGCAAGTAGCTCGGAATGATGTTTTTTACTCAAATTATTTCCACCACCGATCATAAAGCGTGACAGGAAGCTGACGTTTATGCTCTGTTTTTACATAATGTCTTTCGATTACTTTTTTAGCACCTTCATCAATATCTTTTCCTTCTAAATAATCATCAATTTGATTGTATGTAACTCCTAAAGCTTCTTCATCTGGTAAAGCTGGTCTATCATCCTCTAAATCAGCTGTCGGTGCTTTCGTATATAGTATTTCTGGTGCACCTAGTGCTTGTAATAAAATCTTCCCTTGGCGTTTATTTAACCCAAAAATAGGCGTTATATCACAGGCACCATCACCAAATTTCGTATAAAACCCCGTAATTGCTTCCGCTGCATGGTCTGTTCCTGCAACTAAGCAGCCATAATGTGCTGCTACATCGTACTGTGCCTTCATTCGTTCTCGTGCCTTCGTATTACCTTTAACAAAATCAGTTAATGCCTCGCCAGTTGCTTTTTTAAATTGCTCAAAAGAAGCATCTACTGAAGGTTTTACATTAACAGTGAGCCGGTGATACGGGTTAATAAAGCTAAGCGCTTGCTGTGCATCATCCTCATCTTGTTGAACGCCATATGGTAGCCGCATAGCATAAAAAGTATATTTTTTAGTATTTTCTTCGTCATTAAGCTCTTCCATTGCAAGTTGAATCAACTTTCCAGTTAGTGCTGAATCTTGTCCACCTGATATACCTAGTACATACCCGTTAAGGCCTGATTTTTTTAAATAAGCTTTTATTAGTTGAATCCGATCCCTAATTTCTTGTTTTGCATCAATAGATGGTTTTACTTGTAAAGCTGTAATAATTTCTGTTTGTAAATCAATCACATTTCTTCATCCTTTCTTTTTCTCTTCTAATCTTTGAAGTTGCTCAAACTTATTCTCCATCTTTAATATTTCCTTCTGCCTTTCACCGAGCAAATCAAAGTGAGGGAAATCGTTCCGTTTATGTATCCATTCTTTTTTTAAGCCATAACGCTCTCCCCAGCGAATGAGCTTTGCCATGTTCGCGCACGCCACTTTTGTAACTGTCGTACAACCAGGGAAACGAGGGTCATACCAAAAATGAGTAATGAAGGCTATTTCCTCATTTTTAGCGGCTTTCTTCCAGTTGTTTAATTCTTCTCTTTTTATTCCAAAAGCCATTCTACTACTCCCTTCCGTATTTCTATTATAACAAGTAAAAGGGATACCATTTCAATAAAAATGAGCTAGAGCGTAAACTAATCTTACATACTTTTTAAATAGATATGGTAAACTTTGTTGTTGATTTTCGCTTAAGATTCTCGTTTTCCTCTTGATTTTCAGCTAATGCTATTCCAGGCGTTTCGCACCTTTTCTTGAATATGAATAATAGCCTTAAACAGAGCCTATATATTAAAAGAAGAAAAGACAAGAAACATGATGCGTTTCTTGTCTTCATAGGATTAAACTTCTCCGTTTTCACGATCTCTTTTTTCGTCAGCAATTTCCGCCTTAAAGCTCTCTATACTTTCTTCACGACGGTGATTCTTCGATTCAATTGCAGCTTTATCTGAAGCTGATAAATGTTCATTATCCATCGTTTCTCTAGCAGCTTCCATATTTTCCTTCGTATTTTCTACCATCTTTTGAAGTCTCTCTACGTTGTTTTTACGATTGTCTGGCTTTGCCATACTTTTTGCCCCTTTCATATGTAATTCTATGATAGTTTTTACTTTAAGAGGCAATCTATTCAGAAAAATTATTCCTTTCACTTTTTATGCTTTTCGTAGGATTCATGCCACTCTGGAAAATGTTTCTTAATAGAGATAGGTTTAAATGTGTCTTTTTTTACACATACATGCTCACTTGTCCCTGTTAAACACTTTTGGCCTAATGAATTGGTAATTTCGTAACCGTAAATAACACGAATACCGTTATATGATTCCACCCATGTCTCTACTGTGATTGATTCACCATACTTAGCAGGATAGTGATACTTCATCTGTAAACTTGTAACAGGAGATAACACACCCATTTTCTCTAAATCTGCATATTTATAGCCTAATGCTTCAATATATTTTGTTCTGCCTATTTCACACCAAATTAAATAATTTGCATGGTAAACAACACCCATTTGATCTGTTTCTGCATATCGCACAGCTATTTCTTCTGAAGATACTAGCATTACTTCTTCTCTCCCTTAACTAATATTGAAAAATCATCCAATTCCAACTTCGTCAAAGAAGCCTCATTATCCTTTTTTTGCTGGATAATTCGATATGCTTGTCTTTGTATAGCATCTTCCACCATATCTTTCATTGCACGTGCATTGCCGTCTGGTTGCTCCTCCTTTATCACTTCATTTAAAGCGTCCACCACTACTTGGTCAATTTTATATCCGAGCTCATTGACATAAAAAATCAAAATGTCTACGAGCTCCTCTGAAGAATAATGAGGAAAAGTAATTGTTTTTTTAAAGCGTGACTTTAAACCTGGATTACTCCCCATCAATGGTCCCATCTTTTCGTCATAGCCTGCTAGAATGACTACTAAGTTTTCATTATGCTTCGTCATTTCTTCTACTAATGTATCTACTGCTTCTTTTCCGAAGTCTTGATCTCCTCTTGCAACGAGAGAGTATGCTTCATCAATGAACAATACACCACCTAATGCTTGCTTTATCATTTTTTTTGTTTTAATAGCTGTTTGACCAACATAAGCTGCAACAAGATCACTTCTGCCAGCAATGACAAGATGCCCTCTTTTTAAAAGCCCTAGTTCATATAAAATTTGACCATATATTTTTGCTACTGTTGTTTTACCTGTCCCTGGTGGACCGGTGAAAATAGCATGAAGCTGTATAGGTGTTGTTCGTAGCCCCTTCTCTTTTCGAATATTTTGTACTTTAACGAACGAAGCGAGCGTATTCACTTGCTCCTTCACTTCTTTTAACCCTATAAGCTGTTGTAACTGTTCTTCAGCTGTAAACGTATTTTGCTTTTGATGATTCTTTTTTTCAAAGGATTCACTATCTAACAAAATAAAATTTTCTGTTGTAAATTGCTTCGTCTTTGCAACTGCCGCCCCTTTTTCAAAGATTGCATCTAGTACGATATTTTTTACAGTTCGCGCATTACCGAAGCTTTCATCAACCCGTTCTTGCTCTATTCTTTCCTTTAATTCTCTTACAGCACCAGATGTAAACGAAAAGTCATTATCGAGTGCCATTTGTTCACCAATCTCTAAAAGCTCTTCAGTAGAATAATCGTCTAAATGAATATGATTGCTCTCGGGAAACCTGCTTCTTAAACCAGGATTACTCCATAAAAAGGATCTCATTTCTTCAGGATATCCGGCCATAATCACTGCAAATTGACCAGCATATTCCCCTGTCATAGCAGAAACGAGTGTATCAATTGCCGTCTGGCCATAGTCTGTCCCAGTTGCACTTCCTCTTTTTAAGCTGTATGCTTCATCTATAAATAACACCCCACCGATAGCCTCTTTTATCACATTCATCGTTTTTTCTTCAGTTTGTCCAACGTAGGCACCGACAAGTTGAGAACGATCCACTTCGATGACTTCTTCACGAGGTAACACACCTAAGTCAAAGTAAATATTTGCGAGTAAGCGTGCTAACTCTGTTTTCCCTGTACCTGGATTTCCAGTTAGTATCATATTGAGAGAAGGTTCACTTTGAAGCCGATAACCATGCTTTCTCCGTTCCTCTTGGTATAATAAATAATAATAATATTGATGAACCTTCTTCTTCACTTCCTCCATTCCTATCATTGTGTGTAGCTTTTTTAAGCCTTTTTCCTCTTCCTCGCGATCAATAGAAGCTTGCCATTCATTCCACTCAGTGGAGGTTATCGTGAGTTGTTCTAACGCCTCATGAAAAAGCTTATGTTTTTCTTTTGAAAAGTAAATGCCAGAAATAGTTGACTCATATTGCTTAATAATATCCACTGTTTCAATGTTTTGTTGCTGTAGCTTTTTTAAGATATTAATTCCATTTGAAACTAGTTCTTCGGTATTGTCACTTACTTTTTGTACTGCCTCTTCATACCGTTCTAGCAATTGTATTAAGCTATTTACTTCTTTTATCCCTTCTTCGATCATTTCCTGTACGCGAGCTATCGTTTTCTTTTTGCCTTGACTATGATCCGTTTCTCTTATTTTAGGAAAGCCTTGTTTATAAATTGTTTCATTAAGTAAAAAGGAGTATAAATACACAACAGCTTCACAAACATATTTATCCTCTTTTTCTTCCCACGCTTCATTTATTCTTGTTTCTACTTTTATGTCAAAGCTTTGCTTACGCTGATACCTACTCACTGCGGCCATTGCTAACAATCTTGCTTTTATTACACTACTGTATTGACTCGCGTTTATTTGCTCCGATTCACTAAGTGCTCTTACAATCTCTGCTTCCTTTAATTTGCTATAAGGATATTGCATCCATTCTTCGACGGTAACATCTATATGTTTTCCATGATTTTCTTTATTCACTAGTCCCACCTGCTTTCTAACATCATTGTACCAAAGCTTAATAAAGGAAGAAAAATATATACTTTTTTCCATAACCATTGGAAAACGGTATGGACGCGTACGATTACGAAAATAGAATGTCAGTTTAACAGCTAAAAAAGCAAAAAACTGGTCATGCGAAGATAGCATTCCCAGCTTTTATAGGCGGATTGTTCGTAAATAGTATTCAATTTCCTTTAAATATTTCTGTTTTCCTTTTATTTTTACATCGTCAGTTTTTGTTAAAGCATCATAAATAAGCTCTAGTTCTTCCTTTAAACCGTCTGCACGAAAACCTTGTTCAATATAGTTTTGTATTCGCTTATAATAGTTTTCAAGCTCTTGTCCAGAGAACCGTTCATAATCTTTCGTAGGCACACCAATCCCCCCTGTTATTCGAGCTGTTTTTTTTATTATATTCGTCAAATAACAAGGGTGTGAAAATTTAACTGTTAACTTTTTTTCGTTTTGGCCTAGTT
Source organism: Evansella cellulosilytica DSM 2522 (assembly GCF_000177235.2). Taxonomy (NCBI): domain Bacteria; kingdom Bacillati; phylum Bacillota; class Bacilli; order Caryophanales; family Bacillaceae; genus Evansella; species Evansella cellulosilytica. Next base: position 2,338,191 of record NC_014829.1, on the reverse strand, counting down.
CCGATCGTTACTCCCGTCAAGACGAAGGCTGCTCCAACGATATGAATAGGTAATAATGGTTCATCTAAAAGTAAAATAGCTAATATTACTGCAGACAAAGGCATTAAGTTGATAAATATCGATGCTTTAGCAGCACCAATTGTACGTATTCCTTGGTAATACATAATAAAGCTTATGACAGAAACAATGATACTCATATGTAGAATAGATACCCACGTTAGTGTGGTTGCTTGTATGTACTCATTCCATTCCCCTTCGATCATTGCAAATGGCAATAACATAAGTGTGCCAAAAACGACGGCGTATGTGGTACTTTCTAATGATGAAAACCGTTGAAGTGCAACCTTTCCTAAAACACTATATAGCGCCCAACATATGACTGCAATAAATAAAACGATGTCTATTGGTTGAAATCCAGCCCGAATAACTTCCATAAAATTTCCTTCTGTAATAATAATAGCTGCTCCTACTAATGCAAGGATTAAGCCAATTATATTTCTGGACGTTATTTTTTCCTTTAAGAAAAAACCAGATAAAATGATAATTAATACAGGATTAGATGCGATAAATAAGGAGCTTTTTACGATAGGTGCTTCCTTTGTAGCAATAAAAAAACAAATGTTATACAGTGCTATTCCTGTTAAGCCTAATGATGCTAATAAAAACCATTCTTTCCCCTTCGGTAAAACATGATTTTTTTCCTTTATAAGCATTAATGGAATTAAAATAATTGCCGCAAAGAAAAAACGTAAAAAGGCAACCGTGATAGGATCAAAATCCCTAGTGGCATAGTTTCCTGCTATAAACGCACTTCCCCAGCTACTTGTTGCTAAAGCTAGCATTAAATAGATGAGCCAAGGTTTTTTGTTGAGCATCCCCATTCACCTTCTTTTTAGTTACTTTTAGTAATTGTCTGTTTGTACCAAGTTGCTGAAGAATTTCCTTCGCTAATCGAAATATACACGAAAATAGAGATGATGGCTAGTCTTTTTTGTATTATGTTATTGTTTTTTACAATCAAATTTTCAGCTGAAGTGTAGGGAATTCCAGAGATGCTTTCTATGATATGAACATATACGATTATTATTGCTGTTAAATGACGTGACACTGCCTATCAAAACAGATACGATAGTTTTAAGAGACTTCATCTGTCACCAACCTAGATATTTATCAAAAACTATGATCATGGAGGTAGACCTTCTATGTTAATAAGAGAAATTGAGACTACTGATTCTGAAGCCTTTATAAAGCTAACAAATCAAATAGAAGAAAATGCTGAATTTATGCTATGGGAGCCTGGCGAGAGGAATATAAAACGAGAACAACAAATGAAAATAATTGAAAATATAAGCAAAAGTGAAAACGCAACGATTTTATTAGCTGATCATGGGGATGAGCTTGTTGGCTATATAATTGTTATCGGTGGTAATGCTAAGAGGAATAGGCATTCAGCTTATATAGTAACGGGTGTATTACATAGATTCAGGGCTAAAGGAATAGGGACACAATTGTTCAAATCATTGGAAAGCTGGTCTAAAAAGAATAATATCCATCGATTAGAATTAACTGTCGTTACCGAAAATAGAGCAGGTTTATCACTGTATAAAAAGATGGGATTTGAAATAGAAGGAACTAAAAGGGACTCTTTACTCATCGATGGGGAATACTTCGATGAATACTACATGTCTAAGCTTATCTAGCACGTTTTTATTCAGATAAACAATCATTTGACAAACAAGCGAAACTAATAAAAAGTATCAAAAGGCATTGTTGAACCTTTTGATACTTTTTTCTAAAATTTTCTTATATCAAATTGATCGGATATCAGTAACCAATTTTGTGGGAATGGTAGACCTAGCTTCCAATAGCTTATACCTCGTAAACCTAATTCCTTTATGAGGTCTATTTTTGCTTGTATGCTTCTAGCATCTTCAAACCATACTTCATGTTCTGCACCACTGTCATCCACGTAAGTAAAAAATGGTGCTTGTGCTTCTGTATCATATTGGATAGGTACATTTTGCTCGTAGGCAATTCTGATTGCCCTATTTGGACTCACTGCTGCAGCATATTGACCACCAGGTACAAACGGTAAGGTCCAATCGTATCCATATAAATTTTGCCCCATCATGATTTTTTCAGCTGGCATTTCGGTTAGTGCATACTCTATGACATCCCTAACTGGTCCTATTGGAGATACAGCCATTGGTGGACCACCGCTATATCCCCACTCGTATGTCATTAATACGACGAAGTCTACTATTTCTCCGTGAGCACGGTAATCATGCGCTTCATACCATTGTCCTGGCTGATCAGCCCTTGTTTTCGGTGCTAATGCGGTAGAAATAAGTAAGCCTTGTTCCCTTAGTCTCGTAGCTGCTTTTTGAAGAAATAAATTATAACGTTCCCGGTCTTCTACTCGTAAATATTCAAAATCAAAGTGAATATCCTCATAACCGACTTCATTAGCAATTCTAATAATTTCATCTAAAAGCGTGTTTTGTGCAGCTTCGTTAGTTAATAAGGCCGCACCTACTTCTTCGCTAAATGCACCTTCCTCTAAATTCGTTATAACCATCATAAGACCTGCATTATTTTCATTTGCTATAGCTGGAATGTTATCTAGTGGTGGTGCTTGTAAAGTACCGTCTCTATTTAACTGGTAACTAAATGGGGCTAAATAAGTTAAATAAGGAGAACGGTTTTGAGCCGCTTCAATTAGTGTACTAGTAACTTCACCACCAAGAGGTTCGATATAAGCGTTTACTTCGGCTGGCGTCTTTGGCCGTGGTGGTATATAAATACGTAGTCCAATTGGTAAAGCAGATTCCATTGGTATTTGGTTTATTTCTGATAATTGCTGTGGAGGGACTCCGAAACGTTGACCAATACTAAATATGCTATCACCTTGCCGCACCCAATAGAAGGAGCCAACAATAGGTATAACAAGACTTTGACCCACAACTAAATTATTTGGATCTTGAATTTCATTTGCTTGGATCAGTTCTTCCATTGAAACAGCATATGCTTGAGCTATACCATAAAGATTTTGTCCCGATTCAACAATGTGAATTTGCATGATTTCACTCCCTTTTGCCGCTAATCTTCATCATTTAAGTTTACGTTCAATGAAGATGTCCCATGATAAATAAAATTGAAATCCCAAAATTTTGTAGTCAACGAGAAGATGTACACCTTGTCCTAAATCTGTTGTATAATTTTATTGGCACAAAAAAAGGAGTAAATGTATGTATAGAAAACTATTCGTTCTTTTTTCAATGGTCATTATCGTAGCCCTACTCGTCCTATATCATGAACCTCTCCTACACTGGGTTCAAAACAACGAACGAGACTATGTCATTGTTACAACTGTCATCGCTACACTCATGTCATTATTTCCTGTTATCCCATATCCACTCGTTGGCGGTGTAGTTGGAGCCGTTTACGGTCCGATATTAGGTGCATTTATCATTTGGATGGGTTCCACTTTTGCATCAATGATATTTTTTGCTATGATCCGTTACGGTGGCTTTGACAAGTTTGGGAATAAAATTCTGCTACGCTATACTATAACAAAAAAAATAACCGTTCTCTTTGAACGTAACGCGTTTATGAGTATAACAGTTTTAAGAATGATTCCTGTTATCCCTTCCATTTTAATTAATGCGTATGCAGCGTTAAGTAGAGTTCCCTTTCTCTCTTATTCAATCGCATCCGGATTAGGGAAGATTCCTGCAATGACACTGTTTGCATTAGTAGGTCATACTATCGTTACAAATCCTATAGAAATTGTATATATGATTCTCATATATGGGGTCTTCATCTCGATTGTATATACAGCATATCGTTATTGGACAAAAAGAATCAATTTACAAATGGAGTCACAAACAAGAAAAAAGCAGCCTTCTGAAATATAGAAGGCTGCTTTTCTCATCTCTTTTATTGGCGTTGTTGACGTAAAGACAAGGATAATCCATTAGTGGTATACGATATTTACAATTCACATTATAAATTCTTCTAGGAAAGAATCTTAGGACAAATAGAAGAATTGTTTTACTTAATACTTATTGAAGTACGTGTTACAATCCCACGAATAGCTCGATATAATAGGAAGCCAATAACCGCACCGGATGTATTCAATATTACATCGTCTACATTTGCCACCCTTTGTGTAAAAATAAATTGGTTTATTTCAATAAAGAATGACAAAATCGTTGCTAAAAAAACTACCGGCATAAAACGAACGGCTTTCTTACTCGTTTTAAACCTCTCCCTGAAGAAGGGGAGTAAAAACCCGAAAGGAACAAAAAGTAAAACATTTCCTAATAAAATGTTTATCTTCATGCTAAGTGTCCCATATTCATATATACGGTAAATACTATAAAAAGGACTTAAATTGTAGTTCCTCCCACCTGGTCCCTCATTCCCCAATGATGCACCATAGTTCCATGCAAAAAGAGTGATGTACAGGAGCACAATTAAATAAATAAATAGTAACCATCCTGCAAATGGGTATCCTTTTTGCTTTTTTGTTTTCTCCCCCAAATAAGACACCTCAAATCATGCGCTAAATACTACATTTATTATCTAATGATTATTCATTTTTGACAAGCTATATTAATCTTTCCTTCATTTTTTTTATCAAAATAATAAATATGGTATTCTCTCTCTACAGCAATTGATGAATGCTTGTCTTTTAATGACACTGTAGTCTCCCTCATAGCTTTAAGGCTGGCTTAATGGTAAAAGAACCTTATAAGCCAGCCTTATTATTTCGTTTATTTACTTCTAATTACTTTCCTTTTGGTGGGATATAATCAGGGTGATCGTTACCCTTCGTGTTCATTTTTTTCCCGTTATTAGAATCACTTTTTCTCGGTTGTGTTCCTAGGTGGTCTGGTCGGAATTTTTGAAATTTCGTAAATTTTGAAGCCATATCCCATCCTCCTTCCATACAATTAATATTGCCTAAAGCAGGACAAGTATGTAAGCTTACAAAATTTACACTATGTTCTCTCATTACGAAAGAAGTCGATCCATATGCTTCTTATCTAATCTTTCTTCAATTTTTTCCAACTCTTTTGGATTCTTCATTAATTCTTGTTTGTTTGCTCTAATTAGTTCATCAAATCGCATTTTCTTCTTATTCATCATTCATCACCTCAATGCGTATTTATAACCATTATTAACCTAATAAAGTTATCTTCATACATCATTGAAGGCGAATTAAACCGTTTGGCTTTCATTTTTCCCACTTATATATACATTTCCAGCATTATCTAGCATCATTAAAAACACTTCTGTAGCATCATTATATCCATGTTGTTTTAACGTACGATGTAACCATGCTCTATCGTGAAACTTCTTCAAATTTGCCTCAATAATAAGACCATCCTCAATAATGACAGAAGGATATCCTTTTGAAACTGGCGATTGTCCCATATCATTCGGTGTTAGAGAGTCATATTTAGATTTTTTGATAACACTTATTTGTCCATTTGACTCAAGGATTGCATAGTCAACCTCCATTAAATCAATGGCATTATTAAACCTTAAGTCCATTAGCAATGAATCGACAGTAACCTTTGCTTTTTGGAGCTCTTCGTGTAAAATGTGCCCTTTCTCAATTAATAAAATTGGTTCATCTTCAATAATTCTTCTATACCTTGGCATTTTTAAAGAAATGTATGATAAAAATAGGTGTATACCGCCTATAAATGCAGCAGCAGCTAACGGTCCACCTAACGGAACTTCTCCATCAGCCAACGGTTCTCCAATCACATCACCAATAATGACACCGAATAGAAAATCAATAGGATTTAATGTAGACATCGAGCGTTGTCCTAATACTTTAATTAATACAAAAACATAGATGTAAACGATACATGCTCTAATAATAAATCCATAAACTGGAAGACCTTCAGCGCCTGTCCAAAAATCAAACATTTTTACACCTACTTAATGTTTTTAGTGATCTTCATGACGTCGCTTCGATTCTACTTCTGCAAACGTTTCTAATTCAGAAGCATGATTTGTCTTCCCTTGTTTCTTTTTATTGTTATTACGTTGTGCGTTAGCATTACCTTTTTTTTGCCTGCCCATCAATATCTTCTCCTTTCAACAGTAAATCATTTATTTGGCTCTTTTCGCATAAATTTTAATTTTACAACGAACGGAGCCATTGCTATCCCTCACCACCCCGATGGATCTTCAGCTCTCAACCTGACTCTCCTATACATGCAACGCTCTGGAGTAGTATAGTCGAGACAACTCGAAGCTTAATCGTGATGTAACGCTCGTCGCTGGAGTCGCCACCTTTCGAATCACCAATTTTAAAAAGCAACATATTTTACGTAAACAGCCATTTATTTTTATTATGATTGGACGTATCAATTACTATGTAATCCTTTAAAAGGAAATAAAGGATTGCATATTTTTTTTAGTGTATGTACATACACTAACTAAAAAGAAAGGAAGAGTGTGTATGAGTCAATTTTTAGATCAACTAAAGCATCTCGGTAAAAGCGTATCAGATCTATTTAAAAAAGAAGAAAAACGTCCAATAAGAATGAAAGAATTAACCAATTTAATTATCGCTAACCCTGAAAGTAAAAAGAAAACAAAAACACTTCTAGGACTTGTCTTTAACTTTTACGTATTAAAACTGGGGGCTATCACATTAAAATTAGAAACGAAGGGGAAAAATGATGACTATATATTAGAATTAACAGCGCTTGATAACGGAGAAACATTATTTTCCTATAAGTCGTATGAGGATAACCACTCTATAAAAGATAAACATTTATTACCTGAATATGTTCATGCCCATTTGTCTGAAATATGATTATTGATATGCATATTTAAAGAGGTTGATTCAAAAGGGCGATTTTTTACCTTTTGAGTCAACCTCTAAGCAATGTGCGTAGCCGCCGCAATCCCTTAAAGACCACTATAAGTGGTTTTTTTATAAGAGAAGTATAAATACCGCCGTGCGTACTAGTGAGAAGAGAACTCACTAGTACTTTAAGAACTACGGCGAAATTCCACTGCTTCTAAGAAAAGACTAAAAACGAGCTTTAAGCTCGTTTTTAGTCTTTTCTTATAGTAGTCGCGGGGTGAGTGGAGTCATTGAAAAAACTTCCAATAGTTTTGAAACAGCCTCTATCTTTTTGTCGTAATGACTATTAAATTGCTTCAGTTAATCAACGGCATTCTTATTTTTTACAAATCGATTAATAATTAAATTGATTGCCCCATCCCCTGTTACATTCGTAGCTGTTCCAAAACTATCTTGTGCCATATACAACGCAATCATTAATCCGATTGCCACTTCATTAAATCCGAGCATCGATGTTAAAACACCAAGAGCTGCCATAATAGCTCCACCTGGAACTCCTGGCGCTGCAATCATTATAATACCTAGCATCGCAATAACAGGAAGCATCTCTATAAAACTTGGCACTGCAGAGCCATTTAACACGACGATTACCGCAACGGCACAGGAAACGATAGTAATAACACTTCCTGATAAATGGATCGTAGCACATAAAGGTACACCAAAGTTTGCGACATCGTCATCTACATCATTTTCCTTTACTTGTTTTAGTGTCACTGGAATTGTTGCAGCGCTACTCATTGTACCTAATGCGGTAAAATAAGCTGGCAGCATTGTTTTTAATAATGAGAATGGGTTGCGTTTCGTAATAGACCCAGCTGTAACATATTGCACAAGTAACCAAACCCAATGAGTCATAATGACAACAACTAATACTACTGCAAACACTTTTAATGTTTCAAAGACAGTACCTTCAGCAGCTAACTGAACAAAAATACCGCCGATATAAAAAGGTAACAACGGAATGATAATTTTTTTAATGGCTAATTCAATAATGTTTTTTCCTTCATCGACAACTTTTTGTAATGTGCTACTATTTGTTTTCGCAATTCCAATACCAAATAGGAAAGCCATTACTAGTGCGGTTATTACCCCCATTAATGGGGCGATTTCTAGACTAAAGAATCCTCCAATACTCGCCTCTTCAGGAATAGTACTTTCAGTAGCATTCAATAGTGGAATTACAGAAATAGCAACGAGAAATGCAAGTATTCCAGCTAAAAAAGTAGATAAATAAGCGGTTCCAACTGTTAACCCAACTATTTTTCCTGAATGTTGACCAAGTTTTGCTATTCCAGAAGCGATAAAAAAGAAAATGATAAATGGGATGATAAAACCAATAAACTGTCCAAAGATATCTTTTAAGGTTACAAAAAGCTGCGTAATAAAAGTAAAATTAATTAGACCAATAACAATACCAGCTATAATTCCTAAAAGTAATTTTAATATTAACTTCATACTAGCCTCCTACTAAATGTTTTTATGTGAATAGTGTCACAATTTAATAATGACTAATAATTCTGTAAAAGACAAGTGTCTTTTTGGTGAATACTTTTCTCCGCATTTTCGATACAAAATATACTAAATAAAAAAAGAGCCCTTATACAGGACTCTTTTTAGCAAAATATTTATTTTACTTCTTGTAAAGCGTTACGAAGTACCATTTGAAGAATACCGCCGTGACGATAGTAATCAATTTCTACTTCACTGTCAAAACGGGCAAGAACTTCAAACGTTGTTTCTTTACCTGATTCTTCATCCTTCGCTACCACTATTACATAATCACGAGGTTTAATGTCATTAGTAACCTTGACTTCGAAATGTTCTTTACCAGTTAAACCGAGTGTATCTGCGTTTTCACCTTCTTTAAATTGAAGAGGAAGCACACCCATAAGCACTAAGTTACTACGATGGATACGTTCGAAGCTAGCTGCAATAACAGTTTTTATTCCTAACAAGTTTGTACCTTTTGCAGCCCAGTCACGCGAACTCCCCATACCATAGTCGTTACCAGCAAGAACTACAAGACCAGTACCTTCTTCTTTATATTTCATACATGCGTCATAAATGGCCATTGTTTCGCCTGTTGGCCAGTATGTCGTATAACCACCTTCAGTTCCAGGTGCTAGTTGGTTTTTAATTCTAATGTTTGCAAATGTACCACGCATCATTACCTCATGGTTACCACGACGAGAACCGTATGAGTTAAAGTCAGCAGGCTTTAAGCCTTTTTCCATGAGATATTTACCAGCCGGGCTGTCTTTTGCAATTGAACCTGCAGGAGATATATGGTCCGTTGTTACAGAGTCACCAAATTTACCAACTGCTCGAAGTCCTTTTAGCTCTTTAACATCCTCAGGCTCAGGAGATAAGTTCTCAAAGAATGGAGGATTTTGAATATACGTTGAATCTTCATCCCACGTATATAGCTCTTCATCTGGAGATTCAAGTTTATTCCACTCTTCATTATCATCGAACACACGCTCATATTCCTTCTTAAATAATTCTGGTGCCACTGCTTTTTCCATTGATGCTTGAATTTCTGCATGACTTGGCCAAATATCTTTGAAATATACATCTTCACCATTTTTCCCTTTACCTAATGGCTCGTTATATACATCAATATCAACTGTTCCAGCTAATGCATAAGCAACTACTAATGGAGGTGAAGCTAAGTAGTTTGCTTTAACTAAAGGATGAATACGTCCTTCAAAGTTACGGTTACCACTTAATACAGAAGCTACTGTAAGGTCATTTTCAGCAATTCCAGCTTCTATTTCGGCTGGTAGTGGACCACTATTTCCGATACATGTCGTACAACCATACCCAACTAAGTTGAAGCCTAATTGATCTAAATAAGGCATGAGCCCAGCATCTTCCAAATAGCCTGTTACTACTTTTGAACCAGGCGCTAAACTTGTTTTTACATACTCAGGAACTTCTAAACCTTTTTCTACTGCATTTTTAGCTAGTAAACCTGCACCGATCATTACATGAGGATTAGAAGTATTTGTACAGCTAGTTATAGCCGCAATAGCTACTGAGCCAGTTTTTAAAGTAGACGCTTTACCATTCGGATGTTGAACAGTTGCTTCTTTATTAATTTCATCTTCTGATAAACCAAAACCTTGATTACCTACTGGTGCTGTTAACGCTTTTCTCCACTCGTCTTTCATATTTGATAGTGGAATTAAATCTTGTGGACGTTTTGGACCAGAAAGGTTAGGCTCGATTGTTGATAAATCAAGTTCTACAACATCAGTAAATGTTGGATCGTCATTCCCTGCTGTATAGAACATACCATTTGCTTTTGTATATTGTTCTACTAAGCTTACTAGTTCTTCGCTTCGACCTGTAAAACGTAAGTAGTTTAATGTTTCGTCATCAATTGGGAAGAAACCACACGTCGCACCATATTCAGGTGCCATGTTTGAAATCGTCGCACGATCTGCAAGGGTCATGTTTGCGATACCAGGTCCGAAGAACTCGACGAACTTACCAACCACTTTTTTCTCACGTAATACTTGTGTTACTTTTAAAGCTAAGTCAGTAGCGGTTGCACCTTCAGGCATGGATCCGACAAATTTCATACCAATTACTTCAGGAACAGGGAAATAAGATGGCTGCTTAAGCATTCCAGCTTCTGCCTCAATACCACCTACACCCCACCCAAGTACACCAAGGCCGTTAATCATCGTTGTATGTGAATCAGTACCAACTAAAGAATCTGGGAATGCTACTACTTCTCCGTCCTTTTCTTCATGTTGGACAACGTTTGCAAGATATTCTAAGTTTACTTGGTGAACGATACCTGTAGCTGGTGGAACTGCTCGGTAGTTATCAAAGGATTTTTGAGCCCAGCTTAAAAACTTATAACGCTCTTCATTTCTTTTAAACTCTAATTCCATATTACGAAGTAGTGAGTTAGCTGCTCCGAATTCATCGACTTGAACTGAGTGGTCAATGACTAAATCTACAGGGATTGCAGGATTAATTTGATTTGGATTTCCACCAAAATCAGCCATTGCTTTTCTTAAAGAAGCAAGGTCAACAACTGCAGGAACCCCAGTAAAATCTTGTAAAATAACACGGGCAGGCTTAAACGGAACGTCGATGTTCTTCACGTCCGCTGTTCCCCATTTAGCAAGGTTTTCAACATGCTCTTCTTTAATTACTTTTCCATCATATTGACGTAACACAGATTCTAAAAGAACTTTTATCGAGTAAGGTAGATTACTAACATTTCCAACTCCAGCCTCTTCGATTGCTTTTAGATCAAAATAAGTGTACGTTTTACCATTAGTTTCAAACGTACGTTTAGAATTGTACAAAGAATCTTTTGCCATATGTATTCCCTCCTATATTTAATATTCTATAATAGAAATTCAAAATTGTCTAAAACCTTTATTCAAAAATTGGACACAAATTCATTATTATGAAATAGTACTCGTAATATGATTCAATATTTTATACTCATATTTCCATTAAAAGTATTCGCTCATAAATTGAAAATGCCCTCCACTAGATTATCATTAACACTTTAGGTTAGTAAATAAATTTGTATAAAAAGGATGTTTATTTCTCATTTTTTTCCTTCTTTAAACCGCTATTTTAAACACAAACTAATCCTGGAGGTGTTAATAATGGAGCAAAAGATGAATACTCGTCCTGGAATGAACGATGCAAAAACACAGGGTGAAGGTGTGTATGAAAAAGGACACGTAAATGATCCGTTAAGCGCTAAACAGCGTCAATTCAACAAAAAAACGAAGAAACGTCAATGATTTAGTGTATAGGGTGATAAAGCTTATTTATTTGTGGGTTCATCTTATAAGCAATGTGCGAGCATACTGCATTCACTAATAAAAGGGCGACCTCAGCAGGGTGGTTTCACCTATTGAGTCGCCCTTTAAACGTGATTACTATTCCTGTAATTGTTGTTTATACTTTGCTACATCGGCAGAATATTTTTCTAATTGTTTTCGTTGATGTTCTGATGCTGTAACATGTGCTTTTTGAATAGCCTGAATTGCTTCATCCAACTCCTGACCAGCTAGTTTTTGCTGGTGACCATAATCTGGGTCTTCGTAATGCATACTTTCAAATGCTTCTTGCAATTGTACGTAAGCTTGTTGTGCAGCTTCAAATGCTTGGCGTTTATTTTTATGGTATGGCATTTTTGCTCCCCCTCTTAACATATAACTTCACATTTATTTTTATCAGAAAATAAGAAAAAATACTTACCATTGTTTGTGCAGCATGAATTATTTTTTTACGAGAAAAATAAATGATGTGCTTGAAGCTGATGAAAAAATCATTTTCAGCTGTAGTCTACCCGATAAAGGAGATGTGACATATGACAGAAAGAAACACTTATAAAGATCAACGAAGAAATTCACCTAAAAACCACCATAGTGCAAGCCAACCTGCACCTTTGTCTGGCTCCCACAAAGTAAAGAAGCGAAATCAAGTATCACAAACTAACGGTGAGGGATAAAATGAAAAGGGGACTCAAAAATTTCATTTGAGTCCCCTTTTCATGTCATAAATTTTGATCTGTCGCAGACAATTAATTGAAAAGCCTTGAATTACTATAATAGTGTGTATAACGAGTGTAGCTATTCCTTTATTTACTGTAGTTTATCTCTATTACTACATACTTTTTTTACAGACTCTAATAATACATCAATTTCTTCTGTAGTAATCGTGCGAAAATCGATGAAAACATGTCCGTCTTTCATACGTGTAATTACGGGAGTTTCCCCGCCTCTTAACTTTTTCTCGAGTTGATTAGCTGAGTAATGCTCTGATTTTAAAATTACACCATATGTTTGTAGTTTTTCTGTAGGCATCGTTCCTCCACCAACATAAGAGAAATCACTCGCTATTTCTCCGCCTACATTACTGTTTTGATTTAAATTTTCTAAAAATGTCATTGCTTTTGATAAAACATCATCCTTTGATTGCAGGACATCTCTTATCGTAGGTATTTGTAGCTCTTGACCAAATAAATACTGTTGTAGCGTCGCTTCTAATGCAGCTAGTGTCATTTTATCTACCCTTAACACTCTCGCTAGTGGATGTTTTTTCAATTTATTTATTATATCTTTCTTTCCTACTATAATGCCTGCTTGTGGACCACCAAGGAGCTTGTCCCCACTAAAAGAAACAACATCTGCATGCTTTAACGCCTCTTTCACTACCGGTTCGTCACCGATACCATTATGCTGAAAAGGGTAAAGTGAGCCACTTCCTAAATCTTCATAAATAATTATTTCTTTATTTGTTTGTTGGGTAATCTTTTTAAGGCCTTTAGATGAAACTTCCTTTGTAAATCCAACCGTTTTAAAATTACTCGTATGTACTTTCATCAGCATTTTTGTTTCATCAGTAATAGCGTTTTTGTAGTCAAATTCGTGGGTTTTATTTGTAGTCCCAACTTCTACTAGTTTTGCTCTACTTTCTTCCATAATCGTTGAAACACGAAAAGAACCACCAATTTCAACTAATTCTCCCCTAGATACGATAACTTCCTTATCTTGACAAAGTGCTTTTAATATAAAGTAGACTGCAGCGGAATTATTGTTTACTACCATGGCGGCTTCGCTGTTTGTCACTTTTAATAACAGGTCTTGAATAATATCATGGCGTGAGCCTCTCTCTCCCTTCTCTACATCATATTCAAGGGTACTATAATTCGCTGATGTTTCAACAACTCGTTTCATTGCAGTTTCACTGAGACGTGCTCTACCTAAATTTGTGTGCAACACAGTTCCAGTACCATTAATTACTTTTTGGAGCCTGAATGGAGAAAAATGATTGGATTGTTTTATTAAGTATTCCGTAATTTTCCGTATATGGTCTATTCTCGATACATCTTCATAATTTTCTCGATTATTTAAAATATCTTTTCTCGTATTCTCAATAGAAGCTTTAATCCAATTATTTAATATAAGTGTCGGAATATCATTGCTAAGTTTTTTATATACGTCCGTTTTCTGCACTTCATGCATAGCAGGGATTGATCGAATTGGTTGTGTCATTTCATTTCCTCTCCAATTTCATTATTTTTCCATACATCATTTTTGCGATTATGAACATCATAAATAGTGTAGAAGGGATCAATGATTCCTTTTACGAGAGATACAGCAACTAAGGGTTCATCATTCGTAAGACCTTGAGGGGTGGTTCGCTTGTACTTGTAACGAGCAACAAACATTCAAGGATTAAAAAACGAAATGATAAATGAGGTGTTGGCGAAAGACAAACATCGACTTTACCCCAGACGAAGCGAGTATCTCTAAAGGAGAGTGGCCTATTCGGCCACTCTTTTTTTAGTATACATAATTATTTAGTTCAAATAAAAAAATGAAAAATTTTCCAAACATTAATTTCTTATAGAAGGACATCATAACTAGTGTAGAGGGAGTCAATGATTCCTTTTACGAGAGTGATACAGCGTCAAAGGGATTTATCGTAAAAAAACCTTGAGGGGTGGTTCGCTTGAACAAGTAACAAGCAACAAACATTCAAGGAAAATAATACGATAATAAATGAGGTGTTTCCAGAAGATTAACATCGACTTTACCCCAGATGAAGCGAGTATCAACTCTAAAGAAAAAGAGTGGTCTATACGGCCACTCTTTTTTTCTTTTATGAAATGTCTCGTTGTTTTTTAACTAACGTTGAACTCTGCGAATCCCTAACAGAAATTTTTAGCATTAGCTTCGTATGATGACCTTCATCTGCTCGGTTTCTATTTTTCGGGTAGCATAGGCTTCGTATGATGACCTTCATCTGCTCGATTTCATTTTTTTGGGTAGCATAGACTTCGTATGATGACCTTCATCTGCTCGATTTCTATTTTTCGGGTAGCATAGACTTCGTATGATGACCTTTATCTGCTCGGTTTCTATTTTTCAGGCAGCATAGACTTCGTATGATGACCTTCATCTACTCGGTTTCGTTTTGTCGGGTAGCATAGACTTCGTATGATGACCTTTATCTGCTCGGTTTCTATTTTTCAGGCAGCATAGACTTCGTATGATGACCTTCATCTACTCGGTTTCGTTTTGTCGGGTAGCATAGACTTCGTATGATGACCTTTATCTGCTCGGTTTCAATTTTTCAGGCAGCATAGACTTCGTATGATGACCTTCATCTGCTCGGTTTCGTTTTGTCGGGTAGCATGCTCGGTTTCAATTTTTCAGGCAGCATAGGCTTCGTATGATGACCTTCATCTGCTCAACTTCGTTTTGTCGGGTAGCATAGCCTTTGTATGATGACCTTCATCTGCTCAATTTCAATTTATCGGGTAGCATTAGACTTCGAACAACACTCGTCATTTGCTTTCCTACGTTCTTATCTATTTCGTTCCGTACACTTCATTTACTTCACAATTACTATAATAAAAAAGACCTCGAAAAACGAGGTCTTTTTTTAACTTGATTCCATTATTTTAATTATTTCTTCAGTAGATGGAAACTGACCTGTTTCCAATTTTGAATAAACTTTTTCACCGTTAACAAACACTTCAAATGCACCACCTGAACTTGCAACTAAGTTTAGGTTTGTAATGTTTGCTCGGAAATGATTAAATAGCTCTTCTGCGAAACTCGCAGCTTTAGGTGCATAGTTTCACTGTTGGCAAAATTCAACTGTCATTTTGTAAGCCATGTGACATGTCCCCTTTATAAATTTTTTGTGCTTAGTACAAGTACATTCTATAATAGCATTGTAAATAAATCAAAAATAATACTTCTCATTACTTCCATTTAGACAAACTCGTTCTCTTTATGTAATGTATTAGTAAAGGAGGTGTTTTCATTGGATCAACACGATAAGCAATTTAGATTAACAGCTATGTCCTCAAAGGCTGGTTGAGGATGTAAAATTGGTCCTAGTGACCTGGCGCAGGTACTGCGCCATTTACCGAAGTCAAATAATGATGAGCGTTTACTCGTAGGTCATGAAACATCAGATGATGGTGGTGTCTACAAGTTGACCGATGAAATTGCACTTATTCAAACTGTCGATTACTTTACACCTATTGTTGATGATCCATACATGTTTGGTCAAATTGCAGCTGCAAATGCGTTAAGTGATGTGTATGCAATGGGCGGTATTCCGAAAACGGTTCTTAATATCGTTGGTTTCCCTATAAAAAAATTACCTCACGAAATGCTTGCTCAAATTTTAAAAGGGGCTGCTCATAAAGTCGATGAGGCTGGTGCCGTGATTGCAGGTGGACATTCTATTGATGATCAAGAACCGAAATTTGGATTAAGTGTAACTGGAGTAGTACACCCTGAACGCATTTTTAAAAACGTTGGTGCACAGCCAGGTGATGCACTCGTTCTTACTAAACCAATTGGTGTTGGAATTCTAACTACAGGTATAAAACGAGACAAAACAAGTGTGGAACAAACAACCGCTGTGACAGAGACGATGGCAGAGTTAAATCGCATCGCATGTGAAACGTTACAATCGTTCACTCCTCACGCTGTAACAGATATTACGGGGTTTGGGTTAATGGGCCATGCTTTTGAAATGGCAAGTGGCAGTAAGGTTAGCTTCGATATACTGTTTGATCATGTGCCTTTGCTAAACGGAACGAAAGAGCTTGCACACCAAGGTGTCATTCCAGGAGGAAGTAAAGCAAATTACGCTTGGTTAAAGGAAAAAATTTCCTTTGAGTCGTCTCTTACTGACATTGACCACCTCATTCTATGTGACGCTATTACATCGGGGGGCCTTCTTATTAGTTTACCGAAGGAACAAGCTGAACAATATGTGCAACAATTAAACGAAAACGCTGTTTCTAAAGCTACTATCATCGGTACCGTACATGAACCGAAAGAAAAACAAATTTATGTGAAGTAGGTCATTACCATAACAAAATAGAGCCACATGGCTCTATTTTGTTACTTCTACTTTATTTCTTCCGTTTTCTTTTGCTAAATATAGTGCTTTATCTGCTTCACTTAAAAACGAGTTTAATGTGTCATTATACTGAAACTGCTTTACACCAAAGCTACAAGTAACTTGGAGTTTATTTGTAAAAGAGTGATCTTTAATCGTTTTTCTTATTTCTTCTGCGAGTGTGATCGTATTTTCTAGACCTGTTCCTTTACTAACAATGATAAATTCTTCTCCACCCCACCGTCCAAATGTTTCGTTTTTAGTTAATCGTGTTAATACAACGTTGGTCACTTCTTTTAATATCTCATCACCAATAAAATGTCCGTGTTGGTCATTAATCTTTTTAAAGTGATCAATATCGAAAAAAATAACTGTGAGCTCTTTTTTATTCTTTATTTCAGATTTTAAATACGAATACATCATTCTACGGTTATTAATTCCTGTCAGGAAATCCTTGAAGGCATATTTTTCAATAACTTCCGATTCAATAAATGACCTAAAAATTACTTGCGAAAATAAAAGAAAAGTAATATACATAATACTTGAAAAATGAAACTGTATATATGAGTAATTAACTTCATTAGGTAAATCTAACGAGTAGAACATGTGTACACATAGTGTGATGATCCATAATGTTAATGCATAAATGAAACCTTTTTTTCCTTTAAGCACAATAAAAATATAAATAAAAATTAACGGTGTCCAAAATAAGAGCTCCATCGAGAGATAAGCTGAGACATTTAATTGAGATAATACTCTTTCATAAACAAACAAATAAGTAATACTTATTATACATAAGCTTATTATCTCAACAGTCTTGAAGTATTTTCTTTTAAATAATAAAAACCATGCAACGGTATTCCATATTATTAAGAAGATAATTATTGATTTCATTAAATTACTATAATTTTGCCACTGCAAAACATTTGAGCACAAAGCTGCTATAATAATCGGGTAGCTCCATAAATATAATCTCCATTTAAACAGATCATACTTACTCATGTTTGTATGCATTTCATTTGACCTCTTTCCTTTCCGAGGCATTTAAAAAATAGAGAGCCCTGAACAAATATCATTAGTCTAATTGATCTAGGGATTTATACCTATATTAATATAATATATTATGTTCGGCAACTAAAATGCATACAGTACTATTTATTATCCAAAAACACTCGCTCGTTCCCTTCTCTTTTTGTTACTTTTTGTTCGTCAAAAGCTTCGAGTAGTGGAACCAAATATTTTCTTGATATATTTAAAACTGATTTTGCTGTTTGTAAATCAAATTTATCAGCTATATTCTCTTTCACTTTTTGCACAGCAGCCTCGAATGCTGTTTTAGATAAAATATGCTTTTCATCTAGTTCAATAACTTTGGAAGTTCGTAAGAGAAAATGGCGTAACTCCTCTTGTAACTCAAGTGGAATTCCTGCGTTATTTACAAGATCAGTAAATGGACTAACTTGTAGACCTTCTTTTTCCATCGCTAAAATAACTTGGTTCATTCTTCTTTCCCATTGCTTCGGGAATGATGGAGAAAAGTCATAAGTAGCAATAAATTGTTTATTTTTCTTGAAAACATTCGTAACGATCCCTTCTTCAATTACTGCCTCGATTACACTTGATCCGTAAACGTTAAATTGTTGCATTAATTCTGCTTTGTTTTTCCCTTCACGAAGGGGAAATTTATTATGGTAATCATTTAGCTCGATAGTAAGCATATGAATACACTCATCATAGACATCCTTTAGCATGTATTGATTTTGAAGCTTTCTAAATGGAGAATGAGGGTGTTTCGTGACGATTTCCTGCAATTCTGTGGCAGGTACACTCGCTTCTTTTTCAAGCTCCTGTAATGTCATACTTTTATTCACTTTTAACACGTCTATAATACGTTCTTCAGGAGTACCTTCTTTTTTTCTAGAAAGCAACGCAATTGTTCTTTCACCAAACTTATATTTTTCCCCGTTTGGATCAATAACAAAGCCGCCTCCTACCGTCTCGACGGGAGTAGGTCTTCTCAAAATAAAGCGGTCTCCCCTTCTCGTAACAACAGGTTGATCTAATCGGAGTTGGCACAACACGTGTCGACCAGCTGTAAGCTCATTACGATCAAAGAATACAATTTTCCCATATACCTCTGCAGTTCCAAGATGAAGCTTAATAGCATTCCGCTGTTTTAACGAAAACTTTAATGATTCAAATGTATCTAAACAAACATCAATTGTTTTAGTAGAAGTATAATATTGAGTAGATACTAGAACATCCCCACGTTTCACTTCATTTTTTGCTATTCCGCCTACATTAATCGCTAGTCTTTGACCCGCTCGCCCTAGAGACTGTGTTTCATTGTGCACTTGTAACTGTCGTGCGCGAACTTTCTTCTGTTGAGGTAAAAGCTCTAACACCTCTCCTTCCTTCACTTCCCCTTCGTAAACTGTCCCACGTACTACTGTCCCTTGTCCATGTACGGTAAAAACTTGATCTATTGGTAAACGAAACGGACCGCTTGCATTTCGAACAGGTACATCTTTTAAATATTCTTCCATTTTTCGTATTAGCTCGGGAATTCCTTTTTTTGAAACACTATCTACAAATAACAATTCTGTTCCTTCAAAAAAAGTGTCTGTTATTTTTTCAAATATGTCTGCTTCAATAAGCTCCTTCATGTCCTCTTCTACTAGATCCATTTTTGTAACAACGATTAATCCTCTATGTATACCAAGTAATTGGAGTATCTGTAGGTGCTCAACTGTTTGAGGCATTACCCCTTCATCTGCTGCAACTACAAGTATGACAAGGTCAATTCCAGCAACACCGGCAATCATTTGCCTAATAAACCTTTCGTGGCCTGGGACATCGATAATAGAAACTTGCGTGTTTTCATCTATTTTTAAAGGTGCATAGCCTAGTTCTATTGAAATCGCTCTTTCTTTTTCTTCTTTTAGCCTGTCTGTCTCTATATTTGTTAGCGCTTTTGTTAATGATGTTTTTCCGTGGTCGACATGACCGGCCATTCCAATCGTATAATATTGCTTTGTCATTATGATCCCTCACTTCGTTTCACTCTCTCCATTGTCCAAACTCATTTTAACATAGAGTTCAGCACGGATAGTATGTTTGATTACGAAGGTTAGTGTAGGGGGAATTTTAAAGAATACTTATTTGTTTATTACGAAGCTATTCTAGTTGTACGTGAAATATAAAAAGCCTAGTTTTTATTTGCAAACTAGACTTAATGTTCATTGCATCTTTTACTATACATGACGTGTCTTAATGTTTTTACAAGTTTCATTAGTTTCTTATATCGTCTTTTTTTCACGAGACATTCATTACATTTTCCCCGATTGGACTTACCTCTCTTTTTTATAGGAAACTCTGTATAATATTTCACTTCATTACAGCTTGAGCATTTACTATAAAGGAAAACAACAAACTGAGAAAAGAGACTTGACTGACTATTCATGTCTAGTGGGATATGTGATTGATATGTCAATAAAATTTTTGCCGTATTCATTGCATCATCAATCGCACTATGTTGATTGCCTTCGAGTTTTATCCCAGACATCTTTAAACTATCGGTCAAAGATATTTGTCTATTAATATTTATCATTTCACCAAACTTTTGTTGTAGATCATTATAGTTTTCAATCCAACTAAGATTATATTTTTGTCCATACACATAGTTTCTCACTAAAATATGCAAATCAGAAGTACTCCAAGCACATAAATAATAAGGTTTATTTCCAATCCAATGAATGAATTGACGCATCGTATCTCTTAATTTCTTTGCATGTTTAAAATCCATTTTGGAGGCATGAATAAACTCTCTATCTGCTTTACTCACGTATTTATTTGGTGGTAGCACGTAAGCTTGAAAACGAGAATGATAGGAGAGTTTTCCACCTCTATTCACAAGTTTAACCGCACCAATCTCTATAATATATTGCATTGAACTACGATTCATATTCCTTGTCGTTTCTAAATCAAAAACGATAACATCCATCCTATACTCCCTAACTAAATTCATTTATTCTATTAATATTAAATTCTATCATTTTATATTCATTGTGAAAACAAGAAAACATTAGGAAACACTAATGAAGGTGGGATAGGACATATAATTGAAGTATCAAATCATTTGATTGATTTTCTTTATATCAAATTATATAATGTAAAACGTGTCATTATCACATGGGGCCGGTTGTGTAACTGGTGTTTGCCGAGGTCTTCAAAACCTTCAGGGGCTTGCGTGCCAAGCTCGGTGGGTTCGATTCCCACACGGTCCCGCCAAACAACGTTGATATGACGGCGTTTGTCGGTGATTGCTCATATCTATAAAATTAATTTATCCCCAAAGGTTTAAAATAAACTTTTTTACTAGACCTTTTTAATACTGGCGACTAGTCCTTTGGGTGTAAATAATGTTTAGCTACCTTCTATAACCATTTTATAGGAGGTTTTTATTATGTTAAGAGAAAGAACAAAAATGAAAAAAGGTAAAAGGTTTACTGATTCTACAAGAGTAAAAAAACAAAATAAGATCAACCTGTCACTAACTGAAATGTATGAGCGTTTTCTATTATTTAAGAAAAGTGAAGGTTTATCTAAGCAAACACTATTTGATTATGATGTACACTTTAAATACTTACTGGACTTTCTTGAACGTGATCTTATGGCAGATGAAATGACTACTGAAATCTTTCTTGAATATCGAAATTACATGTTAAATGATTTAGGTCTAAAAGCATCAACAGTTAACATTAGACTTCGAACTATTCGTGCATTTTTACGATATAGTTATGAAGAAGGTTGGATAGACCAGCCAATACATGAGAAATTTAAACCTGTTAAAGCTCCACAAAAAGAAGTAGATGCATTGTCTCCACGAGAAATCAAACTATTACTAAGTCAAATTAACGATGATTATTATGCTGGTTTCCGTGATAAAGTTTTATTCTTTACTATGCTTGATAGTATGGCTCGAATTAGCGAGCTTTTAGCTATTAAGCGTGAAAATGTTGATTTAAGAAATGGAGTAATAAAACTTGAAGCAGATGGAACCAAAACAAAGGTTGATAGATTTGTACCAATATCAACAAGAACATCAAAACTCCTTCAAGAATACATTAATGAAACAAGTGATTTTGAACAAGAGATATTATTCCTTACTTATGATGGACAAGTTCTATCAGCTAACACTGTTAGAAAATCTCTAATGGACTATGGAAAAGCAGCAGGTATTAATAAGCAAGTTAGTCCTCACATATGGAGACATTCAGGTGCTATATTATACATTATGAATGGCGGTGATCCATTTTCACTAAAATCAATTCTAGGACATACAACACTCCATATGACTAACCATTACGTACAAATGGCAAATACAGATGTTAAGAAACGCCATAATCAGTTTTCTGCAATCAAGAGTTTATTTGAATAGGGTTTAAGGGGAGTTAAACTCCCCGTCTAACCTTTTTTTCTAGATCACTAAGTTCTCCATTCAATGTTTCAATTTCCTTGTTGTACTCCTTAAACAAATCCAATAACACTCCTCTTGTATCTGGACAACAATCACCTAACCAGTAAATTATCCTAGCTTCTAAATCAGTCAATGATCTACCTAACCCTTTCACTAATACCTCAGCCATATCTTTTCTAGTTTTATTTGGCTCTTCAAACATATAGTAATTGCCTCTTTTGATCATCGTGAAGCCTCCCTATCCTTTAATCCCTCAATTGTGAGGTATCCATCTTTAACTCTTACTGCATGGATAGAATCAATTAAATCAAGATTACCGCCAAACAAAGCTCCTGCTTCAAAGGCAAAACCATCTTCAATTGCAATTTGCTCTGGTACGCTATAAACAAAATTGAATAACTTTTGATCATGTTCCCATTTAAAAGTTTCAATAATTACACCGTGCTCTAATTCAACAACTTTGGAAGGAACAGCCTTTCTCATAATCGCTCACCATCTTTACAAACAACTTCCTCAGTATCAGTATTAAATACTGTTCCAAGATTTGCTGAAATATCATGTATTTCTATAGGTTTTAATTTCCCGTTTGCCTCAACCAATAATTTCACTTCATCACCAGGTAGCGTATTGTTTAGACTTTCTACCTTTTGTATTAATTCAATCAAGCTTTTTGACTCTTCTGAGACAGTTAATTTAATGTCAATGTACCCCTCTAAGTTTTTGCTTTCCTCTTTTACGACAGTTAGGTTAGTTGCTTTTTCCATTTTAATTTCCTCCTCAGTTATTTAATAATTGTATTTCACATACTTTAAGTTCGATTTCTTGTACTTAATATACATCATAACAAAACGATAAGTCAACACTTTATCGAATAAAAAGTATAACTTATCAAATTTTTAATACAAAAAGTGGTATTTTTACATTAGAGTGTTATATAATTTATTTATAAGACAAAAGAAAGGGTGTATTGTATGCCTCTACGTGCTAGTTATAAGCCATTAGAAATTACATTAATTAGGAAGGATAAGACTAGATCAGATTTAAAAAGGGACTTAAAAATATCTCCATCTACTCTTGCAAAAATGTCAAAAGGAGAGAATGTTGCATTATCTGTAATTATCAATATATGTGAATACCTAAATTGCAACATTGAAGATGTTATTGAGTTAGTTAAAGAAGACGAAAAAGAGACCACCGATTAAAGTGATCTCTTTTTTTAGTTGTCGTCAGTTTGGTGACAACTGAAAATTTTCATTAATTTTGAATAGGTGGTTGAATACTTTTGAAAATATTGATTAGGACAAAAGAAAAAGGAAGGTGATTATTCTCCACCATCCTCAAATTATAAATACTTATATAAACAAACTAACAGGTACTCCATACGCAACAGTTTCACCAATTCCCACCAGCAAATTCATTAACAATGGCATCAGTTGCACAAGAATATAGCCTATTGAAGCGTTTTGTATCAATCCAATACCTTTATCCTTTTGATTTATCATAAACATTAACGCCCCACCAGTTAGCATTACCAATGCTATTGGATAACTCAACGCTTGTATCATATCAACTAACGGCATAAATGCCTCTACAATTTTTTCTTTTGCTGCTCCTTTTACGTACTCACTACCTGGAATAGATACAACAGGAATAGCATCCATGCCACTCGCATAAGCATGGTTAGTGAATAGATTGTTAGTTATACTTATAGCAGTTACACCTGTTACAAGCGTTGTGAGAGTCGCTTTAAAGCCGTGTGTAGCTGCCTTTTTATTGAACTTTTTTAGTTCTCTTTTTAACTCTCTATCTGTTCCTGTTTCCATAAACTCTGAGATTGTACCAACAGTTTGCACTCGATTAAACACCTTTCACCACTCCCTCGATGTAATCATTTTCAATCATTGGTGTCTGTACAATATGCTTTCTATCAGTTAGATAAACTCCACGACCTTTAATAAAAGGTAAATGGTGTGCGTCTGTAATTCCTTCCCCTAATACAACCTCACTAGCCTTATCTGTTTGTAATTTAAAGCATAGTTTTGCATCACAGTTTTGTTTAATGTTATGGTTTAACACTTCACTATAGGGTGTCTGAGTTGCATATATCAACCGATACCCCAAAGCGCCTCCTATCCTTGCTATTCGTGACAGAATAACCTCACAATCATTTTTAATTGCTTTCAAATCCTTATCCTTTTCTATACCTGGTGCGAGTTCTGCCCCTTCATCAATAATGATATAATGTCTGTTTGGAATCTTTGCCTCTTGAACATTCTCATAATTGTTTTGCTTCAAATATTCCATTACTTCATCCATTTGTGAATTAATTATTTGTAACACTTCTAATGATTCCTCTGGCTCACTTGTGTTGTTTTGTATTTGTGGACATTGGCTAAAACGATTAAATGTTAATCCACCTTTTAGATCAATTAATGTAAATGAAACGTTTTTAGGTTGATTAAGTAATAATGTTGTAATAACATTTTTTAAGAAAATTGACTTTCCATATCTAGTTGTACCGGCTACCACCATATGCATTATTTTTTCAAAATCATGTTTAATAAATTCAGTTCGTGTAACACCTATTGGTACATTCCAACCTCCGCAAGTATTTTCATATGGAAGATAGTCTGTTAAAGGTTGATTAAAAACTTTTACTGTAAGTAATTTGTTATAAGTCATAACAATTTCTTTTTGTTGTATTTTACTTTTCTTAATTTCATTGATTTGTTTTTTATAATCACCTTTTATGTCAAACTTCTTTACATCTGATAGCGTAATGTTATTGTTACTACTATTTAAACTATCCTCTATAATTTCTCTTTTCTTCTCAAAATCTTTAAATCCTAACCCCTCTGGAATTCGATAGACATACTCAGTATAGGATTCTTTTTGATTAGATCTAATAAACTTTGGTGTCTCTTCTTTACCGTTGTATTTTACATACAATCCACACTTTCGAAAAATGCGATCTAACTTCTGCTTATCTGTAACACCACGTTTCATTGCCTCAGCACCAGCCCACACTGCACCACCTAACAAGACTTCAATTAGCATGGTTATTTTCTCCCTAACATTGGATTAAATGGTTTATTGGATTGCTGCTTTGGTCTTATCGGCTTTGATCTACTGTTTGTTATTACCCTTTGTTTCATCTGTGGTGTATCGCTTTTAGTAGTATTGCTAGGTACTTCCGATTCTCGCCTAATTATTTCATCGTCTAGTAACTTCTTAATGAACCTTGAGAATGACTTTTTTCCAATTAACTTTAACCTAGCAATATCTTTTTCATTTTTCTTATTAAAACTAATAGAACGTACCCATTTGTTTTTACTCATTTGCTCACTCCCTTTCTTGATGTTAGTAAATGATATTATCGCTATTGCTTGACCTATAACTAAAAGTTCTCATTTTTGATAATTATAAATTTTAAAGGGTTGTCCCACTTTACAGCGAAATATATTATTAGGTGATGATAATGATTAAACTTAAAAGCAAAATTGGAGAATGTATAGAAACAAGAGGATTAAAGATAAAATTTGTGGCCGACAAACTAGGAGTGTCACGAGAACAGGTTGGAAAATGGAAGAATGGAAAGGCTTTTCCTAGAATTGATAAATTATTTGAATTGGCATTACTGCTAGGAGTCAAAGTTGATGATTTATATGAGGTAATTGATAGTAGTGATACTATCGAAAATGAGGAATTTTGACGGTACTACTTGAGGGAATCTAAGCGAAAAGGCTAATACTATGCTTTACGCTAGTAATAGCCTATGTTTTCGGACAAGACAAATATGTGTTTTTTAACCGTTATTTTAAAACACGCTATTTTAAGTTTACTGGAACATATTTTTTGTATATAATGACATTATAAATGTCGTTAAAAAATGACACGGTGGTATCCCCACTATGTCATCTTAATATATTTGAAATAGGACTAACAACAATGTTGGTTCTGAAATCTGATTAAGTAACCTTAACCTTGGCGGGGGTGGGGTTACTTTTTAATTTGTTCATTATCATTGACAGATATGTTAATTGTTACTTTTGTTCCATTGCTCTTAGATTTAAATACAAATTTAATTGTGAGTATTAAAGCAACACTCAATAACACAACCAAACTTAATACTTCCACTATAATCCCTCCTCTCCCAGAAAAGAGATCATCATTGCTTGTCCTATGTACTTTTAATCATACCATATAAATCAATAAAAATAAGTTGGCATATTACATCAAAAATCTACAACTTTCACATAAACTATGGCAATGAAAAATTCCTATATTTTTAATTATATTGTGAGAGTGTGTAATTGTCGAGGCGCTAATCCTATATAATTTAACTTTAATTTTTCGACAAGTTGATCCTCAATCCCAAAAACAAGAACAAACGTTCTTGTAATTCTTTTGTAAATTGGGTAATCTAATTTGAAGGAGGGAGATACATGAATGATACAAGTAAAAACAGAGACAGAGGAACAATCAAATGGACTGCAATGATGTTGCCAGAGCATGTTGGCATGTTGAGGGAATTAAAACATAAAAGTAAGAAACATCAAAAACCTATTATAGATGAACAGAAATTAGAAGAATATGAGTACATTATTTTTGAAGCGATTGAGACTAATAGTCAATTAACATTTAATTACTGGAGAAATGGATTTTTTGAGGAATTTACAGGGTATGTAAATTATATAGATCACGTAATTAAGAGGTTACATGTAAAAGATAAAAACGGAGATATAGAATATATTCAAATTGACACTATAAACTCTATGTCAATATATTCAGAAGGAATTTAGTCAAAATAATACATTTTTTAGACAAACTTTTACAAATAGTGGAATGATATACTTTAATTGTATTACGTTTCCAAAACATGAGGTGTAATAAAAAAATCTGAAAATGCGTGGACAAAGCTACTTTTGAAGGGGTAGCTTTTTTCATGTGAAAAATATTTGGAATAATTTACAAATAAGTAAAATACAAATGGTAAAATAAGTATATATATCCAAATAGGAGGAGTGTATACTTATGTCCAACTTTCCAATAAAAAGAGTTCTTGTATTATGTGGATTTGTTTTAGTTATAGCCATTATCTCAATTGTAAGTAGTATTAGCGCAGACTCAGAAGATGAGCCGACCGTTCGAAGTACCACTACTCAAGAAATAAGAGAAGAAGAACAGGCGAAGAAAATGACAGAGGAAGAGAAGGTTCAATTTAGAGAAGAGTCTAGAGAGTTATTACTATTATTGGATGATTGCTTTGAAGCAGAGTGTGATTTTCAGAAGGCTTCGAATAAGTTTAATGAATACAGCGACAAATGGAATGACAAGTTAAACTATCATAATCTAGATGAAATGCAAATCAATACGAATCTCATACAAATACAATCTTATCTTCAAAGTATGAGAATTTTTGACTCTTCAGTAGAAACGGATTACGTAGAAACTTTTAATGATTTAGCAGTAAAACTAAGGATAGATAAGCGATATGTAATTGAATAATTTAATGAGGAGGTTATTATGATATTTCGAAACACAAAAGATGGTAAATCTCCAAGTGAATCACTGAGAGAAACAATCCAAAAAGGTCAAAAGTAAAGAAGGATGATTTATTTCATCCTTCTTTATTAGATTTCTACTCTTTAGATTGTTTTAGCAACTGATGGCCAAATACACTCGCACCTGCAATTAATATCCCTTGTATAAATGATTCGGGACTTAATCCTAGTATTAAATTTGCAAATAAAACACTGACAATTAACAATACCACTGGTATATGTTTATCGTTTATGTATTGACCTTTTTTAATGATCTTACCTAGTACCATTAAAGCAGGTATAAGATACAACAACTCTGAAACTATGTATTCTAATATATCCATATTATCACTACTCCTTTACAATGTAGGTTGAGTAACCTTTTGACTTTAACTCTGCTGCTAGTCTATCTGCATTTGATTTGTTAGCAAACGCACCAACTTGTACCTTATATAATTCACCATTAGACTTTGATGGCTTAGGACTCGGCTTTTTCTTTAAGTTAAACAGTTTAACAAATCCATTAACATGTCCTTGTGCAATTTTATCTAGAAAACTAGATTGTTTTAGTTTTGCTGCATCACTAGAATTGTCAATGAATAGATTTTCAGTTAAGATAGCCGACATAGCAGTTTCCCTTAACACTGCAAAGTTTGCTTTCTTCTTACCTCTGTTTCTGCCGCCAATTTGTTTCATAATTTCACTGTGCATAGTATCTCTGTATTTAGCCGTCTGTGATGAGTTGGAAAGGTTGCTATGTATGAAGTCTTCATATCCCTCTCCACCGCCACCATTAACGTGTATAGATGCAAAGTAATCAGCTTTCCACTCATTAGCCATTTTTGCTCTATCTGACAGAGAAACAAAAGTATCATTTGTACGTGTCATTCGTACTTCTACACCTTCGTATTGCTCTAACAATTTACGTACTCGTTTACCAATGTCTAACACCAATGTTTTTTCCATTAGTCCGTTTGCAACTGCCCCTGGATCACTTCCACCATGCCCCGGATCAATCATAATTCTAACCATTGTAATTCCCCCTTTTATTTATTGAATTTTTCCTTTAAATCTTGTTTAATATCCTCAACATCGTTCTTAATTTCTTTCACAGATTCAATAATTGAGATGTACTTGTTTTCTCGCTCAATGAATCTACCCTCTCGTTGTCGGCTGTCCCATATGACATAGCAAACTAAAGCAACCGTGAATCCATACTCATTAATGATTTGTAATAACCACTCCAATACATCACCGCCTTGATTTTAGACATAAAAAATAACGCTATTATTTAGCGTTGTTGGTTTCTGCTTCATTCTTTAATCTAGTGTTTTCTTCGATTAAATCTTCAATCTGTGATTGCATTTGTAAAATTACTAGCTCTTTATGACCTAACTCCAATGCCACCTTGTCCATAATTACTTTGTTTTTCTGAATCATAGTACTATTGTCCAATTCTATCCCTCCTCTTTACACACTTATTGCTAATTCCAAGTCTTCAACTTTTTGTTCCAATTCTTCTATTCTTTCTTGCTGTTCTTGATTCATTTTTAACAATGCTATCATAACTGAGTTATAATTAATGGCGTCTTCATTTCTAAATAAACTTGGTACTTCTTCGGCAATTAACCCTAGACGTTTTTTATCATAAATACCATGTTCCAAATCTTCTTTAAGATAGTAAGAAGATGGGTTTAAACTCATAATTATAGCAGTAGCATTGTCTTCGTATCTTTCTATGTTATCTTTATAAATGACAGACGATGCTTCGATAAAACCTGACGCGCGTACATCCCTGTACACTATTCCATCACCAGCGTTATAGCCATTACCATTGGTAATGTGGACATCGCCACCATCCCATGTTCCGATATAGAAACCACGTCCACTGGAATCTCGTCTAATTCCATTTGCTACTAAATATATTCGATCTCCGAACAATGTTGCATCCCCAGTATTATTTTCGTAATACCTATTCCCTTCAGGGCCACGTATAGCTCCGCCCCATAAATCAGTTACATTTGCACCGAACTCTACTGCATTATTTGTAGCTCTAATTCTCGTACTATGAGTTGTTGTACTAGAATTCCAACGGACTTCCCATGTGGCTTGTGTTCTCGTATGGACACCACCAAAATAGTTTAATACGGTATTAGCTCCATTACTTATAGATCCCTGGTCTAGTATTATACATGGTTGGTCGGTCGAACGATGATCATTTCCACCACCCCAAATGTAAGAATTACCATAAAGACCTAATACAGACCCATTAGTAGATGATTCGTATGATCCGGCAACCATAGTACTGCGATTATAATTAGACATTCTAAAAGATGGTCTTATGATGTTACTAACACTTCGACCAATGCTAATATAATCTCTTTCGGTAACCATTGCTAACCCTTGTATGTCAGGGTTGTCAACAATATTATTAGGCCCGAAATATCCAATATCTCCACCATCACGAGAGAAGAAATTAAGCCTATATTGTCCAAATGTCATAGATAACCTGTCGTCATAGAAAGACTTAACTTCGCCCTGCTCCAACACAATGCTGCGTAATCCCGATTGCGTTATAGTCCCTGCTTTAATTTGTTCTGCTTGTACTTCTCCTGTGTAAACACCATATTCGTTTATGTAAGTCCCTCTAGGTATTGTTGTGCCATCTGATTGTCTATTTGTGCTTAAACGAGTATTTCTTAGACCCGAACCGGATACCTCTAAATCGTACAAATAGTAATAAAAAGAATCGCCTGAAGAGGAGCCAACAAACCTAAAGATACCATTGTCATATGGATACGTGACTCCACTGCTACTACGAAAGCAGGAAACAGTTGGATTTGCTTGTAATGTATAGTCACCAGGCTCCAAGACAAAATTTAAATTCAAATAATTTTCACCTTCGGATAAGGAAAAATTACGTTCTACTACTAATTCTCCACTCGAACTATGTCCTCTTCTAAGTTGGACATTTATTGATCCATTACCACTAGCGATGACAGTTGTATAACCAATGTGTAAATCCTCATCTACTTCTAGGTAATTTCCATATTGCGGAGACATAAAGCCTCCATTTTCATATTTTAATGGCATATTAGCCAATTGATGTGGTGATAAACTAGCTGATCTATAAAACTGTGTATAAGGGTTGTATCCATCCTCAAATGTTGATGCAGCACCAAGTTGTATTAAACTTGAGCGTAGTTTACCTACCTTTATTTCATCTGCTGTAAAACCTTCGCCTGTTCCAAATGTTCTCCAATTCCATTCATCCGTAACAGGATGTTTTTCATTTGCAATACGGAATCCATCACCACTTAATTGCATGGCACTATTACCATTCTTTGCTTCAAAAACAATATTTCCATCATCATCTGTCCACCAATTTGATAATGAGGAATTGAAACGATTATTAAGAACATCAATTGCACCATCTAGCCATGATGTATCTACTGGATTTCCAGGGGTATATTTACTATCCCATACACCACTTCTATCTGAAAACTTTGCTTCTAATCTGTCTAAGCGATCATCATCAGTTAACATAGAAAGAAAATTACCTAAAATAAAAGAAGAACTCTCTTTCTCAGTTAGTGATCTTCTTATTTCAACGACTCTTGCTTTCAGTTTTAATTCAGGCTTAAATTCTCTATCTATAATTATTACAGTGTCACCTAACCGAACTTTTTCATGATCTAAACCAAATTGTTCTAAGTCTACTGCATCAATCTCATAGCTAATTATTGGCTCTTTTACTTTTTCTAATTCTGCTTCAGTTTTTTCTAGTAAGATATGTATATCTTCTTCATCTGAATCTTCAAAGATGCCAAAGCGATGTCGTTTTATTCCGTTTGAATCAATTCTTCCCCACCGTTGTCTTGCTTCTTCATTTCCTATCCACTTTTTCCCATTATTGATTTCTTCGAAGGTGATACGTCTACCGTAACCCCCTGCTTCTGTTTCCTCTCCTTTCCCTCTTCCGTAAAGTGCCGTTTTAACATGTCTAGCATCTACTGTTCTTTTAATACTTTCAATGTCTTTCCCATATTCAATGCGTTTACCAGTGTCGTTACCTCTTTGTGCTACAATATCTACATAACGACCTGAGATAGCATTTGCTGAAACTTCTACACGAAAACGAACTTCTGCATTCCATGTATTTAGTATTTTTTGTATAGAACCTAAAACACTATCATAATAAAAATTTGTACTATTTAATCCTAAATCATCTACATTGCCAACTTGCCAACGTGTGTTTTCTAACGCTTGTGTTAATGCAAAATGCGCGGTCACATTATTTGGACGTTTATCCTCTATAATGTCATCATTTAATTCTGTAAAAACGTTTTCGCAATAGACAACCTTAACCAAAGAATCTTCATGAGTTTCTTCAACTTCAATGATCTCAAACATTTGATACTTATGATCTGAATCACGGAAAACAACATAATTTCCTTCTATTACATCTTCAGTATGTTCAATATTTGCTGGTATAGAAAATTCAAAAGTATTTTCACTATTTAGTTTTTCTGTATGTAGGTCATTAAAAAAAGGACGTTTATCAACGCCCAAAGTGGTAATGATCTCTTCATTTTTATTGAGAAGGTACATAACAACCTCCATTTCTATGAATATTTTTGTTCAAAAAAAATAACTCACAAAATGTGAGTTAAAAATACTTTCTATATTCTTCTCGTCGCTTGTCTCCATGTAATAATGTATACACCCTAGTTGTTTCAGTTCGTTTGTGGCCGAGCATATCTCTCACCATTTCTAAAGATGCACCCCGATTAATTAGGTGACTTGCGTAACTATGTCTTAGTCTGTGCGGATAAACATTCTCGTCTACCTCTGCTTTTCTTGCTAATTTTTTAAAATGCCATCTAATTTGGTCAATGCTCATTCTTCTATAAGGTTTATTTTTTGAACAGATAAAGCATTCTTCTTCGTCTTGTCTTGAATCGAAATATCTTTGAATCCAAATCTCTGCTCGTTTAGAAAAGTATACCTCACGCTCTTTATCACCTTTACCAAATACATATACTGATCTGTTTGTAAAGTTAAAATCCTTTTTATTTAGGTTGTACACTTCACCAACACGAACCCCTGCACTATACATAAACTCCACTAATAGACCTTCCAAAGGAGACTTAGATGCTATTCTTAATAATTCCAATGTTTCTTCATTAACTGGTTTTGGTATTCTGTAATGGTCTTTTGGCATTTTAACTTTAATAGCTGGATTTTTACTGAGTAAATCATATTCATGCGCCCACCGAAAAAAAGAACGAATAAATTTACATCGGTGTTGGAAACTACTTGGTTTTAAACGTTTTTGCTCTTCTATTAAATAATTTTTTAGATGGAATATTGTAACGTCCTCAGCTTCCATGTCTCCTAAAAATCTAATCAGCAAACCCAATTCTAATCTATATGATTTAAGTGTTTTCTTGGAGTAGTTTTCTAGCGTTTTATCTTGTTCGTAGTGCAACCATAGTTCTGATAATTTCATTTTCAATTCCTCCTCCTTTTTTTAAATTGATACGTATAACGTATTGATATTTAGAGTATAATATAATACGCTAAACGTATCAATAGTTATTGGTAAAAATAGGAGGATTGTACTATGCGTGTTCTAATTAAACTTGACAAAATACTAAATGAAAGGGATATGTCACAACATGAGTTATCTAGGTTGACAGGAATACGACAACCATCAGTTAATGAAATGTGCCGCAATCAAACCCAACGATTACCCTTAGACAACCTGGCAAAGATTTGCGAAGTGTTAGAATGTGACATATCAGATGTACTAGAATTAAAAAGAGACTAACGAATGCTAGTCTCTTTTCTTTGTGTTAATTTTTAAGATTAATTTTCCAAGATACTGGACATATCAGTTACTTCCGTTTATATACAAATGGCTATAGAACAACGTTTATGGATACTAATGTGTTTCAGTTAACTGGGTTTTTATAAAAAGAAAAAGCTCATATTCATGAGCTAATACCTTTAGACTTTAAATATTTATCATTGAATTCTTTAGACCTTCGATAGTATCGCTTCTTTTTATCCTTATCCGTCTCATTGATGTGCTTTTTCATAAAATAATTACTCCGAAAGTTGTAATACATTTCCTCGCATCGCCTTACAAACTTCATCAATGATCACCACACATTCTTAGAAAAGAACTATTTTGTTCTTTATTAAGAATAATATAACTTTAAGTAATGACGATATCAAGAAGTATTTTACTTTCATTTTAATTATCATGTATCATAAGAAAAAGCACCCATCATGAGCGCTCCTTCTTCCATTCTTCTTAATACACACAAATGTATAAGATACTGGACATATCAGTTAGTTGGATTATTCTTTGTACCAAATCTCAATAAAAGAATCAGATTCCCAAACATCACCTTCTGAAACTTGTTCGGGTGTAGTAGAATGAACCCTTGTTGGATATACTTTGTTATATTGTGAAGCGTCAGAAACTCTAATTCCTCGACCTTCCGCATGCTCATAATTATTAAACCAAGAAGGTTTTATTTCCATATTTATCCCTAATTTGTTATTAGTATTATAAATATCCAAACCATAGCTATTCTCTCCTGGAACTCCGTGACCTGTTGAACCAATTGCGTGTTCTACCGCTTTGTCAATATATCTAAATCGGTTGGTAATTGTTGCTCCACGTTGTAACGGAAGCATTGATGCATAAGCTAAATCAATAGTCGTTGAATTAGTCCACTTTATTTTTGAAATTAATCTTAAACCATCGGGAGTGAAAACGTGTCGTACATTGACTTTAGCTAACTCTGTAGTTCCATCTGTTGGATCAAATAACAATGTATCTTGAACTATTTCAAATTTATTGCATTCTAACCCTTGCAAAGATACTGACTTGCCATCTGCTAAGAAAAGAACATTTTGAAGTAATTCATCCCCGTGAAAACCACCCATAAAATCAGGCGCACCAATGGGTCTGATTGCATACTCCCATTGTGAATTAGATATAGTTAAGTTAACTGGATTTACCCTATTTGCTCCTGCACTTCCAACTGGCGAATCGACGTTTAAGTCTGATACCCAAACGCTCACTATTCGCCATACATCAACGTTAATACTTACGTCTGTGTGCTTGGAAATGTTGTAAAATATCCACCTGCTTTTATGTGGTTTTATCCAAACTGCGAATAGACTTGCATTAACATACTGAATAAAAACTCTTGTAGATTTATTAGTTTCAATCAAATCTCGTTCAATCTGCTTTGCTACACCTATACCCCTCATTTAAGCCACCACCCGACCTTTAACAAATACACTTCCACCTGACACTGCGGTTAAATCAACAATAACTTTATTCAACCCTGTTACATCAAACTGCCATATTTCTGAATTGCCAGTGGTCTGTGTATCTATTTTAAAATCACTCATTCTTAACCCTGCAATAGTACGTTCAAATCCATCGTACTCTACAGTTTTAAATTGCAAGGTTCTGCTTGTGGAAGTTCCTCTGATTGATATAGTGAGGGTCTTAAAACCTCCAACATCAAATTCATTTCCTTTTGCCGGAGTAGTCGCTGCGTTATGGAAGGTTACGTTTTCAATATTACTCCCAGTTAGTTTGGTTTTGTATTCTCCATCTTGACGAGTAATTAAGGCATCTAATTTTGTTTCTAAATCGTTTAATTTCTCATCTTTAACTTTTGTCACATGATTT
This sequence comes from Evansella cellulosilytica DSM 2522, assembly GCF_000177235.2. Classification (NCBI taxonomy): domain Bacteria; kingdom Bacillati; phylum Bacillota; class Bacilli; order Caryophanales; family Bacillaceae; genus Evansella; species Evansella cellulosilytica. The sequence goes on along the minus strand of NC_014829.1, from coordinate 2,302,630 downwards.
TTAGGATCATAAGGTTCATAGTCTTGTATATCTTCATTCCACACTTGCGGAATAGGTTTTCCATTTTTATCTCTTAAAATCTCTTTATCTTGAAAAGCCATTATCCAACCTCACTTTCAATATGTACGTTTATGTAACCTTGATTCGGATAGGTTTCACGCCTACCGTCTGCGTATGTTACTTTAAATTCAGCACGAAATAAGCCTACCTCGTCTGTATCTCCGACTTCCCAAACGACATAGGCTATGTTATTTTCTTTTGTATCTATGGTACGTTTCACTTTAGGTTCTTTACGAAAAGACTTGACCATGATGAATTGAACATCTAAATTTTCAAGATTCAATGGCTCATTCTCTTTATTGTAGAACCGTACTTTCATAGCATTTTTTGTATCATTTTGCTTTGTTCTATACTCCAATTATTCAACCTCCCTATGCTCTTCCAAAATGAAGAATGGAGTTAGGAAGTATGAAAGAGTTTCAATGTGTACTTTTTCAATTTCAATATTGTTAATATTTAAATCTATATCTACTTGATTTTTAATAGATTCCACTATAATCAAATATCATCCCTCCATTATAAGTATCTTGGTTCATAACGAATAACCGTATCATTAGAAACACTTGGAGATACGGTTAATGTATTTTCACCAATTTGCAATTTAAAGTAGTCACTATCGAATGTTAATTTGTTATTAATTCTTGTCCCATTTACTCGAATTACTTCATTCTTACAATCAATAACAAGCACATCTCCAACATTAAAGCCGTGCATTAAGCGTATGTATTTCCCTTGTTCTTGGTGTGTTATGCGAAATTCATTTACCGATTGGTGGAAAGTTACTTCAAATATTTGATCAGCTTCCACTGTACCTCCATTTAATATCAATGATGAGGAAGTCTCATACTCCGATATCATAAATGGTGTTAAGAACACTGTAGTTGGATATACAGATACTCCCTCTTGTATTTCCTGTCCATATGCATATGGATCATGAGCAAAAAATAATATAGTCCCTTGACCTATACTTAAAATTTCTTCTAAGTCTGTGTCCTGTACTATTACATTGTAATAAATATCTGGTTCGTCTGAAAAAATTAACTTTCCTTTTCCCTTTAATTTAGATGCAATCATTCTGATTCTTTTTCTTAATAAATCTAAACTCTTTTCTTTTACTATTACTCCAACTTCAATAGCAAAAGCAGCGTCTTTTTCATTTCCTACTATAACTCCTGGTCGATTCGCTATATTAATTGTTGCAAACTGTTGAGGAGGCATTATAGGGCGTTTAATACTGTTAACTTTAAAGTAAGAGCTTAAATCATAACCATTAAAATTTATCATGTTGTGCCTAATGACCTCCTTCTACCTACTCTCATCTTTTCTAACTCCCTTGAAGTAAATCTAACAGTTTTCTTTGCAATTGTTTCACCATCCAATGGTATGGAAACGTTAAATTCATAAGTACCTCCACCCATAGCTCCTCCAATCCCTCCAGCTTTTTCTTGTGATGAAAGAGGAGTAACTTTGACACTTGAACCACTCTTTTGCAATAACTCAGGCCCTGCCTCTCCGACGATTGCGGAACCACTACCGAATACATCACCACCAGTTGCCAATAATGGAATTTCAGGTATCTCAGGAACACTAACACCTGGAATTTTGGATAATAATTTTCCTGGCTTATTAAATCCACCAATAAATTTATTAATCATTTTGATCACAAAATTTATCGCTGATTTCATACCAGATTTAATGCCCTCCCACGCTCCAAGGGCAGTATCTTTCATGTTTCCAAAGGCATCGGCTATGCTATTTCTTATCCAGTTTACCGGCTTCATAATGATATTTTTCAATTTCTCAAAGTTCTCTGAAGCCTTATTTCTTAAATTTTGAAATAAACTAATGGCTATATCTACTGCATCACCGATTAAATTTTTAAAGAAATTCTTAATGTTAGATAGGACATTTGAAATCATTTCTCTGGTACTAGATAGGATATTTGAAATGGAGTCTCTCATTCCCTGAAAATCTCCCTTAACCAGTGATTTCAAGAAATCTAGGGCATTTTTAAATAAATCTTTTACCCAATTCCATATTATTTTCACCGTATCAAGTGCCATATTCAGGTATTTTTTTATCAATTCGACAATTTTTGAAAAAGTTCCATTTGTTTTGTCGTCTAGCCACTCTAATGCAGCAAAGAAAATAGATTTTAAATATTCCCATAAATTTACAAAAAATTCTTTTATTTGTTCCCAGTAAACAACTACCGCAACAATTGCTGCAAGTGCTGCTATTATTGCAAGTACCCACCAAAAAGCCGCCGCCATACTAATACCTAAAATCGCACAAGCTGCTGACAACTTACCAAAGAGTATAATCATCGTACCAACAACCATTAAAATTGGCCCGATGGCTGCTGCAATGGCTGCCAATCCAATAATTAGTGTTTGAGTACTTGGTGACAATTTATTGAATCCATCAGCTAAACTTTTTATAAACGAAACGATTTTTTCTAATGCCGGTTGTAAGTTTTCATAGATAACTATTCCTACTTCTTCAAATGCGCTTTTCATTTCTTTTAGACGACCTGCAAGATTGTCATTCATCGTTTCAGCAGTATCTCTTGCTGCTCCATCTGCATCATATAATCCTTGTTCAAGATCATAAATTGCATCAGTACCTTCACCCAGTAAAACATTTACTCCTCTTAATGCTTGAGTTTGAAAGACACTTGATAAAGCTGCATCTCTTGTCGCATCGTCCATATCTTCAGTTGCTTTTTCAACATCGGCCATAATATCTGCCATTGAACGCATATTCCCTTCGGCATCATAAACAGCAACCGAACTATCGCCTATGGCAATTGCACCATCTTCGACAGAATTTCTAAGGTCACGAAACATTGCATCTAATGCCGTACCAGCGCTAGATCCTTTCAAACCGTTGTTAGCAAAAACACCTAAAATAGCTGAAGTCTGCTCTAAATCCATACCAGCAGCATTAGCAGTTGCCCCACTCATTTTTAACGCTTCACTAAGTTGTTCTACATTTGTGTTCGATGATGATTGAGCCTTTGCAAAAATATCTGAGGCTTTACTAGCTTGATCTGCCGACATTCCGTACATAGACATCATATCTGTCACAATGTCCGAAGCACTTGCTAAATCTAAGGCTCCTGCTGCCGCTAAATCTAAAACACCTGGCAGTGCATTAATCATTTCCTGTGTGTCCCAACCTGCTAATGCCATATAAGATAATGCGTCTGCACTTTCAGTAGCACTAAACTGAGTCGTAGCACCCATTTCTCTTGCTTTCTTCTCTAATGCTGATAACTCGTCACCAGTAGCACCACTTATAGCCGCAACTTGTGACATTGATGATTCAAAATCCATACCAGTTTTTACAGCTAATCCACCAATAGCCGCCAAAGGAAGTGTGATACCTGCTGTTAATTTACCGCCGATATCTTGAAGTTTCCCACCAACTTTGTTAACATCTTTTGTTAACTTTTTCATCTCTTTTTCAAAGCTTGTTAAATTTGCACCAATCTTTACAATTAGAGCCACTCAATTCACCCCCTCACATTGTGATAAGGGCTTCATGAGCCTCTAATTGTTTTTTATTTTATAAATTCATTTATTGTTTTGCATCTAGTACATTTGATCTCAATTTCACCTTTTAATTTACCAAGTAATTTTCCACATTTTTTACAATTTATCGCTTCCAATATCTTTTTCTCATTCAAAAGTACCACCTATTTTCTTTACAAAAAAACAAAAAGAACCGTTTAAATACGAACATTCTCGCCAAACAGTTCTTCTCTCTCATCGATAATTTCCTCTGTACTTTTTTCTTCATCTTTTGGAAACAAAGGAACAATTCTAGAATTCTTCTTTCGATTTGCGTTGATAATTGCATTGTAAATAACATTTCTTTGCATTTCATAATCATTCTTCAATCTTTCGTTATGCGCTTCCATCAAGTTACTAAACTCACGATAAGTTAAGTTGCCTACTTGTTCTGGTGTATAACCAAAACACAGTGCCCCTTCGGCAATTATCTCATCGTAAGTTAACGCTTTTTTCCGTTATTATGCTTATAAGTATTATTGTTCTGTTGTGTTAAGCTCTTACTTATGGCCTTACTTATCTCATTTGTAAAATACTCCATTCCTTTATCAGCAATAACTTCTTGCATAATGTCTCCTGCTTGTTCCATAGGTACTACTTTACCAGCGTATTTTAGTCCAACGTACATTAACGTTCTGAAAGTAAACATACCGGCATTTTTATCATTCAATTGCGTAATTGGATAGCCTAGAATTTCTTCAGCTTCACAGTGGGCATTAATAGGATACTTAACAAAGTAAGTATTCTTATTAGATTTTAATATTGTATTATTCAATTCTCTAATCCTCCTTTAAATTTAATAGATTATTGTTCAACTGTTCCTGATTCTTTTCTTAAGGCTCCTGAGCCAGTAAATGCTGTTGAATATGTCGCTAAATCTTCGTAAGGCATGTCGATTGGAAAATCTGTAATAACAGCAGTTCCAAGATATTTCTTACCGTTTGGAAGTGTTGCAATAACACCAATTTTTTCCGAAGCATTGAAACGGTCTTCGATTAGATCATAGGCATCGTCTGATTCTACTAATAAGCCATCTGCATCTACTGACCACTCTTTAAATCCTGCTTCGTTTTCTTTCCAACCACCGTCACTGTCTTTAGCCGTACTATCCATAGTTTCTGCACTTCGATTCAAAGTTGCATTTCTTTGACCTGCCAATATTGTCGGGTTTTCTGACTCAATATCATCAACAACATAAATTTTACATTGAACACCTTTTACTTTTTTCGCCACTAATAATCACTCCATATCTAATATAATTTCAAAAACTACAGTTCCATGAAATAGTTCATTGTCTTCTTCTAATATTTCAATACTTTTAATCTCTTGGTCTATTACATCAGCTTCATCAATCTCAAATTCTTCACTTAATAATGCTGATTTTATTAAGTTCACAATATCGCTTGTTTCTTTTTTCCCTTTATAAGTGCTCCACACATCTAATGTAACCTCAATAGTTTCTCCTTCAGATGTTTTTGTTTTCGGTGCAGGAGTAGAATAAACCCTACCTAACACTATGTACGGAAACTCTGTAGAATCTGGAACATAGTCATAAACACCAGTCACACTGTTCCTTAATTCGTTATCTGCTTTCAGACATCTAAATACAGCTTGTTGAGCATCATATAGTTTTGTCATGTTCAACTATTCTCCTAACCTCATTGTTGTATTTTCTTTCGTTATTCTCTTGCGCTTTTTCCATAAATGGATTTTTAGGCATTCTACCTCTATTTGCTCCACTTTTATTAACTCTTCGTTGTGTTCCATATGCAACTAAATGGCGATGAGATCCTCTTGGTTTTCTTGGAACGACAGTTGAGGACAACCCACCATCAAAATATTTCGGGCGTATAGACCTTCTTAAATCACCACTTCGACCTCTTGATTTAGGTGTCTTAGATACTGGCGCATTTGCTTTTCCATCTTGTTGTATTGCTCTAGAGGTGCTTCTTACGGTTGCAATTAAGTCTTTTCTTAACTCCATATTAAACAATCCTATCGAAGTAACTGTCGCACCTACACCTTCAACATTTACTGTAATAGATGGTTTACTCATAAAATCACATTCTTTCAATACAATACAACTCAAGCCATGTATTGCTTTCATTTGGATTAAAAATATACTGGATTTCAAACTTCCTCTCCTTGTATAAAACAAATTGAGTCCGTTTAATACCATTACGATATCTAATAGTAACTTTATGAGATACTTGTGCCTCCATTTGTTGGGCTTGCCACTGTTCCCGGCCACTCAACGTAGCAATGTTTCCCCATGTTTTATCAACAATTAGTACATCTTGAGTTGTTTGTCCTCCACCACCATCTGATATACTTTGTTCCTCTTTAATGGAAATAGGTCTGTTTAATTTTCCACTATTCATAACAAAACTCCAGTTGTTGAAGTACAGATTCAATGGAGTGTGGAAGTTTATTAACTTGTTGGTGGCTTACAATACCTCGTTCATCGTAATAGTGATTTACTAATAAACAAACTGCCAACTTTTCTAATTCACGCTCATATGTGACCTCATGGCCTGTTGCGTTTTTTATGTACTCTTCAGCTTGAGAAATTAAAGAGGATAACAGTAAGTCATCCTCTTTAAAATCTACTCGTGAGTATTGTTTTACTAAGTCCAATATCACGATATATTCACCAACTTCCTTATGCTAATTTAGCAAGTAGGATTCTAACAGACTCATCATCTACTACTCGTCCGTCAAATCTAAAGATTCCTTTAACTTCTGTTTTATCTTCTCTCCATGCTGTTCCACCAATTTTAGAGGACTCAACACTCATTTGCTTCCGATCAAACATTGTGTAAAGTAAGTTTAAGTCACCTACTACAAATGGAGTTCTTTCTTCTTCTCCTTCAGTAACATTTTGTAAAAACTTACTTGGAACTTTAACAATCTCTTTACCTAAGAAACTATAACCAGATGCTTTAGTTACGTCAGGTTGTAAATAAGGTTTACCTTGTTTGTCTTCTAGTCCATCAATGAAATCATAACCTGTAGCATTTGTCATGATCACCATGCTGTCACTATCAATGTCTTCTAAATCAACATTAAAAGTTGTTTTAAACTTTTTGATGACAGAGTTAGGAGTACCAGTAAAATCAACTTCTACTTTTGCATCTTCTAGCGCATTAGTAACCATGATTCCCTCAGAAGATTTATTGCCAGTACCGTTAAAGAATTGATAGTTGTATGTATTTAATTCGTTCTTTGCCATCCAACGGATGATATAAGCTAAGATATTTTCAGCAGTATCATCAAGCAATTCATTCGTAAGTGGAATAAAACCTGCATACTTACGGATTGCATATTCTAATTCATCGAACTCAGGTTCATGTAACTTTTGGATAGCCGCTCCTTCGTCAACAGATGCAAATCCTACCGCTTCTGGTTGGTTTGCTTCAATTGGGCGAGATCCTTTAAAGGTACTAACTGGCTCAACATTGATGTAGTTACGAATATCAAAAGACTTACGTTGTAACTCAATGATTCGAGTTTGTACATCTTTAGGTACTGTAACTCCACCTTTTTCTGGAGCGCCTTCTTGCATTAGATTCTTAAATTCTTCCTCTGATGCTTTACCAACAACTGCTTTAGCAAATGCTAATGATAAATCTGTAGCTGCTTGTTTTGCTTGAGGCTCATCTGGAACTAGGTTTTTAGTTTCTTCGTAAACCGTCGCTGCAACTTCATATTCTTCTTGTAAAGTCTTGATTTCAGTTGTTAATGCTTTTGCCTCCTCTAATTTCTTTTCAGTTAATAATGCTTTTGCTTCTTCTTTTTTAGTATTGATCTTATTTAATAGTTCCCGTAATTCTTTTGGCATGTATAATACCCTCCTGTTATTTTTTGATTTTTGGACATAAAAAATAGAACTAGATTAATTCCAGTTCCAACTTCAATGCTTCAATTTGAATTTGCACCTCTTCATCATTTTGCTTGTTTTTACTATCTAATACTTTTTCAGGCGTTTGTACATTTTCCAACACTTCATTAGGCATATTCTTGTACTCCTTGAAATAATCAGAAGCACATGCAACTGCTTTATTTTCTTCTACAACTTCGATGTTAAAGTATTTACTTGCATCCTCGCCTGTAAGCCATGTTTCTTTATCCACCATCTCTTTAATGGTTTCAATGTCAACGCCTTCCCTTAAATTATCCTTGTATGTATTTAAGATTCCCTCATCGATTTTCTCTAAGTCTTCTGCCATTTTTAGAAAATCAGTAGCGTTTCCATACATTCCAGTCCATGCTCGATGGATCATTATGTAAGAATTAGACGGACAATAAATCTTATTTGCGCCAAATATTAATACACTTGCAATACTTCCAGCAAGTCCATCCACATATGCAGTTATGTAACTACCTTTTTCTCTTGCACGTTTCAACATATTCAGCATTGAAAGTCCGGAGAAAACTGACCCTCCTCCCGAGTTGACATACAAGTTTATCTTTTTACCTACATGGTTATCCAACAATTCTCTAATTTCCTTTGGCATTACATCGCTGTCATCCCATTTCCAATCTGTATCAGAAACAATGTCACCATAAATGTAAAAATCCACGGATTCATTAGTTTCATTCTTGATCTTCATCCACTTCATTATTGTTATCACCACCTTTCACACCATACTGTTGACCAACATTCTTTAACTTGATAAAGGTTCCATTTACAATAGCTTCATCACCACCTTCGATTGGAGGTAAGTCTACCATTTCCCTACCTTCGTTAGGCGTATAAACACCACTAACTACTCCTTTTACAATTCCGTCAATTTGCGTCTTAAAGTCTGCACGAAGGATTGCATTTGCATTAAACTTCAATTTATAGCCATCTCGAATGTCTTGATTGGAAAGTAACTTAAATGTAATTTCCTCTTCATATGATTTGAGGATATGTAATAATGTGTTAACGTAAAAATCTCTTTGTTGAGTCTCCACGTTAGCATAATTACCCTTATCATAGTTGTTGATCATTGACGGTTTTATCCCAAATGCTCCTGCAATTTGTAAAGCAGTGTATTTGCTAATTTCTAAAAACTGAGAATCGGTCATACTAATGTTTAGTGGTTTCAACTCGAATCCGACAGGAAGAGGTATGACCTTTCCGGCGTTATCTGTTCCAGATGCAAAGTCTTCAATTTTTGCTGCCATCTTTTTAGCATTACCTTTACTCAAGTCACCTGTGTAATAAACAATTGCTTTCCCCATCAATCCATTTTTATAGTAATTATTTAAATAACTACTTGTACGCTGTCCATTCTCAATATTAACTTTTAAGATGTCTTTTACAGCTAAACCACTGATTCCATCTAAACTAACCGATGTTTTAAAATGAAGTATCTCATCGTGCCTAAACTTGTACATCTTTCCAGTGTTAGTATCAGTGTAGATATACCAGATAGCATTTTTTTGTTTGAACCACCCTGCATTATCAATCCATATTTGCACCTGATCACTTGGCAATATCCATAAACTTTCAGGCTTTGCAGTACCAGCAATATACACAAAACTGTTACCATGATGATTACGATTCAATTCAACAGTTGACCAAAATGTACTTGGTGTCATGTAAGGATTAGGCCTTTTAAGTAGATGGTTTAAATTATGGTTAGGCGCTTTAATTGTTCCCCTTTCTATCTCCTGGTACATTTTGAGTGGAAGCTTACTCAAACTCTCACTAAGTAACCTTAAACAAGTAAAATAGGTGACTTCACTTAATTTGTTTGACGAAATACTTGAATCTAACCCCAACATTTTCAAAAACTCGTCAGAATTTAAACTAACTGAATTTTTTATATTACTAGGGGAAAATCGGTTAAAAAAATCCTTTAATCCCAACATATCACCCCCTTTCTGCTTACCATCCTAAGCGCTCTAAGTAGTTGTCATCCATGTATTGATTCAAATCCGTTTCCTGTTTCATTGCCTCTTTCCATGCGTCTATGACAGCATCCACTGAGTCAATCCGTTTTGTTTTCAAATCTTTATTAATTTTGATTTCACCAAATGAATTTGAAACCGTTTTTGCATTAGCTACAGACCAAGTTAATAGTTTGTTCTTTTTGTCATACTCAACATTTTCCGCTTCCACTTCTAAACGAAAATCAACAGTAGCATCATTTAAACTTTTTGCAGATTGTGTAATGGATAAAGTGTCATATCCAAGTTGTTCTAAGTCATATAAAAAAGCCGATGCATTATGTGGGTCATAACAAATCAGCTCTAAATCAATCTCGTATTCTTCAATTAGTTTTTTCAAATGAGAAATTATGTACTTATAATCTGTCTTTACACCGCCTAATGTTTCCGTTATGGTTAGCAATTTGTCTCGTATCCAAATATCATAAGGTGCACGATCTGTTTTAATATGTTCTTCTACTCGATTTTTAGGTATAAATGAATGGGAATAAACGTAGTATTTTCTTTCTCCTGAATCATTGAGATAAGGAAAGACTAGACTCAACGAAGTAAGATCCCCTCCGGAACTTAAATCCAATCCCGCAACAGCCGTTTTACCACGCATATCTTCTAATGTTCTATCAGATTCGCATTCTTTCCATTTCTCCAAGTTCATGTATTGGTCATCTGTGAATTGATACCAAACATTTAAATCTTTTGTTAGGAAGTTTCTTAACTCTTCTCCTCCCATTTCCTTTGCTTTTCGTGCATTTGCTCGTAAACTATTTAATGTTTCTTCTGTCCATAATTTATTGCATTTTGGCCATACACTTTCATCAAATGGATCATCTTCCTTATCTAATTGCGTTATGTAAACAAATTGTGTTTCATCTTGCACTAATCCGTGGAGAATCTTTACACAATAATCATATAAGTCTTTACACGGTGAAGTAAGTTCAAAACCAGCAGTGGTTATAACTGAAACAAGACAGGATTTTAATTTCTTTGTGCCATCAGAAAGTAACTTGTACATCTGGTTTGTTTTGTGCTTGTGATACTCATCTACAGACGCAAAATAAGGCCTAAAACCGTCAATTGTATCTGTATCTCTACCTAATGCTTTAATTAATCCATTAGTGAGGTTACATTCAATTTCAGATTTATAGTCCTTAATGGTAAACAAACCCTTTTCAACTTTAGTACCACTTAATTCTTTATCAGCATTGATAAATTTATAACACTCTTTCAATACTATTTTTGCTTGCTGCTCTTTTGTGGCAACTGTGTATAGTTGTGGGTACTGATAGGTGGTAAAATTGCCGTAATATAATGACGGTACAGCATTACCTAATGATTTACCTTGTTGTCTTGCCAATTGTACATAACTGGTTCTAAAACGTCTATGTCCTTCCAATGTGAGCCAACCATTCCAGCTACCAAACATAAAACATTGGAAATCATACAGTTTTAGTGGTGCAGGTTCATCACCTTCTGCAAGTGTCAATGTTTCTGCAAAGTCTAGTATTTCATTAGCTTGCTCAACATCCCATATGTAAGGAAATTCTTTAGTTCCTTGCCTTTCCAAATCGTTTAAGTGTCGTTTACAAGCAAGTTTTTCAAGTTCTCCTGCAATCTCACGTCCTTCAATTACATTTCTAGCATACTGAGTGGCTCTATCCACAATCATTTAAACTTTTCCCATTTGCTTTTAGGTTTTTCATCATCTGTTTTCGGGAGAACTAACTTTAATCGAGATGTAATCGTAAGACCGAGATCACCGGCAGATGAACGACACTCATTAAACAGTAAATTTTTACTACGTTGTATTTGGGCGTATTCTTTAAAATCATCTTTAGGCTTAGTTGACCTTAATAACCTTACAATCTTTATGTATTGATCACGAGAGTCTATATATCTCGCTAATGCATCCACGTCTAAATTACTAAATATCTGAAGCCTAACTAGTTCATTTGCAATTTGGTCAAACTCTTCTTTTTGACTTTTAGTTAAATAACTAGGAGCAACAATATTGTCAGTGTTTCCTTTAAGTGCCGCTTCTTGTTCTTCTCGTTCTTTAATTTCATTTTTAGTTAAGTGCTTTCTTCCTTTTCCCTGTATTACTGATAATGGTTGTCTATTTTTTCCACTCATTGATTACACCTCCTTTTTTATGATGTGAAAAGTTTTCATTTGGGGAGTTTATGCGAGAGAAAATAGTGGCAGGCGGTTTCAGGATTTAAGTAAAAAGTCTCCTACCACTCCCCCTGTCTATTCCTAGACACCTCGACCAACTTTTGTAACTCAGTCTGCATTTTCTCTTTCCTATCCTCACTAGCTTCGTACTCATCATGGATGTATCTATGGCACTTTGCATCGACACAAATAATGTTAGACTCTTCCAAGCCTAACCATGGATGCTCCTCTAATGTTTGTATATGGTGACATATCTGCACTCCACTAAACCTCTTCTTACTCAAACACAACTGACACAAATAATTGTCTCTATCCTTTACCTTTTTGACTAATAACTTCCAGCCTTTGCTATTGTAAAATGCTGCTCGTTTCTTGTCTCGTTTTTTAGTATCATACTCTTTATGTCTGTCTTTCCTTTTTTCCTCATATTGCTTCTGACACTTATCACATCGCTGTAAACTTAAATCAATCTTCTTGCCGCATCCACATAACTTTAAAAGAGCCACGTTATAAATGTGATAGCTAATGCAATCATTGCTCCAATTATTATGGCCGTCATCCTGTTAGCTTCATCATTATCTTGACTTCCAATTAAACCTAAGAGACCAATCAGTAGTGCTAAAGTAAATATCAATCTAACTGTAATCAACATTGCTATCTCACTCCTTTTCCTTTTGTCGTTCAACAACAACTGCTGCAATAAACAAAATAGGTAACGTGATAAACAATGTTAGGAATGCACCAACATAAATTAATTGTTCCATAGGTCATCAATACCTTTAACAAATTGCTCTTGCATCTTTTTAGTCCTCATGTATCCTAAAACTAATATCAATAGATGAAGCACAAAAATAAAAACTCCAATCCCCATTGGAATGAAGTAGTTAATTGCTACTCCTGGAATTAAACCAATTAAAAAAGCAATACCACAAGGCACTGCAACGTATAAGCAAAGTATCATAATTAATAAAAACCATGACAATATTTTTTCTGGTAAGGTTCTCTTAGTAGTAAACATTAATATCACTGCTCCCTATATACTCAGGTAGGTTATCAATTATAATTTTTTGTACTTTTGGTATTGGGTCTTCATCAAAATTAATAATCCTTTCTATTTCCCTTAAAGCATATTCATATCGAACTTTATCGCTAGTTTTTATCTGCATACTACTCATCACTCCTTTTCTAACAATTCCATCAAATATTCATTTATTTCTTTCTGTTCGTCCAAAGCACATTTTAATGATTTTTTAAGACTTTCCTTCTTATTTTTCAACTGTTTTTCTTTATTTTTCTCAAGTTTGTTAATGTACTGTAGTTTCTCTTCTACCGTAAATATAGTCCATCCAAAAGGTACTTCTCCCTTATCCTCACATCCCTTTATTTTAGTTTGGTCTCTTTTGCGAATTTCCTCTATATATTCAAATGGTGAATTTACATTTTCCAAATGAACAATAAGTAATTCAATATCTTCTTTATTTAATCCTAATTTGCTCATTTTTCGAAGATCATTAAATAAAGGAACAAATAAATCCATGTCAATATCTCTATAATTCTGCTTCATTAACTCACCCCTCTAATTAAAATATTTTAAGTTTACTGAAACATCAATCCATTGATTTCTTATTTCCTCTCGGATTCCTGGACTACCTAAACCACTTTTTTCAATCTCTATTAAACTGTTTAAAAAGTTTATTTTTAGTTCTAATTCTCTTTCTAGCTTAGATTTCATATATTCACTCCTAAATTTAGACAAAAGAAAAAGCACCCTACCAAGGTGCAATCAATTAAAATCTATAATCATCAATATCATTGACCTTATACATATCTAAACGATCAATATAGTTGTCTTCATCGGAAATATTAGAAATAGTATTTATTTCATCTTTAGTTAATACTTCTTTTTCATGAAGTAATGATAATAATCTTTCATTAATTATTTTTAAGTTAGAAATACAAATTTCTTCATTTATTGTTTTTACTTCATGTAAATGTCGTTTCCTTTGTCGATACTCACTTTCATCATATTCTTTCTGCACCAAAACAGCATAAACCTTATAAAGTTCTTCATGTACAGAATAACCAACTGTCCCAAACCTCATAGCATAATTATCAGTATTATAAACAACATTAAAATACTTATTATCACCAAAATGTATATTTTTTTCAAACTCTCTGAATTCGGAGAATTCTGTTGCTGATAATTTAAATTTCACCAACAGAATCAATACATCGTCTTCATCTTCCTTTAAAGCGTACGGTTGAATAGTAAAGTTTTCCAACACTAATTTTTGTTCCATAATACCAACTCCTTCCATATTATGAAACAAGCATATCACGAACATTCGTTCTTGTAAATTGTCTTTTTTTGACAAACAAAAAAGCCACTCATAATTGAGCAGCAATGTCGTTGATCTTCTTTTCAATTTCGATTACCTTATCTCTTACTTCTTCAACTGATAACCCATAACGTTCTGCAACTCTCTCAAATGGAAATACTGCAAAATCTATGTTTGCCTGAAGGAAATACTGATAAAATTCTCGCTCAGCTTCCGGTAATTGTTTTCTTGCATTTTCTATTTTCTTATACTCAAAAACCTCTTCAAAATCCAATAAATTGTCATTAGTCATTTAATCCACTCCCATCTAATTTTAAAATACATCATTTTTAGATGGAAATTTATTCTAATATGTAGACAATTTGTGACGATTTTCTGGTGGTTTACCTATCCCTTCAAACAAAAGAAAAAAGCACTCCAAAATGGAATGCTTAAAGTCCTAAATCTGATTTTCTTATACTTGTTGCTGTAGCTTTTCTTCTTACTGGTTTTACACTAACAGACACATACGCAACTTGATCTAAATTAACCTTATAAAGAACACCTTCATACTCAAATTCTCTCCAACCACTGTCTGGAACTCCGTACATAACTCTTTCTTTGTCTTCGTCAGATACAAATTCTCCAATAGTTTTACCATTTTCAAAGTGATAAGTAATTAAATACTCTTCCATTTCATCCACCTCCTCCCACTACCATAATTATACAGTAGTTAGGACAAGATAAGGTGAATAAATTGTTAATTTTTGTCTATAACACAAAACAAACACCTTTCCAAGTGATAGGTGTTTTCTCATTCCACAACGAAAAAGACCTCACAAGTTAATGAGAGGTCTTGATCAATTTAGACCTATAATATTTTAGGTCGCCCGTAAAGGGATTAGTATATTTGTCCGATAATTTTATCGGAGCCCGCAAGGGGATAGTTTTTAGTTAACTTAATATTAATACTTATTTACTTGGATGTCAATGATTTTACTATAGATTCTTTATTAGTATAAAGTTCTAATAGTTTATTATCAATTTCATCTAAGTATTTATTATCTAATCTAAAATTATACAACTCATCTCCAGAATCTTTAGGGGTATGAATTCTAATTTTACTTAAAGCACATATTTGACTAAGAATTGCTACTGTCCCTTTTTGATAATCCTTAATTTTCTTGCTTAGTTTATCAATATCTTTTTGAACCTTATCTGTATTTTTACCCTCATCACTCAATTTTCTTATTAAAGATGTCTTTTTGCTTAAAGTCGATTGGCTTTTTTGTATATCTTCTTTAAATAAAGAATATCCTAAAAACACTTCATATTTTTGATCGATGTCTTCTGGAGTTTTATTATCAGGCAATGATCCAAGAGGTATTACTGTAACTGTCTTATTCGATTTAGAATTCTCATTTTCAATTATTAGTGCATAATGTAAACCACCTTGTTCGCTTCCAACTTTAAATCCAAAGTCAGCTTTGACAACCATTCCCCTTTTATAAGAAAGTAGCTCTTGATAATTAAAATTATTTTCATTTCTCAGATAGTCTGTGCTCCATGTGTTTAACCAAAATAGTAATTTTCGAGTAGTATCTTTATCTTTCATCATTACTGACTTATGAAGCTGATTCAGAATTTTTATTGTGGTAGCATTAGTTGCTTCCTGACTATTTGTATTAATATATACCATTTATTCTCTCACCTCCAATCTACCAAAATTATACAACAATTGATGGTAGATTAGTAGGAAAGATGTAAAAAATTAGTATAATTTGTGGATGTGTATTAAGATGTATTGTGGGCTCGATTCCCCACCCAAGAATGAATGAGGAATGAGCCGTGTAACAATTATAGACTCCGAAATAATATCGGAGTCACTTATCGAGGGCAAGTGACTCAAAAGTACAATATGTAATGTTTTTTGAAACTACTTAACTGACCGTCACGCTAATAGGTTGTTATTATGTATTATCTTTTAACAGACTCCTGCATTACAGGCCCATCACACTCAGGACACTTTAATCCATCCCGTGATTTATGATTAGTTACTTCCCAATCAGTAGCTAATCCATCAATATTAACCGTAATATCTCTATGTATTTCCATCGGTACTTCAGCAATTAATCTTATTGACTTATGACTATATCCAGTATCCATTAATTGTCTTACTTTGTTATGTATTTCAGTTTCATCGCTCGTAGTGATCACATCATACCAACAATCAACACTCTTGCGTTGCAATATGTATTCCATTACTCATCACCTTCTAACTTTACATTCTTATGTGATTTATAATTTATAATAGATTCGATTGTATTAAAAGAAACACCAACAATGTCTTTCATCATTAGGCAAAAATCTGTCTTAGTTCCTTCCCATTCTAAAAACTCTTGACGGATCATTATGACTTCATCTTTAGTCAATCGTTTTCGCTTACTCACTATATCCTCAATTACATCTGGTGTAAATTGCTGCTTATGTGGACATAAAATTAAATTAGAATATGCGTTATCGTGCTTATTCCTGTTTTTATGATTTACAGTTAATGGGAAGGGAATTAATTTACCATCTTTATCAGTAGTAAATGATTTTTCTCTCCATTCACTTTTTGTTTGTTGTGAACCAGCTGAATAAACCACTTCGTGAACATACATTCTAATATTATATCCGTCATTTCGCTTAAGAGTAGTCATTTTATACTCATTTTTCCTAATCCCTTGTGCTTTTTCCCCTAGCCATCTTTTAGTAACTAAACTGTAAATACGCCCTTTTTCTAGGTCTACTCTGTAATGCTGATCAAACTCAGGCAATGGAGCTGTATTATCTAATATTTCTTTTGAAATCATAATCTCATTCCTCTCATTTTTTTAAAAACTTGCATCCTATAATATTTGGTGTTATAATTCATTCTGGATAAGTATGTATTTAATTACTTTTACAACTAAAAATAAAAAGTGTGAGCAGATAATCGTCTTCAACTTAATAAGCGACTAATATCTCTCACATCATTATCCAAGCCTCTCACCATGGATCTTTATCTGTTCTATATTAAAAGGGCTTAACCTTTTATTAATTTCTCAATCTTATCGAACATTTCTCTTGAAGGCTTTTTAGCACCAGTTTCCAACATGCTCAAAAATGGCTGACTAATCCCTAGCTCCTTCGAGACACTTTTCTGTGAAAGCCGTCTCAACACTCGATATTCATACAGTTTATTCATCTTTCTATCCCTACCTTTCACCACCACCTTTTAAGGTTATTGTTTATTACTATCATCCCAATAAAAAAGACCGCCAACTAGTGACGATCTAAAGAGGAATGAGAGTAGGAGAGATTTACCC
This sequence comes from Evansella cellulosilytica DSM 2522, assembly GCF_000177235.2. Classification (NCBI taxonomy): domain Bacteria; kingdom Bacillati; phylum Bacillota; class Bacilli; order Caryophanales; family Bacillaceae; genus Evansella; species Evansella cellulosilytica. The sequence goes on along the minus strand of NC_014829.1, from coordinate 2,285,215 downwards.
TCCTACATAATATAAGTCACTCCATTTATAACCTATAACTTAATATTATTGACCAATTTTTGATACTGTAACACAATATGTATTAATATTCTCTTTTACATAGTCTACATGTTGTCTTAAAGCTTTATTAACCTGGTTGACAAAAGCATCTTTTTCTCGCTGCCTTAAAAATCGTTTAACACCTTTCATTTCGTCCAGTAGTATATTAGATGACTTTTGATTTAAGTTGTCAAACAGTATGTCTATTATGGTATCGGATATGTCTTCTTTGTTACTTTGCATCTCCTTAAAGTCTCCATATGTATAGTTTTGGTCGTTATCGTATTTTTCCTTATAGTGTTTCTTCAAAAAGTTTATGGTATATGTGTAAAAATCAAAAGTATTATCAACTTGATAATCGCTATATGTATAATCAGTTATGTTATCAATCATCTCAAGGTATTTTAGTATTGTGCTATATGTCTCGTTATTACCTTTTAAAGCATTTATAATTTTAAATGCAATCCATTCCTTTTTGATAATATTACTGATTCGTGTAAACTGTTTACTAATATTTTCTTGTGACATTCCCAAGTCATCTGCAATCTTTCCCTGAGTTAGTAATTGGTCATGTTTTAGTGCATAAATCTTATATTGTGTTTTTGTTAAAAGCTTTTCTATACCACCAACATGATCAATAAAATCTTGATACTGACTAGATTCATTCTTTTTCCACACATCAAATTGGAAGTCATCATAATGTGATATTTCCGCATCATCTTCTAGACATTGACCTTTTCGCTCTCTAACAGTATCAACTTTTTCATTGGCATTATTAATTTCATCCATTACTCGCAACCTAAAATTCTTTTCAAAATACGTTACAATTTGAGCTGGAGTTTTTGTTATGTCGGTGGACTCAATCATTTTATAAACCACATTCAATATGTATTCATCTAAAATTTTTGGATCAATTGCCCTAAACTCGTTTAAAATGTTGTTATATAAATGATTTAACTTGTTATCATTAAATTTTAAATAACGTATACTGTCATATTTACCCTGGTTGTTTTTTTCTTTTACAAATCTTTTGCCAATTAATTGATCTAATACAAATTCATCACCATTCTTATAAGCTACAATATAATCCTTTAAATTTTTAAACGTTTGTTCCATTCAACCACTCCTCTTTTTTATTTTAAAGACTAAATCTCATTAACAATTCTTTATTGACTATCCCAACAGAGTTGCATCTTGAACCTCTGTTGTCGTAAAACACGACTTCTAAAAATCATCTGGGCCATACATTTGATTTAGTAAATCTGCATCATCTAGTATTTCACCAACAGGAACTTTACTTTCTTCTTCTTTTTGTTTATTTAAATCACGCTTCCTTTGAGCCTCTTTAATTTTATTACTAAATCCCTTCGCTTCATCCGTAAAATTAGGATAAATTTCCTTAATCACGTTATCTTTTATTTGGTAATTTACTTTGTTAAAGTCTAATGAAATACCATCTCTAACGTATTGTTTATAACTACCCCACACACCCATTACAACTTTAGGATTGTCTATGTACTCATTCTTCATGTTCATCAATTGAAAGCTTTCTAAAGACTTTTGGCAATTCAAATGATTACCCTTACCGTTAGAGTAAAAAATTGATTTAACGTCTTCTACATTTATCTGATCAATGTTATTGGCATTAACTGCAACAATTTCATCAGATTTCAATAAAACTGCATTTGTAGCATTTCTAACTAATTCTTTTTTAAAATTATGTTCAAACTGATCTCTCGCTTCATCAATCAACTTTTTAGTATGGTATTGTGATTTTTCATTTTTGTATAGAGCGTTTTTCCTTTTTTCTCCTACTTCAAACAGTTCTCTTTGTTGCTTTGTGGCTGTTTTCTTTTGAATAGCGTATTTAGCTTCAACATAGTAGTACCATTCAAAGTCAGTAGGGAAATAATTTTCACCATCAACCTTATAAGTCTTAAACCTTTCAATTACATCTTGCATTTCCTCATTAAAATCCTCATCACTTCCAATCGAATCAATAGCAGCTTCATTTACTTTCTCTTGAATGTGTTCGTCTGTAGTTACTTTATGCTCAACCTTCTTTTGCTCCTTCGTTTTCTCATCACTTGTAAATGGTAATATACGATAAACATTTTCATCCTGTTTTTTCTGTTCACGTCCATCTACCTTACTATCCTTGTAATCACCAGTATTTTTGTAAATGATTCCCCTGGTCACAGCATCTTTTATTATCCTTTTGGCAGAACGCTCATTAACACTAAGGATTTCTCCCCACCTTGCATAAGAACAAATAAAACCTTTTCTCCACCTAGCAGCAACACAATAAATATAGTAATCTCTAATACTAGTAACCTTTAAAAACTGTTCATATGTAATAGAAGAATAATTTCTCATACCTTCCTTTTTTTCATCCATTCCATCATTGGATAATTCGTTAATGTTAAGGCCAACCTCTAACATGGTATTATTTTTGATTTCTTTTACTTCATTATGTAAAATTAATACTTGCTTATTGATCAAGGATTCTAATGTTTCCTTAACTTTTTTGATATTATCCTTATCATACTTGTAATATCGAACATGGATAAATTGATTTAATAAATCTGCATTTACCCTAACCGAATCATCGTACATCCTCTGAGTGTAAATGGATGAATACAAGAACAACTCACATTCATTTAAATTGAATTTACTATCTTCATTAAAAAAGCAATTAAATACTGGAACATATTGTTTAGATGTAAAGTTTTTAGTTAACACATTTTATCCTCCTATTGTTTAGATTAAAGTTTAAATTTAAAAAACAAAAAATAAATCAAACCACTACTCACTTACCTTTACGCTTGTATGTATAGTATGTTTTATCTGTATTCATGTATTCTATGTATTACTGTGCAATTTTCTCCCCGATTTGGAATATCTATAACACCCCACCAGTGTCATTTTCATTCCAATTTGGAATTTTTATGACACCCCCTAGTGTTAATTTCTCCCCTATTCGGAATAATTTTGACACTAGTGTTATTTTCACTCTATTTAGGAATGAATTTAACACCCCTGTTTATGAGCTTTGAATTGTTGGATTATTTTCGACAAACATTCTGATTGTACGAACATGGAGAAAGTTGCTTCAGTTTTAGGATTTTTAGCAATTGTAATTGGTTCAATATTATGTAATCGAATAAAATCAGCTAACCTTTTGTCGTAACAAAACAGAAAATCGTTTTTATTCATCCTCTCACCTCCCTTTAGATTCCCCAGTCTTCTTTGAGTTTGTTTAGGAACTTTTGCATTTCTCCACTATCTCCAACAACATCTGGATGAAAATTTTTTGACGCTAACCTAAATATCTTTTTCAACTTCTTCTTTTCCTCTAACGTGTAGTTACTACTAGTGCTGAAGTTAAAGTAACCACTTGTATTATGTTTGTAGTTACTATTGAAATTGTCGTAGTAACTACTTTGTTCTGATTTCTTTTTTTCATATTCTCTATTGATATATTGCATCTCCAAAGCATCCAATGTGTTTTTATCTCTCAGAACACCGAATATGTCATAGCATAAATCATATGAATCTGCACCGTACTTCTGTTCAAATTCCTTTTTGATTCCTCTATACTTTTGTAATATCTCTTCATGCCGCTTTTTTGTTTTGTATTCTTCTGTTTGTTCAAATTCTTTCGTCACTTGTTCTACTATCGGATCTAATTTTTCGTAAACCATATCATAAATATCATCTTCTGATATGCCCATATCCTCTGCCTTATCTTTAATACTAAAAGGCATACAATCATAAAGTGAGTATTCTAGAAGGTCATAGTAACTCATTGTACATATTGACCATTGTTTCTTTTTAACCTTCCCATTTTTACGGTATGACTTATGGATACTGATCTTATAAGCATCAAGTACTGGTCTTTCAAACTTCTCCTGCGAAAATTTATATCCCCATTTTGTAACAGTTAACCCATCAAAAGAATATGTAAGATTGTCTACCATCAGCTCTTTTGGCGCCCCATAATCGTTCGGCTTTTTATTTTTTATTTTTTGAATAACGCAATACATTTACTTCCCTCCTTCATGGTAGTTACCTTGATAACGCTATTACAGTAACTACTTCAATTTCAAAAAATTTTTTTCCACTTTAAAATTCTTTTTAATTTTTTTTATAAATAACCCTTTACAACTATCCTCCTTCCATGTATAATTTAGTTAAATTAAGAGGACAATAATAATATTATCCTATAAATCTAGTTGATAGGTTTTTTAAGATTGCATAAAAATAGGTATATTAATAATCATACCACATTGGTCGAAATTGGTCAATGTTTATTTGCTGTTTATTTTGATGTTTAAAAAACCCAATAAAAGTGGAAATTTATTTAGTTTTAGATACTGCTGAGGGCAGAACAGTATCCTTTTTTATTTTAGCCACTGCGCCCCAATGGCTAGATTTATCATGATTAAATTACATCCCTTTTGCCCTCGTTATAATTGTATAGTTTATTTTACTAATAGTTTAGTGGAATTTATTTACAATCCTATTCCCCTTTTAAAAATGCTTCGTATTGATCTTGTGTGTCTAAGTCTGTTCCTTCTAAAATTTTTTCCTTTTTTAATGCTGCTAAGTCTTTATCATCCATTTGTTTAATTTTATCCTCATAGGCCTGTCCTATTTTTTGGTTCATTTTTACCCTCTCCCCTATATTAATATAAGCTAATTATACTCCAACTCATTTCCAAAAAGAGTAAAAAAATCTATCAAAATGAAATGAAATCTAGTTTTTTGTTGATAGTTAACGAATAAGGACTTATAATACTAGTCAATAGGTAGCTAAACCATAGGGTAATTTTTAATAAGTCCATTGGGACAACCCTATAAACCCTTGATATGAGTGGGTTTTTAAACCTGGGGTGTTTGCCGAGGTCTTCAAAACCTTCAGGGGCTTGCGTGCCAAGCTCGGTGGGTTCGATTCCCACACGGTCCCGCCAAACAAAGAAATACTCATTTTTACATAATCTCTTAAAGGCAAATAACTAGTTGAAAATTAGTGCTAATTAATACAACAGGAAATGGCGCTCATTACCTTCCAAAATTCAATTTTGGGAGGTTTTATTATGTACACCAACGTAAAGAGATCTAAATATGATGAATATTTAATGTCTACTTTAGTAGTTACCTAACTTCATTAAACACGATTAACCAACAAGGGAAACCCTACAATCACTCTCTTTGAAAACTTGAAAATCCTTCAGTGTATGGTCACTGAAGGATTTTCGTACAATGAATTAGTAGCATTGAAATGATGCTATCTGTCTTAAATCTACTCCAAAGTATGACCAGAAAAATCCAGTCCAACGATAGCCCGCGATAGAGTTTCGTCCTACAAATACTGGATAGAACCAAAACTGTTGTCTATTGTTTAACCATATATACGTATAACGATACAAACAACGACGTATCCCACCTGGATCCACTGCCATAACACCTATTTCACCAAATCCACCTTGTTGCTGCGATGATGGTATAAATGATGGTGGTGGACTACTTGGCGGTCCCCCTTGTGGTGGTTGTCCCGGACCAAAACCTAGTGGTGGACCAAATACTGGCCCTGAAGGTGGTAGTCCTGGATCTGCAGATGGTGGACCAAAAGGTGGTCTCCCCCCAGGTAGTCCAAAAATTCCACTTAATCCTCCTACAATCGGCCCTAAGCCAATAGGCTGAAACTGCCTTTGATCATAAGTTCCTTCCCACATGCCATTATTTACTTGATCATGGTATGATTGCCTATTATCAATTTCCATTTCATTTTGATGGTTTGGATACACCATAACCCCTCCCTTTATTAGGTATTAACCTGTAGGCTATTTTCCATAATCATATTATGCAGGTGCACAAACGAATCAACTTGTACTTATGTAAATAGGCAAACGGTGACGAAATAAATGCAAATATTTGATAATAACAAGCTTGATTTTGTACATTACTTAAAACTGAGATTACTATTGCCCCTTTTTCACCAGAGCTATTTCTAGTAAAACCCCTAGCTAAGCTAAAGGTTAGCACTACATATCACTAAAGAATGGTTCAAAAATTTTATTGACTACAATTCTATATATCTATATAGTTTAATATACCAATATAACTTTAATACACAAAAGCGTTTAAGCGTTTTAGTAGGTCGGTAGATAGATGTATCACGTATTCTCATAAAGGAGAGAGAGAAATGAAGGAATTAAGAGGATGGGAAGCGCTTCTCATTGTTGTAATGATTTTAACTATAATTGGCGTGTCTTTAATACATTATGAGGCGCACCCACATGTACCGATATTTATCGTTATCGTTTTTATTATAGGGTATGGTTTGTTGAAACGTATACCGTGGACTTCTTTAGAAGACGGTATAGTGAAAGGTGTTAAGTCTGGTATTGTACCAATCATGATATTCATGTTAATCGGCGTGCTTATTGCTGTTTGGATGGAATCAGGCACGATACCGACGTTAATTGCGTATAGTTTACAGATTGTTTCCACGGAATTTTTCTTACCTAGTATTTTTATTTCAACAGCTATTGTTGGATTATCGATTGGAAGTGCATTCACGACAGTATCTACTATCGGTGTTGCTTTTATCGCGGTCGGTGGCATATTAGGAGTTCCGTTGCCGATGGTAGCTGGTGCTGTCATCTCGGGTGCTTTAGTTGGAGATAAAATGTCACCATTATCAGATACAACAAACTTAGCTTCGTCTGTTGCAAAATCTGATCTATTTGATCATATCCGCCATATGTTGTGGGTTGGTGTTCCAGCTTTTGTAATCTCACTTATCCTTTTTGTCGTTGTTGGACGTACGAATACATCTATTCAACCAGAAAGAATGGAAGATATGCTTACTTCCTTACATGAAACAGCGATCGTTCATCCTATTGCTCTTTTGCCGGCTGTATGTATTATCGTTATGGCGATCTTAAAAAAATCAGCAATTCCAACGATGGTTTTCGGTATAGTAGTAGGATTAGTAACATCCGTTATTTTACGTGGAGATATCGCGATAGCAGAATGGATGACGCTAATTCAAAATGGATACAATTCGGGTGCAGCAAATGAAGAGTTAGCAAACATACTAGATCGCGGTGGCATTCAAAGCATGATGTGGGCTGTTTCGTTACTGTTATTAACATTAAGTATGGGAGGGTTATTATCAGTTCTTCAAGTGATTGAACGGTTAATTGAACTAATTCAAAGTGCGGTTAAGTCCACTGGAAGACTTGTTCTTTCTACCGTTTTGACTGGTATCGGAATTAATGTTAGTCTTGGTGAACAATATATGTCGGTCATTTTGACAGGAGAAGCTTACGCGAAGCGTTTCAAAGAGATGGGTCATTCTGGGAAGCAGCTATCAAAGGTACTAGAGTCTGGAGGAACCGTTATCAACCCCTTAATTCCATACGGAGTTAGTGGTGTGTTTATGTCTAGTGTTTTAGGTGTGCCTGTTCTTTCTTACTTACCATTTGTATTTTTCTGTATACTTTGTCCTGTCATCATTATTATTTATGGATTTACTGGTGTAAGCTTTTCGAAAAGTAACAATGATAGACTTTAAACAAATCTAGATTAAGAAATTAGAAATCTTTTATTACAAATATAAATACGGATAATCGCTCTAATTAGTTTAAGTTATGCTACACAAAAACTAATTGAGCGATTTTCTATTCTATGTAGAGATGTAGTACTTTGTCACTATATGCAACAATGAATCATTCTTCTAGTAAACTTTTTTTCATGCTCATTTTATACAGTTCGATACGGGTTAATATGTACCAACACTTTCTTAATATCTTGATGGTTATCTAATAATAATTTTTTTACTTCTTTTGAAATAAAATGTCCCTCTTCTACACTAATGTGAGGGTCTACACTCACTTTAATATCAACAACAATATAGTGTCCATGTGTTCGAGCAAACAATTCATCCACTCTTTTTACCCCTTCTATCGCCAACGCAGTATTAAAAAAAGGCTTTGTACTTTCATCATCGAGAATTTGTTCCATCATAATTAAACTTGATTCCTTCGCTAAAGAAAATCCTATCTTAATTACTAATACGGAAACGATAACACCAGCTAGTGGGTCAAAATAAAGTAATATCGGATAACCTAAGTGCTGTCCTATTAAAGCCGACAAAACTCCAATCAAAGCAGCTATCGACGAAAGAGCATCTGACCGATGATGCCAGGCCTCTGCTTGTAATGCTGAACTATTAATTTTTTTTGCTAATCTATTTTTATATTGATATAACAGTTCCTTTACTATTATCGAAAATAGAATAGCAACGATTGCTATTTCTTTAGGTGCTCCTGGCACTTCACCTATAAATACTTTCATCGAGGAAAAGAGTATTTCAATCCCAACGACAATTAATATGGTTGCAACAACGATTGTCGCCACATTTTCCGCTTTTCCGTGACCATATGGATGTTCTTTATCGGGTGGTTTTTGCGCTGTCCTTAATCCTGCTAAAACTGCGATTGACCCCGCTACATCTGAAGCAGAATGAGCAGCGTCTGCAATGAGTGCACGACTACCTGATATCCAACCGATAATTCCTTTTATTATAGCTAGTAAGCCATTAACTAGTATCCCTATCCACGTGGCAACCTCAGCTTGTTTAAAGCGATTAACCATTTATTTCACCTCTTCAGCCAATTTACATTATGTATTAATCTCAATGCTATTTAATCCTAGCAAACGTACACCATGTGGGTCTACAGCAACGTTTTTGTAAGATAACAAGTTGTATAACATTAGTAAACTATTTTTGCCCAGAATAATTGTTTTGCACAAGTCAAAAATGCAGATAAATTCTCGCCTATAATTGCAACCAAATTTGTATCTATAAAAAGCATAAATAAAATGGCTCAGTTCAATATGAACCAAGCCATTTTTACAATATTGTTATGAATACTTGTAGAAATAAAGGAAGTACTTAAAGTATAATCTTTCACGAAATTTGTTACCACCCCTTACGCTTACGCAAAGAAGTAATATGTGCAAGATGATGTCGCCCGTGCCAAGCGTAAATTCCTATATTTTCACCTACTGAAACTACACCAGAATCTGGATGAATAAATGTTTTTTTCAAATCAGACGCGCTTAGATCTTGCAAATGCATTGTCCAGCGTTTATGCAAGGCTTCGAGCAGTGATAGAGATATATCAATTGGTATTTTATAATCAGAAAGTTCCGCCCACTTCGCTTCATCATAAGGCTTAATTATTGGTTCTTCTTCCGTAAGAGCTAATTTAAAGCGAACGTATGCGTTCAAATGACTATCTGCTAAGTGATGTATTACTTGCCGAACAGTCCATCCTTCTGGACGATAAGGTGTGTCAAGTTGTTCATCGTCAAAGTCTTTTACAGCATTTCGTAATAAGCTTGGTAATTCTTCAATCTCAATTATCCAATCTCTTGTTACGCAGTTAGTAATCTCACCATCAAATTGAAACATTCCAATTGGATATTTCATATCCATGAACTATTCCCCCTATCACTTTCCTAGTATTTTTTCAATTTTACCTAAACAATGCTATCCAAAAAATTAACCACCTTTGCACAAGCCAGAGTATATGGACATTTTACACAGCGTTTTTTGTATTAACTTCATGAAAATACTACATTATATTCATTTTATTGGTTGTTAAATCAATTTAAAGCTTTTCTTTTCGCAGGCCAGAATGCTTTTTCGCCTAACCAAGCTGTTATCGCTGGAACGAGGAATGGACGAACGATAAACGTATCAATTAGTACACCAATAGCGGTTATAATTCCAAAGTGAACTAAAATTTGAATTGGCAGTGTGGCTAATACTGAGAACGTTCCAGCCAATATGACACCAGCAGAATTTATAACAGGACCGGTTTCTGCAGCACTTTCTTGAATAGCTTGTTTTAAAGGCATGTGAGGGGCTTTTTTCCATATACTTGATTTCAAAAATAAATTATAATCGACCCCGAGTGCACCTAAGAAAATAAAGACGTATAACGGAATAAAACCTTGAATCGCATCTGCACCTAAAAGATAATGAATGACAAGCCACCCTAAACCAAGAGCGGAGAAATAACTAATGATGACCGTAATCGTTAAATACAACATAGCTGTAAGAGACTTTAAGTATAGAAAAACGAGAGTTGCTATAATGGCAATAATTAGGGGAACTAATACAAACACGTCCCTATTTGACGTTTCTCGGATCTCATATTGCTCAGCTGTTTGGCCACCAATCCAATACTGAGTGTTACTTTCCTGAATTCCAGCAGACAAAAGGGAGCTGCTCATTACTTCTTTTAGCTCTGGAATTACATCCATTGCTTCATTGGAGTAAGGATTCATATCCAGTTCTACGTTAATCATCACTATGTCCTTATTGTTTTGACCCTCTTCTGGATCGGAAACCCTTTTTATATATGAAAGCTCTTCCAGTGTTTGGGTTAAGTCTAACGCATGCCCCTTTGTGTCGACAATAACACTCACCGGCGCAAGCTGTCCCTCATGAAAAGAGTCTCCTATGAGAGCAAATCCTTCTTTTGATGGCATATCATCAGGAAAAGAAGATAGCGTATCATACGTATACTCTATTTGGAATACTGCGCTAGCCAATGCTATTAGTACGATTGTTGTTACTATAGTTGCTACTTTAAACCTATTAATCACAAAATTTCTAACCTTCTCTCCAAACTGTTTGCGATTCCTATTTTCAGAAAATCGCTTCCCCTTTTGCTTTGCTCGTTCCTTCTCCATTTCAAATGTTCGAGGAATGAAAGGAAAAAAGGCCCTACGTCCCAATACAGCAAGAAGTGATGGGACTAGCGTAACACTAGATAGCGCAACAACGAAGATGGCTACAACAAATGGGATACTGAACCTTTGGATTGGTCCAAAGTCGGCTAATAATAATAAAGATAAAGCAAAAACTGTCGTTAAGCCACTCATTAAAATGGCTCCACCCTTATCACTTATAGCTAATTTAAGAGCGGTTAATTTATTTGATTCGAGCTCTAAATAATATCGGAACCTCGAGATAAGAAATAAACAATAGTCTGTTCCCGCTCCGAATAGTAGAACAGTCATAATAGATATTCCTTGTGAGTCGTAAGTGATCCAGCCTTGGTAAGCTAACCATCCAAGGATAGGACTAATCACCATATATGCAAAAGCAACTCCAATGAGTGGAATAAAGGCCAAAATTGGTGAACGATATATAAGTAACAGTACTGTTAATACTAAAACAAACGTAATGATCGTAAGCGAGAAGTCACCAGCTGAAAAAAGCTGCGTAGCATCAACCAATATTCCAGCGGGACCGCTAACCCTTGCACTTAACTCACCCGATTGTACATCGACTTCAAAGGGATTGAACCCAATTATAGATTCTATTTGTTCACTCATCATCAGGAGATCTTGTTCGATTTTCCCAGCATCTACCCCACTTTGAAAGAAAATTGGTAGGATAAGTGTCGTACCGTCCTCTGAAACTTGTTGTTCCAGTACTTCTCGTGGCATGTTATGGAATGGAGGTACCATATCTTGATAAGGAAGTGGATTTTCAGTAAGATGTTCAACAATTTCTTGAAAATACTTTAAATCAGATTGCTCTATTCCATTTAACTTGTGCCAGACAACTAATGCTGGAATACCGCTCTCACTTGAAAACTCCTCATCTATTATTGCAGCTGCCTGTGATGATGATTTCGTTTTATCTAAATTTCCGGCACTATCATCTATTAAACTATTTGCTTGAGGTAAAGTTAAGTTTAACAGAAGTGCAATTCCAATCCACAAAAAGAGAACAATCCATTTACTGCGCTTTTTAGAAAACCAATTAGCATATGTTTCTATTGCGTTCGCTTTCCCTTTCACCATTACTTCCATCTCCATTCATATACTTTATTTATATCATTCTAGAAATACCGCTTCAGCATCTTCTTTCGGTTTCTAAACATCCCATGCATCATTACTCGAATAATAAAAGAAGGTATGTATGATTCATATTCAACCTTATCTAACATGATGGTGCTACCTTCTTTTTCAATAAAAGTATGTGTATGTATCCATTTTGTAAAAGGGAATGGCGATGATAAGGCTTCATCAATAAATAGATGATTTTCTTTAACCTTGTTAATCTTTAACGTCCATCTCAGTCGAAACAAAATAAAATGCAGTTGTAATTGAATGGAATTCCCTTCGACAACTTTTGGCGATGAAAGCACTTTTACAATTGGAAAACGTGTAATCTTGACTAAGTTTTCGGCAGAACTAAAAAATTCCCAAGTGTCGTCAATATCTTTTCGTAATATCGTCTTGTATTGATATGATCCTTTAAACATTCTGCCAATCCTCCTATTTATTTGCCATGCGTGCAAAGTTTGCTTTATTAATGTAATAAACTTATAAAAAAATTGATATTAAAATCTTTATACATTATATATACAAGAACTATACGAAACTTATTTATAATATGCAATGATCATGCTCATGACATAAATAAAGCCCTCCGTTAAGTACAACAGAGGGCTGCAAAGTTTTGATTTTCATTGAAATAAATGAGTTATTTAATGTTTTCTAGATAGGAATAGGATAACATGATAAATTTCTTAATTGATTAGTTTTATGAGAAGTTTCTTCCTTTTCCAGAGTCTGTGATTGCAATTAATTGTTCAGGATATGGAGAGAAGAATGTTTGTGCTGCAAGATAAGCATTTTTAAACCTTGCATTCCATGACTTAAGCACACCAATCGGACTACTTAACGGTACCATGTTTTCACGATACTGCTCTAGTAATTCCATAAAGAATACCTTTTCTTCCTTAGATAATTCTTTAGAAAAATAACCCATAATATGCTGAAGTACATTAATATGAGACCTATGCGTGGGCATTTCACTTAATATATCTAATAAAATTTTCTCATATTGTTCATACAGCTCTTTGACACGATACTTTTTCCCGTTCGCTGTAATACGTCCCAATTCCTTTAATTTCAACTGATTATAAGCCATCAGTAAGTATTTATTACTAGAATGGAAATGTAGAAGATCCTTAAAATTACATTTCCTTTTTATTCTTTTGAATCTGGCAATTGTAAAAAGCTTAACTAGAAAATGCTCTCTAATTTTATAGTTTTTTAACCGGCCTTCATCCTCCACCGCTAAATGAGAAAACCTCTCTAACACTGCCTCTCCAAAAATACCTCCTTGTTTCCTAATGGTTGAAGGACTTTCGGAATCGCTCAATACTTTTGCATCAGTAACAGCACAGCTAGGCGAACGGTTTTTTAAAATAAATCCATCGACATCTTCTAATGAATCTAAAAATTGGGTGGAAAATTGTTGCATCTTATTTGTTAAATCTAACTCTGTTTCTGGCTGTACTAATTTCACATTACCATTTGGCTTAGTTGAAACGAGACGTATTGGTTTTCGAGGTGTTCCTAAACCAATTTCCACCTCTGGACAGACAGTGTAATAAGTAACGTAATGAGATAGCTTTTCTATAAATTTATCATTCACAACATCTCCATTGAAACGACATGCATCAAACCCTAAACATTTACTAATGACTATAACAGGCTTATCATATTCCTTTATCATGCTATCCACCTCAAACGAGAAATTATTTTAACGTTTATATTATTTCATGAGTTATTATATTGCATACATTTCAAAAAAGTAAATATAAATGTTTATACTCAATCCCCTAAAATTAAACGTTGCAAACATTTTCTCACACAATAAGTATTACATTGCCTCTTTTCTAACCGTTTGCTCTTTTTGAGTTGTGCGTCGCTGTCTTTTATGAGCCCATATTAGTACAGGATTTTCAATGAGATAATAAGATAACGTCGCAATGATATATGATATGAATAATACTACGATAGATACTACTAACCATGTATTGAAATCGCTCATACCCATGTGTACGTAGGTTGGTTGCCAGTACCTTTCGACCATAGTGATGACTAAAAAGTGCCAAATGTATAGTCCAAAGGACACTTTTGCTGTATAACGAAATAGAAAATTATCAAGAATTTTTCCAAATAAACGTGAAAGTGGTGCAGTACACAAGGTGATCGCAATTAACGTTGGGAAAATTGGAAAATAGTAAGGTTGATTTTGTATGCTTAAACTAAATTCTCCTGAATGTCTAACCAGAAAAATAAAGAAAAATACTAATGCTAAACTAAGTCCACTAACGATATCAAAGCCGCCTTTTTGTTTAAACCTCTGTATGAGATCGGTCCTTCTAAATAGATGAACTGTAACGAGCGAAGCAATGACACCTATAGCAAACTGACCAAAAAAACCGATTGGATTATAGTTTGGGATCCAAAATTTCGCCCCGCCTATTAATCCATACTCCCATCCTCTTTGAACCTCATCAGGTGTAAATAAAAAATGCACGCCTTGATTAAGAATGAGAATCAACACCATCACACCTAACCAATAAGAAATTGCTTTTGTAAAGGAGCGCTTCTTTCCTAGATAAAATAGGCCGAGCATAAAGATTGGCATAAGCAAATAACTAAACACCTCAAAGCTAATCGACCATAATGGACCATTTAACTCGGAAGGGAAAAAGGTTGTATAATGAAAACCAGAAGTAAAGGTTAATCCTGTTATCAACCTTGCAATTGAAAATTCTGTTTCTACTTGCCAAATGTATGCTAGTAAAACGGATACGAAAAAAGCTGCGTAAAAGCCGGGAACAATTCGCACCGCACGTCTAAACACATAGTGCTTCATGTCCAGAAACTTTCCACCTACTAAATAGCTTTTCCAAAATGGCAGCGCAAGTAGAAAACCACTAAGGACAAAAAACACACTTACTCCAGCGTTTCCTAGTAAGAAAAATGCTTGCGTCTCTTGCACTACAGTAGTTTGATTATGCATTGCTAACCGCTGTGTTAAATGATGAAAAATAACTGCTAAACAGGCAAGGGCACGTAGCCCATCTGCTCCAAGTAAATATGATGGCATTAAACCTTTGTTCAATTACATTCACTTTCCTTTCTATTTAGATAAGAGATCTATTAACCTACTAACATTGAGGAGTTCTCTCACCTTCTACGATAAATAAAAACAAACACTAATCTATGAATTTTAACTCAAATTGAATGCGTTTACAACAAAAAATTATAATGATTCATTAATTTGAAAAAAAACTGTACGAAAAAGGTTTCATACCTTTTCGTACAGTTAATAAAAAGTTATAATTCATCAATCGCTTTATTTATCGGTGTGGAGCCTGTAATTAACTGAAATTCCTTTCCGATCGTTGCGTTGTTTTCTAAGCAATTAACGATAACACGTGCAACATCTTCTCTTGGAATCTCTCCTCTTTCTACTTCTTCTCCTACAGTCACATGTCCTATGCCCTTCTCGTTAGTTAATCCACCAGGATGGATGATGGTATAATCTAAATCTGTTCGCCTTAACCAATCATCTGCATAATGTTTTGCTGCAACATAAGGTGCAAATGAAGCAGGTGCATGTTGTATTGCATCTCGTCTCGTGTCAAAGGAACTAATCATAATAAACCTTTTTACGTTAGCCAACTTCGCTGCTTCAATTGTTTTAACCGCTCCGTCAAGGTCAACCATAATCGTTTTGTCTTTTCCTGTATGTGGACCAGAACCAGCAGTAAACACAATTGCATCGACATCTTTAGCTGCGTTAGCAATTGGATCAATGTCTTGTTCAAGATCGACAATAACTGTCTCTGCTCCTTTAGATTCAAAAAAATCAGCCTGTTGTTCGTTACGAATCATTGCCTTTGCTTGCATACCCTCACTCTGTTGAAGAAAAGTAACAAGATGTTTTCCTATTTGTCCATTGGCACCTACAACAAGAATTTTCATATATTACACCCTTTCTATGAGTTTCAAATAAGAATACATATCATAAGATACCCATATTTCTTTTAGCCTTAAGACTATCGTATCTCAACAAAATGAACAATGTCCAGAAATCCACATTGATGTTGAAGTTACTGGTCGGTTAAAATAACACCAATGCCGTACTATCTAATATATTTCGTAATATTAACGTTCATATTATTACAAACTCTATGTTAAAATAATAGAATGCCTAATAAAAATAAAGGGTAAATCTATGTATTTACTCTCCTCTTTCTATGCATCAATTATCGATTTGTAAATATAAGATTCCCCTACAAATCAACTACTTCTAAGGAGTGCTAAGAACATGAATAAAAAAGATATCGCCAATATTCGTAAACAATTTAAGGTTGAAAACGACTTGCTTAAAATTAAGGATATTTTCAATGTATATATTATGAAAGAATCAAGTGAAATTTATCATCATCAAAGTCAGCCATTTGAAATGCTTGATCAAGACCAACAAGAGTTATTTATGAATAACTTTAAAAAATTATTAGCTGGTCAATTAGATGAGAAATTATTTGAATTAAAATTTAAACGTGATGCAGAAAATAGTAGCCAGTTAATTTTGCACCAAGGATTACTTAGCAGTGAAGTAGACGATTGGAAAGTACAAATGCTTAAAATCGTTGAAAAAATGTTGAAAAACAAACAATATGAAATGGATATTGTCGTCTCGTTTATTCGAGGAGAATATTTAAAACCTGTGAAGCGAAGTAATGAAGAGACTGAAGAAAGTGATCGAGATGCTGTTTATTCCCATTCTTTTATATTGTGTAGCATGAATAAAACTCAAGACCCCAAAAAGGAATTACTTTTTGATTATGTCGAGAAAGAATTCAAATATAACATTGTAGTAGATCCCATTATAAATTTAAACGCGCCTATCGGTGGCTTTTTATTCCCATGTTTCACTGATAATGTTGCAGATGTCAATCACGTACTTTATTCCGCTGCAAAAGCATATGAACTAGATTATCAATTCATTGAAGAGATCTTAAACTGTGAAGATGCGATGACAGCACAAGATGATAAAATTGTGTTTGAAGAAATTGTAAAAAGTGTATCGGAAGATAAATTAAATACTTCTACCCTATCTAATGTATATGAAGAAATTAACCGTGTTGTAGAAGAAAATGAGGATGAAGAATCACCAAAATTAGACTATAAAGATGTGGAGCGAGTATTAATTAATAGTGGTGTAAAAGACGTGAATACGGAAAAAGTAGAATCAGCGTTCCAGAGAGTCGTAGATGATGAAAAGTATGAAATAAAAGCAAGTAGTATCGTCTCAAAGTATAAATCAAAATCAATTAAGATAGATACAAAGGTTGCCAAAATTGCTATTAGTCCACAAGATTTAAGCTATGTAAGACAAATACACTTTAGTGGAAAACGTTACTTAATGATAGAAGTAGAAGAGGATACAGTCATTGAAGGCTTCACAATGATTCCAGAAGCATTAGATGGCCAGACTCATGAATAATTTATTTTAACAGTAAACAAACTAACTGGTAAGGAACGTCACGATGTTACTTTACCAGTTTAGTTTTTCTCAACAAAACCACTAAATCGGTACTAAACAGACATTATTAATCAACATGATTTAAGTTGCTATATCCTCTTCACGTTCTTCTGTTAATTGTGGCTCTATACGAAACCAAATATTGAGATCGTTAATAATACTTGCGTAGTTCATAATTACATGATTTAATTCGTTCATTTTATCAACATCATTTTCCTCTAACAATTCTTTCGTTTTCACAGTAACAATCTTTTCAATCTCCTTTATTTTTTCTGGAATGATTGCTCTTTCTTTTTCCCAAATAGATAAGATTTGAGATTGTTCCTTCAATGAATAATCAGTCCACGGTTTACCTAATTTCGGTATGGAAATCCCTAATCTAGAATCGATTCGAAATACATTTAGCATATCGCTCTCTCCTTTAATACAGTTCTAAGCAGCTAATGGAATTTAAAATAAAAGTAATAATATGTTTATTATATTTAGCATAACAAATGTGTTAATTTTCTAACAACTATATTTTATTTTTTATTAAAAAACTATATGATTATTTATAACCTAATAAGTTCGTAACTCGTATGGGTGCAGCCGTCTCAGTGCTTGTTGCTGCTATGCCTATTATCCGTTATAAGAAATCCAATTAAAAAAACTCGCCCCTATATAAGAGCGAGTTGAAGCATTTTTTCTAGTAAACATATTAACAACCATTATTGCTCACGCTTATTTTTCGCTTTATCTTCATACATGCGTGCATCAGCAACTTTGTACAGCTCTCCGTAATTATATCCATCTTCTCGATAACGAGAAAAACCAACATCAACACCAAAATTTATACCTCTTGATATTATATCTTTCACACTTTTACGGTGAACAAATGATTTAATCTTCTCACACTCTCTCTTTACTTCCTCGAGAGTTTTATCTACAAATACGATTAAAAATTCATCCCCACCTATCCTACAGCAATCATTTTCTGGAAATTGCTCTCTTAAAAAGCTGCCAAACTGCGCTAAAACATGATTCCCCATTTTGTGACCAAGCCTGTCGTTTACATCCTTAAAGTGTAAAAAGTCCATAAGAACAAGCGTTAAATTTTGCTGTCGTTCTTCAGCATCTTGTAGAGTCTTACTCATTTTACTTTCTATATATCGAAAATTATATAATCCTGTTAAAGCATCTGTAATGCTTTGTAAATATACTTCTTCTCTTAACTTAATATTTTCTAATGAAACATAAGCCTTTTGTGCTAATAAGGAGAAAAGTTTAAGCTCTTCTCTATTGAAGCCTGATTTCAAGAGGCGTCCAATAATAATGACTCCTAAAACATGACCTTGGGATTTAATAGGCTGAAACAATAAAGTCGCATACTTCGTTCCAGCAAAGTCAATACCGTCCGTTGATTCCTTTACGAAATGAGAGTTTTGTACATTATCACATAAGTTAATAATGTCTGATTGAAGAGAATCATCTCCAAGTAAACGATCTACTTCGCTAATTAAAACTCCTCTCGAACAAACGGCTTCCAAGACATGATTATTCTTTAAAATAACAACAGCCATATCACTACTTAATGTTCTCGTTGCTTTATCTAATATTAAAGACATTAAGTGATCACGATCATTAATACCAACGATCATAGATATATCATATAATATTGCGATTTGAGTTATATCATTTTCTAACGCTTGAAGTAAATTACTAGGGACTTCATTCAAATTTATACCCCCTTTATTACGAAACACCAAAAATAATTAGCGTCTTTTGATGACTATATATAGGCATACCTTTAGGAATTCCTAATTCTCCAATAGATGAGAAACCGACAAAATGATTATCGCCTAAATGCTCTTTAAACAACGCTAATTCTTTTTCACGAAATTGGTAGTCTAAGGCGTCCATTCGGCTAACACAGTTTATCACTAAATTAAAATTAGGTGTGTTATCGAATTTATTCATATACTCATCTACTAATTGTACAGACTTGTTAAAAATAGTATCTGACCTCGCAACTAAAATTCTAACAACACTATTATCTGGAATTTCTAAAAACATTTGAATACTATCATTCTCTCTATTAATAGCTACAGGCTCCTGAAGAACATACTCCCCATTTACTGTAGGATAACCGAATGAAAAAGACCATTCAACACCTTCATCCCTCTTTTTACCAAGCTTCGCAGTAACGTCATCACAAAGCTGATCATACACTTCTGTCGCACTCATACCATCTATCTCATAAATGTTATGTTTATCTGCACGTGTTATCATTAAAGGACGACCTTCTGGCTGACAACCATGCCCAAGTACATATTCAAACCTTTTCTTAGATAAAAAAGCAACGGCAACCCCATAATCAAAGTATACTTGATCTTCAATAGCAATCTCTACACAACCACCACCAAATATATTAATTGATGGACCAAATGTATTGTACCACTGTTCTCCAACATTCATCATATAATTAAAACCAGACCACAACGTATATATTGTAACCTCATAGTCATGTTGATACGATTTAATAGATTGGTTAAACTGCTCATCTATTTTATTTAAATCATAATCTCGGTGAAAAAGAATCGGTTCTATTAATTCTCCATCCCAATTTAAAGCAACGACTACCACCCCTTTATGTAAAACACCTTTTGAGGTATACAAATACTTAACTCTACCACCAATTACGATCACATCATTAGAAACAGATCTTAAACCTTTGTAGATCGCTTTATAATCATCAGGCTCTGCGTCCTCGGTATACATGATCTTTAACATTTTTGGTTTATTTGCATTTGTAATATAAGACATTGCTTCAATAGTCGCTTCTCTACCAGCAACTTCCCATGAATCTGCAGTACTTACACCAACGTATGTGAAGGAAGACATCCAACCCCTCCTTTTTAATATAAATATATAATAAAAAATAGGTATTGCATAGGTCAATACTCCTATTATGTAATAAATACCTATTTTTTACATAAGATTCGATCTTATCTTGCTTTTATATAAAAAATAAAATGGTGAATCAACAGGGTATTTTCCCTTCTGATCCACCATTTAATGAATGAATATACGTAGCCTTGACGCTATCACTTGCATACTTTGAGTCTTTATTGTGGTATGTGGATAGTGTAGTCAAGATGCTTTATAGTCTATGAGACTCCCTCTATTACGTTATATTTATTTTTCTACTTTGATAAAACTATTTTGTAGATTGTTTATAAATTTGGTGGCTGAAAACAGCAACTCCAGTAACTAATACACCTTGAATAAAAGCTTCAATATGCCATCCAATTAAAAATCCTGAACAAAGCAATGCAATACATAAAAGTATTGATGGAATATATTTATTCGGGACATATTGAGCTTCTTTTATTATTTTTCCAATAATAAGTAGGACTGGCACTAAAATGAGAGCTTCGCCAATTACATACTCAACCATTTGCTCCATTGATATCCTCTCCTTAAATAGGATTTCATAAAAGAAGTTCTGATGATAATTGTTCAAAAAGTGTTTTGAAAGCTTATATATAGTGGCTTCCAGAAACCATTAACAGCATATGTATGAAAAGAAGTGTTAGAGTATGAATACTTACTAATGTCAATTGAGGTGAAAAATAAAAGAATACTAAATTTCATTTAATTAAATGGTTAATGAAGCTTGCAAAAAATAATAATTTGATGAGATTTCAATGATTTAGAACATGGCTATTAAGTTGTAGACATATCGGGAATTATTATTTGGGTATACAGTACGATTTAAATGATTTTTGGTTATTAAATATTAAATGTTTAATGATAATTGGAAAGAAATGTAGTGTAGCTAGAGTATTATTTAGGATTGTTACTTCGTCCGGTTTTAGAAGTTGATGAGGTTAGTATTTGCTGTTTATTTAGAATAAGTTTTTAATATGTGTGGCTGCGTTACTTGACTATGAAGACTTTCATTAAGTAGTTTTTGCTTTTTCAAGTAGCATTGTCTGTCTATGATGAACTTCGTGAATTGTTTTTTTGTTTTTCGGGTAGTGTAGCTTGCCTATGATGACCTTCGTTGAGTGAGGTTTGGCTTTTCGGGCAGCATTGCTTGCTTATGATTACCTTTGTTGGGTGCCGGTTTAGTTTGGGGGTAGCATTGCTTGCTTATGATTACCTTCGTTGAGTGCGGGGGTGGTTTTGGGGTAGCATTGCTTGCTTATGATTACCTTTGTTAAGTGCCGGTTTAGTTTTGGGGTAGCATTGCTTGCTTATGATTACCTTCGTTGAGTGCGGGGGTGGTTTTGGGATAGCGTTGCTTGCTTATGATTACCTTTGTTAAGTGCCGGTTTAGTTTTGGGGTAGCATTGCTTCTCTATGATGACCTTCGTTGAGTGAGGTTTGGCTTTTCGGGCAGCATTGCTTGCTTATGATTACCTTTGTTGGGTGCCGGTTTAGTTTTGGGGTAGCATTGCTTGCCTATGATTACCTTCGTTGAGTGCGGGGGTGGTTTTGGGGTAGCGTTGCTTGCTTATGATTACCTTTGTTAAGTGCCGGTTTAGTTTTGGGGTAGCATTGCTTGCTTATGATACACCTTATTTTATTTTTCTTAAGATTTCATGTTTCATTACTCTCGTATGACACACTTTATTTCATTCCCACTACTTTCTCGCGTGTCATTGGCCTCGTATGATCACTTTATTCTATTTCCACCACTATTTCACGCATCATTGCGCCCCTCCCTAAAAGAACACTTCTCTTTCATTTCACTACATTTATCAAAACAAATCCTGCCTTCGGTACACAAAAGCCCATACCCTAAACAAATTAAAAAAAGCCACTCTCTATTGAGAATGACTTTATCTGCCCAGCAACGTCCTACTTTCACAGGGGGAAACCCCCAACTATCATCGGCGCTTGAGAGCTTAACTACCGTGTTCGGCATGGGAACGGGTGTGACCTCTCCGCTATCGTCACTGGACTATTTATGAGAGTTTATCCTCTCAAAACTAGATAACATATTCTGATTAAATGATCGTCTTAGTAAAGTTTGGTTAAGCCCTCGATCGATTAGTATCTCTCAGCTTCACATGTCGCCATGCTTCCACATGAGACCTATCAACCTCATCATCTCTGAGGGATCTTACTCACTTACGTGATGGGAAATCTCATCTTGAGGGGGGCTTCATGCTTAGATGCTTTCAGCACTTATCCCTTCCACACGTAGCTACCCAGCTATGCTCCTGGCGGAACAACTGGTACACCAGCGGTGTGTCCATCCCGGTCCTCTCGTACTAAGGACAGCTCCTCTCAAATTTCCTACGCCTGCGACGGATAGGGACCGAACTGTCTCACGACGTTCTGAACCCAGCTCGCGTACCGCTTTAATGGGCGAACAGCCCAACCCTTGGGACCTACTTCAGCCCCAGGATGCGATGAGCCGACATCGAGGTGCCAAACCTCCCCGTCGATGTGGACTCTTGGGGGAGATTAGCCTGTTATCCCCAGGGTAGCTTTTATCCGTTGAGCGACGGCCCTTCCATACGGTGCCGCCGGATCACTAAGCCCGACTTTCGTCCCTGCTCGACCTGTATGTCTCGCAGTCAAGCTCCCTTATGCCTTTGCACTCTACGAATGATTTCCAACCATTCTGAGGGAACCTTTGGGCGCCTCCGTTACTTTTTAGGAGGCGACCGCCCCAGTCAAACTGCCCACCTGACACTGTCCCTGATCCGGATTACGGACCGAGGTTAGAATTCCAGTACAACCAGGGTAGTATCCCACCGACGCCTCCACCGAAGCTAGCGCTCCGGCTTCCAAGGCTCCTACCTATCCTGTACAAGTTGTACCAAAATCCAATATCAAGCTACAGTAAAGCTCCATGGGGTCTTTCCGTCCTGTCGCAGGTAACCTGCATCTTCACAGGTAATATAATTTCACCGGGTCTCTCGTTGAGACAGTGCCCAAATCGTTGCACCTTTCGTGCGGGTCGGAACTTACCCGACAAGGAATTTCGCTACCTTAGGACCGTTATAGTTACGGCCGCCGTTTACTGGGGCTTCAATTCAGAGCTTCTCCCGAAGGATAACCCCTCCTCTTAACCTTCCAGCACCGGGCAGGTGTCAGCCCCTATACTTCGCCTTACGGCTTGGCAGAGACCTGTGTTTTTGATAAACAGTCGTTTGGGCCTATTCACTGCGGCTCTCTCGGGCATACACCCTAATAGAGCACCCCTTCTCCCGAAGTTACGGGGTCATTTTGCCGAGTTCCTTAACGAGAGTTCTCCCGCGCGTCTTAGAATTCTCTTCCCGCCTACCTGTGTCGGTTTGCGGTACGGGCACCAGTCACCTCGCTAGAGGCTTTTCTTGGCAGTGTAGGATCAGGAACTTCGGTACTATAATTTCCCTCGCGATCACAGCTCAGCCTTATGACAAGCGGATTTGCCTACTTGTCAGCCTCACTGCTTCGACGCACATATCCATCAGTGCGCTTACCCTACCTTCCTGCGTCCCCCCGTTGCTCAAACGGTGACGTGGTGGTACAGGAATTTCAACCTGTTTGCCATCGCCTACGCCTTTCGGCCTCGGCTTAGGTCCCGACTTACCCTGAGCGGACGAGCCTTCCTCAGGAAACCTTAGGCTTTCGACGGAGGGGATTCTCACCCCTCTTTTCGCTACTCATACCGGCATTCTCACTTCCAAGCGCTCCACATGTCCTTCCGGTCATGCTTCAACGCCCTTGGAACGCTCCCCTACCACTGTCCGTAAGGACAATCCATAGCTTCGGTGATACGTTTAGCCCCGGTACATTTTCGGCGCAGAGTCACTCGACCAGTGAGCTATTACGCACTCTTTCAATGGTGGCTGCTTCTAAGCCAACATCCTGGTTGTCTAAGCAACTCCACATCCTTCTCCACTTAACGTATACTTTGGGACCTTAGCTGATGGTCTGGGCTGTTTCCCTCTTGACTACGGATCTTAGCACTCGCAGTCTGACTCCCGAGGATAAGTAAATGGCATTCGGAGTTTGACTGAATTCGGTAATCCTGTGGGGACCCCTAGTCCAATCAGTGCTCTACCTCCAATACTCTCACCTCGAGGCTAGCCCTAAAGCTATTTCGGGGAGAACCAGCTATTTCCGTGTTCGATTGGCATTTCACCCCTACCCACACCTCATCCCCGCACTTTTCAACGTGCGTGGGTTCGGGCCTCCATCCAGTGTTACCTGGACTTCACCCTGGACATGGGTAGATCACACGGTTTCGGGTCTACAACAACGTACTATGGCGCCCTATTCAGACTCGCTTTCGCTGCGGCTCCGTCTCTTCAACTTAACCTCGCACGTTATCGTAACTCGCCGGTTCATTCTACAAAAGGCACGCTGTCACCCATTAACGGGCTCCAACTACTTGTAGGCACACGGTTTCAGGATCTCTTTCACTCCCCTCCCGGGGTGCTTTTCACCTTTCCCTCACGGTACTGGTTCACTATCGGTCACTAGGGAGTATTTAGCCTTGGGAGATGGTCCTCCCGGATTCCGACGGGGTTTCACGTGTCCCGCCGTACTCAGGATACACTCCGGAGGAAACAACGTTTCGGCTACAGGGCTGTTACCTTGTCTCGCAGACCTTTCCAGATCGCTTCACCTACGCTGTTTCTTTGTAACTCCGTGTGGAGTGTCCTACAACCCCAAGAGGCAAGCCTCTTGGTTTGGGCTAATTCCGTTTCGCTCGCCGCTACTCAGGAAATCGCATTTGCTTTCTCTTCCTCTGGGTACTAAGATGTTTCAGTTCCCCAGGTCTGCCTTCTCATACCCTATGTATTCAAGTATGGATACCATCCCATTACGGATGGTGGGTTCCCCCATTCGGAAATCTCCGGATCAAAGCTTACTTACAGCTCCCCGAAGCATATCGGTGTTCGTCCCGTCCTTCGTCGGCTCCTAGTGCCAAGGCATTCACCGTGCGCCCTTTCTAGCTTAACCACTAAAAAGTGTGGCGTCTTACATTTGCCTTAACTAAGACACACAGTTGATTTCGTTAGAAGAATAGACTTCTATTGATATCTACTGGTGATCATTTAAATCAGTTTTTGTTATCTAGTTTTCAAAGGACAAATCGCACCACGCAAGTGTGCGATAATCAAGTAGTTGTGCTGTCTTTTGAGCTGATACGCGTTAGCGTTCAGCGAGCACAACAACTTTATTTTGAGAGTATGACCTCTCAAAACTAAACAAAAAGTCCAAAGCGAAGTTCGAAAGTAATGAGCTTTATGTTTCTACAGTTGTTGTAGAAAATAACTGCTCCTTAGAAAGGAGGTGATCCATCCCCACCTTCCGGTAGGGATACCTTGTTACGACTTCACCCCAATCATCTGTCCCACCTTCGGCGACTGGCTCCAAAAGGTTACCTCACCGACTTCGGGTGTTACAAACTCTCGTGGTGTGACGGGCGGTGTGTACAAGGCCCGGGAACGTATTCACCGCGGCATGCTGATCCGCGATTACTAGCAATTCCGGCTTCATGCAGGCGAGTTGCAGCCTGCAATCCGAACTGAGAGTGGCTTTATGGGATTCGCTCGGCCTCGCGGCTTTGCTGCCCTTTGTACCACCCATTGTAGCACGTGTGTAGCCCAGGTCATAAGGGGCATGATGATTTGACGTCATCCCCACCTTCCTCCGGTTTGTCACCGGCAGTCACCTTAGAGTGCCCAACTGAATGCTGGCAACTAAGATCAAGGGTTGCGCTCGTTGCGGGACTTAACCCAACATCTCACGACACGAGCTGACGACAACCATGCACCACCTGTCACTCTGTCCCCCGAAGGGGAACGTCCTATCTCTAGGAGTGTCAGAGGATGTCAAGACCTGGTAAGGTTCTTCGCGTTGCTTCGAATTAAACCACATGCTCCACTGCTTGTGCGGGCCCCCGTCAATTCCTTTGAGTTTCAGCCTTGCGGCCGTACTCCCCAGGCGGAGTGCTTAATGTGTTAACTGCGGCACTAAGGGTATCGAAACCCCTAACACCTAGCACTCATCGTTTACGGCGTGGACTACCAGGGTATCTAATCCTGTTTGCTCCCCACGCTTTCGCGCCTCAGCGTCAGTTGTAGGCCAGAAAGTCGCCTTCGCCACTGGTGTTCCTCCACATATCTACGCATTTCACCGCTACACGTGGAATTCCACTTTCCTCTCCTACACTCAAGTCCCCCAGTTTCCAATGACCCTCCACGGTTGAGCCGTGGGCTTTCACATCAGACTTAAGAGACCGCCTGCGCGCGCTTTACGCCCAATAATTCCGGACAACGCTTGCCCCCTACGTATTACCGCGGCTGCTGGCACGTAGTTAGCCGGGGCTTTCTGGTTAGGTACCGTCAAGGTGCCAACCTATTTGAATGGCACTTGTTCTTCCCTAACAACAGAACTTTACAATCCGAAGACCTTCATCGTTCACGCGGCGTTGCACCGTCAGGCTTTCGCCCATTGCGGATGATTCCCTACTGCTGCCTCCCGTAGGAGTCTGGACCGTGTCTCAGTTCCAGTGTGGCCGATCACCCTCTCAGGTCGGCTACGCATCGTTGCCTTGGTGAGCCATTACCTCACCAACTAGCTAATGCGCCGCGGGCCCATCTCACAGTGTTAGGATTGCTCCCAACTTTTACAATAGAACCATGCGGTTCCGTTGATCATCCGGTATTAGCTTCGGTTTCCCGGAGTTATCCCAGTCTGTAAGGCAGGTTGCCCACGTGTTACTCACCCGTCCGCCGCTGATCTCATAAGAGCAAGCTCTTAATTGATCCGCTCGACTTGCATGTATTAGGCACGCCGCCAGCGTTCGTCCTGAGCCAGGATCAAACTCTCCAAAAAATTGTTGAGTTCGATGTCTCTGACATCAAGCCAAATTTTGGCTAATTTTTAAATCTTATTGACGGGATATCCTTTCATCAATCGAATATACGACCAATGTGTCTATCCCACTTCGCTTGGCTTTTTGTTTAGTTTTCAAAGGTCAAAACTTTATGTTGTTGTTTTAGCAACTTTTATATCATATCACTTAAGTACAACATTTGTCAACAACTTTTTACATTTAATCAATTGCTTATTCATATATTTTTTTAACTAAGCCGTTTAGTAACGGGCTGGATAAATAATATATCAAATTCGACAAATAAGTACAATGGTAATATGTGGATATTTAATTTTTTAGTTTCCTCCCAATCATATATTCAATCCAACTCCACGGTAATATAGATTTCAAAAAAATTGTCAATCTAACTCCGTTTCCAACTATATACCTTAAACGCGGTCTTTTACTACGACAAATTTTTTGGACAATATTTATCACCTCTATTGGGTTGGATGCCTTTTTCGATGTGGTTTCTGCATTCTTGTATAAAGTACTTAAATATTTACTATAATCATGATGCGTCACTTTTGTATCAATATTTTTCATCGCTTTTTCCCATATCTTTGTGTTGTATGATCCAGCTTCTATAATACTCACACTAATGTTAAAGGGAAGTAGCTCTAACCTTAAAGATTCACTGTATCCCTCTAGAGCAAATTTAGATGAAGCATATGGTGATAACCCAGGTAAGCCTATCCTTCCACTAATACTTCCTATATTGATTATCTTTCCACTCCTCTGTTTTCTCATTATCGGTAAAAAAGCATTTGTTACAGAAATTACACCAAATAAATTTGTTGCGAATTGTCGTTCCCACTCTTTAACAGTAATAAATTCTGAAATACCACCTAAGCAATATCCTGCGTTATTTATTAAAATATCTATCTTACCATAGTTTTCTTTAATATATTGGACTACGTCACGTATGTCACTTTCAATCGTTACGTCCATTTTTACAACGTCCATATTATTCTTACATCCTACTTTATTTGCTTCCTCCTTTAATTGTTGACTATTGTTTAGGCTTCTCATAGTAGAAACAACTTGATATCCTTTAGAAGCCAGTTCAAGAGATATGAAATAACCAAATCCACTACTAGTACCTGTAATTAATACAACTTTATTCATCTTATTCTCCTCACGATTTTTCTTTACCCTGATAAGTTGTTTCGACAATTTATGCGTTTTCCCCTTTATATCTTTATTCATCTTCTTTCACTTATAAATATAACAGTTTCCGGAAATAGTATCTTTAGTACTTAATGTGATCTTTTTCGTAACGAGAAGGGAGTGCTATGGAGTGGGTCGGCCAATCATAAATGAGGCATATTGGTTAAGAGCAATTTCTTGTCTTGCTGTAGCAGTTACTCATTGTGTAAACACTACGCTTGGCAACTATGAGGAATCTATACCACAACTAGAAGAATATTTCTTAATAGTGATTCGTTTTATTGCATTTTTCGGTACCCCAACTTTCATATTTATATCAGAATTATTATTGGCTCATTCCTATCCAAATAAATTACCTCAAGACTTTTTTATAAAAAGAGTTAAGTTTTTATTAATACCTTTTATATTTATCGGCTTAGTGTTTGCCATTTTAGTAAGTAATTCTTTGAAGGATATCTTATATGAATGGTTAATAAATTTATTTTTAGGTGGTTATCACGGATACTTCATTTTAATAATTTTCCAGTTTTATATTTTACACGCGGCCTTGCATAAATATATGGTAAAGTGGCCTGCAAAAAAAGTTTTGTTAATCGCATTCTTCATCAATGCCATTTACTTAAGTATTTTTAACTTTACCGAGCCAATCGCAGGAAAAGTAGGCGAATATTTTTGGTTACGTGGTTATTGGGTCCCTTTTTTAGGGTGGTTATTTTATTTTGTACTTGGATTTTATTGCGGAAGACATTTCAAGTTACTTAAAGCGCACATTGAACAACAGAAATATATGATGTATATTCTGCCTTTTCTTTTTATCTCTGTTATATGCATTTTAACAAGGTCACATATACTAGACGTCGTTTCGTCTAAAAGAGTAGATATGCTGTTTTACACTGTTAGCGTCATTTTTTTTATTATTTTAGTTACGATGAATAGAGTAAAAGTACCTAAGTTTATTTACATTATCAGTAAATATTCCTTTAATATTTACTTGCTTCATAAAATATTATTGTATTTCCTTAAGCCAATAGGATACTTAAATCCGGTAATATATTTTATATTTTCCTTTATATATTCTGTTTTAGGTGCAGTGATTATCGCAAAAGCACTAGGATATTTCTCGTTCAGTAAATTTCTAATTGGCAAAACAATTCCTATACCTAAAGAAGATGGCGTTCAAAAGTCGTAGCATATAAAATTTGCCGCACACCTACTACAATATGCCCACTATGACCACCCGGCTTTGCACATTTCATTTAGGGAAACTCGATAGGTAAACATTCAACTTCTTGAGTCTCCCTATTAGCATTGGAAATACGTTTATTTTACAATTATGCTAAAATGATACTTGTCATAAAAGTTAAAATAATGGGGTGGTTATAACGCATAATAAATACTTATTAGTCGCTTTAGGGTGGTTATCCTATGTGACAGCTTTCATATATATCATTGATCAATTTTACCCTAACATTCACATTAAAACGTTATACAGTATACTTGGTGGGTCATTATTAGTTTTCACATTATTCCACATCCCGAAGACAAATAATCTGATAGTCGCTTCTTTATTTATTTTAGGCAGTATATGCTTTTATTTAGAAGGGATACATATAAAAACTGCAGTGTTAGGATTTGGACAAAATATAAACTTATTATCTCTTTTTTTATTTGTTCCCCTTATTGCTACTTTTATGGCTACTGCAGGTTACTTATCTACATTAAAATATAAAGTACAGAATAAGCAATCACTTAAGGATTTTAAGCCATATCGTTTTAGTTTTATATTAACTTCTTCTATAGGTTTTATATTAAACTTAGGTTCTATGGCAATTGTAAAACGAATTGTAGAAGAAAGTAGCCCTACATATCAAGATCAGAAACTTACTTTAACGATTATGCGTGGTTTTGGATTTTGTATGCTGTGGTCACCATACTTCGTCAACGTGGGATTAGTACTCGTTGTATTTGATGTATCTTGGTTCCAAATTGGTCTTTATGGACTAGGATTATCCATACTTTACTTTTTTGTTTCTATCATAATGTTTAGATCTATTGCATTCGATGATGATCCTGTTTTAAAACAAACAGTGTCTAAAAGCGTAAATGATGTAGATCATCATTCTTTAATGCCGTTTATCCTTTTTTCAATCACGCTTATTTCTTTATCCTTTTTACTAGATTATTTTTTACCAGTTAATATGATTATTATCGTTTCAGTCGTTGCGCTCATACTCCCTTTTATATGGTCAGTTCTCGCAAGACAAACAGCAAGTTACGTACACGATGCTGTTGATCAAGTGAACAATTCTTTCTATAAGTTAAAGAATGAATTAGCGATATTTATTAGTGCCGGTTATTTCGGATTCGCTATTTCTGAAACGAAAATTGGTGAAATACTTTCCAATTTACTTTTTAATGCTTCATTTAACTCAGTGCTCGTGTTAACAGTTCTTATTGTCGTATTATCAATTTTACTTGCACAGATTGGTATTCACCCTGTCATTATCGTTATTGGTATTGGTAGTGCATTAAGCCCAGACAAATTTGGTGTAAGCGCGGAATATTTAGCACTTGTTCTATTAGTAGCATGGACTTTAGCAACTCAACTTTCTCCTTTTTCTGGGCAAGTATTGATGGCGTCAAACTTAACAAAACAACCAACAGTAAAAATTGTACGACAAAATGCCCCATTTGTACTGGTGCTAGCCATTGTTCTAACTACAGCTGTTTATTGTCTATATTTATTTAAATTCATTTAATAAGGAGGTTATGAAACATCATGGATAAAATTAATACTGACAAAGTAATTGAAAACTATAAAAATGATGAAAGAATGATGATTCAAATTTTTGTTCAATGGTGTATCAATAATGAACTCGATCCTCATTTAATATATGAAAAAGCATATCCAGGCCAAGAAAAAAATCGACTATTAATTGATGCAATATCACAAGCGATAAAAAAAGAAGAATCAGAGGAAGTATCTGATGAAATGATTTTAGAACTACTGTCTATTTATGGCAACGATGACCTGGCATTTATCGTATCAGAAGAGAGTGAAAATAAGAAGAAATCGTAAGTAGCCCTTCTGTATCTAAGTTTTGAAAAATGAGTGAAAAAGTCTTTTCCATTTTCTTATTAAGAAATTATGAAAGCATACTCACTAACAGTCTTAGTATTTTAACTTAAAAATATTGCCCTTAGTTGTTGATTTTCACTTCATATCTCTTTGTCTCTTCCTCTGCCAATTTCGCTCTAACTCTGGTTCTGTCGAGACATCTAGGAGCGTATTCAAGAAGAGTCTCTTGTGGATATGGGCATTGCTTTAAAAGGGAACTGAAAAGAGTTGATCTTTACCTTATATAGTTCCCTCTATGCAATGCAATTTCCAGTGGTGTTTGCACACTTAACGAGAATCAACTAGGCATTAAAAGTGCCTAATTAAGAAAAGACTTAAAACTAGTTTTAAGTCTTTTTTCTAACGACGTTTACTATCTTATGCTTCCTCTGACTTCTCTTCCATACCAACTACATTATCGTAATTTTCATTCGAATCATTATGCATCATACTACTCCCTGTAAACTGACCTTTTTCGTCAATGACAATGGTTTTCATTTCACACGATCCATCAAAATTACCCGTTTCATAGATATGCACTTTATTTTCTACCTTAACTGTCCCTTTTACTTTACCAGCAATAAATAAGTTTCTTGCCTCTAACTTTTTTTCAATATAACCATTTTTACCAACAGTCACATCACCTAAGCAGTATACCTCTCCCAACACTTTTCCATCAATACGGATACTTGCTTCCACGTTCAGCTTTCCTTCAATTGTCGTTTCTTCACCAATAATAGTAGTAATTTCATTTAACTTTTTATCCTCTTTTTGCTTAGCAAACATATTATCACCAGATAAATTTCTGGCTTTTTCACCTCCTATGTATTAATCTTGACTTTCATGAAATGTCATATATATATATGGATCTATATGCTCTCCATCTCTCAATATCTCATAGTGAAGATGAACTCCAGTACTTCTTCCAGTAGTTCCCATACCACCAATGTGATCCCCTTTTTTTACATTGTCTCCAACCTCTACATCAATGTAATTCAAATGAGCGTATAAAGTTTCATAACCGTTCCCATGATCAATAATAATAGTATTGCCATATCCGCCATGCCAATCAGCAAGGGTAACCTCTCCATTAGCGGTAGCGTAGATAGGGGTGTTTAGAGGAGCAGCAATATCAATACCACTATGAAATGACGTCCAGGCTGTAAATGGATCCTTCCTCTCTCCGAATTCAGACGATATTCTTCCTTTTTCTGTTGGCATCAATGTTGGTATTGACTTTAATTCTTCTTGATAAGCTAGTAGACTTTCTATCGTGGTATCAAACTGATCGATGAGAGCTGGTAATTCTTCACGTATTTTTGCTAGACTACTAGATATCGTATTTTCGGATGTAACATTATCTTCAACTGGATGCTCTATCCCCCCACTTCCTGATTCCACATCTTGAGGGACGTCTAGTTCTAACTCACTAAGTCTCTCCTCAAAAGCTTTAAACTCTTCAATAGTTTGTTGTACCGCCATTGCTTCCGACTCTAGTAAACTATACTCATTTTTTAATTGCGTAATTTCAGACTTTCGTTCAGATAGAGCTATATATAGTTCCTCTTGTTCTATACTCATTTCGTTAACTTGATTAGATAAAAATAAAGATAAAATGAACATTGTAGAAAAGAGTGTACAAATGAATAAGAAACTCATATAAAAAAGCTTTTTCTTTATTTTAAATTGCCTCAATGGTGATTGCGCTCCAGAAGTGAGAATGATTGTCCAACTTCGTGGTTTATTTTTTCCCATATTAAGTACTTCCTCGTCAAATAGACGAGATCTCCTCCTTTCTTTATAACAATCTAGTAATATACAATTTCGACATTAGTTGCACCTATTTATCATTTTATCTAATCTCATTAGTAAACAAAAGATGAAATTTTGTAAAAAACACTAATATTAAACATTTATTAGTCGTAAAATTGAAAGTTTAAAGTTTCATGCGACGCGGAGTAATATTCTTTGGAGGTCTATCATATTTTATTTAAGAATTAGTGGACAGGGGTGGATGTTATGAAAGATTGGATAGCAACAATTGAAATAGCTTTAATCGCTATGGTTGTATTAAGGTTGATTTCAGGCACATTTGAACTAACTGCTGCTTTACTAATGTTGAAATTTAACAGCATTGAAAAAGCACTAGCTATCAATGCTGTACTTGCCATTGTTGGACCTATTACATTAATATTAACGATGACCATTGGACTGATAGGGATTGCAGATAAAATATCGTTTAGCCGGTTACTTATAGTTGCGTTAGGTGTTTTATTAATATTAGTAGGTTTAAAAAGATGATCTTTAAACACCTCTTTCCATAAATATTACTTTTATTAAATACATTACCTCCTATTTGATAGTAAATTATTTATTAATTAAAGAGATCATGACTTGTATAATTTCTTTATTTGTCTATAATAATTGTAATACATTAAAAATATTCATTATATTGGCACAATATTTTAACGCGTAGACGAATATTTTTTTGTAAGCAATGATGTAGAATGGATAACTTTGTGATAGGAGGTATGTTCATGTTTGAACAAAACATTTCAGAAAAGCTACATGCAGTTGATTTAGTATTAAGAAGTATTGATCACGCAAAGCAATTCGTAACAGAAGGCTACGCCATCATTTCTGATCCATCTAATGAGGTTATTCTATTAATACCCGAGGGGAAAATTGAGGAAGCCCAAATGGAAGGTTTCACAGTTATTAAAGACTGATTTTTTGAAATACAGATAAGGAATAAATTATTCCTCAAACATGTAACCGCCACAAATAGCATGATTTAACATGCGATTATGAATAAGTAATGCGTGCTCAGAAATTACTTGAGGGTAATAAAAAAGAAAAAACTTTTTCATCACCCTCCTCCAAATTAAACATTACTTATTAAATTGAAATTGATTCAATAACTTTTTAAAAGTAATCTCTTTCGTACTGATAACATGCCAATCCGCTTTCTTCACTTCTTCAGAAAATCCAATACCGATAGAAAACATTTCCGTTTGCATGATTGCTTTTATACCCGCTTCACTATCTTCTATGGCGACACAACGTTCGGGTGGCACTTGTAATTCATTTGCCGCTTGAAGAAATATTTCTGGATCTGGTTTCATTTTCTTTACCTTCGCAACATCCACTACGAAATCAAAATAATCTATAATGTTTAGCTTAGATAACGTCGTCTTTGCATTCGAACTTGACGATGCAATTGCTAACTGCACTTTATTTTTTACCAATTGATCTAAGAAATCTTTCATACCAGGCAAAACATCTTTCTCTGTCAAATTGCTAATTTGCTGCTTGTAGTATACATTTTTCCTTTCACCTAATTCCTGTTTTTCCACATCTGAATATTCTTTTTTA
The DNA here is from genome assembly GCF_000177235.2 of Evansella cellulosilytica DSM 2522. Classification (NCBI taxonomy): domain Bacteria; kingdom Bacillati; phylum Bacillota; class Bacilli; order Caryophanales; family Bacillaceae; genus Evansella; species Evansella cellulosilytica. Next base: position 2,250,181 of record NC_014829.1, on the reverse strand, counting down.
CTATTCTTTAATAATTGTTCCACAACCGCTAACCTGTTCATCCCTTGCAACTTTTGATTTACTTCTCTATCGAATGGAAGACCTTCTTCTAGAGCAACTTTTTTTGTTGCTAAGTAATGCAAATCGACTGTATCAGCAAGTACACCATCTAAATCAAAAATTACTGCTTCAAATGGTATTTTCATATATATACGTCCCTCATTCTCTTAAGACTCATCTTGTAATATAGTCTCTCCATTTTTTTGAACAACTTTGTTTTCCTTTAAAAGCTTACCGATAGCACGTTTAAAGGAAGCTTTACTAATATTAAACGTGTTTCTAATCTCTTCTGGATTACTTTTATCCGTCAAAGATACAGAACCATTATTACTCTTCAAATAGTTTAATATTGCCTCAGCATCCTCTTCTATTCCTTCCGTTTTTATTGGACGCATCGAAACATTGATTGTTCCATCATCTTTTACAGCAATTATTCTACCTTCAATCCATTGACCTAATCTTGGTTCTGTTTTTCTTTCTGTATGGTGAACAAAGCCGCGAAAACCCTCTTCTGTGATAATAAAAGAGCCGACTTTTGTTGAACGATATACTCTTCCACTCGTTTGCTGATGTAGCATTGATGGTTGTGCTCTATCTCGTTCTTGCTCGATAATCTCTTCAGTAACTGGTTTCGCTAACAAACGTCCTCTTTTATCTGACTCCAATGTGACGAAAAGCTCATCCCCAGCTTTTGGCCAAACTCCCTCTAGTAATGGTAGATCATCTTTAGAAACTAATATTTCCTTTTGGATGCCAATATCCACAAAAACACCTAAATTTCTCACTGAATCTACAACCTCTGCCCAACCATATGTATTTAAATGAATATCTGGAATTGACATCGTAGCAATCGTTTGTCCTTTTTTATCTTGGTAAATAAATACGTCAACCTCTTGATTAACATCTAAATCCCCATCTGCTTCATTGATATGTAATAAAACTTCGACTTTGCCATTTGTTAATACGTAACCCGTATCTATTTTTCTTTCTACTTTTAAAGTCGTAATCGTCCCTACTTTAATTTCACTCATATTCCTAACCTTCTTTCTAATGACATTATTAAGATAAACCATTTTTATTTATGAATATCATTATACATGATCGAACATAAAGAATAAAACTAGTCCAAACACGTTTTACTAACTCATTGATGATATAGATTGTGACATAGCTCACAACAAGTTAGTAAGAGTTCCATTATAATAGAAGTAATAAATGATTTTAACATATTTATATTTTACTATTGATTATCACCTTTCTGGACAAAACGCTTATTATTTTGCATAATTTAATATGTGTGAAAAATAGAAGATCTTGTAGAATCACAAGGAGGAAACGATGAAAAAGTTATTATTTATGTTTATGATTACTACCATTATTGTTCTTTTAGGAGCTTGTGGAAATAATGGCGGTGAAGAGGTAGAAGTGAGTGAAGATGCATTTGAAGTTACTATCACATCAACAAATTGGGATTTTGACGAAGACACTTATACGGTACCTGAAGGAGAAGTACTTATTAATCACGTTAACGGCGAAGGTCACCACGGAATTGAAATTGTAGGTACCGGCGTTACTATCAATGGAAATGGCTCCGCTGGTGCAATACTAGAAGCAGGTGAATATGAAATAATATGTAGCATCCCTTGTGGTGCGGGTCACCGTGATATGGTAGCAACATTAGTCGTCCAATAATGACGCACATAGATGAGGAATAAGATAATATATTATGAGGGAACTGAAAAAGGTAGATCTTTACTTTACCTTATTCACTTCCCTCTTTATTTTTCTTTTTGAGTCTCGTATAAACGTAATTAATTTATTGAAAACTTCTCTTACTTCTCTACTGTTCATTTATGTACTATACTTACAGTAAGTAAGTCTTATATTGCACGAAAGGAAGAGGATATGGAGAGTTCGTTACATAAACATTATAAAAATCAAGCGCTGTATTGGCTAAAAGCAAAAATGACTGATTTATGTGCAAGTGAGGTAAAGCTATATTATCGAAGAAAAAAAGTAATAGCCGATGCAGTCGGAATCAATTTTAAAAGAAAAGAATCCAGAATAATAGAAGTGAAAGTTTCTAAAGAGGATTTTCGTCGTGATGCAATATTAGACGCCCCTTATAGCTATTATGCACTATCCCATTACGCTTATATATTAACCCCAAAAGGACTCCTATTAAAGGAAGAAATTCCTAAAGGGTATGGATTACTAGAAATGGATGAATTCGATAACATAGCCGTCAAAAGAAAACCGGTGAGAAACGCTAAACCTATTATAACATTGGATACGCTTGTGAAAAGGACTGGCAGAGCCGCAACTAATGCCTTTTTATTTAAAGAACTGTCTAGAGAAACGAAGGATGATACAAAAGGTGCATATGCAAAAGGCGCTGTTGCACACCTCATTAGCGCCACCTGCCAACATTGTAAAAAAAGAAATAAATATATAGTGAAAAAAGAGCAAGACTTTGTTATGTGTGAAATAAAATCATGTTCAGAGATGATTCCATTAAATAAAGCAAGAGTGCACTATATAACTGCTTATAACCAAAAATTTTATAAAGATTTAAAGAAGTTAATGGAATAATCACATTATTTTAGAGCTAAGTAGACTGTCCAAAAAGTTAGAGGGTGTCTCAAAAGGTAAAAATTCGACCTTGTGAGTCACCCTCTTTTTTTAGCTGTTGTTTTGATCGTAGCCTCCATTTTTGTCTTTATTTTTTTTGTTTTCTGCTTTAATGATAAATACTACACCAATGGCTATTGATAGCTGTAAAATAAGCCCAAGCATCGGCCATGAGTAAATTTGAAAATCTAGCTTCACTGCTTTATTAGAGAAAATTTCCATTGAGCATATAGCAATTGTAAGAACAATGGGTATCATGACCGCTTTTTTAGTTTCACCGAGTAATAATTCAATACACCGGTAACTACCATAAATAAATAACGAAATTTTAGAAAACATCGTCGGAAAGTATAGTGTAACTAACACTAAATCTAAACGATCTAGAAACTCTGTAATTCGAATTTGTTGCACTAATGTATACGTAGGGTAAGCTGAATAGCGTAATATTTCTGCGCCTAATACACCAATTTGTGTAAAAAGTAATATGGAAAATAACGCTATTCCTATAGTTGTCCCTAGAATAAATGACCATTTTATCCTTTTCACAGGTGCTGCAATCATGTTAATAATAAGTAATAATACGATCGATTCACCGAACCAAGAAATGGCGATAAAAGAGGAAGATAATAATGAAGGAATTATCTCCATTCCAAGCACTGGCTCGAAATTCTCAAGTTTAATTTCTCCCGCCAAAGATATTGGAACAAACAAAATAATACCGATAAAGATAATAAAATGTAATTCAGTAAACCTAGCGACCACTTCCATTCCCGCCCAAGCAATATATGTGCAGCAAACGATAATTAATAACGTTACTGCAAAAAGAGGGGTTGAAGGGAGCAACGTTGTCTCTACAAAGCCAGAGAGAACACGTAAATCTCTCATGACGACATGAACGATAAAAATAAGAAATAAAACTACGATCAACTTTTCTCCCCAGTTTTTTTTATTTTTATCGCTAAATACATTCTTAACGCTCTTTAATTTCCCAACCCCAAATAAGCTAATGTTGAATAAAATATACACATAAAGAAAAATAAATATAGGAATTATCCAAGTATTTTGCAGCGCTAAATCAATTAATGATTGTGGCAATACAACAAGACTACTAGCAATGACAGCATTTCCTGCCAAAAACATCACTTGTCTTTCTGACAATTGTATTTTCATATACCAATCACCAGTTTTGTGAAATATCCAAACGTGCGATATAAAAAGCTTGTATACCAATCAAGACTTCCTTCTATTACAAAGAAAAAGGATACTAAAAATGTAATACTACTAATTAATAGATACTGAATTCGAAACTTCAGTTTTTTTTTCAATTCCTTTTTCCAAAAAAAATAAGTACTAATGAGTATTACCGAAACAATCATGATTTCTAGCATTTTAAATCACTCCCCTATTCCTACCCCTTCAGTAACTAGTCCTGGCAATTCAACAGAGCTATTTATCGTTATTTCATAATCAATATTTGGTAGTTTTTCTTGCCAGTGTTGCTCTAACTCCTTCCAAATCTTTCTTTCTCTTCGATGTAGATGCCAGCCGAACCCAAAAGAATCAATCCCTTCTGATAATGTATGATCAATGATCGACGTTACTTCCTGTTTGATTTGTTCGTTCATGAGCTCGTTTAATTTTTCATACCCCCCTCGTTCCTCTAAGTTGATATCTGATACGTTTTCTACACCGATTCCTGAAGTTTTAATGTCAATCTTAAAGAATGGCTCTTCATCGTTTAGATCATAATCAATAGTACAATTAGCTTCCTTTATGAAAACTGTAAATGTCTCCTTTTTTTCTTCATTAACAACAAAAGTGTATTCATGCCCTTCCATAATACTAAGTAACCAATCAACCCCAGCTGTCTCTTCCTTATTAGTAAAAAAGTGTAACTTATCCCCTTTAAAAATGGCTAGTTTTGAAATCTCCACTTGTTCTGCAACATTTTCCTTAATCGGTGATCTATTTTCCGTTGTCTTTACTACAGGAAGTATAGGATCATTTCCTTTTTGTTGAAACTCCAATAGAAAGTCCCTGAGCATAATATTGTATGATCTGCCCCCTAATTCCCTAATCGCTTCAGCAGAAATATTCTCTAGCTGTGGTTGCGCGCTTAAAACGTCTTTCGCGCTTCCTTCTGTTATAAACACTTGTGTCGTTATACGCGACTCACGATGACGAGACAACACGTCTAGTGGCTTTCGAACACCTTCTTTAGCAAGCTCTTCCCCGATAAGCAATATTCGCCTATGTCCTAGTTTTAACTCTCTTGACATCCTTCTCTGCAAATTCATTGATGCATCTCTTATACTTCTTCCTAATGCAGCATCCAAATAGTAAGTGGCACCACCGGAAGTACCACCACCACCGCCACTAGGCCCTCCCATTTCTCCTGGTAGAGGGGATATCATAGTCACTTCATATTCCTCTCCCACCTTATCAAATGCGGATCCCATAACAATTGCAATATCGTTTATTTCAGCTCTATCCCAGCAACCACTCAAAAGAGGAAGAAAAGAAATACCTACGAAAAAATAGCACAGCCGTATGAAACTCTTTAACAACATCTTTATTCCCCCCTATTTGGAGATGGATATAAATTATTACTTTGTCGCTTGACGTTTGTCTTCGTGAATTCTTCTGGACGTCTATTATATTTCCAAATTGGAATTCGAATAAAAATATCTCTTAACTCCTTGATTTTTAAAGGTGCAATAGGTGAAAAATACGGAACACCAAACGTTCGAAGCTTACATAAATGCGCAGTAATCATCATTGCTCCAACGATAATGCCAAACAAACCAAATACCCCACCTAATATCATTAATGGAAATCTAATTAATCTAACGGAAATCGCAAGACTGAACTTTGGTATTGTAAAAGAAGCAATCCCTGTTAGTGATACGACAATTACCATAGGGGCTGACACAATTCCTGCTTCAACTGCTGCTGTACCGATTACTAAAGCTCCAAGAATACTAACCGCCTGTCCAATGGTCTTAGGTAAGCGAACCCCTGCTTCTCTTAAAGCTTCAAATGAAATTTCCATAATAAACGCTTCCACTATCGCTGGAAAGGGTATTGCTTCTCTACTTGCTGCGATACTTAATAATAAATTTGTCGGAATCATTTCCTGATGAAACGTAGTAATCGCAACGTAAAGTGCAGGTAACAACGTAGCTATCCCAAGAAAAATAAGTCTTAACATTCTTAAAAAAGTGCCAACATAAAAGCGATCGTAATAGTCTTCACTAGCTTGGAATTGTTGCCAAAAGGTAGCAGGAAGAATCATTACAAAAGGAGTACCATCTACTACTAAAGCGATTCTTCCTTCTAATACATTTGCCGCAACTGTATCAGGGCGTTCCGTTATTTGCACTTGCGGAAATAAGCTCCAAGGATTATCTTCAATTAACTCTTCAATATATCCCGTTTCCAACACGCCATCTATTTTGATTCTATCTAGTCTTGCTTCCACTTCCGCTAATACTTTCCGATCTACTACTTCATCTAAGTAAATAAGTGCCATGTTTGTATTCGTTTTTTCACCAGCGGTTTTGGAAACAACCTTTAAATCTTCCGTACGCAGTTTCCTTCGTATTAAAGAAGTATTTACTCTTAAGCTTTCAATAAATCCTTCCCGAGGACCACGAATTGCCGCTTCTGATTCCGGCTCTGCAATACTCCGTGTCTCAAACTGTGTAGCGTCAATGATAATCGCTTTTTCTTTACCGTCAATGAGTAGCACAACACTACCTGCTAATATCTTTTTCACAATATTCTTATACACATTTTCTTCCTCGACTTGTGTTAAAGACAAAATGTCATTTTCATAATCAAATACAGATAAATCCACATCTTTTTCCCAATGAAGTAATTCTGTTAAAACGTGCTCGTGAATATCCTTTGTATTAACTAAACCATCTATAAATATTAAGGAAGCTGTCTTGCCATTAATGCGGAAAGACCTAAACACCATATCCGAAGAATCTTGAAACATACCTTTAAAAAAACGCAAGGTTTTTACCTAATTTAGAAACTAGTGTTGTTTCTACTTGATTAGTCATTCCTTACCCCACCTAAAAAGTTTCTCTTATTGTTACCACTTTTAGGCTTCTTATCCTTACATAGCCAGTAAACTAAGAGAGGTGACTAAACTAAGAACATTTGTTGCGCTGAAAAATTCAGGCCTAGGCCTTTTTCAATGCCCTAGAATATTTCCCAATTGAATCACCCCTCAAAATAAAGCAAGGTACATTTTACCTCCTACGCTGCGAAACATTTCACGTGGCTTCTACAAAAATAACTTCAGGAATTTATCCTGAAGTTAAAGTATCCATTATTTAAAGACAATTTCGTCTCCTTGCTTTACTTTTCCACCTGATATAATTGTTCCAAATGCGCCACCACCCCAATCTGGAAACATAGCATCTTTTAAACCAGGGAGCGCTTCATCCATTTGTCTACATGGCTTTGTCTCACCATGAATCTTAACTTCACACTCTCCTATTTGTAATATTTTCCCCCTACTATTTTTTAAGTTTATACCTTTGACTAAAAAATTTGCTCTTCTAGTTGCAGGATCTAAATTAGCATTTAACTCATCCATTAGTTTGCTCCATACGTCTTCCTCGAGAAAGGTAACCTGTCTTTTCCCCCCTTGATCTGCATTATGTACTATTCCTTTTTCCTTAATAAGGATGGCTTCGTCAACTTCATCCATTGGGCCACCTGCCATCCTTTTTATCCATATTTTCTGTACTTTACCAGTCATTTTTTTCTCCTCTCGTATTTATTTTAACTGAGGAATCTCTTTAAAATGATAATTAATACTACTAATTCATCTTAAAGAAAGGCTTGGTTCCCCATAGTCACTACTGTAAGCCAGTTTTTTCTAATAATTATATCTAAAAAAAGACTAATACGTTCGTATTAGTCTTTTTTTGTGCCCAGCGAGTGTAGCCATTGCCAAGATATTCTCTGTCACTTCTTTATCCTATGTATTAATTTTTCTTTAGTTTATATTCCTTATGACTGAACACGGTTCTTGCTAACGTACCATCTTTTTGCATTTTGTTTAGTTCTACTGCTATTGAATTCGTATAAACAGCAATAACTTTAGCATCTTCCCCTTTATACTCACCTTTAGTTATCGTGACTGTCTCCCCAATTTCTACGGGGGGCTTTTCGATTTCGATTTCTTTTTCTTTGTCTTGTTCTTCCATGCCTAAACCCTCCTTTTATAAACAGTATTTCACAAAATAATGAATCGATAACAAACAAAATTATCCATCATACTTTTTAAAATACCACTATGATTATACACACTAATAGTAAATAAACAAAACGATTAATATATATAATATAAATCTTCCACGATTCATTGTCCATTTAAAAAAGTAAACGTAATGCAACATTTTATTCATTATCACATTATCAGAACTAAACTGTTGGTTCATTAATGCTTTTTATGTTATCGTTCTTATGTAATGAAATAGGAAGGAGGATGAATGTTGAAAAAGAAGATCATATCTTATATGCGAGTAGATGATAGAGTCGTCGAACAGTTAAAACAAGATTTTGATGTTACTTGCTTTTATAATCATGAATATTTAGGTGACGCTGCATTTGATCATGCATTGCAGGAAGCGGATGGAATAATAGGCCTAGCATTAAAGGTAAATAAACAACTCCTTCAGCATGCCCCCAAATTAAAAGTCGTTTCAAACGTATCCGTTGGTTATGATAATTTAGATATAGAAGAAATGACAAAAAGAAACATTATGGCAACGAACACACCAGGGGTGTTGGATGATACAACAGCCGATGCAATTTTTGGCTTACTTATAGCGACTGCAAGAAGAATCCCCGAACTCGATTCATTCGTAAAAGAAGGTAACTGGAATATTTCGCTACAACCTGAGCAATACGGTTTAGATGTTCATCACAAAACATTAGGTATTATAGGTTTAGGTAGCATCGGTAGTGCTATCGCGAAAAGGGCACATTTCGGTTTTGGGATGAATATTCTTTATCATAACCGTTCACGTAATAAAGAAGCAGAGAATACCTATAGCGCTACATATTGTGAACTAAATGAGCTGTTAGAGAACTCTGACTTCGTTTGCCTTATGGTTCCTGCAACAGATAAAACTAAAAATATGATTAGTGCATCACAATTTAAAAGTATGAAAAGTACTGCCATTTTCATCAATGGTTCTAGAGGGAAAAATGTAGATGAAGCTGCACTATACGATGCATTAGTCGATGGTGAAATTCATGCTGCCGGTGTTGATGTATATAAAGAAGAACCAACAAATAAAGATAACCCTTTACTTCGTTTACATAATATCGTTACGCTCCCTCATATAGGATCTTCTACAATTGAGTGTGAATATAATATGTCTAAACTAGCTGCAGAAAATATAAAAAAAGCACTCACTGGATGTAAGCCACCTACTCTAATAAACAAACAAGTATGGGAAGGATAAGGAGGCGTTTATTTATTTATTTTGACACGCCATTTTTACTTTTGATACTCTCTCAATTTTTAGCTTAAGCTAATGAATGTGCTGGCAATGGTTCCTACTTATTGCTTACAGGCTGACTCAATAGTTAAATAATCACTTTGAGTCAGCCTTTTTCTAACGAGCTTGAATCATGTATTTCTATTTTAGTCGTAATATATATTTTTCTTTTTCTTTCGGTATTTTAAAGAGAAACATTTACTACAGATAGGGTATGAAAAATCGTACGGAAGTACTTTCCCACATCGTTTACATTTCTTCGCAAATTTTTTTACATCATTTCTTAATGACACGTGCACATCATCACTTAATTCCTCTCGCACGCGCTCCCAATATATGGCCTCTGTTCTTTTTTCTAAACGATATAGAAAAAGTAAGTGCAGACCAATCGATTTATATGATAGCTCTAACTGCTCTAAGCTACCTTTTTTTATGATTGGTTCAGGTAGTGAAGCTCCATCAATGATCGCTTGCATCGTCTCTTGCCATTGCTCAGTTAACGAAGGCTCTCTTGTAGAAAAAGGTAAATGCAAAAATCCATACAGATCCATCATTGAAAATCTTGCTTCTATTTCAGTACCGCTAATAAGCTCGTAGAGCGCTTTCTCTTCAGTAAGTGCTGCTTTTTTTGTTCCTTTAGGACTTCTGAACTTATCCCATAATTCGAAAAACTTGCCTAAGTCACGGGAGTAATGTTGAAATCTTTCAAAAACGTTATTAGTAGGTGCAATCGCAAATGTTTGAACAGGAAAATCCTGTTGATTCAAAAGCCGTTTCATTAGCTTTATCTCTTTCGTAAAAGCTACTTTCCCAACATCATATATTCCCTTCCTACCGGCTCTTCCAGCAATTTGTTTCACTTCCTGAGACGATAGTCTTCTCCTCCTCGTACCATCGAACTTATCATTTTCTAAGAAAACAATTCGCCGTATCGGTAAATTTAATCCCATTCCAATCGCATCAGTTGATACAATCACTGTTGTTTTACCATCAATAAAGAGCTTCATTTGTTTTTTTCTTGTCTCCGGTGGCATACTTCCATAAACCATACTTACTCTATGTCCGTTATTCTCTAGATTAGACGCAGTTTCAAGAACACGCCTTCTCGAAAAACAGACGAGTGCATCACCCTTTTTCGTTTGCTTTAAATTGAACTCTTTTTTCTCCACTTGAAGCGGTATATCACGCTCATACTCATGAATGACAACATTAGAATCCCCTAGCAATTGAAGGATCATTTCTTTTGAATTAACACTTCCAATGATATGGACTTCATTTGCATTCGCTTTTGTTATTGCTTTATACCAAGAAAATCCCCTATCTTTATCAGCGATCATTTGTGCTTCATCTATCACTATTACATCAAAATATTCTTTTTCGTGAAACATTTCTACTGTACAGGAATAGTGGTTAGCATTGTCCACTTCTTTTTCTTCCTCTCCCGTTTTTAAGGAACACGGAACACCTTCTCCATTTAATTTATCGTAAACCTCAAGAGCCAATAATCTGAGAGGCGCTAAGTATAATCCACTCTTAGCCTCACTCATGCTTTTTAGCGCTTGGAATGTTTTCCCTGTATTTGTTTCACCAATGTGTAATACATAACGTATATTTCTTCCTAATGGTGGCCGGTATTCTCGTCCGAAAATATCTTCAATCATTTGCTCTTCTGCTTCTTTTAAACGTAATTCTTCTTCTTTAGCTAATTGTAGCTTTTTCTCTTTCACTTCGGTTTGTTGTAAGTACAATTTTCTTTGCATGTCAAAATCGAAAGAAATATTTGCACTGCTTAAGAGGTCAATTAACAATTCATTTTTAATTCTTAACTCCATCTCACTAGCTAAAACATATACTTTTTCCCCTAGTAATGCTTTTAAATCCTCTTCATTTAACTTTTCATAAAATAATTGATAATAGAGAGCTACTGTGTTTTCAGGCAGTTGTTTTAGTAGCATATTAGGTAAAATAGAAAAAATACAATCTAATACAACTTGATCATAAACATATTCATATGTACCGTAAGATTTCGCGTGTTGAACACTGAATAACTCTACTAGAAAATCCTCATATGTCACTTCTATCGGCTTTTGGAAGTTCCACTTTTTAGTAATCTGCTTTTGAAGTTCGAGAGAATCGATACTCTCATTGCTATCACCTATGAGATCCTTACGTAACTGTTTTCCAAGGTGATAACGAACAAATATGTATATGTCATCTTTTTTCTCATCAATTATCATTGAGGTCCCATCGTTAAGTTGTGCAAAGACTTCATCCCGTAACTCCATATACCTTTTCGCTTCTTCACGCTTAATATACTCTTCCCTAGCAGTATGATAAAGTTCCTCCCAACTTAAAGGATGATGTTCATACTCATTGTTTAACCAATGAACCACATCGAAATCAGCATATTCTTTCATAATAGATCGAAATAGCTGGTTCATTTGTTTTCTCGGTATACTCTCAACATCATAGCCTTTATCAATCAAAATTTGCTTTTTCTGTTTCTTTGAAAGTTCATTAGTTGCTTTGTTTATAAAGACATTTGTCCAAATTTGCTCCAAGTATTTTCTTCTCTCTGTTAAGTATGTATGTAGCGAAGGACAAGTGTCATATTCACCAATAACCACGTATATATCATCTGTTACTTTTTTCTTCGTAATTAAAATAGTTTCATCAACAATACTCATTAGTTTATCCATATATAAACCCCTCTAATATTTCAATGGTTATGTATTTATTTTTTTCACTATATCATTGTTACATGCATAATACGAATGAAATAAAAAAGGAATAATCTTAACAACAGAATAAATACTGAAATCGTTAATGTTGTCGATGATGCTGTGCCACTGACTCAGGTAAACAGAACAATAACGGTAGTCGATAAAGCTAAAGGGCTTTCAATGTTGGAAATTTACAAATATAACCATAAAAAAGACTAAAAAAAGCTTGAAGCTCGTTTTTAGTCTTTTCTTAGAACCAGTGGAATTTCGCCATAGCTCTTAAAGTACTAGTGAGTGCTCTTCTCGCTAGTACGCACGGCGATAAAATTCCACTGAAAATTTGTACTTTCTGCTTATCTTTTAAAAAAAGTCTACACTTTATGTAAAAAGTGCAGACTTCACTTTAATATTCTTATTGTGAAATGTTTTTTAATGCGTTTTCAACTTGCTTAATACTTTGTAGACTAGATGAATTACCATCTAAGATATTTTCCAATGTGGCAATTAACTGTTCAATTGATGCACTAGACTCTTCACTTACCGAAGCTAATTCTTCAGTAGAAACATTTATTACTTCTACTGTTTTATTGATATCCAACATTAATTTGTTACTATTATCGGAAAGGCTACTTAGCTTGTTAATAGCTGAATTAATTTCTTTAAACGATTCGTTTGTTTTTGTTGTAACATCATAACTTTTCCCCATTTGCTCAGCTACTTGAATCATTCGATTTCTCGTCACATCAGATTGCGATGAAAACTGAGCAATTTGTTTAGATATTTGTTCTGCAGAGTTTGACGTCATGTCAGATAAATTTCTGATTTCATTTGCAACTACAGCAAACCCTCTTCCTTGTTCCCCTGCTCTAGCCGCTTCAATACTCGCATTTAATGAAAGTAAATTAGTTTGATTTGCAATTTCCATAATAGTGTTACTAAATTGATCAGTCTCTTTTAAATTATTTATTAATTGGCTTATATCTGAAGACATTGAATCAATTTCATCTTTAAACTGATTAATTGTATTCGTTAAAGATTCTATTAATTCTTGACCGTTTTCAGATAATTCATTTGTTTTCAATGCTTCTTCCTTTAAATCGTTCATTGAAGTAAAAAGCACCTTCATGTTATCACGCATGGACGAGACAGAATCATTAATTTCAAGTGTAGCTTCATTTTGTGTATTAACGCCAGAGGCTATTTCCTGAAACGTAGCACTCATTTCATTAAACGATTGATGATTACTATCACTCGATTTTGATACTACTCCCATATTTTTTGAAAGTTCATTCACTAATTGAATTAATTTATTCTTTTCTTCCCTCTGTTGCTCTAAAAGGAGTTTTGTTTGTTCACTCGATTGTTTTATTTGATCATTAATGCCAGATGAAACTTTTAAGAAGGAAAAAATTAAAATAGATATTAGAATGTAGTATAAAATATAAGAAATTTGGTCCTCTGTGCTAATTGAGTCTTGGAAGAAAACTAAATAAATCATCATTAGTAACCCATAAAACTGAATACTATATGAAATTTTACTGTTCATATAAATAAGTGCAAGAATAATTAAATAATATATCGTAAATACATTTGTCGCATTTGGCGTTGTTAATAATACTAGAGTTGTAGAAAGAGCAGTTCCATAAACAGCAATATAAGGAACTTTAAGTATTAGCTTCCTCCTGAAATGTAAGAAACCAAATGTCCCCCATACTAGTAGTTGCGTAGATATGAGTGCATATTGGCTCAAATCCATATCCCCGCTCATCGTAAATACGGAAACAATTACTAAAAGGGTGACAATGGAAACTGCAAGAAATACGATTGAATTTCTTCTCACCATATCTTTTTCAATTACTGATAAATGTTCATCTTTACTACCGTGTTTTTTTGTTTTCATCCTTCTGCCTCATTTCATAAAGTTAAATAGATTAAAATATGTATAATAGGACGTTTTACTCACTTATATTATATTCCGTTCGACATAATACTACAATATGAACTTATTTTTTTATCGAAATAAGTATAATAGTCGTATTTTTATTGATAGATAATAAAAAGAGGATGATTCAATAGGTTAAAAACCATTGAGCCATCCTCTATAATATTTAAGATTAAATTAATAGATTAAATAAATTTTGGTCTTTGTTTATTTCAATATATGTAAAACCCTTTTTATTCATTCGGTCAATTAAAGGTTGATAATCATCCTTTTTCTTAAGTTCAATTCCAACTAACACTGGACCTTTATCACGGTTGTTTTTCTTCGTATATTCAAACCTTGTAATGTCATCTGTTTCTCCTAAAACATCACGCATGAATTCTCTCAACGCCCCTGCTCTTTGTGGGAAATTAACGATAAAATAATGCTTATAGCCCTCATGGATTAAAGAACGCTCCTTCATTTCTTGCATGCGATCAATATCATTATTTCCTCCACTAATAATGCATACAATGTTTTTCCCTTTAATTTCTTCTTTATAAGTATCTAGTGCGGAAATTGATAGTGCACCAGCAGGCTCAGCAACAATAGCATTTTCGTTATACAAATCTAGTAATGTTGTACAGACCTTGCCTTCAGGAACTAGTACGATATCATCGATGACATCTTTACCAACTTCGAACGTAATGTTACCAACTTGTTTTACTGCAGCACCATCAACAAACTTATTTATTTTTTCTAGCTTTACGACTTTATCATTTGCTAGTGATTCCTTCATAGCAGGTGCACCTTCAGGTTCCACTCCAATTACCTTTGTATCTGGGCTAATGCTTTTAATATAGGAACCTACACCAGAAATCAGCCCGCCTCCACCGATACCCATAAATATATGAGAAATAGGTTCTTCGACATTATCAAGAACTTCTAGTCCAATCGTTCCTTGACCAACAATGGTCCGATAATCATCGAAAGGATGGATAAAGGCCATATCATTTTGCTCACAAAAAGCATTTGCTTCATCATAAGAGTCATCAAATGTATCACCAGTCAAAATAACTTCAATAAACGGACCACCGAAAAACTCTACTCGTGACACCTTTTGTCTCGGTGTCGTGCTAGGCATAAAGATTTTACCTTTTACCCCTAGAGCTTTGCAAGAATATGCAACACCTTGCGCATGATTTCCTGCACTGGCACATACAACACCATTTTTTAGCTCTTCCTTTGACAAACCTTGCATAAGATTGTAGGCACCACGTATTTTAAAGGATCGAACAACCTGAAGATCTTCTCTTTTTAAGTAAACATTACAATGATAGCGCTCAGATAATATTTCATCTCTTTGTAGCGGTGTTTTTACGACAACGTCCTTCAATACTTGATTCGCAATAATAATATCTTTAATTTGAATTTTACTTAACGTTTTACTCATACTACAATTCCTTCCTGCCTTTGGTAGTTAGACTTATACTACCATATACAGAAGTATTATAAAATAGAAGATTAAATTTAATACATTAATTTAATGAAGGGAAAAAGAAATTAGATGGTCATTTTCGCCGAAGACTCTATTTCTTACTTTTTATCTTTATAAAAGCTATTTTTTTCTTTGACATAATTGTACATCAATACCTTCTTTTTTTAATTCATTCACTATTTCTAGAATAGTTTTTTTCTTTTTACTCTTTAAGTTATCTACTTCACCCACGATGCTTTTCACTCCCTTTTAAAATTTTTTTTATTTTTATTTCACACTTTTTATAGAAATTTTCAATATGATATATGTTTCTTAACTATCATTCTAACAATTGAATATGAACGGAAGATGAACAATGATAACGTTTACTCGTTTGTTAGATTATATTACAAAAGTAAGTATACACTTCTCCGCTTTAACTACATAACGCTTCACAGTACTTTATTGCTTATAAAACCGTTTTATTTTATAATGTATTTCGGTAATCTACATATTTAACAATATATTTAAACTATATCGATATAACATTAATCAATAAGCAGAAAGGAGTGTATAACTATGAAAATGATATACATGGTCGTCGGTTGTTTTATCGTTAGTTTAGGTCTACTATTACTGCAGTATAGTGAAGTGATCACCGGAGGTACTGCTGGATTAGCCTTAAGCTTCTCCTACTTAACAAATGCTTCATTTGCTTTAACATTTTTCCTCATCAATATCCCTTTCTACGTTCTTTCATACTTAAAAATGGGTTGGAAATTTACGATCTCTACAATCTTTTCAGTTGCAACACTTTCAATTATGACAGAGCTTGTCCAATTAACGCCTTATTTTTATGTCCACCCACTTGTCGGGTCTATTACCGGTGGCATGATAGTAGGTTTTGGGCTATGTCTGTTATTTTTAAACGGCTCTTCATTAGGTGGAGCAAATATATTATCATTATTTTTACAAAAACGATTTAACTTAGATCCTGGTAAAACGATGTTTGTCTTTGATTTAGTTGTTATTTTAATTGGGCTTTATAGTGTTGGACTAATAAGAGGTGCATATTCCATTTTATCTATTATTATGCTTTCAGCAGTTATTAGTCTATTTAAAACAAAGATAGCAAATTATAATCAAGAAGCTGAGGAACGTGTAGAAGTAGATGCTAGCGCATAAGAAAAAGATTAAAATTAGCTATTCGAAGCTACTCTTAATCTTTTTACTTTGCGACAACTCCTATACAAACAGCGAAGAGACCGTTCCCTCGCTGATGTAACAGAGTGCGCCCTCTTATTTTACCCAATGAACAATGTCTTCTAATGGTTTTCTCGTTTTAGGTCGAGGCTCCTGAGCTCGAATACCAAACGCAACCATCACAGCGACATCTAGGTTCCCATCCTCTAATAATCCTTCTTCTTTTAAAATTTGGTGAACATGATCATATTGAAATCCCTCAATAGGACAAGAATCTACTCCGATAAGTGCTGCTGCAGTCATCATGTTTGCAAGTGCAATGTAGCATTGTTTCACCGACCAATCAAAAATAGTACGCTCATTTTCTAATAAGTGCAAATCAGATTCTTGAAAAGTCTTGTATCTTTCTTGTATTTTACTTAAAAGATGTTCGGGGAATTTTTTCACCTCTAACATTTGCTTCTTTATATATTCTGAGTCGTATTTTACATCCTTAATTGTTCTCGCTAAAATAACAACGAAATGACTAGCTGTCGGCAATTGCCCTTGTGCTCCCCAGCTTACTTCTTTTAGCTTATTTTTTAATTCATTATTTTCGATTACTAGAAATTTCCATGGCTCCAATCCTATCGAACTCGGAGACAGCCTTCCTGTTTCTAAAATAAACTGAAAATCATCTTCGCTTATTTTTTTATTTGCATCAAACTCTTTTGTTGCGTGTCTAAAATTGAATGCCTCTATGATCTCTTTTTTCGTTAATGCTTTTTCCAATCTACTTCTCTCCTTCATACTTAATCGATGTTATGTGATCATTTTCACATACATTGAACACGAATTACAACTAAAATGTTCCTCGTTCCTCCAAAATTTACTTCTTTTCTTTTTATAATCCTACAATTATAATTATTTGTTGATAGGAAGGAGGATGTTTATGGCACAGATAAAACAATATATCTTCTTCGATTTTGAGATGCTTTGCTCTAACAAAAATATGTCCTTTCGTGAGATGGAAGCAATACGCTTAGGAGCTGTGAAGTATGACATTGAATCTGAAACTGTTTCGACATTTGATCATTTTATTAAACCTATAAACGATGAACCACTCAGTGCCTTTTGCAAAAATCTTACTCGTATTTCCGAAGAAAACTTGAAAAATGCAAAAAGCTTTCCGGTAGTCTTTGCAGATTTCCTCCGTTGGATTGGTGGTGTAAAGAAATCACGTTTTTTTTCCTGGTCTAAGAGTGATCTATCTAGATTGATTATTGATTCAAAAACACACCATATTCCACTGTCTACAATCTATAAGATCAAAAAACGTTATATCGATTTCCAAGCTATTTTTAGTAAAAGAGTATCTAAAAATACTCCTTCAGTAGAAAATGCTCTTAAATTATATGAATTATCATTTAAAGGTCAGCTACACAACCCGGTGGACGATGCTTACAATACGTTACGCATTTATTTGAGTTTCTTAAATGAGCCTCTAAAATCAGACTTTATTATGATTAGTCGGTTTATTCTTGATGGGAACATTCCTCCTGACAACGACCAAGCCAGAATTGAAAAAATGATTCTAGAGGAGTTACAAGACGACATCAAACAGATTACAGAAGGAATAGAAAAGATTTATAAAATAACCGACGCATGTAAATTGGTGAAACGAATCAAAAAAATAGTGGATAAATATCACAATGTTAGTATAAATCGTTCGAAAATGTTCTCAAATCAAGTAGTCACAGCTATCCAATTGCTCACAAACTTTTATGAAGAAATGTTACAATCGTATCAAGAACATGCATCTTACAATTGTAAAGTAATGCTGTTAGATGGCACAATTGCAGAACCGATTAGTTTTATACTTGAAGGATAGTTTATCCTTCTTACATAGTTATTAAATTGAATTCTTTTTAGCAATCACAACAAAATGAAGCGTTTGTAACTCATGTTCGTATTTTTTTGTTAAATCTATTCTTTTTGGCAACTCCTCTGTTTCAAATAAAGGGCTAACATCTATTTCTTGTGTAAACCAATCAGAGTTTCTAGGCCTCTTCCAACTAACATCACCCCAAGCTTTCTCTAATGTAGGGCTATATATTCTTGGATTATTTCCTTTAGCTTCATTTACAATCTCCTCATTTTCTGCTAATTTATGTCTTGAGAAAGTTGAAGGCCAATAGTCTGCCCTTGACCCAGTGTGCACGATCTCATTTGCGAATTGATAAACATGATCCTTTAGTCCGAACAATATCGCATATAACTGTTTGCCAACAGCCACTCTTTCTCTTACTTTCTGGAAACCTTTTACCTTCCTTCCAACTAATCGTACTTTTTCTTTATTATCTTTATACGGAAATATAACGTTCGTTAGTTGGAATAGTTCTTGTGTTTTGTATTGCCAAGTATTAAAAACGTTCTTTGTAAAATAATGATTTTCAACAACTTTCTTTTCGATAAAATGCTGCTCATTAATAATTAATGCAACCGTAATCATTTGAGAGTTCCCGTTTATGTAATAATGTTCCCAGAATGGGATCATAAATTTCGACACTCCAAATATTGGTAACAAGTGAAATAAACTCTTTCCTATATTCACACTTTTTTCATACAACAATAATTGTGGATAAGCATCAAGGAATATGTACGCATTTGATTTCTCTAAAAAAGTAAAGAAATCTTGTTGTTCGTTTGAATTTAACACTTCTGAAACAATGCTTCCTTTTAAATCAGTCATATTCCAGCCACCATTTCTTGAAACCATATGAGCTAAAAATGACCAGTGTAGCTTAGGGAATTTCCGATAAAATTGTATATACGCATTAGTTCTTGTGACATTATTTCTATTCAGTTTACTTGTTTCTCGTTTGATATCCTCAATAATAATTCTTTCTCGTTGATTAACATATATTATTTCCTGATATGCTGAAATCTCATTTATTGCTTTCTTTACTTGCACTTTATCAATATTATCTACTTTAAACTTTTTTATCATTTTTTCATATTTGTATGAAAGATACCTTTCTTCTATTGCATGACTTACTTTTTTAACGCTTACTTCAATACCTTTAAATAAATTCATTATTTCACCTCACCCTTTTAATATTTATATAAATACACTCGTCATTTAGAAGTAAAGAAGGTGGAAACGATATCCTCGTATGAATTTATTCAATATGAATGAAACTATATAATGTTTGAAGTTATCACTCACTTCAAACGAAGATTAAAGGAGGGGCTTATACTATGGACATGTTCGGAAAAAAGCGAAACAACAATCGTAATGGATTAATGATGTCATTAGTCGGCATTGGGATAGGTGCAGCAGCATACAGCATGATGAGAGGTCGAAACAATGGCAATATGATGCAACCAATCCAAAAAGCTATGGGACAGATTACAAATAAGAACCGTAGTAATAACGATAACGAATATGTCTAAGTAATAGGCATAAAAAACAGCTTATCCATACGATAAGCTGTTTCCCCTTTATACAAAGAGGTTTTGGGACACCCTCTTTTCATACTCCTTTTAGTTCTTCTAATTCATGTTCTAAAGAGTTGTATTCCGCTTTATCAAATAAAGCTTCCATATGCTCTAGCTCATAGTGCATACTTAATATTAATTCTTCTTTCGTTTTCCTCTCTAAGGCTGTTAACCTGTTTTTAATTTCATATTTCATTTTTTCAGAAACTTTTTCAAGAAGCTTATTAACTTGAGAGGTCCCATCAGAAACAAGTTTTTCTTTCAGTGTTTTCATTTTTCCACCCTCAAAAAAATCTCTCTTCGATTTTAGATAATCACCGTAACTGCTAAGGTCTATTATCATTCGAACATCAACCGTTTGTTTAATTGGATCAATTTCAACATTTGGAGAATACGAAAGATAAGGAAGGTGCTTTTGAATTTCCGCTTTTTTCACCATAAGCTCTTTTTCTACTACTTGCTTTATTTTCTGTTCTACCCTAATCAATGTTGCTTCAAGTTCCTGTTGTATAAAGTATTCACCCAAACTCCGCCATTCTCTCACCGCATTTATCAATTGTTTTTGAAGTGCGGACTTAGAATTTTCTGTTAAAACTGCTACGTTAATCGCTGTGAGGAAGTTATCACTTAGAACTAATTTCGATCTATCCTTTAAATATAAAAGTAACTGATCAAGCTCTTGTTGAAGCTTATCCTCAAGAAAATGATAGGATGCTTCTTGTACCACTTTCACCTGCTCTTCAACCTTTTCCTTTTGCAGTATATATTTTTCTTTTTGCTGATCTAGCTCATCATTTGAAAACCGAAGACTCTCTTCAACTTTCTTAGTATAATTCGATAAATCAGCCTCAATTGTATTTTTACTTAACAATTTTAACTGAACGATAGTCTCATCATAGAAGTATTTTTCAAATTTGGCGAAACTTGTCATTATATTACTATTTTGTCTTTTTTGTTTTAAGCCTTCTTTACTAGATAAGTCAAATAATCGCGGCGTTTTTACACCATTTTGTACGAGCTGATGAAAAACATGCTTTCTTACACCATTTAGTTCTCGTTCACTTCCTGCTAGATCAGCTGCATTGATTAAAAAATATAATTTATCATAAGAAAAGCTCATATTCACTTTGCTTATTTGCTGTAAAAAATGTTGGTCCGCTTTTGAAAATGCGTGATTGTAATAAGTTAAATAAAATATCGCATCGGATTGGCGCATTTGTTCAAACGCAACGTTCGTATGGCGACCATGAATCGAGTTAACACCTGGAGTATCTACGATTGTAATACCTTTAGCAGTAATTGGACAATCATAGTAAATCACTACTTTTTCTATTAAGCAAGCATTACTTTCCTTAGCGACAATATTTTGTATTTCATTTATATTTACAGTAAATGTAGATCCGAGCGACCACTTCGTCCCTGCAATGCTAGATTTCAACGTTGAAACATAGTCTATGTATGTTCGTTGCCAGCTAGATAAGTATTTTCCTTGTCGAGGTTTCCATTTCCTAAGATTATCAACCGTTAGCTTAATATCGAGCTGTTGACCAATAGAGTCAAGTTCCTTCTCTAACATTTGTTTTGATTTGACCTTTACTTCTACTGTACCATTCGGATAATTTTTTTGAGGATGAGTTACCATATTCACCGTAGCAGTCGTAGGATTGGGTGATACAGGTAATATATCTTCACCTATTAGTGCATTTGCAAAACTGCTTTTTCCCGCACTGAATGCACCGAATAAAGAAATGACGAATGATTGCTGTTCATATTTATCAATCTTTTCAGATAGCTGATTTCTTTCCTCGCTCAGCACTTTTTTCGCTTTGTACTTATCTAATACATCTTTTAATTTCTTTAGTCTACTGAGTGCTTGCTCTTCATCAAAAACAATTTCACTCTCATTGATAGTATATATTTCATCATCATCAATAACACCATCTTTGATATTTAAAACGTGGGCAAAACTATTCGAAATATCTTCATACGATTTACTAAGTGACTCTAAAATTAAGCGGTTGTAGTTTGTGTCCTGCGGAAACTTTGCTAATGATTTATCCAATTCATTTAACAATAACTGGAACTTTGTTTCAATGTCATTCAATTTATTTAAGTACTTCGTAAGTTTGTTTAATAGTACAAGCTCATTTTCGAGTCGTTTTTCTTCGATTTCCATTTGTGGAGCCATACCATCAATATGTACTTGATGAAGTTCCAATGATTTTCTTTTAACATCACTAATAATAAGCGAGGTTACTTCGTTTGTGAAAGTAAAGACATAATTCCGATCAGTATATCCGGTCTTCGCTTGCTCGACTAGTAGCTTTTCACTTACTTCATATGATAGCTTACTAAGTTTAGAATCAAACATGTCTTTATTACTCAACATCTCACGGTCCACTTTATTAAAATAATCGTGAATATGAAAAATCAACTGCGTTTTCACCTTCTCTTGGAGGTCAGTAACTAACGCCTGAAGTCGTTTTTCTTGTTCTTCTGCAGTTTTCTTTTTAGAAAACAATAGCCCTACTTTAAAGCCAGGTTGAATACTCTCAAGCCACTGTCTCGTATACTCAGTTGTAACATATGGAAAGAGAGTGACATTTTTAAATAACTTTCCTAAATCATTTTCAAAATCACTTCGTAAATGCTCTCGATAATTGATTACTTTTTCTTGTTTATGAAGAAGTTCTTCGCGCTCCTTCAATTGAGCAAGAGTAAAGCCTTCTTTATGTAATTGAAGTTTTATCTCCTCAATCTCTTCATCTTTTTCTTCAATTAATCTACTTTGTATTGATTTCAAGAACCCCTTCTCTAATCGATGTTTTGCATCTGAAATTAAATGATTACTATTATATAAGAGTCCTTTTATATTTTTCTCAAATGCATCAAACTCGTTAAGCGGATGGCTTCTTTCTTTCATCGATGTGTAATACAGTTTAATATAGTCTATATCCCATTGCTGTAATACTTCTTTAACAGATGATTTAAATTCAGAAAATGGTATTTCTGATTCATTATGCTTATCCACTTGATTAATAATAATAAATATTGGCTTATTTTCATTTGAAAGCTGCTGAAGAAAATATAAGTTTGTTTCTGATTGAACATGATTATAATCCATGCAATATACGATAACATCAGTTGTATACAACTGCTCCATCGTCATCGCCTTGTGAGTAGGGTCTGTTGAATCAACCCCTGGAGTATCCAAAATACAACTATTGTCATGTAAAAATGGTAATGGCGCTTTTATTGAAATCGAGGAAACTTCACTTCCATCCATTCCCCACTCTCTCACCTTATCCCAAGGAATTTCTCCATACCATTGTTTATTTTCTTCATTTGTATTTATTGTTAAACCTAGTTCTCCATTTGCTATCTTGATAATATTTGCGCTAGTTGGGATTGGACTAGTTGGTAATACTTCAGCATGTAATAAAGTGTTTAGTATAGTAGATTTACCTGCAGAAAAATGGCCGCAGAACGCTACTTCAAACAGCGTATTTTCCTTTTTTTCCTGAATCTTTTTTAGTCGAAAATTTTCACTAATCGTTAACGGAAAAGAAAATTCTTCGTGTTGTTTTAAGTTGATCAATTCAAACAGCCTCCTTATATTTCTACTATAACAAATATTTAAATAATAATAACTAAAAATACTCATGTGAGTAATTCAATTTCAACACTTGGCTCTTAGGGGCCATCATGATGTAATTCATTCAAGTAAGTAAATATATATTAATTATTTACCGAAATGAGGTTAGCTGTCTACCACCGTGAGTAGTACGTTTATTGCGAAATTTTGGATCTCAGTGGAGTGGAGAATTTTGGTATATTTTTTTATAAAAAATTGATAAAAAAATAGTATCTTTTTTTCAATTTTTCTTGTATTATACGAAAGGAAATATTTTTTCTAATGTAATGAGGGATTTCTCTCATACGAGTATAAATTACAATTTCATACACTTTGCTTAAATAATCACGAAGCAATTCGATTATTTATGGGAAGGCAAATGGTGCGCCACCAGGTTACTGGTTCTAGTGGGTTCGATTCCCACCCCGAAATTTTTGTACTACTAAAAAATTTCGAGGGTGGGCGTTTTTTTCGTCCTCCCTCATCTGGAGGGATTAGTAATGATAAAAAAACGTGATCTATTCGAGAGTCAGGCTCTTTATGAACTTATGGTACACCCTGATGTCTTCCCTTTTGTACGTCAAAAACCAACTTCCTTTGAAGAATACATGTTTATGACAAAACAAACAATCGAAGCAGAAGAAATTGGAAAAACCATCTCAAGAACTATTATAGATGAATGGGGAAATCCAATTGGCACAATTAATTTGTTCGATATCCATGAGAATGCTGGATTTTTAGGTACATGGATAGGGAAGAATTATCATGGTAAAGGATACAATAATTTAGCTAAGGAAGCATTTTTTAATGAGCTTTTTTATGAACTTAATATTGATAGGATTTTTATGAAAATAAGAAAAGAAAATGTCCGTTCACTAAAAGCAGCACAGAAGTTAGCTTATGTTGTTTTAGTTGATGAAACATATAAAAGTTTATACGAAGAAATTAATAAAGGCATATTTGAGTATCATTTACTTGAAATTCCGAAAGACTTGTATATGCTTCATACTTTAAGGAATGGAATATTGGCAGTTTCTGGGGAAGAACAACTGAAGGAAGCTTAACGAGCGATAAGAGGTTACGCAAAATAAGGCGCTATCACCACTTTAGGGAAACTGAAAAAGTGTTGTTCTTTCGCTTTTTCAGTTTCCCTAAGCAATGTGCGTAGCCGCCGCAAACGTTAAAAAGCCTGATAGGAATGGGGTTCTCCTATCAGGCGAGCGGCGAGCGTAGCCATTGCAATACAAATAAAAGGCACTGAAAAAGTTGGTTTGTTTATAGTTATATTAATGAATTATTCTCATTCTTTGTTCAATTATTTTGTTTCCAATTTATCAGTTTGATTGTTTAGAATGCTTTATTACCGACTTGACTGCTGCTTCAATTTCTTCATAGCTTGTGCATCTACAAATATTTGAATCTAGCCAATCGGCTATCGTTCTATCATCAGCGTTCGGGTGATTTTTTAATAAGGAATGACAATTCATTATAAATCCAGGAGTACAATAGCCACATTGGAAAGCGAACTTCTCCACGAACGCTTTTTGAATTTCTGTACCACGAACCCCTTCAATCGTCTCTACTTCCTTATCAATCGCTTCAATTCCTAACATCAAGCATGACTTCATTGGCTTCCCATTTACATTAACCGTACAAGCGCCACAGTCACCATTTAAACACCCTGGCTTTGAGCCAGTTAATCCAATGTACTCACGTAAAACATAAAGTAACGTATCAGCTGGACGAGCAATCACGGAATGTATTTCACCATTGATACTTAAATCAAACGTTTTTTTTATCACTAGTGAATACCCCCTTCCCCTTCTAGGTGATCAAGAACATCATATAGTAGGTTTTTCATAACAAATAGACGATATTGTGCAGAACCTTCAGTATCAGTTAACACATTCTTTTGTAATTTATCTAATGCTGCATTTATCCTCTCAGAAACCGTTAAATTTTTGTCATTTAAACTAGCTTCCATTTCTTTTGACCTAAACGGATAAGGTGTTAACCCACTAATCGCTATTTTAATGTTATTACTTTCCTTCACAGCTACAATTGTTATTAGTGGGTAACCAGTAAACCACTGCTTTCTTCTTTTTATATGAATATGTGGCATATCAAAATACTTTTTTTCAGTACATACTTGGAGGAGAAATTCGCCTTGTTGTAATTGGAGTGTCTCTTTAAAGATGTCGTTAATACGCTCTGTACGAGTCCCATCTTTACCAACTATAAACGCATAACTATCTGTTACGAGAAATGGAAGTACTGCTTCTCGATAAAAAATATTAGCACATATATTGCCGCCTAAAGTTATTTTAGTTCGTGCAGTATGATCAGCAATGTCCTTTACTGTTTTCGTAAGTAATGGAAAAACATTTGCTTCCCCAATTTCTGCTAACGTTTTACCAGCTCCAAAATAAAAATAATGATCATCTTGCTCTAGTGCTTGGTACTCACTTATTCCCTTCATATCTATCACTGCATCTGTATAAAGCTCGTTTATTCTACCTAGTGTAATGATCTCTGTTCCACCAGAAAAATACATTGGCGTTTTACCAGCATTCGATAGTTTTTGGAAAAGAGCAAAAGCATCATTTAAAGTTGTTGGTCTAAAATACTCAAAATCAAAAGGGATCATTTGTTAGCCCCCTTTACTCTCCAAAGTAATTCTGGTGTTAACGGCAGATGATTCACAGGAGCATTAATAGCTGATGATAAGCAATTACTTAATGCTGCTGGCATTCCTAATAACCCTTGTTCACCAACACCCCTTGCTCCGAATGGTGCTTCTATATGTGGTGTTTCAATAAAATCAACGACATATTCTGGTCGTTCACTATAATGAATAGGTCGATATGTTCTTAACTGGGGATTCATGACGATTCCTTTTTCATTAAAAATAAAAGATTCTCTGCCAGCAAAAGCTAGACCCATACTTGCCGCTCCAGTCACTTGCCCCATTGCTGCTTTATAGTTCAGCACCTTACCAACGTCCAATACATTTGTAACCTTTAGGACCCTATAAGTTAAGTCTCGATGATCAAATTCAACTTCAACGACTTGGGCACCAACTGCCCATTCAGGACCTGGCTTTCCAGCACCTGTCTCTTCATCTAAATAAGTAAGTCCTTGTAGTATATATTTACCTCTTCCAATGATTTGCCCACCAATAGAATTACCGTTTGGATATACATATCCATAAGCAATTTCATCGAAGCTTAAACATACTGACGGATTATCCTTTAAGAAAACTCTTTGATTAGCAACGACTAAATCATCTGCACGTCGCCTGAGAACAGTACTTGCTATATCCTTTAACTGACTAATAACATCATCTGCTGCTTCTATCAGAGCACGACCTGCCATAAAAGTACCTCTACTTGCAACTGTTTTCCAATGTTCAGGAGTCGATTGTGTATCTACTTCCATTTTTACGTGAATTTGATTAATATCCATTTGCATATGTTCTGCAAGCATTTGAGCCAAAACCGTCTTTGTCCCAGTTCCAATTTCAATTACCCCAGATATGATATTGATACTGCCATCTTCGTTAAACGTCAAAATAACACCCGATGATGAGTCAGGAGGAATTGTAGAATTTTTCCAAACACAGCTCAATCCCTTAACACGAGAAAAGCGATCATTCATCCTAACAATTTGACCTTCTTCCCAGTTACTAAGCTCGCGAACTCTTTCCATACATTTGTGTAAATTCCCTACGTTACTTCTATTAAGGAGCGTTTGTGTCGGCGTAGTATCCCCAGGTTTTATAGCATTTATATAGCGGAATGTGAATGGGTCGATATTTAATTTATCTGCTAACATATCCATTGCGCGTTCAAAAGCAAATAGTACTTCAGTATGACCGAAGCCTCGATACGGTGCAGGGAAAGGATGGTTTGTGTACACTGTATAAGAATCACAATAAACGTTGTCAATCCGGTACGGTCCAGTACAATCTACAGCGCCCGCTCGCGTAATATGCACAGCTTTGTCTGAATATGCTCCACTATCAAATAAGTAAATAATTTCTGCCGCTGTTAACTTACCGTCTTTCGTTGCTCCTAGTTTAATAGTTGCATCAAGACCTACATGACAAGGCGAGGTAATCATGTCTTCCTCTCTTGTATGAACGATTTTTACTTTTTTCCCGCCAACTGCTTTCGACGCAATATAAGCTAATATTTCTAAAAATACTGATGCTTTCCCACCGTAACCGCCACCTACTAATGGTGTGTCTACTATAATCTTTCCAACTTCTATATCGAAATAACTACTTATTAACTTTTTTACCATAAATGGTGCCTGCGATGATGTAGAAATATATACTTCACCGAATGGTTTAATTTCTGCGATTGCGCTACGAGGTTCCATAGCGGTATGGTCAGATGGAGAAAAAGTAAAATTTGCGTCTACTATTGTATCTGCACTTTCCAATCCTACTGAAATATCACCTTTTCTTATTTTAACTTTATTTGCTATATTCGTATTTGGGACAGGTTCAATTCCTTCGTCTTTATCATATTTATCTAATTCTTCATGAATAATTGGTGCATCCTTTTTAATTGCCTCGGACGGTGAATTGACGACAGGTAACGATTCATAATCAACTTTTATAAGACTAGCAGCTTTCATTGCTTGAACAGGTTCCTCTGCCACAACAATGGCAATAACTTCACCATGATAACGAACTTTTTCATGAGCGATGGGTGGACGGTCTCTTATTTCTTCACCAGTCAAAGGAAGCTTTTCCTGACATATGATTGCCCTGACACCCTTTACTTTCCAACTTTCCTCTGTGGAAATTTTCTTAATTTTCGCATGTGCTACAGTGCTAATAACAAGTCTTGCATGTAATGTTTTTTTATCTCCAGCATGATAATCATCTGTATACATTGCCTTTCCTGTTATTTTTTCTGAGGCCTCTTTTCTAATCACACTTCTTCCAATAAAACTCAAGACAATAGCCCCCTCTATCTAGACTCCTATATTTGTGCTTTGCATTTTCATCATATTAGATGTAAATACTATGAAAGTTCATGTTACGAAAGACAGAGCAACAATAACGATTGAGAGGTGAAACAAAATTTCTAACCAGTCCTTTGATTTTCGATTGATTAAATGAAAAAACTTTAATCCTGCTCTAATACCAATGATGACCCAAGCAATTGTCATTACCATTTGTGGTATCACCCTATCCCCACCTTTTTTAAAATCTTTTGATTATATGCACACTTCTATTTTTTAGAACATTTGCTCATTTATATGGACTTACATAAATCAGATACAAATATTAAACAATAATACTGTTTTGAGGAGGGGACTTTTATGAAATCACAGTCTAAGGAAGTTAAAGAAAAACCACTCATGTGGTGGCAATTATCATTATTAGGCATCGCATGTACGATCGGAACTGGCTTCTTTCTAGGTTCAAGCATTGCAATTAATATGGCTGGGCCCTCAGTGGTCTTTTCCTTTGCACTTGCTGCAATCGGTACTTATTTTGTATACGAGGCATTAGCAAAAATGACAACTGCTGACCCTCAAAAAGGTTCCTTTCGAACGTATGCAAAAAAAGCATATGGAAGATGGGCAGGATTTAGTAGCGGCTGGGTTTATTGGTTATCAGAAATGCTTATCACTGGTAGTCAGCTAACTGCTTTATCGATTTTCTCTCAGTTTTGGTTTCCAAATATCCCTCTTTGGATTTTTGCAACTGGTTATTCTGTACTGGCCATTGTTGTCATTGTTTCCGGACCAAAAGGCTTTGATCGCGTAGAAAATTTACTTGCAGTTCTAAAAGCAAGTGCAATCGTCATGTTTATTATCATTGCAATGCTCGCATTATTTGGAGTATTTGAAGGGGATGCGCCAGAAAATACCGTTCCTAGAACTTTTGCTACCCTTTTCCCAAATGGCGTTACTGGATTACTTCCGTCACTTATTTTCGGTTTTTATGGCTTTGCTGGCATCGAAATTATCGGTTTATTAGCGATGCGTTTAAAGGAGAAATCAGAAGCTTTAAAGGCTGGAAAAGTGATGCTTATAACATTAGGTATCATTTATATGGCTTCTATTGGTTTGGCATTAACACTCGTTTCCTGGGATACATTCACAACGGATGAAAGTCCTTTTGTCACAGCCTTAACGATATACAACATACCTTATATATCACATATTTTTAATGGGGTTTTTATTATTGCTGGATTTTCTACAATGGTAGCTTCATTATTTGCAGTCATTAGGGTTTTAGTGACGCTTGCTGAAGATAAAGATGCACCTGCCATCTTTGGTAAAAAAGTAAAAAACAAGTATGCGATTCCAGCATTAGGCTTAACGATCGTAGGCTTAATTGTATCGATTGTATTGTCTCTTCTCATGCCGGGTAACATTTATGAATACTTTACAACAGCAGCAGGTTTAATGCTTCTATATAACTGGTTTTTTATTATTGGCTCATACGGACGTTTACACGAGCTTTCTACATTTGACAACGTTAAACGATTGCTCGGTTCCATGTTAGTACTTGCAGCAATCGTTGGGACTCTTTTTCACGAAACAAGTCGTCCTGGATTCTTTGTAAGTATAGGTTTTATAGTAGTGATTGGTTTAGTTACGCTACTTATGAGACAATATTGGAAGAAGCACCCACAAAAACCTGTAGACCCAACACCTAAATCTGCTTTTACTAAAATAAAATCTTAGCAGCTTGAATCCCGAAATAAATACCGAATCCTATTAAAGATAGTCCCGATAACAGAGAAATAGTCGTTAGAAGCTTTTTTGATAAAAACCTTCGTAATGTGCTAGATAGACCTGCCATTGTAAAATCCCAAACAGTTATACCTATAAATATAGCTGTGACGTACAACAAAACTTCTATTTGGCTATATGACGTAACCGTTTTTGCTAAAATGGACCCGAAAATTCCTAACCAAAAAAGAACAGTAATTGGATTGAAAAGTGACATAAAAAAACCTGCAAAAAAAGACTTTGTCGGTGATTCTCTATTCATTTTTTCATGATTAAGTTCTATTTTGTTTGCACCAGACAAACTTTCAATCCCTGTATATACGAGTACAAAAAAGCCAAATAACCATAAAAAAGATTGGACAAAAGGAATTTCAATTAAATGGTATACGCCTAAAAATACTAAAAACATATATATACCGTCCGCAACAGTTGCACCTAAACCGACAAGCCACGCATGAAAAAAGCCACTTTTAATACCTCTATCTAATTGGGCTGCATTTACTGGTCCAATTGGTGCAGCTAAAGAAAGTCCTAAAAATATGTATGCAATAAAAACGCTCATGTTAACCTCCTTTAATAGTTTCGAATGTTGGACAAACAAACCGCTTGTACATACTATTCAAAGGAGGTAACAATTAAAACTATTTTTTGTAATTGCAAAAGGGAGACGCCAACCTTTTGGTTAGAGGCACGAAAAAAGGTAAGTATCGGACCCACTTTTTAAGTGCTCTTAAGTATCACACTTTTTAGGAGTGTCCTCGTATACTCGCCTTTTTAGCCCTTATGCTTTTAATTAAAACTATCATATTGTCAATATACTAAGAAGATATTATTCTCTTACCTCTATGTTCTACAGAGGTTTCTGTTTGCACATATTAAAAAACATCATATTTTTTAAAGTGAAAAATAAACTGAATAATAGTGGACAAGGTATCTGTTTTCATTAAAGTTAAATGAGGGGAAGCTATTGAAGAATTCAGTTGATGTTTATATCATGATCACAATTGGTGCATTTATACAAGGTATGGCAATGGCACTTTTTTTATTTCCTAATTCCATTCCATCTGGAGGTGCAGGTGGTCTAGCAGTTTTATTTCATTTTTGGTTTAATATTCCTTTAAGTTTTGGATTATGGGTTGTTAACTTCTCTATGCTTGTTATTGCTATATACTGGCTTGGTAACAATAGCGCTATAGGTACGATGTATGGTATTACAATTTCTTCATTAACCATTTACTTTTTTCATTCAAAATTGTATTTACCTACTTTACATTTATGGTTTGACTTAATTGTAGGTTCAATTTTTCTCGGTATCGGAGTAGGGATATTGTTAAGACAGGAAGTATCGAACGGCGGTATGGGTGTACTTGCACTCCTATTTTCAAAATATAAAAACATCCCACCTGGAAAACCTCTCCTTCTAATAAACGGTTCGATATTTATATTTACAGCGTCTATTATTGATTGGAAGATCATTTTTCTCGCAATCGTTTCTCAATGGATTTCAACAAAGGTAGTAGACATCGTTTACAGAGTAAATTTAAATTTTATAAAAGAACCAACCTATGCTTGGAGGAAAAAGTAAACTATTCATAGAAAAGGTTTTGGCATGAAAATACTATTCAAGGTATTACTAGTATCATAACTAGCATAGCCTACTTTCATAAAAGTTAATGTATAAGCGCTCTTTTAAAGGCTTTTGTTGATTAAAACGAAAGGGGACGAGACACCTGCGGGTATACATACTGGAATACGATCCGAGATGTCTCGACGGCTTCAGCTTCAGATCGACACTTGAAGAGTTCGCCACCTTTCGTTTCACCAAGCTGAAAAATGCAACAAATTTTACGAAACCAGCTTTATGAAAATATTATAAGAGTATGCACTTTTTTCAAAAAAAGGATGATGAAATGGATCTATAATTATAAAATAAAATTATTCATCCTTCTCTATTTCCACTTCTACCTTCTCTCCACCTACAGAAAGGTATGTCAGCACTTCTAATTCCGGTTTTATTTTTGTAAGTCCTTGAATGTAGGGAGTAACAAGATCTTTAAAATCAGCTTTCACCCCTTCATCTTGTAAATGACCATAAATATACATTTTCTTTTTTTCAGCTTCTAACAAAAAAGCCATATAACCAACTGGTTTATTATGATCTGTCAAAATATTTAAAACTTGAGCATCTTCCTTCATTAATTCTGGAGAAAAGTAAATTTGCATGAGATGTTCCTCCTTTATTTATTCTGTAGTAAGGTGATACTTTGTAAATATTGTTGTGGCGCTCTCTTCTTCTTGTTCTTTCTTAGTTTTAGCATGGATTAAGAATATGCAAAGAATACACACGAGTAACGTTAAGCCTGCTGTGACTAAAAACATCCCATTACGATTCCATGCCATTAACCATCCGTATATTGGTGGGCCTGCAGCAACACCTAGGAATCGAACTGAACCATACAATGACGTAACAAAACCGCGTCTCGCTTTTCCTACCGATCCAGTAATTAAACTATTTAAACAAGGGAGTACTAAACCAGTCCCAATACTACTTACTACAAGTACACTTATAAATGGTACTAAAGCTGAAAAAAATACAAGCGTTGAAAATGAAGCTGTCATTAATAAAAGTCCAATTACTATAAAAGCTTTCATTCTTTTCATATTTTTTCCTATTTTACTACCAGTTATGTAGGATGTTGTCATCATACATAGGAGTGGAATGGCCAAAATTGCTCCCTTTAAGACCCCTACTATATCGTATTGTGCTTCTAATACATCAGATAAGTAAAATAAAATGCCAAAGAGTGTAAACAAGCATGTAGCTCCGGCTAAATAAGCAGTGAACAACCATCTACCTTCTAACTTAAATACAGAGAATAATCCTTTAACGTATTTACCTATAGGTGGTGCTTCCTTTTTTTTCTTTTTTTCTCGTATAAAGAATAACGTTAAGAATACTGAAATTAAACAAAAAATTGGAAATCCTAAAAATGGTGCATACCAAAACCATAAAGCCAATAAAGAACCTACAATAGGAGACAATACTTTCCCAAATCCATTTGAAGCTTCAACTAAACCTAACACCTTACTTTGGTCTCCACCTTTAAAGAGGTCTCCTGTTAATGCCATCGCTATAGGAGCAGTGCCAGCAGCGCCAATACCTTGAAGACTTCTGCCAAAAATGATCCATAAATAAGGGTTTGTGAACCATCCTGCAGCTATCCCTGCTAGTAAGCCTCCCGTTCCATATAAAATTAACGACGGTAAAATAATTGCTTTTCTAGAAAATCGATCTGACAAATAGCCTAAAATAGGAATAAACAAAGCTGCAGAAACAGAAAAGATTGTAATGGTTAAACTAACTTGAAAAGCTGTTAAATTTAGTTCAGATTGCATTTTAGGCAAAATAGGAATAAGCATGGAATTACCTAGAGTCATAATTAAAGGTATCGAGCTAATTGCTAAAATAACTAAACCTTTCCTTTTCTTAGCCAAAACTATATCTCCTTTACAATTTTTTGTAAAATTAATACTTTTATAAGATGCAATATTTTCACATAAACAATACATACCAGTTTTTACCCGACCATAAAAGGCTGAATCAACTGATCGAGTTCGATCAATTGACTCAGCCTCTTAACGTGTCAAGAGCAACCTTGGCATGTAGAAAACCTAGCTTGCAATTATTTCTAAAAAGAACTCTAGTAGTCTCCCTGTAATTTACTATCGGTTTACTCTTTCCTTTAGTTTTTTAAGCAATTGCTCAGCCGTTTCTGCTTTCTCCACTTCACCGTTTATGATTGCATACGGGGATTCCTCGCAAATTTCACATTTGCTTTGACAAGTGTATTCTTTAAAGTCTATATTTTTTTGCGATAAAAAAGAGTTAAAGTCAGAAAAGCATTGCTCTGAAAGGAATTTATCGAGATTATTTTGGCAAAAATCAATTTTTACTTTTTCCTGTTTGAACAGTTTTTTTAATAAAGCCATCATATAACTTCCTTTATTTTATTTGTCTGTAATATAAATTTATCATACAATTATAGCAATTTTCCAAAGTATTGCTTTTCTCATCATTAGTTATCCCACTTAAATTCCAACTTATATGTTGTTGTATTTAGTATAAGAGAGGCATTGAACGTTTTGGAATTCTTTTTAAATCCATGAATAATATCTGTTTTTCCTTTAGTTAATAATTTCTTCACTTGTGTTTGCGTTATTGTCTTCCCTAAAAGTATCTTTGATAATGTAAATGAACAATTTGTATTCCGGTAATTTGAGCAGCCATAAAAACTTCCTTTATCGATTATTTGTCCATCACACTTTTTACACTTTCCTACAACAGTTTGTCTTCTTCCTTTTTTATTCTTACTTGAAAACGATTCAATGCTACTAATATCAATATTTTTAAAATCCCAATTTTCCACTTGCTTATTTGCAGTCTCTAATACATTACATGCAAGGTTTTTAGCTTGTTCGATAAATATTTTAGGCGCAGCTTTCCCTTCACCAATTTCGCTTAAACGCTTTTCCCATTTCGCTGTCATCTCGGGGGAAGCTAAAATACTGTCACCTACTGCTTCAACTAATAGTTTTCCTTTTTCTGTTACAAAAACTTGATTTTTTATAACTTGGATGTATTTTCTATCCTTTAATACTTGAATGATGCCAGCTCTAGTTGCTTCTGTACCTAAGCCTTCTGTGTTTTTTAATATATGAACAAGCTCTTTATCGTCTAATGCTTTTCCCGCAGTTTTCATTACTGTAATTAGTTCTCCTTCTGTAAATCGTTTAGGAGGTTGCGTTTTTCCAGATTTTATATCAACATCAAAAACATGACCACTCTCACCTTCACGAAGAGCTGGAAGTTGTTGATCTTCGTCATTACTCGCCTTATCATCATTTTTATATAACACTTCCCGCCATCCTGCTTGAACAATTTCCTTCCCTTTAGTCAAAAAAGTAGCCCTATTATCTACAAGTGTTTGAATCGTTGTATAATCAATAATAGCTGACTTATAATGGGCAGCAATCAACTGTTCAACAATTAATATATAAATATTCGATTCTTCACTTTGAAGCTTTGTAGGGTTCGTAACTTGCTCAGTTGGAATTATCGCGTAATGATCAGACACCTTTTTATCATTAACATACCGTTTATTATTAAGTATCGACTCAACTTGTAATGGAAAGTATTTTTCAAAATGCTCTAATTTACTCAATTTAAAGAGGATATCAGGAAGCATTTTTGCTTCTTCCTTCGTAATAAAATTGGAGTCACTTCGTGGATAGGAAATTATCCCTTTTGTATATAGCTTCTGGGCAATATCAAGCGTTTTTTGTGGCGAGTATTTAAACCTTTTATTTGCTAATGCTTGTAAATTAGATAAATTTAATAAAAATGGTGGTTTAAAGTCTTTTCGTTTCTTTTCAATAGATTGAATAGTTGCTTCTTTGTGAACACAAAACCGTCTAATTTTCTCCGCTAACTCTTTTTCTTTTAGTCTTGAGTCGTTCTCCTTATGCCATTTTCCTTTATATTGATTATTGTTCATGTGAAAAGTAGCAACAACCTCCCAGAACTCTTCTTGTTTAAACGTTTCAATTTCTTTTTCGCGTTGGACGATTAAAGCAAGTGTCGGTGTTTGAACTCTACCAATTGAAAATATATCTTTAATTCCTTTTTGTTGTAGTAGTAATGTATATGCTCTCGAGGCATTAATTCCTACAATCCAATCAGCACATGACCTACTCAACGCCTCATAGTATAAGCTTCTCGTTTCAGCTTCATCTAGCAGATGATTAAAACCTGTTAACACAGCATTTTTTGTTAATGATGATATCCAAAGCCGTTTCATCGGTTTTGAATTTTTACATAATGTCAATACGATTCTAATTATTGCTTCCCCTTCTCTTCCTGCATCACCAGCAATGATAATCTCTGTAATTCGTTGATCATGTATAAGCCTTTTTATAATGTTGAATTGCTTCCACTTAGAGGTTATGACACGATGTTGAAACTGTTCAGGGATAATTGGAAGGTTTTTTAATGACCACTTTTTCCAGTGAGGATGATAGTAATCTGGGGGAACAAGTTCACATAAATGCCCAACTGCCCAAGTAACAAGTGCACCTTTGGGAAATGTATCATTAGGGGATATTTCTATAAATCCAGCTTGCTTTTTACTCGAAAAAGGTGCAGCAAGCTTCGCACCTTGATCAGGCTTTTCTGCAATTATTAATTTCATTACGCATTCCGCCTTTTATGTATATCGAATGAAGAACATTTGTTTCCATTATAGTCGATTAACACATTTTTGGGTAGTATATTAACAAAAATAGTAAATCAAAGTATAATTTCTATTATCATGTATACGGTGGTGTTTTTGATGTTAGAGTCATTCTTTAGTAGAGACATGTATCGAGAAAGTGCTGTATTTCTAAGCCTTCCTCACCTAGTCGCACTCACATTATTTACGATCTCCATCATTTGGCTATATTTTCATAGAAAAAAGGAGTATATGAAGCATGTTCGATGGATCATCTTAGTGATACTTATTCTATCTGAGGTCTTCTTATTTTACTGGAGCTTTTCATATAGTTCTTGGACAACAAGACATAATCTTCCCCTAAACCTTTGTAGTATTAGCCTTTATTTGTGCATTTTTATGTTGATTTTTAAATCAAAAAAAATTTTTGAAGTGTTATATTTTTTTGGAATTGGAGGTGCGATTCAAGCACTCATTACTCCCGATCTCTTTTATACATTCCCGCATTTTCGGTTTTTACATTTCTTTATTGCACATGTCGCCATAATTCTCTCTATTTTATATATGGTTTGGATATACCGTTTTGCTGTAACCTTGCATTCTTTGTTCAAATCATTCATAGTACTTAACGTAATTGCAATTTTCGTTTTTATAGTGAATGTAAGAACTGGGGCAAATTACATGTTCTTAGCTGAAAAACCTGCGGGACCAAGTGTCCTTGATTATTTAGGACCTTACCCGTGGTACATTCTTTCTTTAGAAATATTAGCACTCATGATTTTTTTTCTACTTTACATTCCTTTTATACCATACTGGAAAACAAAGAAGAAAAAGTATGTATAATCTCGTCATGGTCAAACAATAAAAAAAAATGTATCATTTATTTATATAATAGTAGGAGGGAAAACTGTTGAGTAAATGCAATATAGACCATTCTTTCGAAGATGTACAAAATAAGCTAGCATTGCAAAAAAAACACATACCAAAATCATTATATGAAGCAATTGAATCATACCTAAATCCTTCTATACCACAATTAAAACTAAATGAATTGTTCCATTATCTAAAAAAGTACGATTTAGTTTCACCCGAAGAACGTACTGTAAGAAATGCTGGCATGCAATCACTTATAGAATAAGCAAAACAAAAAACGAGCTTCTGAAAGCTCGTTTTTTGTTTTGCTTAGAAGCGGTGAAGAAATGTTGCCACATGTCTTTAAAGTAGTAGTGAGTGCTCTTCTCGCTACTACGCGTGGCACCATTTCCACCGCCATATTTATTCTTTCTTCTCCTTCATGCTATAAACGAGCTTCTGAAAGCTCGTTTTTTGTTTTTCTTACCTTTTGAGTTAATCTCTAAGCAATGAGCGGAGCCGCGACAATCTCTAACGCCAACTATAAGTGAATTGTAGTGGCTCACGCGAGTGGAGCCATTCCTAGACTTTTAATAGCTTTTGGACAGACCCTTTAAAGAGGCGGAATGTCGCCGGTGCTTTTATTTGTATAGCAATGGCTACGCGTGGCGGAAAAATTCTACTGTATTATGCAGTTTGCTTTTTCTGTTTTTTTCCAATACTATTCATTCTTTTCTTAAGTACTCTTGTTTCAATATAACCAGTTCCAAAGAGAACACCTAAAACAATGAGTACAAAACCTATTATTTGAGACGTATAAATTGCTTCTCCTAATAAGAAAAATGCACCTATAAGGGATATAAAAGGGACTAAGTTATTAAAAATTGCTGTCTGTCCTGCACCAATTTCTTGAATTGCTGCATTATATAAAATATGGCCTAAACCTGTAGCAAATACAGCCGACAATACTAAAACTGTCCAAACAATTGTATTACCATGTACAAGATTCCCTACTCCTTGTGGTTCAAATATAAAGCTTAAAATTAAAAGCATTACTGCCCCTACAAGTAGCATGACAGCAGTTAATTGTCGAGATGATAGTGTTGCAGTAACTTTTTTTATAATAACAAAACTGAATGCTTGTGAAAGCATCGCTATAAACACTAATATATCGCCCGGAGAAATTACCCCAATTTCAGCATTTTGAAGCACTACTAAACAGACACCACCAAAACCTAAGGCAATTCCAATTGTACGTAAAAGCGTTATGCTATCCTTTAGAAACAACATTGCAAAGATTGCCGTTGCTAATGGAATCAACCCTAAAATCAACGAAGCATTTCCAGCAGTTGTTTGAACAAGACCTAAGGCCAACAACGAATGATGAAGCATTTGTCCAAAGACCGCTGCTACTATCGTATAGCCCCATTCCTTTTTTGTTAATTTACGTAAATCTTTTAAGAAAAATAAAACGATTATGGCGATAATGCCGCCAATAAAGATTCTTAGCCCCTGCATCGCTACAGGAGGGAGTGATTCAACTAGAAATTTAACAGCTACTACGTTCAATCCCCATAATATCATAACGAATAAAACTAAAATATAAGTCCATGTTTTTGACAGCTTTGACCCCTTCTTTCTGAAAACAAAACGCTTTATTATTAAAACATACATACTTTAAAACTATCTGTCAAAGATTAAACAATATATTAGAATATAATTCGTAATATTAATGTATGTACGCTTTTAAACTAAAGGCTAGAATCAAAAATCTACTCACTCAGTTAATATGAACGGTTACTAGTTTTGATAAATAATTTATTTCGATTCCAAGTATCTAAATGTATTA
The DNA here is from genome assembly GCF_000177235.2 of Evansella cellulosilytica DSM 2522. NCBI lineage: Bacteria > Bacillati > Bacillota > Bacilli > Caryophanales > Bacillaceae > Evansella > Evansella cellulosilytica. Next base: position 2,210,811 of record NC_014829.1, on the reverse strand, counting down.
GATCAGAAAAAAAATGAGACCCTTTTTTTATATTAGAAAAGCTCTCATTTTTTTCATATTAATTTAGTTTCTCCCTATTATTTGAACTACTTATCCTTGCTAATTTCTCTTTAATTTAAATTCTCATTATTATTCCCTTTGTTTTGAACACGAACTAATATATCTTCTAATTCTTTTCTTGAAAATGAGTTAATTACATCGTCTTTTATAATCACATTTTCCTTTTGCACTTTAGAGGTTATAATTGCTTTTATACCTGCAATATTTACTTTTTGATCAATTAGAGATTTAATTTCAGATAAACGTTCGATGTCATTTAAAGAAAAGATGCGTTGATTTCCTTTATTCCTTACTGGTTGAATGAGCCCTTGTTCCTCATAATAACGTATTTGTCGTCCGGACAAGTTCGTAACTTCCTCTACGAAACTAATTGGAAATATTGCAAGATGTTGAGGAATCTTGTTTATCACGACGACATCCCTCCCTCCTTAAATACGTTTATGTTCACTTTAATGTAGCTAGATGAGTGTACACGTCCTTCAAATGTTGAAATCCTAAATTTTGAATCTCGCGTACACTTTCCGTCCAAAGCTGTGCAGTGGCTATTGCATCGTATAAAGCATGATGTCTTTTCTTGATCGTAATTCCATAATGATCACAACACTCATCTAGAGACACTAAGTTTTTATTAGGCTCCACAATCTTTGTTAAAAAGGCAGTATCTATAATCCGGTGCTCAAACCGCGATTTTAAAATTGACCACGTCATATGTTGCATAAAACTTCTTTCATGATTAGCATGATGTGCAACAAGAGTACAACCTGACATAAATGTATAAAAATTTTGTAATACATCATTAATAGGAGGTGCCTCTATTAAATCTTTTTCTGTGATGTTTGTTAATTTTGTAATTTCCTCTGAAACACCACCATTACTATTTATAAGTGAATAAAATGTCTCACTATCTATCACCTTATCTCCTTTAACCTTGATTCCACCAATTGATAAAATACGATCACCATTATTTGGATAAAAACCGGTAGTCTCTAAATCAAAAACAACAACATCTAATTTTGAAAAAGGGATCTCCAAGACGTTTTCTCTCTGATGCTCTCTTTGCAGTGCTCTAATGTACGCAATTTGCTTTGCATCAGATTGACCCATAACGGATGAATATTGGTTAAAGCTTAATTTGCCTGATATTTGTTTTAAAAATTGAATCATTGGATTCATACATTTTTTCCCCTTTTTTCTATAACAAGCTTTGTTTCATTAAACAGTTTAATTCCACGTTTGACGATTACTTTCAACGCTTCCCTTTCACTTTTTGACAGTGATTTTATGTTTAAGTAATGAACATCATGATAATCTTTTGCATTTTCAAATGAACGTAATCGAAAATCTAATAAATTGTTAAAATCACGTCTATACAATTTAAGACTATGATCATAATTTGATGGTAACTTCTGAAACCGGGCTAAAGTAGATGGGTCTGATACCCTCTCATATATCGCTAGCAGTCTTAATGCATTTACGTAAGGAAAGAAAACAGCATGCTTTAAGTGAATAGCACCAGCATGTTCTCCGTATTGTTCAGGTAAAAATTGACCAAACACTCCAAGTGTTTTTTTTATACGTCCTACATTATCTATTAATCTGTTCATTAAATGCTTTTCGTGAGAAAGCTTATTAAACGCTATTTCTTTCAATTGTTCTAACAATTTATGTTTTCCTACTAACACTCTTGAATCAAAAAAGATGGTAAAATTTCGAATGGAAGTCCAGCTATCTTCATCAAACCAATTTAAAATTTGCTTTTCCCAATCTACTAAAGACTTACACCATAGTGGATTTGAAGCCATCACGTTCCCTTCACAAAGCTCGTAGCCACAAATAGCAAACCCTTCTGAAATCTCTGAACCTAGTTTTAAAAAGTATTGTTCATCCTTTTTATCCCCATCAAAGATGATGCCATGATCCTGATCACTCCAAATAGCTTGTTCAGCTCTACCAGCACTGCCCATAAGAAAGAAAGCAAAGTGAGCTGGGGGTAAACCCGACTCACTTTTCACCTTCTCTAAAGCAGTATGAACAATTTGCTTCATAAGCTCATCGTGGAACGCATTTAATTTTTGATGGTCCATTGAAACTTTGTATATATTGTCTGCTCGCCACTTTTTCAATTGTTCATAGCTCTTCATAATAATCAGTCTTTTCTTATTGTATTGGTAGGAGACTATGCCCCAGTTTTATCATTTTTAGTCATACTTTCAGGGTAACCATAACTACCGTGTTCACTTAAGTCAAGACCTACAATTTCTTCTTCTTCAGAAACTCGAAGTCCGCCTAAAACTTTGTCTAAAATTTTCAAAATGATAAATGCAACTATGAAAGCATATAATCCACTAGCTACCACACCAAGAGTTTGAACTCCTAATTGAGTAAATCCACCACCGTAGAATAATCCTGGTGCTCCCCAACCTACACCTGTTGAGAAAGCTTCTGTAGCGAATAAACCACAAGCGATTGTACCCCATACACCTACTGTACCATGGACTGACAATGCGAAAATAGGATCATCAATTTTTGCTCTGTCAAACAGTTTCATACTGAAGACTACCATAATACCACCGACTAAACCGATAACAACTGCTGCCCAAGGTTCTACAAAGCCTGCAGGAGCTGTAATTGCTACTAAACCAGCTAACGCTCCGTTTAAAGTAGTTGGAACATCTGCCTTACCTGTTACTAAGTAAACTGTAGCCATTGCTGCAACTGCACCTGCTGCTGCTGCTAACTGTGTATTAAGAATAACAAAACCAAAGAATGCATCCGCTACTTCAAACGTACTAGCACCGTTAAATCCAAACCAACCTACCCAAAGTAGTAACACACCTAAAGCTGTATATACTTGGTTATGTCCTGCTATATCATTTGCTGAACCATCTTTATTAAACTTTCCAATACGTGGTTTTAAAATGATTGTTGCTGCTAGTGCTGCCATTGCCCCAGTTAAATGAACTACTGTTGATCCAGCAAAGTCTTGTTTACCAAGTTCCGCTAACCAACCATCACCCCAAGTCCAGTGTGCAACTACAGGATAAATAAGTGCTGAGAATAATACTGCGAATAATACGTATGCTGATAATTTTGCACGTTCTGCGAAACCACCAAACATAATTGTCATTGCAATTAATGCAAACATCATTTGAAACATGAAATCAACTGCTGGTGACAACCCTTCCCCATCAAAGGATGCATCTCCGAAGAAGAAATCAGATAAACCTATAAACAAGTTTCCTTCTCCATAAATAAAACCCCATCCAACTGCCCAGAATACTAAAGCACCAATACCTACTGTGAAAATTGTTTTGCCGGCGATGTGACCAGCGTTTTTCATTCTCGTCGATCCGGCTTCTAGAAGGATAAACCCACCTAGCATTAGTAAAACTAAAAATGTACCAATGATTACCCATAAATTATCCATTAAAACTATTTCCATTTCTAACATCTCCCTCTCTTTGTAAATGTAGTTAACATCCTTTGTTAAGTCCAATTATACTTTTCAAATTTTCTGAAACAACAAAACTGTCAGAAAATCTACCACACTTTTATGTAGTAACCGGTTACATTACTTTTAACGGAGATACATACTTTTCTGTCAGGCATAGCTTTAGGAAATTTCCCATTGATGTTGAATTCATACCTTCACGGTCTAACAATTAATTGAAAAAAAGAGGAGGATTACAAAAGGTTAAAACCAATTTGAATCCTCCCCTATTTTTAAAAAATCAAAAAGAGTTTATTTACAAAGCTTCTCATTAGAGAGAAGAGAATATGGCGATAAGTCTATGTCTGGTTTTCTGCCAGATACAAGAAGCGCTAATTGACGTCCTAAGTATGGCCCAACCGTTAGACCTGATGAACCAAGTCCATTAGCTACATATAACCGATTGTAATGTGGAATTTGACCTAAAGTCGGTAAGAATTGTGGAGCAACTGGTCTAAAACCTACTCTCGCCTCCTTAAAGGCACTGTCCTTTAATCCTGGAGCAAATTGCAAAGCTTTCGATAAAATCTCATTTATCGCACCAGCTGTCGTTCTCATATCAAATCCAACATTGTCTTCATGGGTTGTACCAACTACTATTTGACCATTATCGAAAGGAACAAAGTATTGATTATTTGGAGGCATGACGACTGGCCACTCTCCTGATTCAACACCGTCTATTTCAAGATGGAGTATTTGTGCTTTTTGTGGCTTTATGTTTCGTTCTATTTGAAGCGGCTTTAACAAATCGCTTTCCCATGCTCCAACAGTACATACGACAATACTACTATTCAATTGCTGTCCATTAACCTTAACAAACACTTTTGATTCCTCATTAGTTATTATCTCTGCATTACCTTTTATTACCTTTACTCCTCTTTTTTGGGCAGCACGGATAAGTGATTGACAAAAATCATTCCCATTGATACGTGCTGCTCCAGTAACATAAAGTGCATAATGTTCTTTACTTACTATTGGAAATTTCTCCTCTAACTCATCACTAGATAATATAGTTATATCACCAATTTCAGGGGCTTGTTTTAATTTCCCTTCCACTTTCAGCTTTAATTTTTCTAGTTTATTTAAATCATCGTGTAATTTTAATACGCCTACCTTTTTATAGCTACTATTCCATTCTCCATCACTCTCAAGCTCTTTGATTAATTGAGGATAATGTTTTGCACCTCTTCTTGCAAGGTCATACCACGCCATGTTTCTACGCTGTGAAAGCCAGGGAGCTATTATCCCCGCAGCAGCTCTAGTAGCCTGTCCTTTTTCATGGCGATCAATGATTGTAACATCAAATCCTATTTTACTAAGCTCATAAGCTGCAGATGCACCTAAAATACCTGCACCAATAATGATAATCTTATCCATATGTAACTCCTTTTTAGTTTCACTTCTTTTATAAAAGGGAATATCATCGTGTAACAATAGAAATAAAAATGCCAACTCCACTAATATCACGAATGTTATTTCTTGCATATACTAACACGACATAAATGATAAGGTGGGATCCACTTGTCTATCATAACAGGACAACAATATATAAAGCGAATTAATAAAATGAAAAATGAAATTTGGATTGAAGGAAAAAGGATTGATGGAGACGTTTCGGAGCAACGAGCATTTAAAGGGGTATTAAAAAGTAAAGCATCTCTTTACGATATGCAGCACCATGAACCGACTAAATCCTACTTAACTAGATATTCAGAAGTACACGGTGAAACAATAAATTTTGCTTTTGAAAAACCAACGTCTATTGATGATTTAAAAAAACGAAGGGAAGCTACACAGCTATGGGCCCGTAAAAGCTGTGGCACAATTGGAAGGTCACCAGACTATATTAATACAGCCATTATGACTCTAGCATCCTCTCTACCATTTTTTGAAGAAAAATATACGGAAAACATTACTGCTATTTATGAAAATGCAGTGAAGAATGATCTATCATTCACCCATACTTTTATAAATCCTCAAGTAAATAGATCTCCTTACAGCCAAATAAACTTATTAGATAGTAACCAAGACAAAATAATTGCTGCAAAAATAGTAGATGAAACGAGTGATGGCATTGTTATTCAAGGGGCTCGACTTCTTGCGACGCAGGGCGGTGTAACAGATGAGCTACTCGTTTTACCATCAGGTGGTGATGCCATTAACAATGATTACGCGTATGCTTTCTCTATCCCTTCTAACACGCCAGGGTTAAAATTTATATGTCGGGAACCTTTTTCGAAGCATCCTACTAATACGTTCGATCATCCATTGTCTGCTCAATTTGATGAAATTGATTCTGTCGTTGTGTTTGATCACGTTTTAGTTCCATGGGAAAGAGTTTTTCTTTATAAAGATTTACATGCAGTTGGAAGTATATATACAAAAACTAGTTTAAATTTAATGCTCTTATTCCAAGCGACTTCCCGTCAAGTAGTAAAAACAGAATTTATACTCGGTTTAGCTGAATCGATTGCAGAAACAATTTCTATTACTGAATATCAACATGTCCAAGAAAAAATTAGTGAAATTATCGTAACACTTGAAATTATGAAGGCATTGTTGCAAAAATCAGAAATGAGTGCAATAAAAAACGAATTTGGAATGATGGTGCCAAATCCACTTTCTTTAATGACAGCTTCAAACTATTATCAAAAAATATATCCTCGTCTTATAGAAATACTGCATTTATTAGGAGCTAGTGGATTTATTACATTACCGACAGAATCTGACTTTAATAGTAGTATTTCCTCTGATCTAGAATTGTATTTACAAGCGAAAAATGCTGATGCGAAAGACAGGGTCCAATTATTTCGACTTGCATGGGATTTAACGATGAGTTCTTTTGGTACACGTCAAACACAATATGAAAGATTCTTTTTTGGAGATCCAGTCAGATTATCTTCTTCTTTATACCAAGCATATAATAAAAAACCATATGTTGACGACATTCAAGCATTTTTGAACAATCAATAATCGGTTGATATGAAACGTTAGGTTGTGTCATAGGCAACATCACTGGTACAACCTAACATATATTCCCTGGGCAAGCGCAATATACGACAAAAATATAAAATACTCACCGTCCTACAATTTTCATATTAAAGTTATTAGACAACCGCCATCTGTAATAAAGATTAAGAAACTGGCCAAAGGAGGAAAGCAAATGAAACTCATACCAATACAAATGATGCTATTTGTTAGCTATTCCTTGTTACAGGACTATTGGATTTATTATAAATTACCACAAATTCAATATTGGGAAGTGAAAAATAATCATTTAAAATAAGAATAAAAATTACGCAAAATCCCTGATTTTTTGGTTACTAGTATTTAACAGAAAAAAATCAGGAGGTTCTCCCCTGATTTTAGCCAAGTTATTTTACTACTTCAGTCCAATTAAAGGTATCTTTCATACTACCGGTTTGGATACTAGTAATTGTTTCATATAGCTTCTTAGAAAGTTCCCCTGTTTTTTTATTGTTAATAATGTATTGTTCATTATGCCAGTTTAACTCACCAATAGGCGAGATAACTGCGGCAGTTCCAGTACCGAAAGCTTCTTTAAGACGGTTATTTTTGTATGCTTCAATAATTTCTTCCATTGAAACAAGTCTTTCCTTCACTGGGACTCCCCAAGATTTTAATAACTCAATAATAGACATTCTAGTAATACCAGGTAAAATACTCCCGTTAAGTTTAGGAGTGACCACCTCATCATCAATTCTAAAAAAAACATTCATACTACCGACTTCTTCTATATACTTTTTTTCCATACCATCTAACCAAAGAACTTGTGCAAAACCATTTTGAGCGGCTTTTTCTTGGGCGACATAGCCCGCGGAATAATTGCCTGCTGTTTTAGCAGTACCTGTACCGCCCTTTACAGCCCTTGTATACTCATGTTCCACATAAATACTTACAGGGTGAATTCCTTCTGGATAATAAGATCCAACTGGCGATAAGATAATCATTAGTTTATATGTATTCGCAGGAGCAACCCTTAAATTAGTATCTGTCGGTATAATAAATGGACGTATATATAAAGATGTTCCTTCTTCTTTAGGAATCCATTCTTTTTCTATTTCGATTAGCTTTTTTAAGTATTGTAGTATCAATTCATTATCAACAAGAGGAATGCTTAATCGTCTATTTGACTCATTTAAACGCTCAAAGTTTTTTTCAGGCCTAAATAATAACACCCTATCATCTTCTGTTCGATAAGCCTTTAAACCTTCAAAAACAGATTGGCTATAGTGAAAAACCATCGTTGCAGGGTCTAAAGATAATGGTTCATAAGGTTTAATTCTTGGGTTAAACCAGCCTTTCTCTCTTTCATAATCCATCATAAACATATGGTCTGTGAAATATTTACCAAATCCCAACTGTTTAGGATTTGGTTTTTCCTTTAATTCTTTTACTTTGTCTATTGTCAGTGTCATATTTCTCCCCATCCTTCTATTAAACCGCCTATTTCTGACTATTTTAAAGATTACCTCAAATGATTACAAGAGGAAAGTGATTTTTTCTTTAATTTTTATTAGCTTGGCATTTAATATGTTTTTTTCTATTGTCTGTAATAATTGGTAAGAATATTTTCAAGTCTCAAACAAATTAATATGTTTAAATTGATCTACGTTAAACAATCCAATATCTGTAAGTTTCAGAGCTGGAATAACAGGTAACGCCAGAAAAGACAGTGTTAAAAAAGGATTAAAGTCTTGTGAAATACCGATATCACTTAAAGCATCATTAATATGATTAAGTTTTTTATAAACTATTTCGTAATCATCATCTGTTATTAAACCTGCAATGTGTAATGGTAAAGATGCGATGACCTTTTCTTCCGAAACAACAACCAATCCTCCACCAATTTCTTCAACACTTTTTATGGCAAAAAGCATATCCTTATCTGAAGTACCTGTAACTATCATGTTATGTGAATCATGTGCAATAGTTGTAGCTATTGCGCCACGTTTTAGCTTTAATCCATGAACAATACCTAGACCCACATTTCCAGTGTAATGGTGTCTTTCAATCACAGCAAGTTTCAACAGGTCATTTTCTATATCCGATACAAAAGCTCCTTCTCTTCCTTTTACTTCTTTAACAATGTGCTTTGTGATTAAACTATTTGGAATGATACTAATGACGTTGGCTAACTGTTTTTCATTTATGCTTAACGTAATATCCTTTTCAGTAATTTCAGTAGCATGAACACTACTTATGATGTCTTCCCCCGGTTTAATACCTATTTCTTCTTTTATAAGAAAACGTCCTTTTTTTGCTACTAGTTGTCCACTAGAATATACTTCATCTATAGCGATGTCTTGTAAACTGTCTAATAGTATAATGTCGGCATCAAACCCAGGGGCAATAGCACCTTTATTGTCTAGCTTGTAACATTCGGCAGCATTAATTGTAGCCATCTGTATAGCTGTAATAGGAGATATCCCTTTCTGAATAGCTAACCGAACATTATGGTCTACACTCCCTTCTTGGATAAGGTCATCTATATGCTTATCATCTGTACAAAACGCACACCTTCTACTATTACTGTTTGTTACTACTTTTAAGAGCTGCGTTAAGTCTTTCGCCACTGATCCTTCCCGAATAAGCAAGTACATTCCTCGCTTTAATCGTTCCTCGGCCTCCTCTTTAGTTACTGCTTCGTGGTCTGTCCTTATACCTGCAGTTCGATATACGTTAATCGCATTATTATTAAGACCAGCAGCGTGCCCATCAATGATTTTTCCATTAACTTGTGCACCGAATATTTTTTCAATCATGACATCGTCATTATGATGTACAGAAGGGTAATCCATTACTTCGCCTAACCCTAATACTCTTGGATGAGTATAAAACTGCGCTAAATCTTTCGCTTGTAAATTTGCACCGGAATTTTCGAAAGGAGTCGCAGGAACACATGAAGGTAACATTAAAAATACATGTAAGGGAATTCCTTCAGAATCATCTAACATAAATTCAATTCCTATTGTACCAGAAACATTGGCAATTTCATGTGGGTCGGCTATAACTGTTGTGACACCATGAGGAAGAACGACTCTAGCAAATTGTGATGGAGTTACCATGGAAGACTCGATATGTACATGACTATCTATAAATCCTGGACTAATGTATTTATTTGTTGCATCTATCTCTATATGCCCTTCAAAATCTCCAATTCCAACAATAGTGTCATCTACGATTGCAACATCACCTGTCATTAAAGTACCGTTAAATACATCAATAATTTGACCATTTTTAAATACTTTGTCTGCGGGGGTTTTTCTTGCAGCTACAGCAAGTCTTTTCTTTAATACATCTTTTTTCACCTTCAAGTATATCAATCCCCTTTCAATTGCATATATAGTGTTATCGTCTCATATATCGAAGTAATTTAAAGAAGAATATCATTTTTTTACATAAACATCAATGCAGTTGTCTAAAATCTGTTTCAATACAATAAGAATATTTTATAATTCACCCTTGTGCCTTGACTCTCATAAACAAATATCAGATAATTAAAAAAAGTAAACTCGATAAAGCATTGATTGGGAATAGTAAATAGTTTGTTGTACGTCAGAGAGTGAGATTCATTGGCTGAAAAATCTCATCGTATTATACCCTATTGAACCTGTCCATGAGCTGTTAGTAAATCATACTAATCGTTTAACCAGCGTTAATGGTGATGAGTGGGTATAATCATACCAATGAAGGTGGTACCGCGGAATGAAACTCCGTCCTTTTTTAGGATGGCTTTTTTTTATGTCAAAATTTTGTTGGAGCTAATGTAAAAAGAGGGAGTAATTATGAGTAAAAAACGAATCGTTGTAAAAATAGGAAGTAGCTCGCTAACGAAGAATAATGGAGAATTGCATATCGGAAAACTAACCGAGCATACTGAAGCAATTGTGGAATTGAAGAAAAAGGGCCACGATATAATTTTGATTTCTTCTGGAGCAGTGGCTGCCGGATTCAAAAAACTTGGTTATCCAACTAGACCGGTTAAGATTGCAGGCAAGCAGGCAGCAGCAGCGGTTGGCCAAGGTCTTCTCATTCAAGGCTATACTGAAGCATTCCAAAAGCATAGCATTGCAGTTGCCCAATTATTACTCACAAGAAATGATTTCGTTAATCAAGAACAATATAAGAATGCTTATGCTACATTGACTGAACTACTTAAACGGGATGTTGTCCCAATAATCAATGAAAATGATTCTACTTCCATAGAAGAATTAACATTTGGAGATAATGATATGCTTTCCGCACTAGTAAGTGGTCTTATCCATGCAGATCACCTTATCATTCTTACTGATATAAACGGACTTTACGATGAAGATCCTCGTAAAAATAAAGATGCAAAAAAATACCATTTTTTACCTGAAATAACGGGCAATCTATTAATTGAAGCGAAAGAGAACGGTTCTAAGTTAGGTACTGGTGGAATGAAGTCAAAAATTAATGCTGCTAAAACTGCTTTTTCTTTAGGTGTAAATAATATTTTTATTGGTTCAGGATATGGGGCCACTAAGCTTCACGATATTTTACTAGGTAAAGGTGATGGAACTTATATTGGGAAAAGTGAACGAAAGGTGTTGAATAATAAGAAGCAGTGGATAGCATTCCACTCCTCCTCTTCTGGAAAAATTGTTATCGACACCGGTGCCGTTCAGGCACTTTTAAATAAAGGGAGAAGCCTACTTCCTGTCGGTATAACAGAAGTTTACGGAAGCTTTCAAGAAGGTGCCGTAGTAGAAATAATAAACGAAAAAGGGAAAATAATCGGAAAAGGTCAAGTAAATTATTCTTCGGACGAATTGCTAGAAATTAAAGGTAAAGATAGCTGCGATGCGAAAAAGTTTACTAATAAAGCAACAGTAGAAGCGATCCATAGAGATCATTTATTAATACTATAAAAAAGGGTGATAATGATGGATGAATTAATCCAAAAGGCTTCATTATTAAAAGGTGTCACAGGTGAAATGGCAGCAGCAAGTACAGATGATAAAAATAGTGCACTACTCTTGATTGCTTCCGAATTAGAACATTGTATGATTGAAATTTTGCAAGAAAATCGCAAGGACGTACAATTAGGTAAAGAAAAAGGTTTTACTAGTGCATTAATCGATCGATTAACGTTAACAGAAGATAGAATTAAAGAGATGGCAAATGCGCTACGCTCCTTAATCGAACTTAAAGACCCTATTGGAATTACACTGGAAGAAATTGAACGACCAAATGGTTTGGTAATTAAAAAGAAACGAGTTCCAATCGGTGTTATCGGAATGATTTATGAGGCGAGACCTAATGTGACCGTTGATGCAGCTAGTTTATGTTTAAAAACAGGAAATACTGTTTTATTTCGAGGAAGCTCATCAGCAGCCTACTCTAACAAAGCATTAGTGAAGGTTATTCATCAAGCTTTAGAAAAGTCTGCCTTACCAAAAGATTGTATACAATTGTTAGAAGATACAAGTCGAGCAAATGCAGAAAAAATGTTCGCGTTAAATGAATATTTAGATGTACTCATCCCTCGAGGAGGCGCATCATTAATTCAAACAGTTGTAGAAAAGGCATCAATACCAGTACTTGAAACAGGTGTTGGAAATTGTCATGTATTTGTAGATGAGTCCGCTGACGAAGAAATGGCAACAAATATCGTGATTAACGCAAAAACACAACGCCCTTCCGTATGTAATGCGGCAGAAACATTGCTTGTTCATCGCAGTTGGGCAAAAAAATACTTTAATCAACTAGTTGATAAGCTAGTAGAAAATAATGTTACTTTAAAAGGTGATGTAGAGACTTCTAAATATGATAGTCGTATCGACATCGGTGAGGAGTCAGATTGGACGGATGAATTTTTAGATTTAACACTCGCTGTTAAGGTCGTTGACTCAATTGATGATGCTATAACCCATATAGCCAACTACGGCACGAAGCATTCAGAAGCGATCATTACACAATCTAATGAAAATGTTGAAAAGTTTTTTACTTTCGTAGATGCCGCCGCAGTATACCATAATGCATCGACACGATTTACCGATGGTGCGGAGTTTGGTTTTGGAGCAGAAATTGGCATTAGTACACAAAAATTACATGCAAGAGGACCAATGGGACTTGAGGCAATAACATCTTATAAATATGTTATTTACGGTACAGGACAAATAAAAGAATAATAAAAGGAGGTTGACTTTAAAAGTTACTTTTTACTTTTAGAGTCGACCTCTTTTCTAACAATGTGTGCATCTTTTTTCATTTAGACATTCGCTTTTTTGTTCTCCAAAAATAAAATTGGTGGAGAGCTTCTTTATTTATTGATAAAATAATACTTACTATAATCAAACCATAATAACCATTTCTTACGTTGTTTTTCCACTTAATGTTAGCCTATTTTTATAAGGAGGACTTATGAGCAATATAAAAGTGCTTGTCGCTGATGACGACCCTAACGTATGTGAAATCATTAGCCTATATTTAAAACAAAACCAATATGATGTCGTAGAAGCTAATAATGGTAAAGAGGCAATATCTTTATTTGAATCCTCGAAACCAGATATTATTTTATTAGATATTATGATGCCCGATATAGACGGTTATGAAGTATGTAAAGAAATACGTAAAAAAGCCAATGTCCCGATTATTATGTTAACCGCAAAAGACGAGGAGCTAGACCGTGTATTAGGCCTTGAGATTGGGGCTGATGATTACGTAACGAAACCATTTAGTCCACGAGAGGTAGTAGCTAGAATTAAAGCGATTTTTAGACGAATGCCAGCCCTCACTAATAACACTAATACAAATGAAAACAAAGACTTCACCTTCTCTTCATTTTCTATTTTAGTTGATCAAAGAGAAGTTATCGCCCATGGAGAAAAGTTGTTTTTTCGTCCGAAAGAATTTGATTTACTTCTTTACTTAGTACAAAATCCTCAAATTGTATTTACACGAGAACAATTACTACAAAAAGTGTGGGGATTTGACTTTGCTGGTGATGTAAGGACAGTAGATGTCCATATCAAACGAATACGTGATGAATTCGCAAAGCATCAAATTCTGTGTATTCATACTGTTTGGGGAGTGGGTTACCAATTTCATATTAATAAAAAGGAGTGACCACACTCATGAAATGGATTAACCAAAGCTTATTTCGTAGGTTACTAATTAGTTATTTATTTATTTTCATCCTAGGCTTCGGAATCATTGGAATAGTTATCTCTACTTCTTCTAAAGATTACTTAACTGATCAGAAACGTCAAGAAATGCTTCAACAAGCTGGTAGTATTAATGGTGCTATTTATCATAGTGAAGTAGTTACCCCAGAGGTATTATTAACCATTGAACAATTAGGGGAATTTTCTAATTCAAATATATGGCTTTTTGACGATTCCGGACAAATTGTTGCTACTTCTTCAAGGCAAGATATTTTTGTTGGTGAGCCAATCAGTGATGACTTGTTAAAAGAAATAATGGATGGACAAAATCGAATACAAGTGATGGATATAGAAGGTGAAGAACGACCCATGCTTTCTGTTATAGTTCCATGGGGCTCAAATGAGCAGATTCACGGGGGAATTATACTACACTCCCCTATCGCTGGTATCAATTCGACCATTAGAAATATTCGTGAAATTGTTCAATGGGCAATTATTGGTGGCCTTATCATTGTTACTATATTAGTTTCTTATCTTTCATGGAGTATATCAAAACCTTTAAAAAAAGTGGAAGAAGCAACAAATGAAATTGCATTGGGAAATTATAGTAAACGAGTGGAGCATGATAATCAATTCTCTGATGAAATTAGCGAACTAATAAAGTCCTTTAACAGAATGGCAGAAAAACTAAACACGATTGAAAATGAACGCGGTACGCTTGAAAAGCGCAGGAACGACTTTATTGCTAACATTTCACATGAATTAAGAACACCACTAACCGCTATGAAAGGTTTTTTAGAAGCACTTCAGGACGGTCTAGTGAAAGATACCGAATCACAACAGAAATATTATGCCATTATGTATAGAGAGACTGAGTATTTGAATCATTTAGTGAACGACTTAATGGATTTAATTAAACTGGAACGACAAGATATATCTTTAGATTTGTATTGTGTACATCTACAGGAAATTATTCGAAAAGTCGCATTAAACTTACAACCCTCTATTGAGAGTAGAAATAATGATATTATTATCGACGCACCAGATAACATTCCACCAGTCATTGGCGATTCGATCAGGTTAGAACAAATTTTTAAAAACATTATACATAATGCAAATAAATTTACAGAAAATGGATCCATCACTATTAAACTCGAAGAACATTGTAAAGATAATGTATGCGTGAAGATTTCTGATAATGGTATCGGTATTCCGTCCTACGATGTAAAGAGAATTTGGGAGAGATTCTTTAAAGTAGACCGGGTAAGACAAAAAAAGGAGCGAGGAACAGGCTTAGGGCTTGCTATAGTGAAAGAGCTTGTTCAATTGCATCATGGTGAAATTACCGTAGAAAGTGAATTAGGTGTTGGAACAACGTTTACTATTTTTTTCCCAACTCAACGAAAAAAAGGTTATGAATAATCAGCTGTGGCAAAGGTGATAACCGCCTTTGACACAGCTTTTTAATGTCTTTTAACAGTTTTTTAATATTTTAATTAAAGTTTGATCACAAGTATTGTTTACAATAGACATAATCGAAAAGACTTAAATAATTTCTACAATACGGTGGGAAATATAATGAAAAAACAAATGATGGTTAATGAAATATTCTTTTTACGAAGTGTAGCTTGTTTAAGTATTGTCTTCATTCATGCGATTGCAATCACATTGCAATCAAATCACTATTCAGTTAGTAGCTTTAGTTATAGATTCTATGATTCAATGAATATACTTTTATATTTTGGTACACCAATGTTTATTTTTATATCAATCTTTCTGCTTTCCTTTTCTTATAGAAATAAGGAAATGCCGAAAAACTTCCTAAATAAAAGATTAAAGCTAATATACGTCCCTTTTATTATCATGGCTTTTTTCTACTCCATCCCTTATATGAGTTCCTTTAGTGATTGGGGAGTGAAGTTTGTAGCCAACGCGGTGATCGGTGATTTTCATGGTTACTTTGTGTTAATCATTTTTCAATTTTATGTTATTTATCTTCTCGTGCATAAACAATTAAAAAAAATGTCACCATTTAAAGTCATAAGCTTTGCTTTCCTAGTAAACATTGCTTATTTAAGTTTTTTTAACTATACCGAACCATTAAGCTTTCCTTTTGCAGAGTATATTTGGGAGAGGTTTTATTGGGTCCCTTTTGTTGGTTGGATTTTTTATTTTGCAGTAGGTTATTACAGTGGCCTTTACTTTGAAAAAGTAGTGAGTTATGTAAAGAAATATAAAAATATCGTTCTTTTTGGACCATTGCTCTCGAGTTTTATCTTACTATATCTTTATCATAATGAAATACTCGTCATTCATAGCTCTAAAAGAATCGATATACTATTACACACAACCATTGTAGCAATGTTCTTATTTCTAATTGCAACGAAAATAAAAAATAACATCCCTTCATTTTTACTTACAATAAGTAAGTATTCTTTCGGTATTTACTTGCTCCACTTCTTTTATATTTTAGCATTACAATATGTATTGAATTTGATTAGCGTTTCCTTACCTATTTCTATATCTATCTTTGCTTTATTCTCTGCCAGCATATTTTTATCTATTGCCACAATCCAATTCTTAAATCAATGGAATTTTGGTCAATATATTGTTGGAAAAGTTGGAGTTGGTCTAAAAAACAACAATCTTGACAATAAATCGAAGAAATATCGGGAAGAACATTTAAAATACTCTTCTTAAATAAAATACGAGGGTAATTACTATACAAACAGGTTTACTCAAAAGGTGATAATCTACCTTTCAGAGTAAACCTCTTTCGCTTTTATTTTATTCTTTAGCAGCTAGTATTAGGCTTAGTAAATGAAGACGCTCTTTTTGACTTACATTTCCTTGTAGAAAGCTTAACGTCCTTCGATTAGAATCAACACGATGGACAAAAACTAGATTTTCTTCTGGGACGATATCAATAGATTGTCCATATCGACCAACAGCTGAATATAGTCCCAACTCTTTAAATGGACCATCTGTTGCTACCCACCACATATAGCCATAATCATAAACCTCATTATTCGGTACTTCCATTTGCACGCTCGTACTTTCTTTTACCCAATTTTGCGGGATTATTTGATCTTCGCCCCAATACCCTTCTTGTAAATATAGCAAACCGAATCTCGCCATATCACGAGCAGAGATTTGAAATAAATACGAGGGATGTATAGATCTACTTTCCTCATTTTTATATTCTGTTTCGTATAAAGAAAAGTCCTCCATTCCTATAGGTTCTGCAATTTTATTTTGAAAATGATGAAACAGATCAGAATCTGTTTCATCATTATAAATCGTACCTAAAACGTTAAAATCCCAATTATTATAATAAAAATGTGTGCCAGGCTCATGACTGCCTCTGCTTGGACGATTACGCCTCATTGACCAAGACTCCTCACCGGCTTTATGAAAAACACCTGAACTTGATGTTAATAAATGCTCAATAGTAGCTAATTTTTCGTTCTCGGCTAACGGTGGCTCATCAGAAATGTTGAGCTCGTCTAAAGTATGTTGGAGATTTATTAAGTCCTCTTCTACTTGAATACCGTATAAGCTACTTAAGAAACTTTTCCTTACAGAATGTGCATTAGTATTTTTGGTTACATCTCCCCAGGAGAAAAGTATTTTGCCATCATAGATTGCCATTGCAGCTGTGGAATCGAGTGAATCAAAATATTCTCTTGCACGATTTAGTTTTTCTGCTGACCAGCCAACCTCATCTATAGATTCATGAACCTCCCAATTCGATACAGCTATATAATTTGGTCTAGTTAAGAACTGATAAACGATAGCTCCTACCAAACTTATCATTAATAAAAATACAATTGTCTTCCCCTTGCTGCTTTTCAACACGTATGACCATTCCTTTTTTAAATTACTATAACTATTAATTACCCGATCTGCTCAAAATGTAACTTATTTTTTATAAGGAAAACTAAAAACGAGGTTGGTGAAGCTCGTTTTTAGATTTTTTTTAGATGCGATAAAGAAATGATGCCACATGAGTGATCTCCTCGCTACTACGAGTGGCATCATTTCCACCTCAAATTTCTTATCTTTTAAGAAAAACTATTTAAGCATGTCGCGCACTTAAATAGTTTCATTTTCGTTGACTATTTCTCGTCTTCAATAATATTCTTTATTTGATCGACGTCTAATTCTGTTAGCTGTGTTTCTTTTCCATATATGCCTTTACTATATATTTCAGCGACCTTACTATAATCCTCAATATTTTCATTTGATTTCGCACAAATCTCTTTTATATTTTCATAAGTAGTATTCGTTTCTTTTAAAACAGTACCCTCTTCAGTTTTTCTCTGTAAAAATGCTTTGTATAAAAAAGTAACTTTTTCCTTATTGGTTGTGAGATTATTCCATTTTACTTTTTTCTTAAATGGTGCTTTTAGCCAATCTTTTACTTTATCTTTGTTTTCTTTTTGAAACTTTTTCCAATCGAACAAGCTCTCCTTTTCATCAACGTATATACCTTCGTCTTCTTCTGTAACATTATTCCCAACAATTTTATTGATAAAAACTGCTATCCAATTATAAAATTTACTTAGGACACGCTTTGATTCTCTCCAGAGTACGATTAGTAAAAAAATAACAACAAAGATAATAAAAATATAACCTAAAGCTATTAATAAATACTCTAAAATAATTGAAATGATTGATCTAGATTGTTCCTCAGCTTCTGGAATTGGCATTGCTCCTATTTCTTCAGGACCACGTCCACCATCATCATCAAAGGAAATTAAAGTCAAAAGGTAAACAAAAAATGAAATTACTTTAGCAATGATATTAAATAAAAATTCATGTATCATTTTAAAGTTTGCGAAAATGACGATTACAATTAAAGTACCTATAATATATAAACGATTATGATTTTTCAATTTATGATTTAATTGTGTCTTTTTATCATCAGACATCATTGCTGCAACTAATTGTCTATTATTACTAATAAATAAGGTCAATATAACCATGATGACGCCAGACCATGAAATCACGTTAACGAACGGTAACTCCATTGAGGTAAATATAAAGTAAGTTAAAAAATATACAAAGACACTAACCCACATCCAAGGGACAGGAAAAATACTATCCCATTCTCGTTCAATAAACAACGTTCCTCTATAAATAAATAGCCAATTTACTATTAAAGGAACTATAAAGCTCTCAAATAATAAAATAGATACTATACTGCTCAGTAAAACGGTTAATGTTAAGTATACCCATTTCCTTTTATTCTCTAGTAAATGCCTTAGCAATATTCCCATTAGGCTACAAAACATCATTGTTATCAATGCTAATATTAACGTTTCCGATGGGACGAAATAAATCCATATTATCAGGAGTAAAGGTAAAACCGCAATTAATTCAAATGCGCCTTGAAACCACTTTTGTAATATAAACTGCATTTTTTTAAGCATACTGTTCACCTTCCTCGTTTAGCGTATCCGTTTCCGGTACTGTATGATGAGAAAGCATGAATACTTCTACGGAATTACCTAAAGATCTTAATAAGTGAATATTTCTTTCCATTGTTTCTGTAAGGATAGCAGTAATTACTAAAATATCCATTCCAGTTCTTTTATTTTCAATGTCTTCTTTTAAAAATTGATTAAAGTTTTTACTTCTGTCCATTTGTAGCTTTGCCATCGTTTCTAATAAGTAATGTAAGTGACTATTGCCATTACTTGGCTCCCTACGTACTGAGTCTTTAATTATTTTAAACTTTCCATCTCTATCTTTCGTATAAGAATTACAACCAAAACCTGTTGGAATTCCTTGAGAAATAGCATGTTCAGCAATAGAAGCAGCGTACGAAATCCCTTTTTCAATAAGGATTTCATCCTTTATAGGCATGAAAATATCTTCTGTTAGGTCAAAGTTCAAATAGATCATTAAATGGTGATCTGCTGTATAGTCGTTTTTTGTTACTTGCAAATGGCCTGTACGGGCTGTAGCATTCCAATTCACCGATTTCATTGGGTCACCAAAAGTATAATCTCTAACTCCTGCAATAATAAAAGGATCATCCATAATCCATCTTCTAACAATTAAATCACCTTGCCAGCTTTTAGAAGGTAAAGGCATCTCCTTGATCGGCACTATTTTCGGGAAGATTAAAATTTCAGCTGCTACATGGACAGTTTCGGTATTACTTCCATAACCAAAAGGGTCACCACATGTCATCCCGACAGTTTTTATATGAAAATATCCTCTTTTAGCACATTTAATTTTATGACGGCGAGTGATTTTCTGAAAGGGCCTTAAGCTAAAAACACTTCGATGAAAACGCTCATCAATAATATTAATATTATTTTGTTTTTCAAATTGTAGATTAGCACTAAACTTTGATTCTAGCCTTAACCAAGGAAGAGGCAATAGCTTTTTATTACTAATCACTTCAATCATTTCTACTTGCTCACCTTCAAAAACTGCCACTTCACTAAAATAACGTTGATATTGGATTCGTTTCAGACCAAATTTATGATATAAGAAGCTCAGGATGAGTACTATTATTACTGTAGTAGCAATTAACCATCCAATACTCATTTACCTTTCAATCTCCTTTAAAATTGCCGCTTCTGATGGCACGGGAACTTCATTAAGTATTTGATCCAATATCATATTCGCTTGGTTTTTCTTCAATCGCATCGAGTGCTTAAGTACTAATCTATGTGCTAGTACTGGATTAACCATCGCTTTCACATCATCTGGTAGCACATAATCCCTTCCGTTAATAATTGCAACTACTTGGACTGCCTTTAAAATTGCTTGTGCTCCACGCGGACTAACTCCTAATTCAATTTCATCATGATTCCGTGTTTTTTCTATTAAACTTACGATATATGTATATATTTCATCACTTACATACACACTCGAATATAACTGTTGTGCCGCAACAATTAATTCATTAGTTGCTACAGCTTGCATTTCCTCCATTGGATTCTTTTCTTTAAATCGTTTTAATATGTGTACTCCTTCTTCTTTTGTCGGGTATCCTAAATTAATTTTTAACAAGAAACGGTCTAACTGTGCTTCCGGTAAAGGAAATGTCCCTTGGTTCTCTATTGGGTTTTGTGTCGCAATGACTAGAAATGGCCTTTCTAATTGCCTTGTAACACCATCTATTGTTACTTGCCTTTCCTCCATACATTCTAATAAAACGGACTGTGTTCTAGGGGTCGCTCGATTAATTTCATCTGCCAATATGATATTACCAAAAATTGGTCCCTCACGAAATTCGAACTCTCCTTCTTTTTGATTGTAAAAATTAAGTCCACTTACATCAGTCGGGAGTAAGTCTGGCGTAAATTGAATACGTTTAAATGAACTAGATAACGACTTTGCCATAGCCTTTGCAATCATTGTTTTCCCAGTACCCGGTACGTCCTCTAATAATACATGCCCTGATGAAATAAGTGCTACGAATAAATGGTCAATCGTTTCCTCCTTTCCGACGATTACTTTGTTAATATTAGCCTTTACTTTGTCTGCCAACTCTTTTACTTCTATTAAGTTCATTCATTTCTCTCCTTTTCCCCTATTGTTTACGCTTACAAATATTATTCATATATTATAAGATTTAATGGACTAATTATCTCAATGAACGAAATATTATGCAACCGATAACCTTGTACTGCTTCCTTAAAAAGGAAATCATGTTTCTTCTAAGCTTATAGGGCAACCCCCCTCTCTCAAACAAAGACACTGAAAAAGTGGTCTCCTCATACTTGTGAAGAACTTTCCCCCGCCTAAAATGTTCTTTCTATCTTTCATGAAAAGCACGATGAAATTGATGGCTGCTATATTCTTTACATTGACCATCATTAACCATTCATATATGTATTTATTAATATTCTTTCAATTAACAACTATTTTAAGTAGAAACTTGCTTCATCTACAATTTCTATCGAGTCCTCTTCCTTTAATTGTTCTATTAATCGAAACAATGCATGATCTTTCTGTTTTGCTTCTATCATACAATCCAACTGATTTACACTCCCCTTGATTGTGTTTAAGAATGAAAGAAACATATTTTTATCTATATAGTCGGCATGATGAGTAAAATTCTTTTCAGACTTCGGACTAGAAATATGCATTTTCATTGGCAATGGTGAATCAGACCATGTTTGGACGATTTGATCCCAAACAGGAAAATAGTCCATATCTTTATTGTTTGCTAAGTGATGATGTAGGTCAAAGACTAAAGGTATCCCAAGTTTTTCACATAAATAAAGGGTATCTTCAATGTGAAAAGATTTATCATCATTTTCTAACATAATCATTTTCTGAATTTTTTGTGGAACGTGACCCCAGTTTTCAATGAAGCGTTCTAATGCACCTTCTTTATCCTTATAACTTCCTCCTACATGTAATACACAACGATGAGTTAAGTTTATTTTCATAGCAGTTAGTAAATGTGCATGAACTTTTAAAGCAGTAATTGATGCTTTTAAAATCTCTTTTTTAGGTGAGTTTAATAACACAAAATGATCAGGATGAAAGTCTATTCTCATTTTATGCTCATTGATAAACTCCCCGATTTCATTTAAGGAATTTTTTAAAGGAGTTAAATAATTCCACCCCGCTAGCGCATCATGCGTTGCTAATGGGATAAGGCGCGAACTCAATCTAAAAAATTTTATATCGTGAAAGGCATTATGCTTAAGTAAACGCAAGCAATTTTCTATATTCGACTGTGCAATTCTTTCTAATTTTCTTATTGCGGCTTCTTTATCACCTATCTTTAAAAATTGGTCATATGTCATTGTTTGAGATGGTGAGCTATTTTTTAGTTCCATACTCATTGCCACATAGCCTAATCTTACTAAAGTCATTAAATATCCTTCTTTCTTTGTTATATCGTGACGAGCTACAAAAAAAACTGCTAAACATATGGTGTTATAGGAGGGATAATCATCATGTCGTTTCTATTGCTTTTTTATGAAATGGGTACCTTATTTGTTTTTGCAGCTATCGGATTTATCGTTAAATATCTCAAAGTAATACCAGAGACGAGCAATCATGTTATGGTGCAATTAATACTATATATCACATTACCCGCGCTTATCATATATTCAATGGACGTGACTCTATACTCGAATTTTCTTATTGATTTCTTTTGGCTAATGATTTTGTCGTGTGTCATGTTACTAATTGCAACGGGATTGGCAACCTTACTTAGTAAGAATGCATCTCTGAAACAATCACAGAAAGCAGTTTTTCAAGCTCTTGTCATTTTCGGTAATCAAGGATTTATCGGATATGCTATTTGTTATTTACTTCTTGGAGAACTAGGAATTTTGTATGCTGCAGTATTTAACCTTAGCTTTCTTATTTACATTTGGTCATATGGTATTTATATATTTGTTAAGGATAAACAAAAAATCTCTATAAAAAACATATTTTTAACTCCAGGAATGGCATCAACTATTTGTGGTATCGTAATTTTACTATTACCTTATCAGCTACCTCTTTTTATAAATAACGTGTTATACAGTATAGGCAGTATGACTATTCCTCTTTCCATGCTATTCATAGGTTGTATTATTGCTGATAATAAATTTTTATTGTCTCAATTTATTTTAAATAAATTTTTATGGATTGCTGTTTTCACAAAACTAGTAATTGTTCCGTTATCGTTATTTCCAAGTCTTATTTTTACAATTTCTCTAGATGTCGTTATGGTTGCTATATTAATCGCCTCCATGCCGAGTGCACCGACAACACCAATGTTTGCAAAAAAATATGCTGGTGATGATATCTTTGCTTCTATAGGTGTATCTTTATCTACGTTATTGTCTTTTATCACTGTCCCCTTCCTTTACTTTCTTCTTTTCCTCCTTATTTAAAAAGGGTTTATTACATAGGCTGTTTTCCTATAAATTGTCACTTTTTTCTGACTTGGTGTATTAAAAACAACATTCTATGCGAAAATAGCCTTTACATAAAAAGATTATTTATCATATTTAACGGACAACCTCATCGAAATTTTGCATTTTACAAAAAGACTTTTTTACTATTTTTCTAATTCACCATTAAAATATTCCATATATTAGAAAAAAATTTGTCACATTTTATCAAAAGTCTTGAAAATGATACGATTTATGAGTAATAAAAAAGATACTATACCCTCATCTACTTGATAGTAGGTTTATCCAAATATATTGCTAATAATCATATTTAAACGAGTTTGATTTAAATACAATAAAACAATACGATTAATATTGTTAATGTTAAATTATTTACGTAACCAAAGGAGGAGGATTTTCCATTTTAAAAGAAAATCACTTTTTAACCGAGGTGAAAATTCCACATGACAAATAAAACACAAATGGTATTAGATGGTACTCTTACATTTAGTAAGCCTACTACACAAGATGGTGCTCCAATGTGGGAACTCGTTAATAAATCCACACTCGATTTAAATTCTCCGTATAAATACATCATGATGTGTGAGTTTTTCTCAGAAACATGTGTTGTGGCTAAGGAAGATGGTAAAGTCGTTGGTTTTGTTACTGCTTTTATTCCCCCAGAAAAGAATAATGTTCTATTTATCTGGCAAATTGGTGTTGATGCATCGCAACGCGGCAAAGGCATAGCATCTAAAATGCTTCAACAGCTTTTGGAAAGAAATGTGTGTAAAAAAGTAAAGTATGTGGAAGCCACTGTTACCCCAACAAATATCGCTTCACAATCGTTATTTTTCAGGCTAGCACGTGAGTTGAACACAGAATGTACCGTAAATGAATGCTTCTCTGAAGAGCTATTTCCTGGTGAAAAAGGAAATCATGAAGCAGAGGATACGTATAGAGTTGGACCAATAACCAAGTAAAACGATAGAGTTAGTATGTATAAAATAAAATGGAGGTATTACTTTAAATATGATTAAAAATGACCTGAGTATTTTTGAAGAAATTGAATCTAATGTACGGAGTTATGTGAGAGGGTTTCCTACTGTATTTACGAAGGCTAAAAATTATAAAATGTGGGATGCAGATGGAAAAGAATATATTGATTTCTTCTCTGGAGCTGGTGCTTTAAACTATGGTCATAACGATCCTAAAATGAAAGAAAAACTTGTTGAGTATATTATGAATGATGGCGTAACACATTCATTAGATATGGCAACGGAAGCGAAGGCGGAGTTTTTGAAGAAATTCAAAGAAGTTATATTAAAACCGCGTAACCTTGACTATAAAGTGATGTTTCCAGGACCAACTGGAACAAATACTGTAGAAAGTGCGTTAAAATTAGCACGAAAAGTCACTGGAAGAACGGACATTATTAGCTTTACAAATGGTTTCCATGGAATGACTATTGGATCATTATCCGTCACAGGAAATGCGTCAAAACGAGCGGGCGCAGGAATCCCATTAAATAATACTGTAACAATGCCATTTGATAACTTTGTGAACGAAGAAATGGATACTTTAGATTATTTAGAGAGATTTTTAGAGGATAATGGTAGTGGTGTTGATACTCCGGCTGCTATGATTCTTGAAACAGTTCAAGGAGAAGGCGGAATCAATGCTGCAAGGTTCGAATGGTTACAGCGGGTTGATGAAATCTGTAAAAAATGGGGTATTCTACTTATCGTTGATGATGTTCAAGCTGGAGTAGGTCGTACAGGTACTTTCTTCTCATTTGAACCAGCGGGAATTAATCCTGATATTGTATGTTTATCTAAATCAATTGGTGGCTACGGATTACCATTGGCACTTACTTTGTTCAAGCCTGAGTTAGATATTTGGAACCCTGGTGAACATAATGGTACTTTCCGTGGTAACAATCCTGCATTTATAACCGCTACAGAATCCTTAACTTATTGGGAAGATAAGTCCTTTGAGGAAGGGATACAAGAAAAGTCAAAATTAATTACTGAGTTTTTACATGAGATGGTTACTAAATATCCTGAACTTGAAGGTAACGTTCGTGGTCGTGGATTCATGCAAGGAATCGAGTCCCAAATTGATGGTCTTTCTGCAAAAGTCGCTGAAGTTGCTTTTGAGAAAGGGTTAATTATGGAAACATCAGGTGTAAATGATCAAGTATTTAAATTATTTCCACCGTTAACAATAGACGAAGAAGGATTGAAAAGAGGTTTTAACCTGATAGAAGAAAGTATTAAATCACTGATTGCTAAAAAAGAATTAGTTGCTAATTAATAAAAATATACTGAATTTACAGGAGGAAGCACAACATGAAAACAGTTAAACTTGAAGACATTATTGGAACTGATCAAGAAATTGATGGTGGTAACTGGGTTAGTAGACGATTACTATTAGCAAAAGACGGAATGGGATATTCTGTTCACGATACAATTATTAAAGCCGGTACTGAAACACACATTTGGTACCAAAATCATTTAGAAGCCGTTTATTGTATTGAAGGTGAAGGTGAAGTTGTTACTTTAAAAGATAACAAAGTACATGAAATTAAAGCTGGTACCATCTATGCATTAGATGAGCACGACGAGCATTTATTACGTGGAAAAACAGATATGCGAATGGTCTGTGTATTTAATCCACCGATTACGGGCCGCGAAGTTCATGATGAAAACGGTGTTTATCCAGTAATAAAAGAATAATGTATGATAAAAAACAATCAAGCTAACACTTGATTGTTTTTTTATTTTGTCTAATTTAAATGACGATCAATTATTTATTCTAATTCATATTTTGTGATTGGCCACCATTTATGACCATTCTCTTGTAACAAATCTTCAGATTCATTTGGTCCCATTGTACCAGATGGATAGAGAAATGGTTCTTTTTTGCTCTTTTTCTCCCACACTTCTGAGATAGCGTCAATGAAATTCCATGAAAGGTCTAATTCATCCCAATGAGCAAAATTAGTAGCATCGCCTAACATACAATCATATAATAATCGTTCATATGCTTCTGGAGTATTAAAGCCATCAATACCGTCGTTTCTATAATCTAAACGAACTGGGACCGTCCCACCTGTTGGCCCGAGTTTTTTTCCGTTTAATGTAAGGCTAATCCCTTCATCAGGCTGTATATGAATGATAAGTAAATTCGAGTGAAGGGTTTCCTTATTTTTATAGTACAGATTCATCGGTAATTCTTTAAATTGTATTACAATTTTAGTAGATTTCTCTTTCATCCTTTTTCCAGTTCTAATATAAAAAGGTACTCCTGCCCATCGATGATTATCTATCATTAATTTTCCTGCTACGAAGGTCTCTGTGTTTGAATCTGGATTTACTTTATCTTCACTTCGATAACCAGGTACTTCATTATTATTGATCTTTCCAGGACCATATTGTCCTCTTACAAAATATTTTTCAACTTTGTCTCCTTTAATAGTCCGTAAGGCACGGAGCACTTTGATTTTTTCACTCCTAATCTCATCCGTCGTAAGCCGGATTGGTGGATCCATTGCTAGTAAAGAAACCATTTGTAACATATGGTTTTGGACCATGTCCCTTAAAGCACCAGAGTTTTCGTAATATCCACCTCTATCCTCAACTCCTAAAGTCTCACTAGAAGTAATTTGTACATTAGAAATATATCTGTTATTCCATAATGGCTCAAAAATGGCATTTGCAAATCGAATGACTTCTATATTTTGGACCATTTCCTTTCCTAAGTAATGATCTATGCGATAAATTTCATCTTCTGTAAAGGCTTCGCGAATTTCATCATTTAATTTTTTTGCAGAGTCGTAGTTATGTCCAAATGGCTTCTCTATTACTAACCTTGTCCAACCTTTTGTATTTGTTACTCCCTCTGTTTTTAGATTCAACGCTATTGTACCAAAAAATTCCGGTGCCATTGCCATGTAAAAAATTCTATTTCCTTGTATGTCATACTCATCTTCTAATGAATTGATAAGGTTGTCTAAGTCATGATAGGACGATTTACTAGTGACATCAAAAGGTAAATAGTAAAAATGATTACTAAATTCATCTAAATCACTTATATCGCCTTCTACTTCACTTTTTATAGAAGCAGATACATTCTCTCTTATAATTTCATTCGTCCAAGCTCTCCTTGCTACACCAACAACGGCAAATTTTTTGGAGAGTTGTCCTTTTTTATATAGGTTATAAATCGATGGATAGAGCTTTCTTTTTGCTAAGTCACCAGTAGCCCCAAATATGACGATAACTGTACTAGGTTTTTCCATTTAGCGATATCCTCCCTCTTATTTATTGATTATGTACATACTTTTTTCAGTGTACCCTTTGAATCAGTATTTATCAGTTTTTACAGAAAAGAAAAAAGATACTTCCAAAAAAGAACCATCTTTTTTTCTTGCTTTATTTAGAAGTTTCTAACGGTTGTAGTTTCGCCTCAATTTCAGCTCTTTTATCTTCAAAGAATGGAGGCAAAGCTAACTTCTCACCAAGTTCCTCAAACTCCTCATCTACTTCAAATCCTGGACCATCCGTTGCCAATTCAAATAAGATTCCATTCGGTTCTCTAAAATAAAGTGATTGAAAATAGTATCGTTCAACAATACCAGAATGACCAATGTTTAAACTGGTCAGCTTATTTTCCCACTTTTTTAACTCAATATTATCTTTAACACGAAATGCAACATGATGAACACTGCCTCTACCCGCTTTTTCTCGGGGGAGAGCTTTCTCTTCTATAACATGAACTTCTGCACCACTCCCCCCTTCCCCAGTTTCATATACATGAATCGTTTTGCTTGATTGATATGTATGTTTCTTTCTAAATCCTAATACCTCAACTAATGTATTAACAGTGCGTTCTAATCGTGAAACTGTTAATTCGACAGGACCTAAGCCAATGATTCCATAATCATCAGGAATAGTGCTTTTGCCCCACGCCTTACCACCAGGTACGCCTACGTTCTTTTCATCAGAAACAAGCATAAGTCTTTGATTTTCATGATCCTTAAATGCTAAAGTACTTCGTCCACATACTTCTGAGATGATCTCATGTTGCACACCGTATTTATTAAATCTATTTTTCCAATATTCTAATGCTTTATCATTTTTTACTCTTAAAGTCGTTAATGATATACAATTGGTACCTTCATACGTCCTACCCACGACTGGTATTTCAAAAAAAGTAAAATCAGTTCCTGGATTTCCTCTTTCGTCGGCGTAGAAAAGGTGATACATGGACGTATCATCTTGGTTTACAGTCTTTTTTACAAGCCTTAGTCCTAACATTTTTGTATAAAAGTTATAATTATCTCTTGCATTTTTTGTTATTGCAGATACGTGATGAATGCCTATTAATTGTTTATTCGGCAACTTAAATACCTCCCACGATAATATAGTTAGCTGTTAACCTTATGATAGTCCCAATTATTCCTTTTTGCAAAGTTGCCTTTATTATTAAGTTTTTAGATAAGCTGTTATTTCTTTAAATACTTCCTTTACCCTTTCCTCTGTAATAAGGTGACCTGTTTCTTTATAGGTTACTAATTTCGCATTTGGCAAGTCGTCTTTTAGTTTTTCACCTACGTGTACAGGGACAACTCGATCATTCTCTCCCCATAATAATAATGTTGGTATATGAATTTTCCTTAAATCAAAACTATGCAAATCTCCTTCTCGATGGCGAAGGAGGCGAACTAAGGAACAATAAAATGCCTTTTCTTGAAGTGGTCTAGAAAACTCCTTAATTAGTTCTTCATGAATATGACTTTTGTTGTAAAAAACTGTTTCTAAAGTTTTCTGGATATCTTTTTGTTGTATCCACTTTTTTGCTATATAAGTAAAAAGGGGTAAGTAGGAGCAATATATAAGGATTTTTTTTGCTCTTGCTCTATATCCAGAACTACATAAAAGAATCAACGTGTCGATTAACTCAGGATTTGATTTAGCTATATAAAGCGCTATTTGTCCTCCCATTGAGTGACCGACTATAGATACTTTATTTATTTCAAAATGTTTCATACACTCAACAACAAGCGATGCATAACTTTCAAATGAATAAACAAACGATTTCGATTTTTCACTTTTCCCAAATCCAGGTAGATCGATAGCTATAATGGAGAAATGCTCAGATAATAATGGAATAAGCTTGTTGAATGTATAGGTAGAGGAGACGAAGCCATGGAGTAAAAGTAGTGGAGGCTTATTATTTAACTTGTATTCACAATAAATGTTTACATTTGCTATATTAATATATTCATTATTTAAGTAGATTTTTGACATAAATCGTTTAACTCCTTTTGCTTTTTGTTTATAATATACCCAAATATCAAGGGAAGTTATGAGTCATATATTTATGTTACAATTACTGTATGACATGTAAGGAGTATTTCTCTATGAAAAACATACATTTAAAAGTTATATTAGAAACTTTCCTCGTTGGTTTGCTAGGTGGTTTGTTATTCTTCGTATTGGATTTACCTTTACCATGGGTTTTAGGAGCAATGGCTTTCATTATGCTTTGGCAAGGTTTTTCAAAAAGAACAATACTATGGCCATCCCCAATAAAAAATAGTGGTTTATTAATATTAGGTACATTTTTCGGACTTTACTTTACTAATGAAACCTTTATAACTGTTGGACCTTATATCTTACCGTACATACTTTTAACGATCATCCTCATCTTTATTAGTATTTTTAACAGTGCTCTATTAGCCAAG
Source organism: Evansella cellulosilytica DSM 2522 (assembly GCF_000177235.2). NCBI lineage: Bacteria > Bacillati > Bacillota > Bacilli > Caryophanales > Bacillaceae > Evansella > Evansella cellulosilytica. The sequence continues at coordinate 2,180,490 of NC_014829.1, read as the reverse complement.
TGGATTAAAGTTGATAGAATCACAAGTATTTTAGGTTCCATTCCTGGTGGTTTAACAGAGATGGTGACAGCTAGTGAATCGTTGCATGCGCGTCCATCGTTAGTCGCCATTTTTCAAACTGTACGACTATTAACTGTTCTATTCGTTGTACCTTTTGTAACTATACATTTATTTACAGCGAGTGATGTTGAATCATCCTTTGCATTAGAAAACGAAGGGAATGAAATGATCTCACTAAGTTGGGGGTATCTGTTGTATGTTATTCCAATTGTGGCAGGTATAACGCTAAGAAATGTGATGCCTGCAGGTATTATTATTTTCCCATTAGCAATAACCGCTTTGCTCAATATTAGTTCGCTTGAATTATTGCCACTCCCATCCATCATTCTCATTATTGCACAAATTTTCGTCGGAATAGGAATTGGTAAAAATATTCATTTTAAAGACTTAAAAATTGGTGGTAAATATTGCTTTGCTTATTTTGGTTTAGCGCTTGCTCTCATCGCTATATCGTTTGGACTAGGTGTCATTTTAGCAGCATTAACTTCTTTGTCTTTGTCTACAGCGATGTTAAGTATTGCTCCTGGTGGACTAATTGAAATGGTATTAACCGCTGCAGCAATCGGTGCAGACCCAGCAATTGTAAGCGCGCTTCAGTTTATACGAATACTGATAATTATTATCTTCGTACCACCTTTGATAAAATGGTTTTTCGAAATGAAAAAGAAAAAAGAAAAGGTTAAAAAAGCAGCATAGTAATTGCTTCACATTCTTTTTAAGCGACTGAAAAGTCCACAGTCAAGTTTTATCTTTGTTTCATCTAAAAAAGGACCATAAAGGTATGAACTGCCTTTATGGTCCTTTTTTTCATATTTCCATTCATTTTTTCATTGTTCTCACTTCTTTTTTATTAAAGGAATTCCCCCACATTTTCACCCTATTTAATTTCTCCATCATCCATCCACGCTGAAATGATGTAATATTTTCATCAGGACACTCGAATGGATCAGCAATACCATTGGCTATTATAGTCACCTTTAATTTTTCTCCTTGTTCTTGCATTGCATAACTGCCTAGCTTAAATATTTCTGCTTTATGAAAAAGGTCATTTAGCCTTAAATTTATTTGTCGAAACGTATCCATATGAACGTCTTGTGAGTAACCTATATTGACAATGAGCTGATTTCCTTCAGCAAAATCTGATGGTAAATACGGTGTTGAAATAAAGTGTTTTAATGGCTCATCAAATGTTTTCCCTTCAAATGTTCGTACAAATAAAGCGCCATCTTTATTACTAACAAACGTTTTTAAATCATGAACATCTATATTAATATCTCCAGTATGTTGTATCATTTCTCGAATACTTCTTATTGGTGCTGCTTCAATCTTGTCAAAGATTTTATTAGCATCGATAATAGAAGTTTTCGATTCAATTGTTTCCATCATTCCATCACTATTAAAATATATAATAGCATCACTAATTTCTTTTAGTCTGAAATACTGCATGATGGCTGTTTCCATTCTTTTTTTGCCCTCGAATCGGAATGGAAATCTAAAAATGACAAATAAGAGGGCTTGTCCATCTTTTAATTTATATAGTTTTTCATATAGAGCATCTGTTTCACTTTGATTACCACCAGTAAATCGAAAAAAACAAATGCTTTGCTGTTGATGATGAAGTAAATATTGTAAATCCTGTTCATGAAGCTCTTGTTTTAGTTCGTATATTGTTATGGAGTTATCCATTTCTTTCTCCCTCCCTCTAAATTTTATTATATATGGAAAGGGACAAAATTCCTGTCAATTGCCGTCGTTGCATCGGTCGATATATTTGTCGGACTATAAGTAATTCACTCATCATACCTCTTATCCTGTCTTATTCAAATAGGAATATAAAATTTCTATTTTATAACCTTGTATAGGAGATAATGAATTTTAGTTCAAGCAAAGCGATAATAAATCAACATAATGGTGGACAAAACAAATATAAAATTCAGGAAAACAAATATTATTTGATCGACTTTAGTTTTATGCATTTTAATAGGTGGCTTGTAAAAAGATACTCCTTCTATAATAAATGTGATTAAAATAATATGAATCATAAAATGACCGATGATTTCAACAAAACCAAAAAGCATTGTTGTCATGACGAAAATACCTGTTAACACAAATGCCAACAATCGATTTAATATGCCTACAACAAGTAAGTAACCAACAACAAACTCGATAAATGCAGTTAAACTAACGAAAATTTCAGGTGAAAATCCAAAGGTTGGAACACCATGGTGATTAATGACATCAACTGCCATGACGGGATACACCCATTTTTCAACAGCTACCCAACATAAAGAAAGTCCAGTTGCTAAATAGAGAAACGGAAAGCCCCATTGTTCATATTTTGTTTTTCCAGTAATTAGTACAAAAACAATAGCTAAATAGAATCCATAGTCAAGCATGTGGAATACACCATATTGAAATAGCTTATTTATAAACAGACATAATATGATAAATGCAGCTGTCCTTGTACTATATCGATGTGGTATAAATAAACAAATAATTGCTATCCAAGTTAATATTGGAACGACTAACATGTCATACTGTAATTCTGGTGCAAACAACCCACCAGTAACAACTTGGATTATTAACGCTAACCCTGTGCCATATCTTAATATTGGAAAAGTAAACGGCCTATATTTTTCGAGCTTTCTATCGGTTTTTCTAGACCATTCAAATTCCATTAACTTAGGAAGCATTTGCGGTAAAATAGCTAAAATGATGGCAATAATAATTGTCATTACAATAAAAAAGGGACTAATAATATTTTCAATCATTTCTTTTTCTGGTATTACATCTGTAAACCATTTAACATGACTAGATACAACAAACGGGATAAATAAAACAAATATAATTGTAATCAATGCAGTAGCAGTAGAAAGCCTCTTCATATATTTCCACCTCTTAACATAAATTTATAAGCGTTAATATGATTACTCTTTCGAATGAATTTATTCACTTTCGGCTCATCTCCTTTGTACTAATAACGTGTATTCACCATATAATGGTTATAAATAGAAAGGAGAAAACTATGAATATGGAAAAATTACATAAACTATCATTAAACACTCGAAACCTTTATCCAGAAAATAAAGAGTCACCAATCCACTTTCTCCATGACACTAATACTCCTACACACCTGAAATTTATAAGAAACCATTTTTCATACCCCTACCCTCCTGAAACGAATATCTCTATTTTTATTAGTGGACATGTACAAAAAAGTATCTTATTTACCCTAGCTGATATATGTAAATACCCAATTAGAACTGTCCATTGTGTGTTGGAATGTGCAGGGAATAAACGTTCTTTTTTTCGTCCTAAAGTATACGGGGAGCAATGGGAGAACGGTGCTATAAGTCAGGGGAAATGGAGTGGTGTATCACTGAGAGACTTGTTATTATGTACTGGAATTAATCGAAATGCGAATGAGGTCGTATTTAAAGGGAGAGACAAAGGAGTTAAAAAAAAGAGAGTTGTTCATTTTGAACGTAGCCTTCCAATTAAAAAAGCATTACATAAAGATACAATTGTTGCTTTTAAATATAATGGTAAACCAATTTCTTATAAAGCTGGAGGTCCTATTCGTCTCATCGTACCACAATGGTATGGAATGGCCTCTGTGAAATGGCTTTCTGAGATAACTGTTATTAAAAATAAATTTAATGGACAATTCCAATCGGAAGACTATATGTATTATCCTCTCCCGCCTAATCACGCTAATGTAAAACCTGTTACTTCAATAAATGTTAATAGTATTATTCAATCTCCTATAAATTATGCAACTTTATCTAGTAGTAAACATCTTATAAAAGGTATTGCATGGACAGGTGAAGGAGTAGTAAAGTCCGTTCGTGTTAGTGTTGATGAAGGGCAGACATGGCAAACAGCTTATTTAAATAAATCTACAAATACTGAATCATATACATGGGTTCAATGGTCGCTCCTTTGGCATTTTAAAAGGAAAGGGCATTATGTCATATTAGTTCAAGCTGAGGATTCTTATGGTCGCTTTCAACCGGAAAGTGCCTTATGGAACCGTAAAGGCTATGGTTACAATGAAATAACTAAGGCATTTATTAACATTGAGTAAGGGAACGTACCTCTATGCAATGTGCAGAGTCGACGCAGTGCCTTAAGCCCACTATAATAAGATTTCTTATAGTGGGCGCTCGGTGTGTGGTTTAATAGCTGATGGGACTGCTATAATATAGGAGACAGTAATCTCGATATCGATTCCTTAAATCTAATCGTCCTCGATCGATTATGATATAATTCCAATGTTAGCTCCGTACTATCAGCGATATCATTTTCAAAATAAAAAGCAAGTGCCTCTGATGTTTTCACATCGTATATAAAAGCGTTCACTTCAAAGTTCAATTTAAAGCTACGAATATCTATATTAGCAGTTCCAACAGAACTTATTTGCTTATCTACTATTATTTTTTTAGCATGAATAAAACCTTTTTCATAAATATAAACCTTAGCACCCGTTTTTAATATTTCACCAACATGGGAAAGTGTAGCCCAATAAACAAATGGGTGATCTGGCTTATTCGGTATCATAACTCTTACATCTTTTCCCGACAATGCAGCAATGCGAAGTGCATCAAGTAGGCTTTGATCTGGTATAAAATATGGGGTTTGTATAAAGATTGAATCCTTTGCCGACATAATCATTTTTATATATCCATTTTTAATTTGCTCCCACTCGGAATCTGGTCCGCTTGATACGATTTGGATAGCTGCTGTGCCGTTATATTGTTTCTTAGGAAAATAATCTTCATGATAATCAATTTGATAACGCTTTGAAGCTTGATTCCAATCTAGAATAAATCTCGTTTGTATAGCATCAACTGCTGGACCTTTTATCCTTAGATGAGTATCTTTCCAATAACCAAATTTTTTGGATTTCCCTAAATATTCATCTCCTACGTTGAACCCTCCAATATATCCAACAACACCATCAATCACTACTAGCTTACGATGATTTCTATAATTTAACCTAATGTTAATTAATGCAAGCTTTGAAGGGAAGAAGACACCAACCTCTCCTCCAACAGCCTCTAGCTCTGAAAAATGTTTTCTCTTTAGCTTTCTAGAACCTAATTCGTCGTACAATACTCTTACTTTTACACCTTGTTTAGCTTTTTCAACAAGTAAATTAATTATTTTTGAACCTAATTCATCATTTTTGAATATGTAATATTGTATATGAATAAATCGTTTAGCTGCGACAATATCAGCAAGGAGTTCATTAAACTTGTTCTCCCCGTCAACTAAAATATTTATGTCATTACCTTTCGTAAGGATAGAGTCGTTGTTTACTAAATGCATAAAGATTAGGTCACGGTATTGGTCAACAATTGGATTATTAAATGTATGGTTTTTATTCTTAATTTGCCTGATTTGTTCCTTTATTAAATTTTCAATTCCTATTTTGCGTATTCCTTCCCAATCAAACAATCTCCTTCTCGTTAAATTTTGTCCAAGGAATAAATAAATAATAAAGCCCAAAAAAGGGATAAAAAATAAAATCATTAACCATGCCCAAGTAGCAGAAGCATCTTTTCTTTCAATAAATATGATGACAATTGCAAAGAGGATGTTAATAATAAATAAAGTTGTTAATAGTATAGAGGCCATCTTAAAACCTACCTAACGAATATGTATTTACCAACATCTTATCACACAGAGTAGCTAATAGTGCGAAAAAAGAAAGCAAATTCATTAGTTATCTAGTTGGTCGCACCACTTATTATTTTATACTAAGGAAAGCACCCCAATTTAGAGGTGCTTTCTTATTTCCAATTTATTTTTTATCTTGCTCTAATAAATAGTTGTACCCAAGCACCACGATAAAACCCAACACCTATCGTGTCAAACTGACCATTAAGTATATTTTGTCTATGCCCTTGGGAGTTCATCCATGAGTTCATAACTTGCTCTGGAGTAGTTTGGCCTTTTGCAATGTTTTCTGCTGCTGCTTGATAATTAATCCCGAATGACCTAATCATGTCAAAAGGGGACCCATAATTTGGGCTATTATGTGAAAAGTAATTTGAATTAATCATATCTTCGGCTTTTCTATGAGCAACGTTTTTTAGGTCAGCTCTGTGCTGTAGTGGCTGTAAGCCTCTATTCGTTCTTTCACGATTGACTAATTGCACAACTTGATCTTCAAATTGGCTATGGTGCTCTGCTGATTCTTTTAATCGTATTACCTCGCCAACTTGCATATTATAAGGATCAATTTCTGGATTAAGTCTCATAAGCTCACGATAATCAACGTTATACCTTTGTCCAATAAACCAAAATGAATCTCCCCTAGATACTTTATAGTGCTCAAATGGCGGTTCATCAAACATTTGAATTTGTGCCTGGGCCGCTACTGGGAAAAGGAACATTAATGCAAATGTAATTGCTACTAATTTTTTTATCATGTTTTACCTCCTATGTTCTTTTATTTACATAAAATAGTTTGTATCTTTCAATGAAAAGTAATGTATGTAAATTTAATTTTTTTAGATAATCGCAATTGCTTGTCTCATTGATGAGATTAAATAGATTGAATTTCAAATCTTTAGGTGTGCATTATATTAAAAAGTAGAAAACTTCGAATACCACATATCGCAAAATCTACACTTTTCTTAAATGAGAAATGTTTCTCACATTGTTTATTGTCAAAATCCAAAAAAATAAAGAAGGTTAGTTCCCTTCTTTTTTCTTTTGATCGCTAACTTTTTTATTTTTGTGATCTTCCAATATCAACTTCAATTTTTCCCATCTCTCTTCGTCTACTTTTTTTGCTTCTTCTAATATTTTTTCTAGCTCTTTATTAGTGCTCATATCATTCCCCTCCTCTTACCACTATACTATTTATGACATTCTTCTTATGTTACAATGTGTAGCAGAAAAGATGGAGGTATATTTAATACACTGAAATTGCATTATGATCGCCCCTTACAGGCAAAGTGTTTAAAAGCATAAGAAAAACTAAAAACGAGTTTGGTGAAGCTCGTTTTTAGTTTTTTCTTAGAAGCGATAAAGGAATGATGCAACATGTCTTTAAAGTAGCAATAGTTCTGTTCGTTGCATCGAGGGACTGGAAAAAGAAGAGACAAGCGAATATTCTGTGGTGAAAAGTGACAACAAAGTTTAGTTAACAAGCAAATTTTTTAAAATGAGAAGATACATTTTTTTGTAATTTTAGAAAATGAGTGATGAAGTTTATTCAACTTTCTAACTTTTTTCTTATTATAGTAAGGATTCTGCACCGTCGATATAAATTTCTGTACCCGTTATGTGACTAGATGCATTTGATGAGAGGAAATATACAAGTTCAGCAACCTGCTCTGGAGAACCAGGACCATGCTCTAAAGGCTGATTACCTTCTGGATAATTGACTGGAATTTTCACATTATCTAATTCGTGTTTTTCTGTTGTGTTTTCACCAATGTTCGTCGTAATCGCTCCAGGGCAGATCGCATTTACTCTAATATGATAGTTCGCAAGCTCCAACGCTGCCATTTTCATAAAAGCAACTTGACCTGCTTTAGATGTACTATAAGCAGACATACCAATATTGGAAAATACACGATTACCATTTATTGAACTAGTAATAATAATACTTCCCCCCTCTTGTTTCATTAAGGGAATACTATGCTTAACAAATAAAAATGTACTTCTTAAATTTGTTTCTAAAGTATTTTCCCATTCAGTAATTGACATCGCTTCAATTGGACTTAATATTCCGTTTATTCCGGCATTAATAAAAATTGTTTGAACAGAAGTGTGATTGTCCTTAATTTGTTGAAATCCTTCTATAATTCTCGCTTCATCTTTTACATCAATGTCTAAAACCTCCGAGCTTCCCCCATTGTCTATTATTTGATTCTTAACCGTTTTACCCCTCTCTTCTTTTAAGTCAATGATATAAACAAAATAACCCTCCTTAGCTAGCTTTAAAGCAGCTGCTTTGCCTATGCCAGATCCTCCACCAGTGATGACAGCAACCTCGGAATCTTTATACATATAGAAACCTCCTAAAATCATTTCCAAATGTATAATACCCAACTTAAGTAAAACTATAAATAACCTGAATCGATAACTGGCGAACACTTTCGCTAGCATGATTCAGGTTTAAAGGAGAACGCCGAAAAGAATGTATTAATTACTATTTCGAGTTTTCCATTTATATTTTAGTTGTTTAAATTGAAAATACATGAAGCACCCTATACAAAATCCTAATAAGGCTACAGTTGCCGCTACCGTGACCATTGCTACGAATACCCAACCAATCCAATGTTCAGAAATAAATAAGACTAATAAGCCAACAAAAAGCAGACTTGCAGCAATTGATTGATTAAATCGTGTTAAAACAGCCGATTCTGTATCATCCTGCGAAAGATCTCTTTTAGTAATCATTTTCTTTACAATAAATGCAATATTTGCTTTTCCCCCAAAGATGAGTGATGTCATTATAATTAGAAATGTTATTAACAGGATCCAAACATTTTGTAACAATATTGACAAAGTAGTCAATGCTACTAACATAGACTGATTCGCTTTTACTAAAGAAACAGGAATTCCCTTCATTCTTCAGCCTCCTTTAATTCTTATATGCTTACTTAGAATTATGACAAAAATAGTAACAAATAACAATAAAAAAGTCTTACGAGAATTACACGTGATAAATATCACATACACTTCTTTTTAGAAATGGTTTTATTAAATTACAAAACGTTTTGTAGTACTGATACTTACCATCTCATATGTCAAACGATATGTAGTAGGAGGAACACAAGTGGAAAAATTAACAGTATGGAATCCTGAGGACAACAAATTTTGGGAAGAAAAAGGTAAAAGAATTGCTAATAAAAATTTAAAAATTTCTGTATTTGCTCTAATACTAGCTTTTTGTATTTGGCAACTATGGTCTGTTACAGCAACAAGGTTAAATGATGTTGGATTTAACTTTACAAACAGTGAATTATTTACACTTGCAGCACTACCTGGATTAACTGGTGCAACATTAAGATTAGTTTACACATTTTTACCTGGCTTATTAGGTGGGAAAAAAACGACAATACTCACAACTGTCGTACTCCTTATTCCGGCTATAGGAATTGGTTTTGCAGTGCAGAATCCAGAAACTTCATTTTTCACAATGGCATTACTTGCTGCTTTATGCGGATTGGGAGGAGGAAATTTAGCTTCTTCAACAGCTACTATTAATCCATTTTTTCCAAAACAATCAAAGGGTACAGCAAATGGGATTAATGTTGGAATTGGAAATTTAGGAGTAAGTGTCGTACAATTTGTTACTCCAATTGTCATAGGCTTAGGGTTTATAGGAGCCATTACTGGTGGTGCTCAAATATTGCCAGATGGTTCTGAAGTATACATTCAGAATGCTGCATTTATTTGGGTAGTTCCTATTATTGTTGCAACTATTTTAACAATATTTTTTATGGATGAATTACCCAATACAAAGCAAAGTGTGAAAAGTCAGCTTTCAGTATTGAAGCTGAAACATTTCTGGATCATGGCTTGGTTATATATCATGTGTTTTGGTTCATTCATTGGCTTTGCGGCAGCATTTCCTTTGTTAATTAGAGCTGAGTTTCCAGAGATAAATGCTGTAGCTTTTGCGTTTTTAGGTCCATTAATTGGCGCATCTTTACGACCAGCAGGTGGTTGGTTGTCAGATAAAGTTAACAGTGGTGCAAGAGTGACTTTTTGGACCATAATCGTAATGATGTTAGGAACAGGTGGTGCCATATTTTTCTTAAATATACAAAACTTCATTGGGTTCTTAATTAGTTTCCTTCTGCTGTTCGCCGGTACTGGAATTGCTAATGGCTCTACATTTAGAATGGTGCCATATATAGTTGAAGAAAAGCAAGCTGCCCCTGTCATGGGTCTTATTGCAGCATTAGCTGCCTATGGTGCATTTTTCATTCCGAAAATTTTCGGTTGGTCTATCGAATCGACCGGAAACGCAAATGTCGCTTTAATCATTTTTATTTGCTACTACTTAGTGAGTTTAGCTGTATGTTGGTATTGGTATACTAGGAAAGGCTGCGGTCAACATTGTTAATTAGATAGACAGGATGTTTTATCTTTTAACTCAACCTTAAGCAATGTATAGAACACTTAAAAGTTGACTTACGCCGTGATATTCACTGCTATCATATTCTGATATTTTCATAAAAAGCTGTTATCGAATGGATTTATTCCCTTAGATAACAGCTTTTTTGTTGAACTTCGGTTCTATGTATTGTAAAATATTTAACTTGTATAGCGCATACACGCACTAATCAGAAAGCCATATATATGTAATATATATAATATAATTTAATTCATTTAATATTAACGGAGGAGATCGTAATGACTTATACTCCAAAAGCCCTGATTGATAACAAAGATGAGAAGAAAAAAAGTGATATCATTGAGGAGCTAGAGGATTTAGAATTTCAAATGTATCGCATGCGTGAAAACATCAAAGAGATTGCTAAAAGAAGTCAAATACTCGGTATTGAACAAACTAAAGAAGAAAAATGGGTCATTGTGTATATAATAGATGATGGACATGTATGCAAAGTGATGCTACATGATTGTGAAACTCCCTATCTTGGGAAATGGGATTTCTCTATACATGCACAATACAAAAATAACGAAATTCACATTGATGATATTAGAGGTGCACATAATCGTGGTTTCGGTTCTGTATGTATGAAGTTTTTAAAAGATCATGCTCTTAATAATAACATTCAATATATTACAGGTGAAATATGTGAAAGAGATTGGGATCACATCGATCGTTTGAAGCACTTTTATAAAAAGCATCACTTTGCTATTGAGATACAAGAAAAAGAAAAATATGGAGAAATTTATTGGTCACCAGCTGTTTAAGGTCGAATGTACGTAACTACATTAGCGAATGAGGGAGATAGTAATCCCCCCATTCGCTTATGAGTGATTACATAATAGGGTTATGACCGGTATTGTTATTAAGGTTGTAATAATCATAATTACTCCACTGCTTATAATAAAACTACTATGCCAACCAGTTATCATTTGAAAAATGAGGACGATGATACCAACCGATAAAATGAGTAGTGAAAATGTATATTTTAACCAATTGTAACGTTGCCAAAACATGTGGATGAACATTGCACTATGAATTTGTATTAAAATAAAAAATGCACATAAGAAATAATAAAAGCTCACTTTCACGCCCCCCTTTGAGAGAACTATTTTACTATAATGAATACTGTGAACTTTAATACTCTATATGATTATGTCTGAAAGCTTATAAAAGTTCATCAAAACTAATATGAAACGTTTCGCTGATTCAAAATAAAAAATGGTGTTCATAGGGTAAATCCTATTGAAACACCACCACTATATTATTTACAATAAACTTTCCTTATGATTTTTTGCTGAGAAGATAACATGTTCAGCATACTGTAATTCTCCAGTCGAAGGCGCTTCCATTGACTTAAAAGGGTTTATCAACCCCATTGCTTCCCATTTTAATTCCCCATCTTTTTTATATGGTAACAGTTCAAATTTAGTAACATTCGGTAAAGAAGCTAATAAACAACCGAGTTCTTTATAATGCGCTACATTGTTCGTAACACTTGGTAGTAATATATGCCTTAACCACATTTCCTTAGACTCAGAATGTAAGTATTTTGCTAGCTTGATTGTATTTCTATTGGAGTGTCCAGTTAGTAGTATGTGCTCTTGTTCATTCATATGCTTAATATTCAAGATCACTAAATCCGTTACATCAATGATCTCATTTATATTATTTGGAATTAACGAACCTGAAGTAATAAGTGTCGTTTTTAACCCTAATTTTTTGCATTGCTTTAACAAAGCGTATGTAAATTCAGGCTGCATGAGAGGTTCACCACCACTTATGACAACACCACTGTTTTTAATCGTTCTCATATATGGAGTATAATTTATTATTTCGTTGATCATCAATTTTGATCCTATATACAAACCAGACCTTTTATGCCATGTATCAGGATTATTGCAAAATTGACACATCAATGGACACCCTTGTAAAGAAATCGTAAAGCAAATTCCAGGCCCATATTCATATAAGTTTAGCTTAAACTTATGAACATAACCTTTCATATGACCACAACCTTCGAGCGTTATTATGTTTCAGAGGAATCCCAATAAATCTTAGCATTTTTTACCATTAAGAACTATTGTAGTGTATTTGCTAATCTTTAATAAGATGGTGTCCATAATCTATAAAAAATACTGACAATGGACACTCACCGCGTCCTCTATAGTTACTGCGGTGGCTCCAAGCATTGCTTAAAGGTTGACCCAAAAGGTGAAAATCAACCTTTGAGTCAACCTCTTCATTACTATTTAATCCCTTTATATGCTTTACGATAAATTTCTGCCAATTCAGTTACAAGTGGTAGCTTCGGATTTGCAGTAGTACATTGATCTTCAAAAGCACGATCTGCTAAATAATCAACTTTAGCTTCGAATTCTTCTTTTGAAACACCGCAAGCCTCTACGCTCATTGGAATTTCAAGTCGTTTTGCTAATTTTATAACTGCATCAATTAGGCTCTCAACACCCTCTTCTGTCGTTTTAGCTGGTAAGCCTAAGATTCTCGCAATCTCCGCATACCTCTCATCTGCTTTAAAGTGAGAATATTTTGGGAATGCAGTAAATTTCGTTGGCTTCGTTGCATTGTAACGAATAACATGTGGCATTAATATCGTATTAGAGCGGCCATGGGCGATATGGAACTCAGCCCCTAATTTATGCGCTAAACTATGATTAATTCCTAAGAATGCATTTGCAAAAGCCATTCCTGCTATTGTAGATGCATTATGAACTTTTTCTCTCGCTAACTCATTGTTTCCATTATCATATGCTTGTGGTAAATATTCAAAGATTAATTGAATTGCTTTAATTGCTAAGCCATCAGTATAATCGTTTGCCATGACAGATACATAAGCTTCTAATGCATGAGTTAATACGTCCATTCCAGTGTCAGCTGTAACTACTTTCGGAACTGATTTCACATACGTTGGGTCAATAATCGCGACATCAGGTGTTAATTCATAGTCAGCTAACGGATATTTTGTCCCTGAAGATTTATCTGTAATTACAGAGAATGAGGTTACTTCTGAACCTGTACCTGATGTTGTTGGTATGGCAATAAATTGTGCTTTTCTTCCAAGTTTAGGGTACTTAAATACACGCTTACGAATATCAAGGAATTTTTGTTTTAAACCATGGAACTCTACTTCTGGATATTCATAGAACAACCACATACCTTTTGCTGCATCCATTGGTGATCCTCCACCAAGAGCAATAATGGCATCAGGTTGGAACTTGTGCATCATCTCTGCCCCTGCCATAACAGTTTCGATAGATGGATCCGGCTCTACATCAGAAAAAACTTGATATTGTACTTTGTCTTGACGTTTGTTCAAGTAATAAGCAATTTTATCGACATAACCCATTTTCACCATAATAGGGTCAGTGATAATCAGTACTCTAGAGATGTCAGGCATTTTTTCTAAATACTGTGTTGAATTCTTCTCAAAATACACTTTTGGTGGAATTTTAAACCATTGCATATTATTTTTTCTCTTTCCTATCTTTTTATAGTTTACTAAATTAAGTGTTCCTACATTTTGTGAAACTGAATTCCTTCCGTAAGAGCCGCACCCAAGTGTTAATGATGGTAAATAACCGTTATAAATATCTCCGATTGCACCTTGTGATGATGGGCTATTTGTTATAATTCTTCCAGCTCTCATTCTAATACCATATTGCTTCATAATTTCTTCATCATTCGTATGAATAACAGCAGAATGTCCTAATCCACCTAACTCTAGCATTTCGTTAGCACGCTTGAAACCTTCCTCAGTACTATTGACTTTATAGCAAGCTAAAACTGGGCTAAGTTTTTCTCTTGAAAGAGGGTGTTCCATTCCTACAGCTTTAAGTTCTGCTATTAATATTTTTGTATCGTCTGCCACTTCAAAACCAGCCATTTTTGCAATAGTTGCGGCTGATTTACCAACAATATCACCATTGATTGCACAATATGTGCCAGGTGCAGCATTACTACCAGGGAAAACTAATTCTTCAAGCTTTTTAATTTCATCTTTTGTAAGGAAATGACATTTATTACTGATTAACTCTTGTTTTGCTTCATTATAAATTTCTCTATCAATGATCACAGCTTGTTCAGAGGCACAAATCATTCCATTATCAAAAGTTTTAGATAGAATAAGATCATTAATTGCTTGCTTCACAGTTGCAGTTTTCTCAATATAACAAGGGACATTTCCAGGTCCAACTCCTAATGCTGGTTTTCCTGTACTATATGCTGATTTAACCATTCCTGCACCACCGGTTGCTAATACTACTGCAACACCTGGATGGTTCATTAATTGCTGTGTAGCTTCAATAGATGGTAGGTGAATATATTGAATACAATTTTTCGGTGCACCAGCTTTAACAGCAGCTTCGTACAATACATCTGCAGCTTTAGCACTACACTTCTGTGCAGAAGGGTGGAATGCAAATATAATTGGGTTTCTTGTTTTAATCGAAATGAGTATTTTGAACATTGTTGTAGAAGTAGGATTTGTAACAGGAGTAACTCCAGCTACTACACCAACTGGTTCAGCTACTTCAATAATTTCTTCATGTTCATTTTCAGAAATAATGCCAACCGTCTTGTTATATTTAATTGCATTGTGAATATATTCGGTAGCAAATATATTTTTTATGATTTTGTCTTCATATACTCCTCTTTTTGTCTCTTCAACAGCCATTTTTGCTAAAGGCATATGTTGATCTAACCCAGCAAGTGCCATCTCTTTTACGATGACATCTACTTTTTCTTGATCAAAATGCAAAAATTCTTCATGCGCACTTTTAGCATTGGCTACTAAATCATTAATCATCTTTGTAACATCGTTCACTTTTTTAACTTCTCTCTCTTCAACAGCCATAATTATTACCTCCAATTAAATATTTGTGAAACATTTCACATAAATTCATTAAACTATATTAGGATAACTTCATTACCACTCACGCGAGTTGTTTCATGGAGTAATAATTTTCCTTTATCCCTTTACAACTCAATTATATTACATTTTATGTGATAATGTTTGACATATTTGTGAAGTTCTTCACATTTCGTTTTGATACCGTTTTCATTGTGACAGCTTTGTTAACAACCTTTCTAAAGTTTATATTTAATAAATATATTTATTTATAATGTAATTATATACCAACATTTCCACTATAGATATATAGATTAATGTCTAAAATGTTGCAAAAATAAGACAATTATTGCCACTTTTTGTTCTATAACATATACGAACAGTTATATTCCAAGCTTCATCCTTTGTCTATTTTTTTAGTTAATATAAAATAACTGACTTCTTCTCACTTAATATAGATTTTAAAGAAATACTTATTCAATAGAAAAGAATCACGATTTCATAAATAGACAATTTAAATATAAATGAAAGCAGCCTCACACATATGTGAGGCTGCAAGATTTTTTTATAATTGATGTTATAGAAAAATAGTAAATGTCTATTACATTTCATCTATGTTGATGATTTATCGCTTCAGGATGCTCACTTGGCGTGGGATCCTAAGCTTATGTTATTCCTTCAGGCGGCTCGCATCTTTCGTTTAAATCAAACTTCATTAGACCCTACAATTTAAAAATCAGTTTATTCACTTACAATCCGATCTAAAATCGATGTATCAACAAAACCATCAAGGTTTGGATCTACGTCCATAAACTGTAATTCATAGGATGCGGTAGCCCATGCTTGTAGTGCATCTCCATGAGTTTCTGTTGTCACAGCCATACGGTCCCAAGCTTTTTCTAAAACATGTTCAGGCAGACGACTTTGTGTTAAATCAAAAATTAAATCGTTAACTGTCTTTAAAGTATCTTCCGTGTTTTCGTGTGCATAATCCACTGCTCGCTTATGCGCTCTTAGAGCCTGTTCTACTACTTCAGGGTTATTTTCTAAATATTCACTCGTAGTAACGATAACAACACTTGCTAATTCTTCTCCTAAAAACACTTCATTCCATTCTACTACAACATTTGCATTATGTTCTTCTACAAGTAATGTACCCCATGGCTCTGGTGCTGCAGCTGCATCAATCTCACCTTGTTCAAACATTCCAACCATCGTTGCAGGATTAATACGAGATTGGTGCTCAACAGTCCCACCAAGTCGGTTTGATACAAGTCCAATTTCATTAAGCATAATTTCTAATTGTACGTTATGCGTACAACCGTTACCCGGTGTACAAAATGATTTTCCATCAAAGTCTTCAAGATCATAAATACCAGAATCTTCTCTAGAAACAATTAATGTTGCTCCGTTTGCCGCAGCACCAATAACTACTACGTCTCCTCCAGATAAAAAGTAATTAATCGCAGGCCCTGGCCCTACGTATCCTAAATCAATTCCTCCAGTGTCCAATGCATCTATAAAATCATTCCCATTTGGAAAGTTTTGAAAATCTACATTGTAATCTGTAATTTCTTCTGCGAAATAACCTTTTTCTTTTCCGATAATTCCAGCAGCATGATCTAAGTTAGGAAAGTAACCAATTGTAACATCCCCATTTTTATCTCCTGATGCCCCACTATTTCCATTATCACTTTGCCCACATGCAGTTATAAATAATAAAGTAAGAATACTAAACAATAAAACTCGTAATTTTTTCATGTTGCTCCCCCTTAAAAATAATGTTTCATATTACATTTACATTTATGCTTTTGATAGTCCCCAACGGGATAATACACGTTTTTCAATTTTACTGAAGAAGAAATATTCTACAATTAGTCCAATTACGGAAATGATAATCATAATTGATACAACTAAGTCCATATTATAAAAATCTCTTGCATCCATTAATGTTCTTCCTAATCCACCTCTTCCAATTAATTCAGCTGCCATTAATGCGCGCCAACCAAACGCCCATGCTAACCGGGCTCCTGTTAATGCAGACGGTATCGATGCTGGGATCATTACTTTCCATATGACCTCAGTACGGTTATAACCCATCGTTTTTGCAGCTCTAATTAAAATTGGTTGGACATTTTTTATTCCCATTCGAACATTCATTGTCATAGCCCAAGTACCACCAAGTACAACGATAAAAATAATTGCTCCAGTGTTAGCTCCAAAAATAACAAAAGAAATTGGGAGCCATACGATACTCGGAACTGATTGAAGTGCAATGACCAATGTTCCAATTGTTTCATCAGCTAATTTTGAAATACCTATTAAAATACCGAGGCATAGCCCAATCATAACAGCTAAAATAAATCCAATAGAGATTCTTTGCAAACTCTCTATAAGTGCAACTCTTAAAATACCGGTTTCAAAGAATCCAATGTAGAGTTGTTGTACCGCACCAATTGGCGATGGAAATAATGTCGTTGTTCTAAATTCTAATTGTAAATTTAATCTATATATGGTCTCCCAGATTACGATCAGTGCCGTAAAGAAGAGAAGCCTTCTTACTATTGAAGTCATCACCCATTTCCTCCCTCATTACTTTCTCTATCTCTCCACCAAGAATAGACATAATATCCTCTTCTAATTGAGTGAATTCTGGAGAGGACGGAATTCGTGGTCGCGGAAGATCAACAGGATAAATTTTTCTAATACCACCTGGACGTGTTCCCATTAAAACAATTCGATCAGATAACATAATTGCTTCGCGAATATTATGTGTCACAAATATGATCGTTTTTTTCGTTTCTTCCCATATAAATTGTAGCTCTCTATGAAGCATTGATCTCGTCTGTTCATCTAGCGCACCGAACGGTTCATCCATTAATAATATATTTGGGTCCATGGCCAATGCTCTCGCTATCGATACCCGTTGTTTCATCCCTCCTGATAATTCATGAGGGAAAGAATCTATAAACTTGCTTAAATGTACTAACTTTAAGTATTTCTTTGCATGATCTTTTGCCTCTGATTTACTCATTTTTTTTCGCAAAGGAAATGCAACATTGTCTAAAGCAGTAAGCCAAGGCATAAGTGCAGCCTCCTGAAAAACAACGCCCCTGTCAGATCCTGGTCGAGTTACCTTTTTTTCACCCACAAGCACTTCACCTTCAGTTGCTCGATCTAAACCTGCAACAATGTTTAATAATGTTGACTTCCCACAGCCAGAAGGCCCAAGTAAGGAGACAAATTCTCCAGATTCAATGGTTAATGATATATTATCAAACACGGTAAAAGATTGGCCTTTTTCTTTATCATTAAAGGTTTTTTCAACATTTTGGATATGTACTTTTTCCATATCCTTCCCCCCAATTTATGGATATTCTATAATTCTTATAATCTTTATCGGAATTAATATTTTTAGTATATGATGGCAATGCTCACGTGTCAATGAATAAATACCCAAAAATAATCTTTTCATTTAAATTAGTGATACTGATTACTTATTCATGTGTAATTTCTTCCTATATCATTCTTATTTCCACCGATTACTACATAAAATTTTTAAAAAAGACACATGTATATAATGAAGTTTTCAATTTTGTAACACTTTCTTTTATAAATACATTTACCTATCTATGTAGATAAGATAATATATATTTTTGTGTAGAATAATAAAAAAAGGGGTTTAATATATGGATACAGCTCAAATTATTGAACAAATTACGCATTTACAACTACTGAATCAATTTTGGATCATTTTATTATTTCTAATACCTATGGTCTTAATTTCAAGAACGGTAGTTGCTGGCACAAGATATTCACCCATATTAATCATTGTAATTTTTGGATTAGCAATGGGGTACATACTCGTGATGAGTGATGTCGCAACACCTGGTCTACCTGAATTCCCTTTCGTTAATCTAATGGCAAATACCACCATTATCGCATTAACAGTAACTTTTTTTGTGGGTGGACAAGAATTAAGAAAGATACTTGGAAAGAAAGAACTGGAGGAAGACGACTTTGTTGTTCCTTCAAGTGAGGAAACAGTGTTAGGTACAACTAGAACACAGTTCATCTTTATTGTTCGTGCCTTTTTCTTATTACTAGGTATAGAAGGTGTCATGAGAGTAATAACTGGAAATAGTACTGGCACAGTACTTAGTAACTTTTATCCATTAATTGCATATATCGGATTAATTGGTGCTGTCATTTTTATTGATAATAAAGCTAAAATAAAAAACAAACGCTTATACTTACGTAAAGGTATCATCGAGATTGCAACAACTATTGTTATATTACTTCTTTCTTATCATATTGCAGTATTGATCAGACCAATCATTTCTTTACCTCAAATTTTCTTTGCTATGATGATTGGTGCAGCTATCGGTGCAATATTTTATAAGTGGACTTTTGGTCCTACGATACGGGCATTATTATTTGCAGGTATCCCTTTAGTATTAGCAGGAAATTTCATGGTTGGTGGTTCGAGAATTAGTGAAGCTTTTGCAGTAGAAGGTATGAATTCCGTTTTAGCATATGGTTTCTTTGGACAGTTATTTTGGATGTTCGGAGGAATTGCATTACTCATGTTATTTGCTAAAACCGCAAATACGCGAAATTTAGCTCCAGGAATGGCTGGGGCATTATCGCACTCAGGTTTAACTGGTGCTTGTACAGCTGGTGATTTTGGTAATATAGCTGCAAAAAGAGCACCTATTATGATTAACATTCCATTTTTTGGACATGTATTCGTTTTTTCTATTTTAGCAGTCAGTGCAGATAGAGAAGCCTTGTGGATTGTACCATCAGCAATTTTAGTTGCAATTGGTATTGGTTTAACAATTTGGTCATTAAGAACGATGAAAAAGGCAAGTGGCGACGACAGACAAGAAATTAATGCACTTATGCAATTCTCATTTGGCTGGCAAATATGTGCCGTGTTTGGCGGATTAACCTTATTAAGTTTAAGCGCTATGCCGTTTGATTATGGAGCAATGGCACAAGCAAGTGCAATTTCTCACTTCGGTTTATTCGCTGCTATTCAAGAAGGGATGTTTGGATCTGAAGCTGCTCTACTTATTCCATTTATTTTTTCAATGCCATTTTTAGTTCACCCTCTTGTATTTTTCATGTTTGGTAGGGCGATGGAAAACAATGGTGAAATGCCAATAAAACCAGTATATATTCTAGCTATAATTGGTATTCTTGGTGTAGTCGCATCCCTTTTCTTCATATAAATAATGATACTATATTAAATCGAGTAGGAGGGGGTGATTAGCCCCCGACCTCTCACACCACCGTACATACGGGTCCGTATACGGCGGTTCAATAAGTTAAGTGGATTTAGATAATCTTTCAAGATATAAGTTTTCTAAGTTAAGAAGTCCTACATGTTCTAAGATTTTATTGGAAACTGCTAGGTGTAGGATATGGCTTTTTGATATACACCAGTATCCTTTCCTAGTGTTTGCCCATTCCCAAGCTTTCTGCTTGGGGATTTTTAGTTTCATGAGGTTTTTGAATCGAGTTCTGACTCTTTTCCATCTCTTCCACAAGAGTTGTCTTAATCTACGTCGTATCCACTTTTCTATTTGTCTGATATAACCTTTCATAAAACCAATGCCGTAGTAATTTACCCATCCTCTAGTGGTTTGATTTAGTTCCTTTATAATCTCTCGGAACTCTCCAGGTCTCTTCCTTGATGTAAGATACCGGATCTTTTGTTCCAACCTTTTCTTTGATTTTATGTGTGGTCGAAATCCGACTCCGGCTTTAGTTGAGTGTATACAGAAACCTAGAAACTTACGTTTCGTAGGTCTGCCTACTTCACTTTTATCCTTATTTACAGTGAGTTTCAGTTCTTCTTCAAGGAATTTTGTAATACTCTTGAGGACTCTATCTCCAGCCTTACGGCTTTTGACATAGATGTTACAGTCATCGGCATACCTAATAAACTTATGTCCTCGTCTTTCGAGTTCTAAGTCTAGTTGGTGAAGGTAGATGTTACCTAGTATCGGCGATAAGTTGCCTCCCTGAGGTGTTCCAACTTCACTCGGTTCTATTTCTTCATCTATGCTGATTCCACTTCGCAAAAACTTTCTAATGAGGATGAGTACAGTAGGATCATCTATAAATTGTTCGACATGATGCATAAGTTTGTCCTGATTTACAGTGTCAAAATATTGTTTCATATCGATGTCTACTACATATCGAAATCCTTCTTCATAATATTGTTTCGCTTTCCTCATTGCGTCGTGAGCACTACGATTCGGACGGAAGCCGTAACTATTGTCTGAGAATTGAGGATCAATTTTCTTCTCAATAACTTGAAGAATCATTTGTTGGACCAGACGGTCCTTCACCGTGGGAATGCCTAGCTTTCGCTTCCCTCCATCTGGTTTCTTTATCTCAACTCGTTTGACGGGTTGAGGCCGATAGGAACCATCTTTAATGGAAAGGATTAAGTTTCTATCCTCTAGAGCCAGGTAAGGAAGTAATTCATCGACACTCATTCCATCAATTCCAGGTTTACCTTTGTTCTTCTTCACTTTCTTATATGCTCTTTGGAGATTATCTTGATTTATAATCCTTCGGATTATATCCGTAGTCCCACCATCTCTTCTTCTAGTTTCGCCGCGAAGCATACTACACGCTTCCTTCATATTTTCGGATTCCATCCTATCTTCTGATGGATAGCCATCAATTGATGTTGTCTGTGTTCTTTGCATGCCTCACACCTCCTCTAGTTCCAAGATTCCTATTGTTCAGTCCTTCGTCTCTCGACTACTATGACTTCTGCTGACTTCTTACAATTCACGGTGTCATCACTGACATCGTTGTCCCTTTGAGAAATTCCTTCTCTTATCGAGACCCTTGTAAGACCTCCCCGGGTAAGTCTAACCGCTTTCCTCTCGCAAGTACTGAATTTACTGTAGGAGATTCGTGCAGTGTTGGACTTCGTTTTGTATTGCAAACTCATCCATCTCCTGACAGCCTTGTATCCAGTTTCTGTTCGTTACCTCGAGATTTTGCGTCCGGCTTCCTTCAGATTCCACCTCACAGTGGACACCCTTGCCTTTCGCTAACAGTTCCCACTGCCAAGCCTGTAGTGGACTTTCACCACCTAGCTGTTAAACATGCCGGGCGCACAATTAGGAAGAGGCTCACAGCACATGGTGGCCTCTTTTTTTACTATGTTTTCAACAATTTATTACTTAATATGTTAAACGATTGTACATTCGATAGCATGTATTATTTCATAACAAAAAATGATGTTTTAAAAAGTCAGAAAATACTATATTTATTTAATAAAAAATATAGTATAATAATTTTTAATTCGTATTTCGAAATATAAAATATAGGAGTGATTTTTTTGTCTATCGAATTAACAAAAAGAAGTGACGTAAAAACGGAAGAAACTTGGAAAATAGAAGATTTATTCCGTAATGAAACTGAATGGAAGCAAGAACTTGAAAATATTGAAAAATCTATTAGTAGTGTAACTAAATTTAAAGGTACTTTTCAAGATAGTGCTAATAACCTCCTACTTTGTCTTCAAGCTCAAGAAAAATTAACAGAAAGGTTAATTCTTGTTGGTACGTATGCAAATTTAAATATGTCAGTAGATGGGACAGACAATGAAGCGCAAAAAAACTATGCATTAATGAGCAGTGCACTAACGAGAATCAATACTGCGCTTTCTTTCATAGAATCTGAATTGCTATCATTAAGCGATGAAAAAGTAGAAAAATACTTTAAAGAAGAGCCTCGTTTAGAAGCCTACAGAATTCCATTAACTGACATGCTGAAGAAAAAAAACCATTCACTAGGTGCTGAAACGGAAGAAGTATTAGCTTCTTTAGGTGAGGTTCACGGTTCTCCGTACAGAATTTATTCTGTAAGTAAATCGTCAGATATGAAGTTCGATTCGTTTAAAGATAGAAATGGAGATGAAAGGCCATTATCTTTCGCTTTGTTTGAAGACCAATATGAAATCTCTCCTAACACAGATGAAAGAAGAAATGCCTATCAATCTTTCGTTAAAACATTAAAGCAATATGAAAATACTTATGCCACTGTTTATGCTACAGAAGTTAAAAAACAAGTTACAATATCTAAGCTTCGTAACTATTCATCAGTAACAGAAATGCTTTTACAGCCTCAAAAGGTAAGTGAAGAAATGTATGAAAATCAACTAAATATTATTTATAATGAGCTTGCACCACATATGCAGAGATTTGCTCGTTTGAAGAAAAAACAACTTGGCTTAGATGAAATGAAATTTTGTGATCTAAAAGCACCATTAGACCCTGACTTCCAACCTGAAACAACATATGAAAAAGTTTCAGAGCTTATTTTAGAATCTCTTGAAATCATGGGGACAGAATACTATGAGATTATGAAGAAGGGATTAACTGAACGTTGGGTAGACCGTGCTGATAATATCGGTAAAGCAACTGGTGCATTTTGTGCAAGTCCATATGGTTCTCATCCATACATTTTAATGACTTGGAAAGATACAATGCGGGGTGCATTCATACTTACTCATGAGTTAGGACATGCCGGACATTTTTATTTAGCTAACAAAAACCAAAGAATTGCTGACACACGTCCTTCCACTTACTTTGTTGAAGCTCCGTCTACTATGAATGAATTACTACTTGGCAATCATTTATTAAATAAGACCGATGATCCACAAATGAAGCGATGGGTAATATTACAGTTCCTCGGCACTTACTATCATAATTTTGTCACCCATTTACTAGAAGGTGAGTTTCAACGTCGTGTGTATAAACATGCTGAGGATGGAAAACCTCACACAGCAGCGACATTAACAAGCATTAAGAAAGACGTACTTGAAGGATTTTGGGGAGACTCTGTAGTATTAGATGAATATGCTGGCCTAACGTGGATGAGACAGCCACATTACTATATGGGTTTATATCCATATACATATTCTGCTGGCTTAACAGCATCCACTGCTGTTGCGAAAAAAATACAAGAGGAAGGTCAGCCTGTTGTAGATAGATGGTTAGAAGTTTTAAAAGCAGGCGGCACGATGAGTCCTCAAAAATTAATGGAACACGCTGGAGTTGATATGACTAACCCAGACTCCATTCGATTAGCTGTAGATTATGTTGCTTCGCTTATTGATCAACTTGAAGAAAGCTATTCTAAATAAATGACTCACACAACCTGCTCCATTTTCAATGGAGCAGGTTGTTTCATATAGAATGACTAGGGAAAATAACGCAAACCTCGTCATATTAGCTAGAACATGATATAATTTCTTAGACTTTATATGTAGAGGATGAGATTATTAATGATTACTGTTACAAATGTCAGCCTTCGTTTCGGAGATCGAAAGCTTTTTGAAGATGTGAATATAAAATTCACTCCAGGTAATTGCTATGGTTTAATAGGTGCGAATGGGGCGGGGAAGTCCACCTTCCTAAAAATATTATCTGGTGATATAGAAGCGCAAACTGGTGATGTACACCTACAACCAGGTCAACGAATGGCTGTTTTAAAACAGAACCACTTTGAGTACGAAGAAGAAATCGTATTAGACCTTGTTATGATGGGGCATAAGCGACTATACGAGGTAATGAAGGAAAAAGATGCTATTTATATGAAGCCTGATTTCTCAGATGAAGATGGTATGAAAGCTGCTGAGCTTGAAGGTGAATTCGCTGAAATGAATGGATATGAAGCTGAGTCAGATGCTGCAATATTATTAAAGGGACTAGGTATTGATGAAAAGCTACATCAAAAAAAAATGGCGGAGCTTACTGGTAACGAAAAGGTTAAAGTGTTATTAGCACAAGCCCTTTTTGGTAATCCAGATGTATTATTATTGGACGAGCCTACAAACCATTTAGATATCGAAGCAATTCAATGGTTAGAAGAGTTCTTAATAAACTTTGACAACACTGTTATCGTTGTATCCCACGATAGACATTTTCTAAATAAAGTATGTACTCATATAGCAGATTTGGATTTTGGAAAGATTCAAATCTACGTTGGAAACTATGATTTTTGGTATGAATCTAGCCAACTTGCATTAAAAATGGCACAAGAGCAAAACAAGAAAAAAGAGGAAAAAATTAAAGAGCTTCAAGCATTCGTTGCACGTTTTAGTGCCAATGCTTCAAAATCAAAGCAAGCAACCTCTCGAAAAAAACTGCTTGATAAAATAGAGCTAGATGATATTAAACCTTCTTCAAGAAAATATCCTTACGTACATTTTAAACCAAACCGTGAAATTGGTAATGATGTATTGCAAGTAGAGGGATTAACAAAAACGATCGATGGAGTAAAAGTGTTAGATAACGTCAGCTTTGTTTTAAATAAGGAAGATAAAGTGGCGCTTGTAGGTACGAAAGAAATAGCAAAAACAACACTTCTCAAAATCTTATCTGGAGAAATGGAACCAGATAGTGGATCATACAAATGGGGAATCACTACATCTCAAGCGTACTTTCCTAAAGATAACGCAAAATATTTTGAAGGAGTAAATGTAGACTTAGTTGATTGGTTACGTCAATATTCTCCAGAAGACCAAACAGAAACCTTTTTACGTGGATTTTTAGGTCGCATGCTCTTCTCTGGTGAAGAAGCGAAGAAAAAAGCGAATGTTCTTTCAGGAGGAGAAAAGGTACGTTGTATGCTTTCAAAAATGATGTTAAGTGGTGCTAACGTGTTAATGCTTGACGACCCAACTAACCATTTAGATTTAGAATCCATTACAGCTCTTAATAATGGCTTAATCAACTTTAAAGGTGCCATGCTTTTTACATCACATGACCATCAATTTAATCAGTCAATCGCAAACCGGATCATAGAAATAAAAGATACTGGTGTGTTTGACAAAGAAGTTACTTATGATGAATATATTGAATTAAAAACAAATGCATAAATGAAGAAGAGGTTGATTCAAAGGTGTAAATTCGACTTTTGAGTCAACCTCTTTGTTAAAAGCAATTGGATTTGGAATTTATAGTACTAGTGAGTTATCTTCTCGCAAGTACGAACGGCGGAAATATTCCCATGCTAAAATATTTTATTATAAAAAAAAGATGTGCTTAAGAGTAATTAACTCATCATAGCACATCCTTATTATTAATTCATAAAACTATACAGCATCAATCTGATTTATTAGCTGTAGCTTCCCCGCTTCGTTTCTAGTTACTTCCACAATTGACTTTACAGCATCTAAGTTCAAGTGCCCATAAATATGTGGAAACATCTCCCCTGATTCGGTTAAATCTTCATAAACAACTAAGCTTTCTAACTCCTGAGAATTAATTTTTAATAAGATTAATTGAGCCTCTTTCGGAAACAAAGAGTCACCAATTCTTATTATTTGCTCCCATGTAGAACAATGAATAAACCCTTCATTGTCCAGAGAGCTCGGCCAATACATATCATTTTGTATCGCCTTCTCCCATTCTTGCTTTTCTAGTAAATGATATATCACTATATGACTCCCCCTCAACAAAACATCATTAACACTTTGATTATATAGTTTTTAATGTGACATTTGTGTGAAAATGATTCATTATTACATATTAATCATTAAGTTGTTACGATTTTGTGAACACAAGGAGGAGCACTTGAAGCTTATGGAACACCTTACTGATTCATATATGTCGATAATCACTACAACATCTCAATAGTAACGCTGCTACCACGCCCACTAGCTTCTGAAGGAGTTACAATTAATTTTCTAGGAAGTCGCTCACGTAATTCTGGAACATGACTAATAACGCCAACAGATAATTGATCTGTTTGAAGTCTTTCTAAAGCACTAATAACAGTCTCTAATAGTTCTTGGTCTAGTGTTCCAAATCCTTCATCTAAAAAGAAAAATTCTAGTGGATGCTCTCCTTTTAATTGAATAGAGGTTGATAAAGATAATGCTAATGCTAAAGATGTTAAAAATGTTTCTCCACCTGAAAGCGTTGAAACAGGTCGCTTCACACCACCGTTTGCATCGTCACGAATGATAAATCCACCATTTGAATCTACCTCAATAGCATAACGACCTCTAGTAAGCTCATATAGCTTTTCTGTTGCTAGACGACTAACTTGAACGAGCTGTTCTTCTGCAATATATTCAACAAAAGCTTTCCCTCTAAATACATGTTCGAGCTTTATAAGCTGAGTGTACTGTGTTTCAATTGATTTCTTCTTCTCTTCAAGTTCCTCGTACCTTGCAACACGCTGCTTAATATCTCGAAAGGAGGCTTCTATTCCACCTTGTTTTGAATAAAGCATATCCAATTCATTTTTACATTTCTTTCTAGAAGCAACGGTGCTTTCATAATCAGCCACTCTTATTGAATGGTCACCGAGCTCTTTTTTATAGTGCTCGAGCTTGATTGTAAGGTTATTCATTTCATTATTAAACTTCTCTATTTTTGCTAGTAAAATGTTCATTTCATCTTTGGAAAGCTTTGCGTTTTTTACTTCCTCAATTGTTTGAAAACTTGTAAGAAGTATTTGGTCTTGCCAAACCTGTTTTGAACGATTAAAACGTTCTTGAGCATGGCGTAGTGATTCCTTTATAATTGACACACTTTCTCTTAACTTTCTTAAGGAACCTTCACTTTCCTTCCAATCTTTTTCTGCATCATTAAACGTATTATAAAGGTTATTTAAACTTTCTTTCCATTCATTTATCATTTGATGGACATCATTATGACCTATAATATCAACAATTCGTTGTTTTTTGTTCGATACGAATAGTTGCTTCTCATTTAGTTCTGCTTTCAATGATGAATGGATAACTAACTGATCATTTAGTTGTTGTGTTAAATTTTCTAATTCAGATTGTTTTCCTTGTATGAAAGGTACACTTTTTTCTATTCGTTCTCGGTAAAGTGCTGCTCTCTCTTCTTTTTGTTGAACTTCCTGAAATTCTACATCGACGTTTTTCAAATCGTAAGGAGAAAATGCTTTTGTCCAATTCTGGACTTCATCATTATACTTCTTTACAATATTAATAACTTTTTTCTCGACTTCATTTTTACGTTCTTCTATTACATTTAGCTTGGAAAGCATATCCTTGTATTGCTCATGTATACGTTGATGTTCCTTCAAATCTCCTTCCATTTTTTTAACTAAATGTCTAATTGCTAATCTTTCCTTAGGTAATATGAGCTTATTCTTTTCCCAAACATTTATATAGTCATGAAAGTTTTTATCATGATTATGAGAAATTACTTTCATATGTTCAACATCATTTTCTTCCGTTGTCGCAACTTCTTCACTTGTAACAATATGCTTTAAACTCGTAGAAAAACTATCAATCTCCCATTTTACACGTTCTAATTCTCTTTTTTCGGTTTCAAGTTCATCGATCATATTTAGTAGCTTTGCTTCTTGATCATCTATCTCATTGTCGCCATTTACTTCATTATCAATCTTAAATGATCCCTGGTGATTCACAGATCCACAGACGATACATGGTATTCCATCTTTTAGTTCTTTTTTTAATTTATTGGCGATTACATGAAGGTTTTCGTGTTCAATCTCTTTTTTATATGTTGTTAATCGTCTCATAGCAGCATGTAATTCACGCTCTTCTTCTGATATACGTTCATACCACTTGTAAAGCTTTTGAAAATCATTTGATACTTGTGATTCTTTTTCCTTTAATGCACTCTTTACCTTTAGTAAATCATTTTTACTTCCTATTTGTTTTTCTTTTAGCGAATCAAACTCTTCTTCTATCTCTTTTACTCGTTCACTTAATTGATCTATCGTTTGTTTTTGTTGAACAGCGTTATATATGTGACGCTTTGTTTCATTTGACACTTCTAAGTGCTTTAGTTCTCCCTTTAGTTCCTGTTGTTTTTGTTCATATTTCTTTTTATCATCTTGCACTTGATTCTTTTCTACTTCTAATTTATCTCTTTCATCTGCAATTTTTTGAAGGTTACTTTTCATTTCATTTAATTTCGTCGCTTCTATTTGAAGCTCTTCTTGTTCCTTCTTGATGCGTTCAAGCTCTTCTAATTTCAAGCGTATTGGCGCTTCATTTTCTTCTTTATTCCTTCTTGAAATTAAATAATGTTGTTCAGCAGCAGTAGCTTTTTCTGTAAGCACTGTTAGCTCTTTTTCCTGTTGCTTTAGTTTTTTTTCTAACAAATCAACTTCTTCAGAACTTATTTGTAACTCTTTTAAATATGGAGATAATATATTTGCCTCACTTGCTTTCTTTACTTTACTTTCATCGTGTTTCATTTCTTGTTCTTTTTCGTTCAGCTCTTTTAACCGATACTCTGTTTGCATTATTTCTTGCTGCAGATGAATAATTTTTTTTTCTTTTTCTTCTTGTTGTTCGAGTATAACCAACTTTTCTTTCGTTTCTTTAATTTTATCTACATTTACTTTTAATTCTGTTTCTAATTCCATGAGTGCTTCCTGCGAAGCATTACCTAATCCTATTTGTTCCTTTTCTATTAGCTCTCTTTCGTGCTTTGAATCCATAAGTCGACTCTTTAACTTCCTTTGGAGGTCATCTCCATACTTCTCTAGATGGAAAAGCCGTTGCAGCATCTGCCTTCTATCTTGTCCTTTCAAAGACAAAAACTCGGAAAATTTCCCTTGAGGAAGTACAACTGCTCTAGTGAAATCATCAATAGATAACCCTAGTAGATCTTCAATCTGTCGGTTAACATCACCTGTTTTATCTGCTAAAACAACCCGTTCAGACGTTGTGTCAATGAAACGACAAGTGGATGAGCGAACTGTAATATCTCCCGATCTTTTGAAGGTTCTTTCCACTTCATATGATTTTGTTCGTTTCCCATGCCCTAGTTGAAAAGAAAAGGAGACAAACAGTGTATCTTCTGCATGATTTAATATTCCTTGTGTATTATTAGCAGCCCGTTCTACTTTGCCGTACAAAGCAAGTGTCATGGCATCTAGTAGCGAAGATTTCCCACTGCCAGTCGGACCAAAAATTCCAAAGATCCCCCCCTCACAAAGGGTACGAAAATCGACTGTCTGTTTTTCTCTAAAACTATGCAAGCCTTTCAATGATAATGTTAATGGCTTCATTTACTATCACCCTCTTCATTTACAAGCTCTAAAAATAGTGAAATGAGCTCCTTTTCTGGAATAGCTCCACCTGTTTGACGGGAATAAAAGTTTTCGAACAATTCCTGAATAGGCATGTGCTTCATAGAAGGTTGATTTACTAAATGCATCGATTCTGGAAAAACTGGCCGGATATTGATTAAACCAGGGTATTCTTTCTTCATTTGATGAATTTGCTCCATCGACGGAGCGTTTTCCAAGTGCACCTCTAAATCAATCCAAGCATTACGATCTCTGCCTTCATCCATCCAATTAAATACTTGCTCTAAGCCTTTTGTTGCATTCCATCGAACTAAAGGTTTTCCAGAGCTTAAAGGGATCTCTTCAATAACCGGATCTTCTCCAGCGATTATGTCGACAATTGTTACAGACTTCGTGTATCCAGTTTCTGAAAAGCTAAATGCAAGAGGTGACCCTGAATATCTTGCTATCTTTGGCGATCTTTTTATATTTTGTGGGCGATGCAAATGGCCAAGGGCAGTATATTGCACATTACTCGGCAAATGAGTTGCTCGTATCGTGTAAGCACCGCCAACCTCAATTGGCCGCTCTGATTCTGTACTATTACCACCTGCAACAAATAAATGACTCATAGCTACATTCACTTCTGTTGGTGAGAATTCCTTCGTTAATTGCTCGAAAATATAGTGAATTCTTTCGTCATACGCTTCTCTAAGTGCAAGCTCATCTCCTTCGATTACAAAGCTTTCTTTCAACCTTGATTCTGAAGGATATGGCAAGGCAGCAATGTTAAAATATTCTCCTGAACGTGCGATTGGAATTTTTAAGCTTTTAGGTGTTGGGTACCCCAGTATTGTTACTCCCTGTTTTTTTATTAACGTTCTTGCAGCTTGAAGCCGATCGGGATGATCATGATTTCCTGCTATGACTATTATTGGAAGCTGCCCGTCATCGGAAAGACGGGCAACACTTTCATAAAAAAGCTCTTCTCCCATTGCAGGGGGATTTACAGAATCAAAAACGTCTCCAGCCATTAAAATAGCATCCACTTTTTCACGGACAACAATATCATATAATTCGTCGAAAAATTGGGCATGCTCCCCTATTCTATCTCGTCCTTCAAGGGTTCTTCCGATATGCCAATCGGCTGTATGCAATAGCCTCACTTTACAATTCGCCCCCTTTCATCGTTAATAAGTAACCACCGTCAAAAAAATACAAATGAGCCTCGTCAACCGGTTTATTCCAACTCATTTCGACAGCTTGTATATAAAGTTTCATTTGCGTGTTATACCGCTCTTTTAACGTAGCATATGCCTCCTGAAAGCCCCCACTAAATCTATTTTCAATTGCATCGGTTTTATAATCAAGTAACACAACACCGAGTTCATCTTTGAATACACAATCAATCACACCTTGAATGAGAACTGTTTCTTCTTCAGAATCTCCCCAATCTGTATATGCATTTGAGGCATCAATACCGATACTAAAGGGGATTTCTCGCTCAACCCATTCCGCATTTATTAGCCTCTTACCAATAGGTGACTCAAAAAATAATAGTACCTCTTCAATATTTACTGCATTGGCTTGTTCTTTTGTTAGAAGTTCATTTTCTACCATATAAAACAGATGTTTGTTTATGTCGTCTTCACTAGGTATTTGCGATAAAGAAATATGCTGCATGACTGCGTGTATTACCGTACCTCTTTCGGCTGAAGATAGTGCTTCCTTCTGTAAAAATTTAGGTCGATCTGCATACTTCGATTGAAAACCATCACTATAGAAACTGCCACTATACTCATCTTTATACTGCTGTCTCTTTAAATCACTTACCGTTTGCTTTGATTGAAAAACGGCCGCACTGTTATATCGATAACGCCATTCAAGTCGATTAATAATATCGTTAATTTCACTTGATTGTATAGGCACTTTTTCAAAATTAGCAATTAAACTTTTCATTCCTGTATCAGAAATAATCTTTTCTTCAGTTGAAAACTTTAGATCTTCTTGTTCAATAATAGAAACGAACCATTTCGAAGGATCAGCATGTACTTCTTCCATGCTATTTGATTGCTCTTCTCCAAACAATGAACGCTGAACAGCGTGATGTCTTAAAACAGCTGGTCCTATCCAATCTAAATACGAATTCCCTTTTTGACGATCAACAGCAGGAAGAAGCCACTCCTTTTCATTCATAAATTCTTTCCATTTGTGCAGTGACTTTTCTGCCTCATTAACTGTCCCAATTAAGTAGAGCTTTTCTTTCGCTCTCGTTAACGCAACGTAAAGTACCCTCATTTCTTCAGCAAGTGATTCTAAGTGCATTCTTTTTTTTATAGCAAGCTGAGGTAAAGAAGGATATGCAACTCTTAGCTTTGGATCAATATACTTTGAACCAAACCCTAAATCTTTATGAAGTAAATAAGAGCCCCGGAGGTCTTGCATGTTAAATTTTTTATTCGCTCCTGCTACAAATACAATTGGGAATTCAAGGCCTTTACTTTTATGAATTGTCATAATTCTAACAACATCTTCTTGCTCACCTAATGCTCTAGCAGCTCCTAAATCATCGCCTCTTTCTTGCATTCTTTCTACGAAATGTAAAAATCGAAATAGTCCACGAAAAGAAGTTGCTTCGTACGCACGAGCTCTATCATATAATGCTCGCAAATTTGCTTGACGCTGTTTTCCTCCAGGCATCCCACCTACGTAGTCATAATAACCTGTTTCACGATACAACTCCCATATGAGATCAGAAAGTGCCCCTGAGCGTGCTTTAGTGCGCCATCTTTCTAAGTGAAGCAGAAAATGTCTTGCTTTTTCCGATATTTCTTTTTCAGGTGATTGTTCCGCTGTTTTCTTAATTGCATCGTAATACGCACCATCCCGTTCCATAATACGAACGTGAGCTAGCTGTTGCTCATTAAACTGATAAATAGGTGATCGCAATACAGATGCAACCGCTACATCTTGATAAGGGTTATCAATGACCTTCAATAACGACATCATTACGCGAACCTCTACAGCATCAAAGTATCCAGTAGATAAATCAGCGTATATAGGGATTCCTTCCTGTTTACATTCATCCATCATCGTCGCAGCCCATGGCATGGAACGCATGAGAATAACAATATCTCGATACGTAACAGGCCTTGTAGCTTTTAAATTTTTATCATATACTGGGTACTTTTCCTTAATAAGCCTTTTTATTTCTTTAATGATAAAGCGTGTTTCCATTTGCGACGTTTCCAAATCTTCCTCTAGTGTTACTTGTGTATCGCCAGGATCTTCTACTGTTATTGGCTTTCCTTTGTTAATAATAGCAACTTCTGTTTCCAATCCGTCTTGGTCCAAATAATCTTCATTTCCTAAACGAAGCTCAGCATCAGAGTCATAATTAATTTCTCCGACGGTTTCATCCATCATTTGACGAAACAAATAATTAGTAGCGTCAAGAATTTCACATCTACTTCGGAAATTTTTCGCTAAATCAATACGCCAACCTTCACAATCTCCTTCTTTTTTATATTCCTTATATTTATTTAAAAACAGTGTTGGCTCTGCTAGACGGAATCGATATATACTTTGTTTTACATCTCCAACCATAAAACGATTATTCCCTTTAGAGAGTAATGATACAATCGTTTCTTGTACTAGATTCGTATCTTGATATTCATCAATAAGTACTTCTACAAAATGATCTTGAAACTCGCTAGCTGCTCGCGTCGGTGACCATTGACCATCTTCACTCTCATCAGCTAAAATAGCTAGGCAAAAATGTTCAAGGTCATTGAAGTCTAATACGGCATTTTCTTTTTTCGCTTCTAAATAGCGCTCAGAAAAGGCCTTTATTAATCTAGCAATCGTCTTAACTGAAGGCGCCATTTCCTTCAATTCCTCCAAAAAGCTATCTGGTTCTTTAGTGAATAACTCGTTTTTTATAGCTTCCACTTGTTTTTTCGCTTGATCCCTTAATGATTTTGCTCTTTCCTTCAGTTCTTCATCGACTAGATCCTTTTTTGTTATTCGCTTGATTGTTTTAAAACTTCCCGATTGAAACCGAGCATATAACTGCTCCCAAGTAGAAGCCCGGATTAAACTATCGATATACAAAATGTCTTCCTCAAAAGTCTCACTATATTTAGCTGGTCCGTTTGGTTCACGAGTTAAGTCCATCGCTTTTTCGATCCAGTATAAAGCTCCTTGCAACTGTAACTTAACATCTTGCATTAATTCTTTAGTCCAAGGAAGTTCTTCTATCGTTGAAGTATTTTCAAGGTTATAAGTATTTACTAGTTCATCGAGCCATGCGTTTGGATCTGGATGTGACCTTGAGAAATCATACAATTTCCTAATTAATTGTCGCAATGGTTCATCACTTCGATCACCGCTATATGAATCAACAACATGGAAAAATTCATGATTATTTTCGTTTCCGTATTCTTCCTCAAATAATTCTTCAAGAATTTCTTCTCTAATTAACTCACCTTCTGTAGTGTCAAGAAGCCTAAAGCTAGGATCTATATCGACTACATAATAAAATTGACGAACCACTTTCATACAAAAAGAATGTAACGTAGATATGTTTGCCCGATTTAATAACGTTAACTGTCTTCTTAAGTGTAACGATGTAGGATCATCCTTTAATTGCTTTTCAATAGCGTCACCAATGCGATGCCTCATTTCAGCAGCAGCAGCATTAGTAAACGTAACGATCAATAATTGATCTACATCTACATTATGATTCACAATTTTCCTAATAATCCTTTCTACTAAAACAGCCGTTTTTCCACTTCCAGCTGCCGCTGCAACTAATATGTTGTTGCCCGATGCATCTATTGCTTTCCATTGATCGTCTGTCCAGTATGCACCTTTTGGTTTAGGGCTAATTTTCATCTTCCTCGCCCTCCCCTTCTTCACTCATTTTTAATAACACTTCTTCATCTTTTAATTTAGAAATACGATGATAGTCATTTGTCTCAATCGTTGGATCAAACTGACATAATGATGAAAAAGCACAATACGTGCATGCTACTTTTTGTTTATTTTTAATTGGTGTAATTCCAATTTCGCCTTCAGTAATTGCTTGTCCAATTTGTTGCACTTTTTTCCGTAAAAACCCTTTTAAGTTTTCATATTGATCATCATGAATAACGGAGGAGTTTTTAGAAAAATCTCCGTCATTTTTTAGCTGTGCGGGAATGATATTAGATTTCTTAGTTTCTATCATGTTTTCATCCATTAGTTGCGCAACCTCAGTATTTGCACTTATAAGACCCTTCATCTTAAACTGCTTAAAAAGTTCTGTTTCAATCTGCTCTATTGTCATCTTTTCCTTTGCTTGAATAATCGGGTTGTGCACATGGAAATAAAGTACTCCAGCAGGTGAAGCTTTTGCTCCAAGCCACCTTTCAGAAAAAGTAATAACAACATCTAAATAAATGAGTAATTGAAGAGATAGACCATAATACACTTCACTTAGTTCAATATTTTTTGCACTAGACTTATAATCTATTATACGAAGGTAAAGCCCATCTCTCCCTTCTGCCATATCAACCCTGTCAATTCTTCCTACCAATTCCATCGTAGTACCATTCTGAAGTTGAAATTGTAATGGAGGAAGATCTTGATTTTCTCCAAAGGCTACCTCTAAACCAATTGGTGAAAATCCTGAAGACCTGGATTGCTCTGCCAAAACATGCGATGCTCTCGCAACGACCTCTTCAAGTTTTTGTTTAATATAATGATATTTATTCGAACTTAATAATATTTCTCTTTGAATTTTCGGTGCTAATTCCTCTACTATTTTTTTTGCTAAAGTAGAACACTCTTCTTTAGATAATTGTGAAAAATCTTTCCCATTGCGCCTTAAATAATCAGCCATTTCCTTCAAAGCTGCATGGAATAACGTTCCTACATCTGGTGCTTCGAGCTTATAGGTTTCTCTTTCTTTTAGTCGAAGACCGTAGTTTGCGAATTGTGCAAAGGCACAAGATTGATATTGCTCCATTCTTGAAACACTGGTTACTAAATGATCCCCATACAATTCTTTACTAGTATGCTTAGAAAGCTGTTGTGCTTTATTTTTATAAAATAAACTATGGAGTACTTGCTTTACTTTAAAATTCCAATTTTCATTTGCTACGTACCAATTATATACATCCCACCAAAAGCTAGGGATGCTATATCCCTTTTTCCAAGACTGTAGTACAAAAGTTAAATAAGACAGTGTTTTATCGGACCCATTAATAAAAAAGAACTGCTCCTCATCTGTCATATCTGTAGGTTCATGAAACCACAATTCCTCTTCTAAAGATGGGAAAAAATCTTTAATTCTTTTTAATACGATTGATGGCTGTAAGCTTTTCCCTTCTTCATCTGCTAAAGGATACGTAAAATACAGTAACTCGGATGCTGTCGATTGCGCCAAATACATGAGGAATGTTTCATTAAGCAACTGTCGTGTACTACTCGGAGCTAAATTTATCCCTGCTTGAGCTAACGTATCCCGTTCTTCTTCAGTAACGATACTGCCTTCATCTGGTTTAGCAGGGATTATTCCGTCATTAACACCTAAAATAAAAGCACAACGTATATTAGATAAACGAGAGTGCTCCATATCCGCTACAATAACCTGGTCAATAGCAGGTGGAATAATCGCAAATTTCATAGATTCTACACCTGTATCGATCATTTTTTTATACAATTCGGATGATACGTCCTCATCCCCTGCCATCTCTACCATTTGATCCAGTAGTTCAACAATTGCAGACCATACTTGATCATGTTCCTTAGCACGTTGTAACTCCTCTGACGCGACGGAGTCATTTCGCATTCTTTCAATTTTCTCAGGAATTTGGCACATCACTAAATAATGATAAATAGTTTCACATTTTTCCGTGACAGTTTTAGAAGCTTTCATCTGTTTTTGAAGCCAAATCAACGGTTTAGTAAGTTCATTTCGTAATTGATTAATTTCTTGTTCAAACTCATCTTCAGCTGTCGTTCTTTTTCTCTCCCCATCAGCTGATGTTTTCACGCGACGATACGACCATGGCTTCTTATCGTACCAGCGTACCCCTTTAATTCCGTAGGAAAGTACATAATTTTCTAATTGATCGACACGTTCTCTCATCTCACTAACATGTGATTCAAGCGGAAATAACATGTCAGTTTTAAGGCATCTGAAAACTGCTTCGTATCTCCAATTCCCGTAGATGACTTCTAATGAAGAGCGAATAAACTCAATGACAGGATGATTTAACATCGAACGCTTTTGGTCCATAAAAAGAGGTATCCCATAATCTTCAAAGACTGTTTGTAGTAAATCTGTATAATCAGTAATATTTCTTAGTATCAACACTATTTCTTGAAAGCGATAAGACTTATCTCTCACTAAATGGAGAATTTCACGAGCGATCCCTTCCACTTCACTCCGTCTATGAACAGCACTAATGACTCGAATCCCGTCATTCGTTTCGTAGACTGGAGAAGGGCGTATCTCATAGTTCTTTTCTAAATGTGCAATTGCTTTAGACTTGAAGCGTAAGGACATTTGTAAAATGAACGGTCGGTTCACTTCCAAATTGTGTTCGCGACAAACATTTTGAATCGTTTGATATGACTTAGCTGTTTCAAAAAATAGATCTAGTTCATTTAATACTTCAGCAGTATCGTAGTGTCTATCTAATGTAAATGAAAATGTAGTATGTGTACAATGTAGCATTAATTCTTGAATGACAAGCATTTCTAAAGGAGTGAAACTATGAAATCCATCTATGAAAATGTGTGATTGCTTTAAATAGTTAGAATGGGCTACTTTCTCTGATAATAAATGTAAGTAATCTTCAGCCCCGACATACTCATCCTTAAAGTGTTTACCTAGATTGTTATAAACAATTCCTATATCGTGTAGTTTTTCCTGTAAAATTTGCTCACTCGGACGTTTATTTTCTCGCTGCTCCAAAGCTTCATACTGTTCCGTGAGCGTATCCGCTGAAACATCATAACGTTTTAACTCCGTTATCATCTGCTCTAGCTGGTCTATAAAACCGTTTGTATCAGAAGCTTTACTAAATACTTTAAAGCTTTTTTTCTCGGTTTCGACAATTTTTCTTATCAGCATTTGCACACCTGTTTTCTGAATGTGCTGCTTCGTGATTCCTCCTAATTCTTGTAAAACCCTAAGTGCTAGCCTTGAAAAACTGAGAACTTGAATTCTCGTCATGCCTCTTTGTTTTGATTGTACGAGTTGCATCTCCGATTGAAATGTCATTTGGTCTGGTACGAGATATATTATCGTTGCCCCTTGTGGATCTTTAATTGCATCGTCAATCATGTTATTTAACATGTACGTTGTTTTGCCAGTGCCTGTCCGACCTAGTATAAATGAAATAGACAAAGTGCCTCACCTCTTATCACTAATATAATGATTTCATTCTTTAATCTCTCTCTATTTTAGCTGAAATCTAGTTGATTATAAACATGTTAAGTGATGTTAAGTGATGGTAAGGGAAGTAAGTCAATAAAGCTATAATAATTATATAAGAATACTACATAAAATGACGTTATTGTTGTAGATTTTCAGAACGTGATAAAATATAGGAGTTACTTACTTATTTATATATTAATGATGATTGATATTAGGAGAAAAAATCATGGAATCTAATCATTTATTAAACTTTTTTACGAAGAAAAAATGGATTGGTCAAAGAATTATAAAGACTGGCGTTGCTGTATTTTTTACTGCACTCATTTGTATTACCTTTCAAGTTTCAGCTGTGTTTGCGGTCATTACGGCCATTGTTACTTTAGAACCAACTGCTTCAGAATCTATTAAAAAGGGCGTTATAAGGTTACCTGCTTCTGCAATTGGTGCAGCCTTATCCGTTTTTTTTGTTTCTGTTTTCGGCTATTCAGCCATTACGTTTGCACTTGCTGCTACATTAACTATTTTCTTATGTCAAAAATTAAAGTTAGAGCAAGGTACGCTTGTTGCTACTTTAACAGCAGTTGCTATGATCCCAAATATACACGATCACTTTTTGTTAGCTTTTTTAACTAGAGTCGGAACAACAACCATTGGATTAACAGTATCAACTCTCGTAAATATATTTCTATTTCCACCAAAGTATATTTCTACTATTGCAGATCAAATAAAGGAGCATCAATTTCATATATCGAAAGTTCTAAAGAAATCTATGGAAATAATCATCAGTACAAAAAAGGAAAATAATAGTAAACTCCCACTTGAATCATACCAAATTCTTAGGTCTAATATTGATAAAACTGAAGAACTCGTCAAGTACCAAAAAGCAGAGTGGAGATATCACCGGATGAAATACTACGACTATCGTCACTTTTTTAAACTAAAAAAGAAGTTAATGATCATACAGAAAATACTTTTACATTTGGGGAACCTACAATATATTAAATCATGGATCGACTTTACGGAGTTTGAACGAGAATTATTAGTAGATACGACTGCATCAATAGTTGCAATCATCGAAAATATACACGCTCCTATGTCTGATGACCACTTTTACAATATATACGAATTAGATCAATATTTAAAATATGAATATAGCTCTGGTCACCGAAGGGATCCTGCTTATTTTCACCACTTTCATGAAAAAACGATTGTATTTTACGAACTATTATCGATACACGATAGTCTCGAAGAACTTCGACAATTAGTAGGTAAGTAGTTTTTATAAAGGAGTCGGATTCCTGAGTAAAGAATGGGGTTTTATTTAAGAAGAATGCAATGAATTAAGCTTTGCTTCATTTATCACTTGAAGTTAGTTGAATGTTGCGCCAATCTACTTTTCTCATAACAAATAATGAAATAATTACGACAATTACCACGAGTATTAGTATTGCAAAAAACATGTGCCACCCGCTCTCTATGAGGGAAGCGCCTAGAAAATTAAAAGCTAATGTTCCTGGTATTATTCCTATCATTGTTGCAGATAAGTATTTATTAAATGAAACCTTTGAGATTCCTGCTATATAACTAACAATATCAAAATTAATAATCGGTATTAATCGTAACGCTAACACATATCGAAATGCATTATGCTCCACTTTTATTTGTACATCTGCCCACCTTCCAACACTTTTTGTTTGTCCGAGACCATATCCAAGTTTTCTTACTGCTAGAAATGAGAGGATAGCACCAGCTACTGACCCGATAAAAGTCACAATGGGTCCGAGTATTGGACCGAACGAAAGCCCCCCAGCAATAGAAAAAATCGATGTTGGTATGAGAGAAAATGGACGAATTGCTAAAGCTATAATGAAAATAATAGGTGCTAGTATACCAAAATCAATAATAGCATTACGAATATTATTAGGAGTAATGTAAAAGTATTTTTGATTAATAAAAATCATTATTATGATAAAAATGAAAATCAGTAATTTACATACTGTTATATATTTCACTTTTCTACACCTCTTCTTCTCATTACAATATAGCGTTATCATTATCTAAAACAACCTCGTTAGCCAGAGCATCCCGATCATGCCAAATACAAAAGAATATGTTGAACTTAATGCGTGGCCATCACCATGACTTTCTGGGATTAACTCCTTATAAACGATGTATAGCATCGATCCAGCCGCAAATGACAATCCAGTTGGAATGAGAATAGTAACATAATTAGTTAATATATATCCTATAATAGCAGCAAAGAACTCTAGCATACCTGTGAGAAGGGCGATTAAAAATGCATATAGCTTTTTTACATTCTGTTGGATTAAAAATAATGCCACTAGAAATCCTTCGGGCATATTCTGAAGTCCAATTGCAAAAGCGATCATTGGGCCTAATCCTTCCACCCCACTAGCATAGCTAACTCCTACTGATAACCCTTCAGGTAGATTATGCAAACAAATTGCTGCAATAATTAACATTGATTTTTGATCTATTTGAATAGCGCTAGATGAATGATCTAGATCGATATGAGGAATATTTTGTTCTAACAACGTTAACGATACTACTCCTAACAATATACCAAGAGCAACAATTTTTATATCGGCTTGTTTTAATGCTTCCGGAATAAGTTCAAAAACGGCTGCTGCCATCATTACACCAGCACAAAATGCTAATAATATATCTCTAAATCGATGTGTGGCCCTAATAAATAATAGTGCAGGTATTGCTCCTAAAGCTGTAGCAATTGCAGCAATTGCACTTCCTGTTATAAATTCCATAATGCCTCCAACTTTTCTATTAAACTTGTCTTACTACTTCTTCTACTATAGATATTCTAGCTTTTTATCTATTATTCAGTATTTTGTTAGAAGCAGGAAATTTTTAAAGCTTTCTAGAAAAAGTTAACTAAGTGGAAAGGAGTGAACTGCAATGGAATTAAAACTGATAGATGAAGCTGTTATTTTTGCGACAAATGCACACGCTAAGCAATACAGGAAAACCGATAGTACCCCTTATATTACCCACCCATATACCGCCGCTTTATTCATGCAAACTCATTTACATGGTAGTTCTTTTTCAGACGAGGAGAGAATGAATATTATCATTGCAATATTGCTTCATGACGTTATAGAAGATACAGATGGGACAGTCGAACAGATTACAAATATATTTGGTGAAAAGATATCTGAATTAGTCATCGGTGCTTCTGAAATGGACAAAAGTAAATCTTGGTTTGAAAGAAAATCTGAATCAATTAAAAAAACAAAGTATGCTACTTTACAACAAAAATATGTTATTTTAGCTGACAAAATACATAATTTACATTCGATGGTAAAGGCTAAGGAGTTATTAGGAAGTTCACTTTGGTCTTCCTTTAGTGCTACGAAGAAAGATCAGGAATGGTATTACAAAAATATGTATCGGGCGTTAGTAAGTAATCTTGATGAAATACCGCCATTATTTAAAGTAATGGAACAGTACATTACTACTCTTTTTCAAAACGATTTCTAAATACAATTCATGTCCATAAAGCGATGAAAATAAGGTGAATCAATGGAGAAGGAATCCACCATTTGATTCACCTTACGCGACCACACTTTCTACTAAATTGTGAGTACTATCAAGGGAACTGAAAAAGTACTTATTCTATAATTATCAGTTATTATTATAAGTTGCTCTGTATATTGTGAATTGATGATCCCTGCGCAAGCTCGCTTTCCGTGGGCGGCTGGTGAGCCTCCTCGACCTGCGGTCTGTGGGGTCTCACCCCTGCCTTTTTTCCCACAGGAACGAGCGTTACTTCGTCGATAATGCTTCGAGTTGTCTCGACGGATACGCTCCAAGGCATATGCTTGTAGAGGAAGAGACAGTTATCTCGCTTGCTCCAGGCTCATCAAATCGTTCTTAAATTAAGGCTTATGAATTTTAATACACGATACAATCATGATTTTCACTTTTTCAGTGCCCCTCGTACTATCCTCTTTTCATTATTACCCTTGGAGTAATAAAGATTCAGGGTCCTCAATAAGTTCCTTAACTTTCACTAAAAATCCTACAGCATCTTTACCATCAATAATTCTATGATCATACGAAAGTGCTATATACATCATTGGCCTATTTTCAAATCTTTCTTCATCAATAGCAACAGGGCGCATTTGTATTTTATGCATTCCCAATATCCCTACTTGAGGTGTGTTCAAAATAGGTGTTGACCATAAAGAGCCAAATACACCACCATTTGTAATTGTAAAAGTGCCTCCGGTTAAATCATTGATATCTAATTTCTTTTCATGTGCTTTTTCAGCTAAACTATTCACTTCCTTTTCAATACCAGCAAAATCAAGGTGATCTGCATCCCGAACAACAGGAACAACAAGGCCCTCTTCCGTTGAAACAGCTATACCGATGTCATAAAATTTCTTTAATAATATTTCGTTCTCTTCTATTTCGGCATTAACATAAGGATATTTTTTTAGTGCGCCAATAACCGCTTTAGTAAAAAATGACATAAATCCTAATTTTACACCATTTTCCTCATAGAAGTCATCCTTTTTACGATCTCTCAACTTTAATAATTTTGTCATATCAACTTCATTAAACGTTGTCAACATTGCTGAATTTTGTTGTGCTTCTACAAGCCTTTTTGCAATAGTTTGTCGCCGTCTCGACATACGAACCCGTTCAATTTTTTTAGAAGTGGCCTCCTCTTTGTCATTGCTTATTTCATCGTTATCTTTTTCATTTTCAAGTTCTTTTAGATCATCTTTCCTTACTCGACCTAGCGGGTCTTTTGGCGTTATTTCATTCAATTCAATGCCTTTTTCTCTTGCATACTTTCTCGCAGCAGGACTAGCTATTGGACGTG
Source organism: Evansella cellulosilytica DSM 2522 (assembly GCF_000177235.2). Lineage (NCBI taxonomy): Bacteria > Bacillati > Bacillota > Bacilli > Caryophanales > Bacillaceae > Evansella > Evansella cellulosilytica. Next base: position 2,137,049 of record NC_014829.1, on the reverse strand, counting down.
CCTTATCAATATCCTTTTCAAAATTCTTTTTCTCTTCATGTTCATGTGAAAAATCGGATGATAGATCATCTTTAGCTTTATCTTTCTTATTATTCTCGAACTTCTTCGATGACGTCTCTTCATCGACATTCATTTTAGCTATAACATCTCCTACAAAAACAGTATCACCTTCATCACAAAGCGTTTCGCTTAAAATACCCGACTCTTCTGCAGAAATTTCTATATTTACTTTATCTGTTTCCAACTCAACGAGATTTTCCCCTTTTTGAACTGATTCCCCTTCTTTTTTTAGCCACTCTGCAATTGTCGCTTCTTTAACAGACTCCGCTAATTCAGGTACTTTTATCTCGATCATTCGTTTACCCCCTTCGCGTTAATCATATAAAGCTTCATTGATTATTCTTTCCTGTTCCTTCTTGTGCATTGCCGCATCGCCTTCAGCCGTACTAGACATACGGCGTCTACCAATATATTGAATGCTGATATGATCTCCTTTGATACGTCTCAACTGCGGAAGCACGTAATGCCAAGCCCCCATATTTTTTGGTTCCTCTTGCACCCAAATCCATTCAGTAACATTCCCGTATTTCTTAGTCAATGGTATAATTTTTTCTTTTGGAAAAGGGTACAATTCTTCGACTCTTGCTACTACGATAGAATCAATGTTGTTGTGTTTATTTATATGTTCTTCTATATCTATCGCAATTTTTCCAGAGCAAAATATGATTTTCTTCACCTTTTCACTTACTGTTTTTTTTCCTTGCTCGATTATTAACGGATTAAACGTTCCATTTATAAACTCATCTGCTGAAGAAGATAACAATTTATTTCTCAACAAGCTTTTAGGAGTCATAATAACGAGCGGCCTCACTTCTTCTTTCCCTAAAAGCTTAGCTTGACGCCTAAGCAAGTGAAAGTACTGACTGGCACGAGTTAAGTTAACAACATGCCAATTATTTTCTGCTGCTAGCTGAAGGAACCTTTCTAAACGCCCACTGGAATGTTCTGGGCCTTGGCCTTCATACCCATGTGGCAATAAAAATACAATTCCTGATTTTTGACCCCACTTTGCTCTTCCACCTGATATAAACTGATCAAACAACACTTGTGCTCCATTTGCAAAGTCTCCATATTGGGCCTCCCATAACGTTAACGTTTCAGGCGAATACACGTTATAACCATATTCAAACCCTACGCATGCGCCTTCCGATAATGGACTATTGTAAATATCAAATGACGCATTGGCCTCTCTTAACTCATGTAAAGGTGAATATATTTTCTCATTTTCATAGTCATGAAGTACTAAATGTCTTTGTGAAAAGGTGCCCCTTTCAGAGTCCTGACCTGTTAATCTTATTGGTGTACCATCCCGGATAATAGTTGCAAATGCTAACGCTTCGGAATGAGCCCAATCTATTGTTTCGTCTTTTTCAAAGACATAACGTCTTCTCTCTAATATTTTCTTTAGCTTCGGAAATACACGAAAACCCTTCGGTACTGCCAGTAGCTGTTCATTTAAATCCTTTAAAACTTTTACATTCACCATTGTATCTATATTGTCTAAGTTATTTTGTACAGGGGGCGGTGGGAGAGTGTCTTCCTCTTTTAATTCAGATTTTTTTCCATCCTTCACTTTTTTGAAGTGTTGCTCTAGTTCAGCTAAATATTTTTCCCGCATAGATTGGAGCGTGTCTTCAGATACAACAGATTGTTCTTTCAATTTTTTCTCATATATTTGACAAACTGTCTCATGTTTTTTTATCTTTTTGTATAATTTTGGTTGAGTAACTAGCGGTTCATCCATTTCATTATGACCAAACCTTCTATATCCAACTAAGTCAATAATAATATCTTTATGAAATGTATTTCGATATTGTATAGCAAGGTGAATTGCTGCTAAACAGGCTTCAGGATCATCAGCATTTACATGGATAATTGGAATTTCAAACCCTTTAGCAAGGTCACTAGCATAATTCGTTGAACGAGAATCCTCACTTATTGTTGTAAATCCGATAATATTGTTTGCAATAATATGAATTGTACCTCCTGTTGAATACCCCTTCAGTTTCCCTAAATTTAAAGTCTCTGCAACTATACCCTGTCCTGGAAAGGCAGCATCACCATGGATTAATATGGCTAATGCATGTGTGACATCCTGTGTTGCATATCCTTTCTTATCTCTATTATCTTGTGCTGCTCTAGTGAAGCCTTCTACTACAGGATTAACAAATTCTAAATGGCTCGGGTTATTTGCTAATGTTAACGTTGCTCCCTTTGCATTTCCTTTTATTTCCTTATCTGCACCTAAGTGATATTTCACATCTCCAGTCCATCCATAATTTATTCCAATCGATCCCTCAGACGGTACTAACTCTTTATTTGGTGCATCATGAAATTCTGAAAATATAATTTCATAAGGTTTGCTAAGTACGTGTGCTAAAACATTTAATCTACCTCTATGCGCCATTCCGATCATAATATTTTCCGTTCCATTTTGTACCGACTCTTTAACCGCATCATCTAACATTGGAACAATACTATCTAAACCTTCTATTGAAAAACGCTTCTGTCCAATAAATTTTTTATGGAGAAAGTGTTCAAATCCTTCCACCTTGTTTAATCGTTCTAATAAAAAACGTTTATCCTTTTTAGAAAGATGCGGTTGATAACTCTTAGACTCAATTTTCTCCTTAAGCCAGTTTCTTTCTTCCATATTTTGAACTTGATTAATTTCAAAAGCTAATGTATCTGTATAAACTTTTAACAAATGTTCAACTGCCTCATAACCATTCTTTACTTGAGGAGGAGCAAATGGAGAAATAATATTAGCTGGTATAATGCGCAATATTTCAGCTGTAAGGTTATATTTATCCAACGAAAAATCCTCACCAACTGCCCTTTCCTCTAGTGGAGAAATATTTGCTATTAAATGTCCCCTGCTTCTTATCCCTTCTGATAATGTGAATGCATTTGCAATTTCCTCGTACGATAGTTGAGATGTATGTTTTGTTCCACCATTGCGCCTCGACGTTTCCGATTTATCGACATAATTGGGTTCACCCCACTTTTCAAAAAAGAGCCGAATATTTTCTGGCACTAGTGTTTTATCTTTTTTATACAAGTCATAAAGATCTTCCATATAGCCCAAGTTTGGACCGACAAACTGTGCCCATCCTTTGTCATACTGAATGTCATACTTGGTCATCTGTATAATTCCTCCAATGTAATAGCTGAAATAAATGAAATATTGATTACCTCTTATATTTCTTATGCTTTTATCATTCAAACAAACACAGTTAATTTATTTTTTCATGCTATGATTTATTAAAAGTTGTATGACAAAACGTTATTACCTATATACCTAACTTGTATATCGTTTAAACATTCATCCACTACTTATACAAAGAAAAAAGATGACTTAAAAGGTTGCTTCTTACCTTTTGAGTCATCTTTTGATAGTATGATACAATTCTAACGAACCGGCTAAAGGCTATTGATACAGTCTTTAAAATCATTCTTCGGGTTATTTACTAATGTAGAAACGGACGTCAGTACTAAGTCTTCCTTCATTGGTTTTAAAAACTCTACTACTTTGTCACTACTATGACAAGCTTGTAACCAATGTTGATAGTTGTCTTTATTTAGAATAACTGGCATTCGATGATGAATAGACTGCATCGACTCATTTGCTTCAGTCGTTATGATCGTACAACTAATGACTTCTTCGTTTTGATTATCCTTCCACCTATCCCATAAACCGGCAAATATGATTGGTCTATCATCGTTATACTTGATCAGGTATGGCTGTTTTATACCATTTTGAAGCTTCCATTCATAGAAGCTACTTGCAATTATTACACAATGTCTCCTACCAACTAGATGTTTAAAGCTCGGCTTTTTAAATAATGTCTCTGCTCTCGCATTAATCATCTTGTTACCTATTCTTATATCCTTAGACCATGAAGGAATAAGCCCCCATTTCATGTAACCACCCCGAACACCTGATTGCCCTTTCACTAAAGAAAAAACAGGCTGACTTGGAGCAATGTTATATCTCGGATTAATTGATAAACTTTCACTATTTTCGATTTGAAAGTAGTCAAATAAGAAATCAGGATCAGCATATAACGTAAATCTTCCACACATAGAAATCACCTATTTTACATGGTTTGTCCAAAATCTCTCTAACCTGTTTAATGCATCTTCGAGCTCCACATGGCTATAAGCATATGAGATACGTATATATCCCTCTCCAAGTGAAGAAAAAGCATCACCTGGAACTACTGCTAATTTTTCCTCTTGTAAAAGTTTTACTGCAAATTCATAAGAACTCAATTTCATTTGTGATATATCAGGAAAAACGTAAAAAGCTCCTGACGGCTTTATTGTAGGAATCCCAATTGTTTTTAAACGAGCAAGTACGTAGTCCCTGCGCTCTTTATACTTCTCTTTCATCGGAAGTGCGTCATTAATTCCATTTGTCAATGCTTCTATTGCAGCGTGTTGCGATATAGATGATGCACAACTGACGTTATATTGGTGAACCTTAACCATATGTTTTATTAAGTAAGCAGGAGCAAATGCAAATCCAATCCTCCATCCTGTCATAGAATGTGATTTTGATACACCATTAATGACGATAGTCTTTTCTTTCATCCTCGGAAATTGGGCAATAGATACATGCTCATGATCGTAATTTAGCTCTGAATAAATCTCATCTGAAACTACAAACAAAGGTTGTTCCTTCAAATAATTCGCGAGTGCTTCTGCTTGTTCTCTCGATAAGACAACTCCAGTTGGATTAGAAGGATACGGTAATATCACCGCACGGGTTCGATCCGTTTTATGCTTTTCAATTAATTCTGGTGTGAGAATAAAATTCGAATCTCGTGTATCTACAAATATGGGCTTTGCACCACATAAAGTAATAATTGGGGCGTACGCTGGATAAACGGGTCCAGGTAATATAACTTCAGTATTTGGTTCTAGTATCGTTCTAAAGGCTACATCTAAAGCTTGCGATGCACCAATTGTCGTTAACACCTCTGTTTTTGGATCGTAATATAATTGATACTTTTTATGTAAGAATTGACTCGCAGCTTCCACTAGAGAATCTTCACCAGCATTTTTTGTATATGTCGTTTTATTATCATTTATAGCCGAAATTGCTGCTTTTTTAATATGATCAGGTGTATAAAAGTCTGGTTGACCAAGTGTTAACTGTACTGCATCTGGCACTGTAGCCACTTTATTAAAAAATTGTCTGATTCCAGATATTTCAATACTTCTAACACGATGATTTATCAAATTTTCCATATAACCATTCCTAACTTCATGAATAATTTTGTTCGTAACTAATCACTAGTAAATGATAGTATATTTAAAATGTCAATAACAACCTCCTGCAGTAAATAAAGTTTTGAATGATTTTAGTCATCAGTGACAACTCCTAATACTGTTTTATATAGTAAATAAGCTCCTATTGCAAAAGCCTCTACTTGATCTTGTGCTCGATCAATTCCATGAGGTACATTTTTGATTTGTAAACTGTAAGGAGCAGGAGTAATAAGAGCGTCTTGATTCGCATGCCTTAAAAACTGTGAAACCTCTCGTAAGCCATATTGTCCACTATGCATCACTTCATATAGTGAGATGAAGCCATGCATCACTCCTTCGTATCTCGTTGCAGTTACCGGCACATTAAATTGCGCTAAACGTTCTGCATATAACTCACCTTCATCTCGTAAAGGATCAAACTCTGCAGTAATAATAAGGGTTGGAGGAAGTTCGCTTAAATCGTCAGCATGCAGTGGTGATGCATATGGGCTTTTCCACATGTATTCATATGGAGTATATAAATCTCTAGCACGGTACATTACTTGTCGAGACAATAAGTAGTAACCACTATCATAAATCTCACGCGATTCAAGATCAGCTTCCTTAAATGTCGTTAATGGATACATGAGTACTTGAGAAGTTATTAGCGGGCCTCCTAAATCTCGTGACATAAGCGCCATTACTGCAGCTATATTCCCTCCAGCACTATCACCTACTACACTTATTTTTGTAGAATCGCCGTTAAATGTATCTGCGTTTTCATATGCCCAATTTAATGCAGCGTAACTATCTTCTATTGCTGCGGGGAATACATCTGATGGTGCAAGACGATATCCCACTGCAATAACAACACTATTTGTTCTTTGAGAAAGTGAACGAACAATGTTATCATGTGTGTTTATGTCGCCAAATCCTTCAAGAAATGCTCCTCCATGATAATACATGACAATTGGAAAGGGACCATCTCCTTGTGGCCTATATATTCTTAAAGGTATTTCCACGTCGGGAGTTGTTGTAATATGAAGGTCCTCCCTAAGAAGAGGCTCTCCCCTTCTACCTCCAGTAATGAATTGAGGAAGTCTCACATTTATATCTAAATCGACCAAGTTATTATCAATTGCATGTAATACTACTGCAGTCTTTGCTGGAAGTGAGCCTTCATCCGTAGTTTGCCAAACATAAATAGAAGTAGCTATAAGAATCAATAGTGTTGCAATAAATATAGACGAAAAGAAAAATAATTGCTTTGTAATTTTCCTTATTTTCAACATCTTCTGTTTCAAATTGTAATTTCTTCGTGCCATTATTTTTGAAGTTCCCCCTCTAATACCTCTAAGAAAAAATAACCTCCTGAAAAGTACAAGAGGCTATTAAAAGTTGTTCACGTTAAAATTACTTAAAATAGGATTAAAACCGGTAATAATTATCCAATCTAACCACCAAACTCTTTCTCTTTGATCCATTAGTTCTTCCGTCTTTTCTTTTCTAGGATCTAGAAGAAATGTTGGCAGTTCAATCCTTTCTCTTTCATCTAACTCTACTGTAGTAATTAACCGATTTTCTTTTCCAGTTATATTAATAAGTCCATTCTCAATTGAGTAATCTATTTCCTCTCCTTTTAGGGAGGTAACAGCAACAGAATCGGGATAAATGTACTCTTTCAATAAAGGTTCATCCTCAAAAGTTAATACCTGTGTTTCATAATGAGAAAAACCATAATCTAGTAAGGTTAGCGTATCCTTCTGTGCAAAGTTTCGAGAAGGAGAATTTAATGTAACTGATATCAGCTCGATATGTTCATCAATGGCAGCAGTCGATAATGTATAGCCGGACATTCTTACAAATCCATTTTTGATACCGATTACTTCGTCATAAGAACGAGTCAGTGGATGATGATTATATATTATCGTTTCCCATCCTTCACCAACCCATTCTACAGAATGAGTACCAACTAGTTCACGAAAAGTTTCATTTTTCATCGCATATGCACTGATTTTAGCCATATCATAAGCTGTCGTTACGTGATCTTCCTCGAATAAACCATGTGGATTTGTAAAATTAGTAATGTCACTAACCCCTACTTCCGTTCTGACAAAATCATTCATCCTATCAGAAAATGCCTCAACTGAACCATCAATATGCTCCGCAATTGCTATCGCGGCATCATTTCCAGAGCTTACCATGAGACCTTGTAATAGCTGTTCTAATGTTATTTCTTCATCTTCAAGTAAATATACCCTAGTACCTATTGCCCTAACCGCGTCACTGCTAACGGTAACAATATCATTTAAGTCTTGTGTCTCTATCGCAATAATAGCTGTTACTATTTTTGTGATACTAGCCGGATACATCGGTTCCATCATATTTTTATCAAAAAGGATTTCTTCAGTATGACTATCAATTAATATTGCGGCCTCGCTCGTTATCTCTGGTATCTTTTTTTCTGCAAAAACAGATGTATTGTCGATATAACTAAATATAATGGCAAATAATAAAAAAAGTTTTAAAAATGAATGTTTACTAAAACACATTGTATCACCCAATCGACACCTTCATAGTATTATTAATTATTTAGGCTCTGTTATCAGATAGTGTTGTTTTCACGAAAGGTGCGAGGCGCAATGCCCGCGGCCCGAGCATATACTTCTTGAATACACTCCGAGTTGTCTCGAATGATGCAGCCTCTCATAGTGAAACTGGAAGAGGAAAAAGACAAGCAAACGTCCTGAACAGAAAACCAACAACAATTTTTAATATAGCTCTACATTAAAGACCTATATTATAATAAAATCATTTTTTTTGTATCGAAACAAGCCCATTTCCTTAACAATTATATTACAAAATCAAACAAAGTGATGACTGAAAAGGTTAAACCTCATAGTTAACGTTTAAACAATGTGCAAATTGAACGCAGTCACTTAAAAGAGGTTGATTCAAAAGGTCGATTTTTTACCTTTTGAGTCAACCTCTGTATTTATTGCTCATAATGATCTTTAGCAATGATAAAGTTGATATTAGGCTCGCCTTTTAGAAGTCCGACAGCATAAATGGAATAACTACTTTTATCTGCCAGTTGCAGATTTGGTATTTCATAAATAACCTCATCTTTACCATGCTGTTTAATTTCAACGTCAAACTGGTTACCTCCAAGTTCCTTATAGTTAGCCACCTCTAAGTAGGAAATGTTTTCTATCATTATATTTTCTTTACAATACACATCAAGTGAATACGTATCTGGTGAAAGATGAACAAGTCTTAGTTGAGGGCTATCATTATTGCTATGATTATTGTCATTAATAACCATCATATCAACACTATCTTTCTCATCAATTATTGCTAGTGTAAATGCTTCACCATTTTTAACTTTTATTTTCTTGCTTACTATAGGCTTTTCACGTTTAGGGTCAGCCCCATTAGTGTAAATTTTAACTTTATATGTTCCTTTTTGCAGTGTTGCGTAATCAGTGAGTTGCTGAAAGGTTATTTCACCAAAGGCTTTATCTTTATTAATATAAACATCAATATTTGGTGCATCTACGGAACTGTGAATGACTCGAAGAGATACAGCTTCTTCTAGTTGATTTGCATGCGCTATATTTGGTATATACAAACAAAATAGCATTACAACGATACTAATCATGTACTTTTTCATTATTAATCTGTCTCCTCCTTGATGTTTTTGAGGGGTTTAAAAAGGGTAAATATCAATCTTTTTTTTCGTCCTCGATGTTTTCCCTTGTTATAATTTCCCTATATCATTAATTTATTCTCTAGAGGAGGTTTAAATTAAAGCAATTCAGGCAAAAGATTAGATAAAAAAAGCTGCCCAGCAAAAGTAATAATGACTACTTTTGGGACAACCTCCAATGAAAAAAGTTTAACGCCATATAATGTTATTTCATGTGAATCGGTAATCGTTTCATCACATTTTCATAGGCAAAGCCTCTAACTTCTTGTTCTGTGTATTTTTTTAAAAGTTCTTCAATGAAATATTGGTATTTACTTGCGTCTTCTAAACCCTTTACATGATAAGATATGCCATCAAAATCTGATCCAAAAGCAATATGTTCTACACCACCTAAGGCACAAAAATGGTCGATGTGTAACATAAGATCATCTATCGTAGCAAGTTCACCACCTGTTATAAAAGGGGGATTAAATACTAAGCCAATAAACCCATTCCTTTTAAAGAGTGCTTCTGCTTGTTCATCAGTTAAGTTACGCGGGTGATCACAAACTGTTTTAGAATTTGAGTGGGAAGCAATTGGATATTTCGCAGTATTCATTACATCCCAAAAACCATTGTAAGATAAATGTGAAACATCTGTCCACACAAGATGTTCATTATTCATATTAACTACTTCAAATCCAAGCTCAGTTAAACCTCCACCGCGTTGTTCTCCTACTCCGTCAGCGCAAAGGTTGGCATTATTCCATGTTAATCCTAAAGACTTCACGCCTAATTGATATAATAAACGAAGTTTCACTAAATCATTACTAAAAGCATCTGCGCCTTCTAATGTAAGAATGGCACCTATTTCTCCCTCTTGAAGATAGTTTATATCCTCCCACCGTTCAATTTTCTTTATGTTTTCATGTTTCCCAACTACCTCGGTATGAAATAGGTCAATTTGCTCTAATGCATATTGAAATTTCATTTCTTGTGAAAAATGAGGTTCTATAAAAATCGCAAATAATTGAAGACGAACCTTCCCTACCTTTAAATTACTATAACTTGCTTCAATCATTGAATCTTTAGTAAATAAACGCGTTTTATCCTCCCAAAGCTTGAGTAAAGCATCGCAATGTAAATCAATAATCTGCATGAAAAATCCTCCTTAGCACTTTACTTTTATACATACATGATTGCATATTACAAATGAAAAAGTCTATGAAATGATAAAAAAGCCATCTTACAAACAAAAATTTAACATGTAAGATAGCTCTTATTTAGTTATTTATTCGTATTATTGATCATCTTAGCTGGGTTTACATATTCATCAAATTGCTTTTCATCTAAATATCCCAAGTCTAAAGTGGCTTCCTTTAACGTTTTATTTTCTGAATAAGCTTTCTTTGCAATCTCTGCCGCCTTTTCGTAACCAATATACGGATTTAATGCTGTTACTAGCATCAGAGAATCGTTGAGATGTTTATGAATAACTTCTTTATTTGGTCTGATACCTGTCATGCATTTCTCATTGAAAGAATGCATGCCATCACTTAATAACCTAACAGATTGTAAAAAATTATATATTATCACTGGTTTATATACATTTAATTCAAAATGACCTTGACTTGCTGCAAAACCGATTGTAGCATCGTTTCCAAACACTTGAGCTGCCACCATTGTTAATGCTTCGCTCTGCGTTGGATTTACCTTTCCAGGCATAATGGAACTACCAGGCTCGTTTGCTGGTATAGTTATTTCCCCAATTCCTGATCTAGGCCCACTAGCTAACCAACGAACATCATTGGCTATTTTCGTCAGGTCAGCCGCTAATCCTTTTAATGCACCGTGCACATGTGTTATTTCGGCATGACTTGTTAGCGCATGAAACTTATTTTCAGAGGAGTAAAATGTACCATTAACAAGTTTACTTATTTCTTCAGCTGCTAGTTCCCCAAACTTCGGATGAGCATTTATCCCAGTTCCAACTGCCGTCCCTCCGATTGCTAAGTTTTGAAAATGCCTGGAAGACTCAACAATCATTTGTTCACATTTGACGAGCATATGCTCCCATCCACTCAATTGTTGTCCTAATGTTAACGGAGTTGCATCCTGTAAATGTGTTCTACCAATTTTAATAATATCATTAAACTCCAGTTTTTTATTTGCTATTGTTTGCTTAAGGCTACTCAAAGCTGGGATTAAATGCTCTACAATTGCCTTTTGGCTAGCTATATGCATAGCTGTTGGGAAAGTATCATTCGAACTTTGTGAGCGATTAACATCATCATTAGGATGGATACGTATCAGTTCACCTAACAGCTTAAATTTTTCATTCGCTCGAAAGGCTATTACCTCATTCATATTCATGTTCGTTTGTGTCCCACTTCCAGTTTGCCATACTACTAATGGAAAGTGCTCATAGCTACCATTAGCTCTTATTTCACAACAAACGTTTACTATCATATTCCCTTTCTCTTTATCAAGGTTTCCGAGTTTCATATTCGCTTTTGCAGCAGCTTCTTTAAGAATAGTAAATGCTTCAATTACTTCGTAAGGCATCTTTTCGATCCCAATTTTAAAATTTTCTAAGCTTCGTTGTGTTTGCGCCCCCCACCATTTATTTGCAGGTACACTTATTTCTCCAATTGTGTCTTTTTCAATTCGAGTTTTCATAGAAGCCCCCTTTAAACATACAATTCATAAAAGGATAAACTTGAACCCATTGTTAAAAAAGTACATTTAAATGTTGGAGTGCTGCTTCATAATTTGTATACAACACATACGCAATGACTAATACTAGTCCCACTCCAATGATAATCTTCAAAATTTTACCAACAATTCTTATAACAATTAAACCAATGATAACCAAAATGATAAGTGGTAAATATTCCAACATTCTCCCTCCATTCCATAATAATATAATAAGACCTCTTCATTTAACGTACTTGGCCGTAAAGCAAAAATCAAGCAATATGAGAAGAATATATAATAATTCTTATATGTCTATTCCAACCCACACAACAATTATTCTAGCATTTAGTCTCACCTCACATTATGCTTAAGTTAAATTAATCATGCATTCACACACTATTTCCGAAGTTAACACTCATTCCTGAAATATATGGATTTTATAAGAGCTATTATTATGGATACCAAGCTTCGGTCTGTCTCGACAGATACGATTCAAAGCATATGCTCGTAAAGGCTTCGTACAAAACGGCGTTATTATAAACTACTGTATACTTAATTCGATATTTTGGGAGGTACTCCTATTTTCATGGTTTGATAGCCTTGGCCTGTAAGGGAGGTGAATTGTGAAGTTCATTCATACATAAAAAAATTAAATTTTCAGTTAATATACATTGAACTTTAAAAATAATGAGTATATGATTAAAGTCAATAGCCAATCATTGGCAGTTATTTTTGGAGGTGTGAATATGAGTATACTTCAACCTAAATTAGGAAATTACAACCTAGAAAACTATGATGTTATGAAAGAGCGTTTTCACTGGGATGATGTAAAATCTCAATTTTCTTGGTCAAAAACTGGAAAAGTAAACTTAGCCTATGAGGCTATTGATCGGCATGTCGCTAATGGAAAAGGGGAAAAAGTTGCACTCATTTATTCAGATTCTTTACGGGAAGAAATGTATACGTTTTCAGAAATGAAGCATGAAACAAATAAAGCAGCTGCAATGTTTAAAAAATATAATGTAGCAAAAGGGGATAGAGTGTTTATTTTCATGCCTAGAACTCCAGAGCTATATATATGCTTGTTAGGTGCTATTAAGGTTGGCGCAGTTGTTGGCCCTCTTTTTGAAGCATTTATGAAGGAAGCAGTAAGAAGTCGGCTTGAAGACAGCGAAGCAACTATAATCGTTACTACACCAGAATTACTCCCAAGAATCCCCATAGCAGAGCTACCGCATTTACAAACAATTATTTTAGTAGGTGAAGAAGAAAAGTTAAGTACAGGTAGTGGGAAAAAATTTGTTTCCTATTATTCAGAAATGGAATCAACAGTTTCCGACGATAATACAATAGAATGGGTTGATCTAGAGGATGGATTAATCCTCCACTATACTTCAGGCTCTACAGGAAAACCAAAAGGTGTTTACCACGTACACAATGCAATGCTCCAGCATTATCAAACTGCAAAATGGGTGCTAGATCTAAAAGAAGATGATATATACTGGTGTACAGCCGATCCCGGTTGGGTAACTGGTACATCATATGGTATATTCGGCCCATGGCTTAATGGAGTAACAAATGTTGTTAGAGGCGGTAGGTTTTCACCAGATGACTGGTATAAAACAATTGAAAAGTATCAAGTCTCAGTATGGTATAGTGCACCTACTGCATTTCGAATGTTAATGGCAGCCGCCCCAGAAATAATGAAGAAATATGATTTATCCTCTATACGACATGTCCTAAGCGTTGGTGAACCATTAAATCCTGAGGTAGTTCGTTGGGGCTTTGAAACGTTACATCACAGAATACATGATACGTGGTGGATGACAGAAACAGGTGCCATGCTTATATGTAACTATTTAAGTGAACCAATTAAACCAGGTTCAATGGGAAAACCTGTTCCTGGTGTTGAAGCCGCTATTATAAATGATAAGGGTGAAAAGTTACCTCCATATGAAATGGGACATTTAGCAATTAAGGCAGGATGGCCTTCGATGATGAGAAAAATTTGGAAAAATGAATTAAAATATAATGAATACTACTCTATTCCAGGTTGGTATGTTTCGGGGGATACTGCCTACCAAGACGAAGATGGCTACTTTTGGTTTCAAGGACGAAATGATGATGTTATTATGACGTCTGGGGAGAGAGTCGGCCCGTTTGAAATAGAGAGTAAACTTGTCGAACACCCTGCCGTTGCAGAAGCTGGAGTCATTGGAAAACCTGATGAAATACGAGGTCATATTATTAAGGCGTTTGTTTCTTTACGTGAAGGGTACGAATATTCAGATGAGCTAAAACAAGAGATTCAGGCATTTATTAAAAAAGAGCTGTCTGCGCATGCCGTACCTCGAGAAATAGAGTTTAAAGATAAGCTCCCTAAAACTAGAAGTGGAAAAATTATGCGAAGAGTATTAAAAGCTTGGGAGTTAAACGAACCTGCAGGTGATCTATCAACGATGGAAGATTAAAGATATTTTATGTAGAGGGGTGACTCAAAAAGGTAAAAATTCTACCTTTGAGTCACCCCTCTAATTATGGCAGTTATTTTAATAATTTTATTAAACATGAATATAATTGATAAATAAAACTAAAATTTAATAATAATGGAGGTGCGAAATGGGATGCATAAAGTGTCACTCTCATGAAACAGTTGCTTCATTAAGCTCCATTTGTTGGGATGTGTATGAAATACAAACGACAATAAAAATAGACAGTGTCCCCTCTTTAACATGTAATAATTGTCAGTTTGTTCATATCAATCATTCAGTAAAAAATGAAATTGAAGATCGATTTATGCTCGTAGATTCCTCAAAAGTTCCCAATTCAATTACTTATAATCAATTAATGAATCAAGATAGCTTATTAAAAAATAATCTATTTTAATTTTAAGACTTCATAACAAATGCAATAAGTATGAATATGCGAAAAAGAGGCCATCACCAATGATTAAAAGTACCAATCTTCAACCCTCAGATCATCAACACTTTTTACTTCTGCTCATATCAACCGTTAATCCCTCGCCACTACAGAGAGGAGATGCAAATTCTTCATCTAGTAGATGGAAAATACTATCGCTTAACACATGAAAATGATTAAAACGTAAATAATATAGGTAAGATGAATTTTTATTCGTTTTTCATCTTTTATGTAGTCTACTTTTAAGGGAGGAATTATCATGAAAAACAAACGAAATAAACGACACATTAAAGGCAAAGATGATTCCGAAACTAATAAACAAAAATTGCATTATCAAGTGTATTTACAAGAAGATCGTCCAAACCAGCCAAAAGAAGAAGACGAAATTGAGTATTAAACTTGTCGAATAATGTAGTAATTCCTAATTTCATGACAAGTTTTTGAGAAACTATTTCACTTTTTTATTGCTTGTACGATAATAGGTATACACTACAACAAAGACGGAGTGTTCCTATGCCAACTCAAAGCGAAATTGAGGAAAAAAGAAAAGAGTTATTATATATAGCTAAAAGAACAGGACTATCTTCTACCGATACTTTGAGGTGTTCTAAAGAATTGGACGAATTAATCATCATTTATCAACAATCTCTTTTAAACGGGAAATTTCGTAATTAAATCATTCATGAGAGTGGGAGACTCAAAAGGTAATTAACTTTTGAGTCTCCCTTATGCATTGTTTGAAAGCATCGGATTCACTACTATAAGTGAATTCCTTATAGTGTGCTGGAAACTTTCTCATGAATATAAGATAGACTTATAAAAGTTCCTCTAATGCTTTTCTTAAATTAATTTCACCATGACCAAAATAAGGATCGTAGCCGCTTTCTCCTAGATCATCGCAACTTTTTTTTATAATGTCATATACTTCTTCATTTGTTAAAGAAGGATTTACACTTCTTATAAGACCAGCCATTCCTGCAACATGAGGTGCTGCCATTGATGTACCACTCATCATCACATACTGATTCCCTAAGTACGTACTCGGAATATGTTCTCCAGGTGCACTAACATCAATATGATTACCGAAGTTAGAGAAAACCGCACGTTCACGAAATGCATCAACAGCTGCTACTGTTAGTACTTCATCATAAGCAGCAGGGTACATGGGTGTATCAACATTATCGTTTCCTGATGCAGCAATCAGAACAACATCTTGATCATATGCATACTTGATCGCCTCATACATGATGTTGGAATCATGGCTATCACCTAAGCTCAGGTTTATTACCTTCGCCCCCTGATCAACAGCCCATACTATCCCTTTTGCTATAGACAGAGAGCTTCCTTCTGCATTATGATCTAAAGCTTTAACAGCTAAAATAGGATTATGCCATGAAACACCAGCTACACCATCATGGTTATTAGTAATAGCACTTGCAATCCCAGCAACATGTGTTCCATGACCATGTTCATCTTCAAAAGCACTATTATTTTCGAATGCGTTATAGCCGTCCATTATTTTTTCTGCTAAATCAAAATGTTCTGGATCTATCCCACTATCCACAATAGCTATCGGAACCGCTGTTCTGCCAACAGAGACATTCCAAGCATCTTCAGCAAAAATTTGAGTTAGGTTCCACTGATACGGCTCGTAAAATTCATCATTTGGTTTATCGATTGTCTCATTATGTTCCATTCTCTGCATGTGAGGTCTCACACGATTACGGTATTGTAACTGCTTTGAGAACATATAATTTGGTTCAACCATTGCTACATGTGGATCAGACTCTAAATCACTGATCAACTCTTCTGTCGTTCTATCATTTGCACGCATAATAATCTTATTATTAAATTCCCCTACAATTTTTAGCCTGTGCTGCTCTACCAATGTAGATTTATCCACCGTTTCAAATAGTTCAACTATGACCTCCCCTTGCTTATAGTGCAGTTCCTCTTCTTCACCCTCTTCACTATGAACGTAAAGATGCCATCCTAGCTCAGGAACTTCTTTGCTTACGTATGGTAACTCAACCTCCTCTTCACTAAACGTCACATCGATATTTTCACCAATAAAAAAATGGCCACTATTATCTGAAACAGAAGCTATTTCTTTAATAAAACCTTCGATAAAGGATAAATCTACTTCTGCCACAAAGGTTTCTTCATCACCATTAATCGCAAGCAACATTCTCTTTTGTCCTTTATTAATGAATGGATCTGAAAGTGATAATTTACGCTTATAAGGATAAAGCAATTTTTCTGATGGATTATCAATCATTTCCCCTATCGTACTATATTCACCCGTGCTGTTGATAAGAGCAAACCCGTTAATATGAGTATGTTCGTCTAATTGTTGAGACATCTCCTCTTCTATTTCAGACTCTGATAAGTCTTTTTCACTCCATCTAAGTAATTCATCTTCTATCTGATGGAGGAACATTTGAATGGTTAATGACAAATCTTCTGCCAATATTTCATCCATGGCTGTTACTGTTGTTTGTTCCATTTCCTCATTATCTAGTGAATAGTCTCCTTTATGATCTGAAACAAACCATAAAGCTAAAACGGAAAACAAAACAATACTAAAAATAATCGTTAATCGTCTTATTGTTTTCACTAAAGCTCCCCCTTTTTTTCTGTTTTTCACATCCTCCAATTAGATTACCCTATAAGAAAAGACTAATACGTAGCTTCAATCAGCTACTTATTAGTCTTTTTTAGTATTAAATAAGTCACACCACTTACGTTAGAAGTCGTATTCAGCTATATTACTTGTAAAGTAACGAAGGATCATTTTGAGATTTTCTTATACTAGACCCCATGGTCCCTATAGCCCATTGCTGCGACTTTTATTTGCATATTGAATACCATTCTTTTTTAATAATAAGGAGAAATAAATATATATACGAGTACACCGGTTAAGCTAACGTATAGCCACAATGGCATTGTCCATCGAACCCATTTCCGATGCCTCTCCGTTTCTCTTTTATATCCGGAAAAAAAGCTAGATAATGCTAATGGAACAATTAAGGCTGCTAAAATGATATGTGTAATTAAAATAAAGTAATATATATTAGCTATTATTCCAGTTCCACCGAAGGTTGTTGACTCAGCTAAAAAATGATACGTAACATATGATATTAAAAAAAGTGCTGTCGTTGTAAATGCTGCATAAATAAACCGTTGATGAAGAAGGACGTTTTTCTTTAATATAGCAAATAAAGCAAATAATAAAAAAAGAAAAGTAAAGCTATTCAGTATTGCATTTAGTAATGGTAACGTTTTAATCCATATCGGTAATTCTCCATCATAACCGGGTATATATGATAATAATACAACGAGAGATACTATAACAATAGTCAATGCAATAATCGTCTTCCGGTCATTTTCCACTAGAATATTCCACATATTTTTCATTTTTCGTACACTCCGTTTCGTCGATCACAGACTTCCTTTTCATATAATGTCTGTAGGTCGTTCTCATCCTATACTACCAAAAAGCCCATTCATCCTATGCTTGTAATGCATAGGAATTATAATTTAGAAGGTTCTACTTTGTTAACCTTTTCATTTCGAGTATTTTGTTCTAATTTATTGATTAACTCATTGATTTTCTTTTTATCTTCTTTTAATCCAAAAACACGTTTCCTTTCTTTTTTTAAGACGCGAATTAACAGCTTTTTCTCCTTTAGAGTTAAAATCATCACTGTCACTCCCTTATTATCAGCATATCTACTATTCTAGCATGTGAAATGTTGTCTAATAAAGAAAAAACACATATAGAAAAATGATCATCTATTATTCGTTTGACCTGTATTATCCACTCTTAAACAGATAAATAAGCAAATAGCTGCAATAAGAAACAAACTAGTTGAGAAATAAAATACAGAAGCAATCGTCCAATACCCAGAAATTAATCCGCCAACAACTGGACCAGCTACATTTCCTAAAAATCGAAAGCTTTGATTATATCCTAATACTTCTCCTTGTATAGAAAGTGGCACTGATTTCCTAATATATGCTGTAACAACAGGTATCACCCCTCCAATTTGAATACCAAATAAGAACCTCAAAAATACTAGCTGCCAAATGTTTGTAACAAAAGCTTGTGGTAAGAAAAACAATCCTGCAAGTATTAAGCAAGTAAGTAGCACTTTCTCATGGCCAATACGATCACCTAAAATCCCCCAAAACCTCGTTGCCATAAGATTGCCAAGTCCAGTTACAGAAAACGCCATTCCTGCGAGAAAAGCAATGTTCTCAGCTTGAATTAATTGATCAACATATAAAGCGAGTTGTGGTTGAATACTAAAATTAGCAGTTTGTATAATAAAAGAAACAAACATAACAATTAATAGAACCTTATTAGTGAAGATCATTTTTAATACTTCACGCATGCTATGCCTCTTATTTCTATCCTTATCATCCGCTATATTTCTGTTTTCCTTAATACCAAAATGTACAATTGTTGTTGCCGCAGCAATGATAATTGCTGTAATAATAAAAGTATAAGCAAATCCGAAACTATCCGCCAACACACCACCTATCATAGGACCAAATAAACCACCAGAAACGGTCCCCATTTGGAGTGTACCAAGCACCTTACCAGCCTCTTCTTTTTTTGTTTGTGCCGCTATAAGCGCAATGGAAGTTGGAATAAAACCAGTTACTATTCCCATAATAAGTCTTAATATAAACAATCCTAAAACAGATTGTATATATCCCATTAAAAAAATCGATATAGCAATTCCATATCCTGTAATGAGGAGGATTCTTTTTCTCCCAAATTTATCACCAAACCTTCCCCAAAATGGTGAAACGAAAAATGCTATTAGAAAAGTAATTCCAAAAACAAAGCCTGCCCACCTTTGTACATAAGCATCTGTAAATTCACCGAAAGTATCTATATATATTGATAAAAATGGTAGTATCATCGTTGCACTTGCAGCAACAAAGAAATTTACGATGCACATTATCACTAGGTTACGTTTTTCGATTGCTATAATAAACACCTTCTCAAAATTATTTCGTTTATCTAAATATTTATTATAACGAAATATTTTGTAACTGAAAAGAGTTAGGATCGGCTTATCACCGCAACCTAACTCTTTTATCATTAACGAAGTAAAAATTGCTCAAGTTCTTTTTTTCTTTTACTCGCAAGTTCGTAGCCATGATCGTACAGGGCTTGCAATCTTTCTTTTCGTCTTTCTGTACGGCCAACTCCTCGTAAGTCGGTAGGACGAAAAACGAAAGCCTTACCTTCTCTTTCCAACTCTTTTACTAATTTCATTGAGTCATTATAAATACGTGCTCTTGTTAATATGATGTCCACTAATCCGGGATAATTTTTGTACTTTCTCTTTAACCACCATTTACCTCTATTCAATGGCTTCTTTATATAACCGTCACATTGAGTTAAAATGACGACATGCTTTTTATTACCATCTTTTAAAGATTTATTAACAGGAATAGGATCACTAATGCCTCCATCTAAAAACGGCCTGTTTTCATGCTTTACTATTGGTGCTAGCATAGGAAGTGAACAAGAAGCACGTAATATTTTATTGAAATCATCATTTAATTCATTTTTCTCATAATATATTGTTTCTCCTGTATAACAATCCGTAACACCTGTATAAAACAATTGATCAGATTGAAAAAATGATTTGTAGTCAAATGGACTTTCGATGTTTGGAATAGTATCAAAGATAAGATCCATATTAAACAGTTCTCCGTTTGTGAATAACCTTTTAAATGAAATATATTCCGGATGCCCTGCATAATCGACAGTTACATGCTTGTTTCTTCCTTTCTGTTTAGAAACGTATGAAGCCGCATTGCATGCTCCTGCCGAAACCGCAACTACATATGAAAAATGCAGATTTTGTTCAAGGCAATATTCAAGGATCCCACCTGTAAAAACACCTCTCATCCCTCCGCCTTCTAACACTAGTCCTACTTCTTTCACATTCCGCCCCTCTCTTCAGCATTAGTAAAAGTCATTCTACACATTAAGTCAACTTGTCATCGGTATAATACATTAGTGCAACAGCACCCGGACCTGTATGAGTACTAATAATTGGAGTTGTATCTACAATTGTAATATCATTAAAATCCGTTTTTTCCTTTAGAGCAGCCTTCAATTGTTGGGCAAGCTCCTTTGCTTCCACTTGTGCAATGCCTATCCCTTTTACAATTTTACCAGCCGTCTCTTCTTCAAATTTATTTTTCAAAAATTTAATTAACTGTACATATGTTCGAACCTTCGATATTGGCGTATAAACACCATCTTGTAATGAAGCTACAGGCTTGATTTTTAGTAAAGAGCCTACTAGAGCTTTTCCTCTTCCAATTCGTCCACCCTTCACTAAATATTCTAATGTGTCAACCATAATATAAAGTGATGTATTGTTTTTTACTTTTTCTATTCGTTCCAGAATCTCTGTAGCAGTTGCTCCTGATTCAGCTAATGCACAAGCTTCCTTTACTTGAAAGCTGAGAGCGGAAGAAATATATTTTGAATCAACAACTGTAACGTCACTTGAAGACATATCTGCAGCTGTTTTAGCTGAAGTATACGTTCCACTCATTCCACTTGTCATATGAATCGAAATAATTTGACTACCATCTGAACCTAGCTCGTCATATACTTCTAGGAAAGAACCGACAGAAGGTTGTGAGCTTTGTGGTATTTCTTCAGATTTAACTAATAACTGGACAAATTCTTTTGATGAAATATCCACTCCATCAACGTAGGATTTTCCATTAATCGTAACAGATAAAGGAACAATCGTTGCATTTAATTTTTCTAATTCCTCTTTTGGTAAATCTACAGTAGAATCAGTAACAATTTTAACTTTTTTATTCACTATGACACCCCTCTTATTTTATTTCTGTATTTATGCATAATTATCAGCTTATCTTTCATTTTACGAGTCTTTACTAATAAAAATTATCATCTTTTCTATCGTATTTCAATGAAGTACACTCTTTTTAGTAATAATTTATACAATTCCCGCCACAAGTATGTCGAATTCTGAAATACTCTCCCCTATTTTTGTCGTTTTATGATAGAATGAAACTTGCTTAATTTTGTTTTTTAGAGGGGAGGCAATACATCTCATGAGTCAACAATACGATGCACCTTTTATAGCAGTTGAAGGTCCTATCGGAGTAGGAAAAACTTCGTTAGCGACAATGCTAGCACACTATTTTAATTATAAGCTGTTAAAAGAAATTGTTGATGAAAATCCATTCCTAAGTAAATTTTATGAAAATATCGCTGAATGGAGCTTTCAAACAGAAATGTTCTTTCTGTGTAACAGATATAAACAGCTTGAAGATACATATGACAACAATTTATCTAGAGGTAAAGCTGTTGTTAGTGACTATCATATATTTAAAAACTTACTATTTGCTAAACAAACTTTAAAGCAAGATCATTTTGATAAATATGATCGCATATATCGTATTTTAACAAATGATTTACCCCGTCCTAATATTATTATTCATTTACATGCTAGTTTACCAACACTTCTTAATAGAATCGAGCAAAGAGGACGTTTAATGGAGCAAGCAATTGATCCAAAATATTTACAACAGCTTTCTGATGATTATCATCAATTTATAAAAGATCATCAAAGAGTGTACCCAGATATCCCAATTTTATCTTTTAATGGAGATAAATTAGATTTTGTAAATAACAAAGACGATTTTAATAGAATAGTTGATCAAGTGGTTGAACTTGTAAAAAAGCAAGAACTACTATTTTAATGAAAAAATAGATAAACTTTTCAATTATTGGAGTGGAATTTCAATGAATAAAGTGGAGCACCAATTAAATGATAAATCATTAATTACGTTAGCTGGAACAGTAGGCGTCGGAAAATCAACATTAACAAACACATTAGCAGATGCTCTTGGGTACAAAGCTGCCTTTGAAAAAGTAGATGGGAATCCGTATCTTGAAGATTATTATTCTAACTTTAAAACTTGGTCGTTCCATTTGCAAATATATTTTTTGGCTGAGCGATTTAAGCAACAGAAAGGCATGCATGAAACAGAGCTTGGATATGTTCAAGACAGGAGTATATATGAGGACGTAGGTATTTTCGCAAAGCTGCAATATGATAATGGAAACATGACTGATCGTGATTACGAAACATATCGCTCGTTATTTGAAGCGATGGTACTCTCTCCTTATTTCCCTAAACCTGATGTTCTTATCTATATTGATGGTAGCTTGGAAGATATAATAAATAGAATACATGAACGCGGCAGACAAATGGAAATAAACACGCCACATTCCTTTTGGGAGAATCTATACTCTCGTTATAAAAACTGGATAGCTTCCTTTAATATTTGCCCTATCCTTCATTTAGATATTAATTCGTATGATTGTCGTGATTCTGATTCAGTAAAGGAAATCATTACGCAAATTGAAAAGCTACAAAAAAATCCTGAATTAAAATACGTGAAGCTTTAATTGTATAAATAAAACAAAAGGGTGACTCAAAGGTTAAAAAATACCTATTGAGTCACCCTTTTTCTTCTCTTTTTTGTTTCCTTTTATAAACGACACTACATAGGCTTATACTGATTTCATACAAGAACACTAACGGAATGATCATTAAAACATCAGATAAGAAGTCTGGGGGTGAAATCAATACACTAATCACTACAATAACGAAATAAGCATACTTCCTGTTTTTCCTCATTCCAACTGGAGAAATCAGTCCTAAAGAAGTTAAAAACATAACGACTAGCGGCAATTCAAACAATATACTGAAAGGTAATGTCATTCTAATTACAAATTGAAAATAACGATCTGGTGTAAACATTGTTTGAAAAAGACCTTCTCCTAATCCAAGTAAAAAGTTCATTACTAAAGGGAGGACGATAAAATATCCAAAACACAATCCAGCGATGAATAGGAAGAATGAGCCTGGAATATATAATAACGTTGTTTTTCTTTCTTTTGGCGTTAATGCTGGCTTTACAAATAACCATATTTGAAATATTAATAATGGAACTGTTAACGTAAGTGCAATGACCCCTGCTATCGCAAAAAATACCCAAATAATATCTAACGGACCTAACACTGTTAAATTGCCATCCAAGTCTTTAACAAACCAAGAATATATGTCGCGCACGAATATAAAGGCTACCACAAAAAAGACAAGAAAGGCACTTAATGTGATAATAATCCTTTTTCGTAATTCCTCTAAGTGATCGAGTATATTCATGTTTTCGTTTGACATGACTATACACTCCTTAAACATGAAAAAGATGTAAGATGGAAGACACCTTACATCTAATCAAAATATATTTTTTAGTACTTTACTTTTTGTCTTTAGATGCATCCTCGTCATTAGTTAAATCTTTTGTTGAATTTTTAAACTCCTTTAATGTTTGACCCATAGCACGACCAATTTCCGGTAGCTTTTTAGGACCAAAGATAATCAAGGCAATGACTAAAATTAAAATTAAGCCTGGCATACCAATACCCATTTGCATTCCCTCCTCATAGTGCGGCTTGCAAAAATAAAAATGTCTCTTACTTATTATATAGATAAGTGTACTATATTACTATCATTAATCATACATTCTCAAACTTTATCCATATTCTTTCTTTTCAAATTCATTAATTAATAATAATGATTACGTTTTTCTGTTATACCCATTTAATTATATTCAATGGTATAATAGAAAGGTATTCTCTTAATATAAAGGAGATTTTATGTATATCGTAATCGTAAATTCACACTCTGGTAAAAGACGCTACAATTTCATATTAAAACAATTGTCAACATTTCTCCACAAACCTTTTTTAACATACATTGCTTCCGAATATCAAGAAGAAACAATGTGGATAGAAATTGACAATAAACTACTAGATCTAAAAGGACAAGTCAAGGGCTTCATTATAATTGGTGGTGACGGTACATTACATTATACTGTACAAAAACTTTATCATCATAATCTTCCATTTGGAGTCATCCCATCGGGTTCTGGGAATGATTTTGGCCGAGCACTAAAAATACCAAAAAACACAAAAAAAGCTATATTACGAATTAACCAACAAAATATCAACAAATATGATTTACTTGAAATAAACGGCAAAAAAGTACTATCAATCATCGGTATAGGCGTTGATGCTGAAACAGCCATTCATTGTCAAACATCTAGAATTAAACGTCTACTCAATATGGCTTTTCTTGGACGTCTTACATATTTAGCTGTTTTTTTAAAGACAGTTTTTCGATACAGATCAAAAGATATTACGATAAATAATGAGGAAGGCTGTTCATTTCGGTTTAAGAGAGTCTGGCTAATGGCTTTAGGAAATACAAGTTATTACGGTGGCGGTATACCTATATGCCCTTCAGCAAATCCTCAAGATGGAAAGATACATGTTGTCATCGTTCATAATCTTAACATCGCACAGTTACTATTAGCATTGCCAACTGTTTTCTTTAAAAAACATTTATCATTACCGTATGTGAAAACGTTAGAAGGGCGTTCTTTCACTATAAGTACAGAAAATATTCCTATACAAGGTGATGGCGAAGAATTAGGCGTAGCTCCAGCAACAATAAATATATTACATAAAGCAATAGAATTTTATTAAACTTTAAAATAGTATAGCTCATTTGTATTTACATAATAATTTGATACGTTCATTCATGAATATATATATCTTTATTGTCTCGTAAATATTGGAAATGTATAATCATAACTAAAGAAAAATGAAACTTATTCGAGGATTTCTCGTAAATACTAACAAAGAATACTAAATAATCCTCATTTAGGAGGCTAACATATGGACAACAAAAACTTAAACCAAGAGGTAGAACAATCTTCTTCTATTAAAAAAACATCTGCTGAAAGGTATGTAGAAGAAATTCGTCAAGAAAATGATTTGAATAAAGTTTTAGAGTCATTAGGAAAAATTGGATTAAAAGAACAAGAAAAAGCTGGCGAATCATTAGAAGCGTTAAAGAGGCCAGTCAATGCTATGATGAATGATCCAAAACAAGATCTTCCGGACCAGCTAGCAAAATTAAAAGAAATGGTTTCTGAATTAGAACCCGATTACTTAAAAGAAGGTAAATTAAAAAAATTTTTTTCTAAGATGGTAAGGAAGAGTCCTATTGAAAAATACGCTCGCAAATACCAAACGATAGAAGCAGAAGTTGAAACAATTATTGGAGCACTCTTAAATGGGAAGGATCGTCTCCAAGAGGATAACGTCATGCTTCACCAACTAAAAGACGTTGCGAAAGAGAGAATCATTGGCTTAAACGAGCAAATAGAAATCGGTAAGCAACTGAATACAATGCTTGAAGAAGAACTGAAAAAAGAGGAATGGCAGCACGATCCTGCACCAATACAAAAAGGACAACAAAAGGTGCTGTCTAGAGTTAAAAACATGCAAACTGCCGTTCTCGTACTTCAACAGTCATTAGCATCCGTTGATATTATCGTTGAAAACAACGATAAATTAGAGGAAGCTATATTTAATGCTATCACAATGACTAAAAACATCATTACAGTTACTGCCTCTATCCAGTTAGCTTTAAGTAACCAGAAAAAAGTCATCGATGCTGTTAAAAATGTCAACGACACTACTGAAGCAATGCTCTTATCTAATGCACAATTATTAAAGTCAAATACAGAAGAAACATTAAAAACATTAGAAGAACCTGCTATTGCACTAGAGACATTTAAAAAAGCGTATGAAGATGTGTATGCAGCTATTGAAATGACCGAACAATCCAACACAAGAATTATTGAATCAAGTAAGCAGTTTATTACAGAAATGGAACAATTAAATGATCAAATGGAACGAAAGCTTTTAAATTAATCATGCGATCATTAGATAAATGAGGTGAAAAGCATGAGTTTTCGTGAAGCAATATGGGATCAAAAATGGCTCCAACCATTACTCCCCAATTATCTAAAACCTTTAAAGGACCCTAATATTAATAATGAATTTACGAAAGAATTTGTTAGCGAGGCGGAAGAGTTTTTATCTGATTTAGCCTCCCTTTCCGAACTACCTCGCTTAAATAAAACCTTTAAACGAAATATTAAAGGATATTTATTCAAAGTTAAAATTAAACCGAAAAAAATTCATGTCGAATTAATCGATACAAAAAAATCTTCGTCACCTATAAGGAAAAGAATTTATATTACGACATATAGAAAACAAGTAAAGTCTGAAAAAGGTTTTGGAAAATGCGTTGATGCAACTATTTACTATCAAGTAGAAAACAAAACGATTGTTAGAAATATACAAAAACACCCTTTGTTTATTCCTATTTTTTATAAAATTAATGCTTTAGATCATTCTATCTCTGGATTACCTATTGATGAGCTGCCACACCTTGAAATAACCGATAAAAGAGAAAGTATAAAGTCACATGTCGATGCTACAGTAGATCAAGAGTTTACTATTAAAGGCTTATTGAAAGAGTATCAATCGTTAGACACACTCATTAACACGAAGCTTGAAGAAATTGACAGTGCATTAAAACAATGTATTGAAGATATAAACTTATTGGATATTGAAGAAAAACATCATTTAAAACGACTTGTGAATCATGACTTACCACAGTTGTTGGAAACATACGCTAGCCTATCAAAAGATCAGCGTCTAGATTCCTATGATGATGTGATGACGTCACTACATTCGATGCGTACATATATCGAAACGCAAACTAATCATTTAAAAAACACTCGTATGGATAGAATGCAGCAACTCATTCGTCTTAATCAAATTAGATATGAAATACCGCTTAACAGAAATAATGAACAATAGAAAATTAAGATCCCTTAACGGTTATTCGCTCCATCATAACCGTTAAGGGATCTTAACTTTCTATAGGAAAAGTAGTGATACATGCAACTTAGCTTCACTAATATGTAACAAGGAAATATCTTATTATAGTGCTAAGCCAAAATATTTGATAAAATAAGATCAAACATAGTAAAAGTGGGGATTCATATGGATCGTAAAACAGCAAAGCACTATATTGGTGAACAAGTTATCCTAAACGAAGGAAAAAATGGCCAATATGTTGGAATATTAGAAGATATGAAAACAGAACCTAATAAGCCTTGGACAGCTTTCGTTCGTATAAAAGGAGTATATGAGTACCCTGAAATTAGCTTAAACGAACTAGAGTTAAATAAGCCCTTCCTAAAGGATAATGATATATTCAAGTGTTCTGGTCAAAAAATTGAGCCAATAAGTACAACATTCCCATCTAGCTATGATGAATCTTTAAAGTATGCATTAAAGCTAAAATGGGATCAATTCCAACAAATTAACGAAGATTCAGAAATAGTTTTATCGTTAATACAGCAAGAGCTTCGCAAATTAAAAGGAGAAAACCTTCTTTTTGAAGAGTCTTATATATACTATCAAATTGTGAAAAAGGGAAGGCAAGTGTTTATTTATGAGGAAGAAAAGCACGAATCTTTATCGATAGAGGAATGTCCATTTGAGTTTGAAATCCATGTCGAAGAAAAATGGTTGCAAGCCCATTATATTTCAGGCCTAACATTTGAATTAAATAATGGAAAACAAATTGACTTATCACATGGCAGTACTGTTAGACTTAATAAAACACAGTTTGATCCTTACCAAATACTTTTAAATGAGCTAGACTCCCCCTCTCTCCATGCATTGGAAAAGGGATTGCAAAAGTTCGGATTAGGCCATGAACATTCTGTTTATTGCCATAATGCTCTGCTTGTTCAAATGCTAAGCTCATTAAGTAGACAGGAATTTAAGGGCGTTAATTTTATCTCATATTCTAATGCTGAAACTCAATATGTCGTTCAACATCATTTTGAAAGGACAATACGGGAAAATGATGACGATATTACTTATGATAGATTTGAATTTACTTCAGATACTGGAGAAAGAGTCTTAACTTCATATGCAACGCAATTTTCCGCAGAATAAAAGGATTACTTAAGGGAGTTTTCCGAGGGGACTAAAAAGGTACATGTTTGAGTGCACTGAAAAAGTGAAAGAATACGAGGCCACTGAAAAATTACTTAAATTCAAAGGATAGTCTAATAAATATAAGGTTTTTTGAATATAGAAGTTGATGAGACCTGTGCAAACTCGCTTTCCGTGGGCGGCTGGTGGGCCTCCTCGACCTGCGGTCTGCGGGGTCTCACCCCTGCCTTCGATCCCCACAGGAACGAGCGTTACTTCGTCGCCTTATGCTTCGAGTTGTCTCGACGGATACGCTCCAAAGCATATGCTCGTAGAGGAAGAGACAGTTACCTCGCCTCCTCCGGTCTCATCAACTTTCCCTATATATAGAATATTAATGCAACGAAACAGCAAGTTTTTCACAAAGAACATCACTTTTTAGTGCCCTCATATGTTTCCCTTTTTAGCTACTCCTTTTCCCCCTTCTGAGAAACCCTTTAACATTGTATAATATAGTTTCTTGTTTTCCGTTATTTTTTATTATTACTTTCGTATGAATACCAATGAAACCCTTTTTCCCTTTGTCCGCCACTAATGTGTCTTAACGAAAAATTTTTCCCACTAATACTTGATAGAATTGCAACATGGATCGTATGTAGGTCATCAAATCGTTGTAAAATTGACTGAGATGAACTCATTGATTGTATTCGATTTCTCGGAATAATAACCTCAGATAATGAGATTTTTCTTGATTTTATAAGCAGTAGCTGTTTGCTAATTCCAATCCCAGCGTCGTAATACTGCATTATCCCTAATAATATCGCAAAAAATGGTAATATAAATGATAACCATCCATAAGGAAGTAAATACGTTACAATTGCTGCAAGTATAAGTGAAGGCAACAACAATTTGATCATATATCTACGTAAACTTTTACGCGGCAGTTTTTCATATTCTCTTTCTACAACAAAAGATGGAATTATATGCTGAATAATATCATTTACTTCCTTCTTTTTGCATAAAGGAATTAATATAGTTGATAAGTCTTCTTCTGCACTACCGCCACCAGCACTTTCAACATATACAGCTGCATATCCGAAGGGCTGTCTAAATAAATTCTGCACAATTCTTACAGCAGTAATTCTATTTGCTGATAGCGTTAATTGCCGCCTCTCTAATACTCCCCTCGAAATATGAACTTCATCACCCTTCGTTTCAATTCGAAACATACCATACTTTAATATAGTATTCCCTATTGATATGAACCAAGCTATCAATAAAATAAACAAAACGATAAAACCTATATATATAATACTAGAATGCATGATCCAACCAAAAAAATACTCATAAAAGGTATCAGGTATAAATTGTTGTGCTTGAGAAACGATTGCGGCTATAAAAGTAGCAACAATACCGATCCCACTAGAAGTTAATGCCGCAATTATTAAACGTTTTTTGGATAAAGCCCAATGAAACGAATGGTCGTTATTTTCTTCTTCAAACATCTCATCAGTAAAACTTTCCTCTTCATGGATCATTTCGAATTCTTCATCTTCTTTATCATTTATTAGTAGTTGCTCTTTAATAAATCGAGCTTCTTCTTTCTTTAATGCAACAATTCTAAATTCTGGCTCCGCTCCACCACCAGCAGTCTCAATTCTTAACTCTACTAGATTAAAAAGTCTTTGTAGTAACTTCGCCTGTATATCGATGCTTTGAATTCGTTCCTTACGAATATAGCGATTTTTCTTAAATATTAGCCCTTGCTTTATTTGTAATTCTTGTTCATTTAATTGATACTTAAATGTCCACCATTTAATAACACCTAAAATGAGTGTAGATACCAACACGATTGAAAAGAAAACACTATAAAAAAATGGACCACCTATTTGAGACGATTGACCAAAAATGAAAATAGCAATAAAGGTAAATATTAATTCTTTTAAGCTACCTAAAAAACCAAAGAATATTGCAATGGAATGTTGTCTACGCCATTCATTCATTAGGATCAGCTTCCCTTGCAAGTTTTGCTATATGATCTCTTAATTCGTCAGCCGCCATAAGTTCTAGTCCTGGAATTTCATGAGTGGTAGCAGCAGTGGAAATCGTTACTGAAGCTAATTGATAATATCTAAGTATTGGCCCTTGTTTCGTGTCAACGTGTTGTACCCGTATCATTGGTATAATAACTCGACGAATAACAAAAACGCCATACATTAACTCCACTTCATTTTCAAAAACTTTATATTTCCAGTTATTCCACTTTAGTTTTGGAATTAGTATAACTTTGAAATAACCTAATAAAATAATTGCGACAACTATAATATATGTTGGCCATAATGGAAATTCAAAGTACCACACTGCTAATCCATATCCTATTGGGATAAGCAAATAGAATAACCATTCTAGTAATCCCACAATTCGCCATGCCTGTAAAGTTTTTTTTGCAAGAGGGTGATTTGGCTTTGCTCTCATCATCATTACTCCTCGTCGTCTTCAAGATAGATAATATTTACCCCTTTGTCCTCTAATAGCTTAATGACTTCGTCATTAAGTTTCTCATCCCGTAAAAGTCCAAGGGCTCGAGCAAGTTCTAACTCCTCTAAATCACCATTCTCTGCATCCTCAATCAATTCAATTATTTCAGTCATATGTAGCTCTTTGAGTCTTTCCACTAGTTCATCACGTTTCATTTCAATCACATCCTTCGTTACTTTAATTTTATCATTCTATTTAACAAGAGAAAAACTTTTTTTCAATTTTTTAACATACGAATCAATTTCATAATTCACTTTTATAAAAAAGCCAACACTTTCAGAATTAATAGTTATATCGTTTTTTAAATCAGTTACTTTAAATTTGTGTTGATTTCCTCTTAAGGATACTCGCTTGCCGCGGGCAACGCTTCAGCTTCCTCGGGAAACCCACCCTGCGGGATCTTCAGCTGTTGCTTTTCCCGCAGGCGTCTCGTACCTTCAGCTCCAATCAACGCTGTTTTAAAATAACATTGGTCCTTTTACAAAAGAATTAAGCTGCTACTGAATTCATTGAATATTGTTTTTGAGCAAGTCTCATGCTAACTAATTTCATTCCATTGTACACCATGGTAACCAAATCAAAATGGACTTTAGCTCGTTTTCCTGTTCGATATCTTACATTGTTCAACTGAAAGAATTCTTTTAGGTATCCAATGACCCTTTCAACGGAACTCCGTTCCTTAAATCTATCTTTCCAGGCAA
Organism: Evansella cellulosilytica DSM 2522; assembly: GCF_000177235.2. Lineage (NCBI taxonomy): Bacteria > Bacillati > Bacillota > Bacilli > Caryophanales > Bacillaceae > Evansella > Evansella cellulosilytica. The sequence continues at coordinate 2,105,233 of NC_014829.1, read as the reverse complement.
CTGAACCGCGTGCGGGTGCACTGTACCGGCGTAAATCCGACTCTATTTTTATCTTGTAGACCTTTTGGCATAATGTATCTTCAGCTAGAGGACAATCCCTACACTCTTTTGGACGTGTGTATTTTAAGGTTTGGTATTTTTTATCAAAGCTATCGTATCGATAGGAATGTTCCCTTACACACGTTGGAGCGAAATTTTCATCAAACCCAATTGGCTCTGATTCATTTTTTTTGTTATAAGCAATGATGGAATATCCTTTCATTCGATGGACTTGTTCATAGATTGCATCGTAATCATATCCTGCATCCATTAGTGCATAGATCATCCTAAGTTCCGAAAAGTTTCTCTCTATTCCTTTTAATAAAGGTATAGCAGCTTTACCATCGTTTAGGCTACCTGAGGAAATCATTGAATGAAGAATAAACTGAGTTTTGGTATCAACAGCTAAATGACCTTTATAACCAAACCAAAACACATTTTTCCCTTCACTATTTTTCTTCACGCCCCATGTAGGATGAAGTGGCATTTGATCATGAAGTTCATCGTAAGAAACGTCTAGTTGATCTTCAATTTTCTTTTCAAAAATAGACAAGGATGCTTCCTTAGCTTCTTTCTCTTTTAACCATTGTTCATGTTCGGCCTTTGATTTACGCCCACGTTTCTTTGGCTCAGACTTTGGTTTCTCTTCTTTTTTTGAAGGAGCCTGATCTCTCGCCTCGAAGTGACCAGAGTCAATCGCAATATTAGGATCTGTAATATATTCTTCGTTGATTGCATCAGTTATTATTTGAGAGTTTACCTCTTCAAGAATGTCTGTATCTTTAATTTTTGTAATCATCCTTGAAAATGAAGCTTCAGAAGGGACTGGATCAGATATCAAAAAGCCACAGTCCAGCTTAAAATTAAGGTCGGTGTTTAAACGTTCAACTAGGAGTTGCATCTCGGGAATTCTCTCAACAAGCCTCACCACGAGTGCTTGAATCATTGCAGGATAGTTTAATTCTACAGGTCTACCTAAATTAGATCTTTTCACTACGATAGTGAGGATGGGATGAATATCAATCGCTGAAAAAATCTCATCATAACGGTGGGTAGGTTCTAAGTCAAATAAAATTTGCATGCTAAAAAGGCTCTCTTGTCGTACAATAGACATAAGGGGCTTCCTCCCATTCGAATTGGTTTGTTCGTCACTTACTAAATTCGACATTTGGGGAGGTGCTCCTTTTTTCATGTTCTGAAACCCTTGGCCCATAAGGGCCAATAATTATGAAATTGATTCATACGAATCAATTTTCAAAAAAGATCATAGTCTCAGAATAATATTATCTCATTAAAAAATTTCTTGTTAACTTCACTTTGGTGTTGTTGATTTTCACTTCAGGATACTTGCTTTCCAATAGTATACAACCACCAAAAAAATAGGTATTTAAAAGGTAAGCTTCCACCTTTTGAGTACCATCTGTAAAACAATTAATATCCTCAACTAATCAAAGGCTTCTGTCATTTGCTTCCATACGGAACCTTTTGCTTCTTCCCCACCTTCTATTCTTGCGAGAGCTAACTTCACTTGCATGCTTACTTCAAACTCTGTATCATTTTCTGCCTCTTTTAATGCGTCAATAGCTGTTTCGTCTCCCACTTCATATAGAAACATAGCAGCTCTCCATCTAACTAGTTTATTTTTATCCTTCAATGCTTTTACCATTGCAGGAATCGCCTTAGCACTACCAATATCAGATAATGCATCTCCTGCTGTTCGCCTAACTGTAACCGATTGATCTGTTAATGCACGATATAAATATGGTAATACTTTTTCATCCTCTATCATTCCTAAATACACTGTAGCTAATCGACGTATTGATGCTTTTTCATCTTGAAGGGCGATTTCTAATACCGGTAAATCTTCTACACTTGGGTCCATTTGTTCAAGAACAGCAAATCGTTTTTTCCAATCCTCGTTATTCAGCATCTCTGCTGTAACCTTTAGCCATTTTTTATTCCCTTTAGGCTTTTCACCATTGTTTAGCGCTTGCTTTATCAATTCTTCTAACCGTTCCTGATTATAGCTAGCTTTAATTTCTTCTGCTACCTCATCAGCTACCTCTTGAAGGTCTCCGTATCTTGGTCTATAATCGACCCACTTTCTCTGCATTACAATATTATCTTCTGGTAACGTTGCTTTAACTGTAGCCTCTTTAAAAATATTAGGTAAAGCTACTCGTACTTCTTCCTCTCCTGAAAAGGCCTTTACCTGTATTGGGATTCCTTTAAATTTATGCACTTGAACATTGACCTCTCCAAAATGTTCATCTACAGTTGTTTCTGGCGTATCTCTAGTTGGATTTGTCTCTCCGAAAACTGCACGCACTTCTGGTAGAATGACTTTCCAATCTACTTTCGGATGTCGTTCTACAGCAATAAAGTCCGCCACATGGTATACGCCTTTTACACCCTCCACTTTAAATAAGTCTTGAACAAATGATGGCGCTCCCTCACTCGTCTCTTTCGTATAATTATGAGCCTTCCCTTGTGGAAGAGACTGGCTGAGTGTAAGCTTCATTGTATTAGGACTTGGTGTTGGTTCTACTGAAATAATCTTCATAGTAGCAACCCCTTTCCACTGTGTTTATGTTAGTAATTATTTTAACATAAATATATTTTTGAAGATAACGACAGGCTCACTTATAATACTTTGCTTAAGGATTTTACAATATCTTGAAAGTGTGCTTTATCATTAAAGCGAGAAACAATTTGATGTTCCGAATCTAACAAAAAAGTGGTTGGAACTGACATACATTGATACTGATCATAAATCACCGTTCCTTCGTCCTTTATACAAGGAATTGTGAAACGATTTTTATTATAGTAATTTAAGCCTAAGTCACTTTGCTCTCTTCCGTTTACATGTATTAGTAACATTTGTAGTTCAATCTTGTTCATTGAGCGATATAAGTTTTCCTTTAATTGAAGGTCTCGTTGTGAATCAGGGCACCAAGAAACCCAAAAAGTCAATAAAACTGGTTTATTCTCAAAGTCTAATAATGAAATAGATTCGTTAGAAGTAAGACTTTTTAATGAAAAGTTAGGTGCTTTCATTTTCATTTCTCCTTTTTACAAACTCATAAACGTTAGTTACTGATTGAAAAGCATATAATTTACCAATAACATTATTATTATCCAAATGTAACAGAGCAGGTACACTTTTTACTTCCCATTGCTGTCGTTTTTCTTTGAAAAAATTAATATCGGCTTCGTAGATCGGAGGAACTTGTTCTGAATCCTCTATAATAGATAAAAAGCGACGAGCAAGCTTACACGTCCCACAAAGAGGTGTATATAAATAAATAAATACACCTCTTTTCTCGTTTATTAATAAATCTAATTGTTCATTTGTCTCTAATTTGAGCACCATTAATCCTTTGCAACCCCTTCAATTACCATCGCACCTAAAGTGTTTTTAAAATGATCCAATGCCCACTGATGGCCAATTCCGTTAAAGCTTTCAACTGCATCTTTATGAACGACTATCGAAAAACCTTTATTAAAGGCATCTACAGCAGTATGTAAAATACAAATATCTGTACATACGCCAACTAAATGAAGCGTATTAATACCTCTTTCTCGAAGCTTTATCTCTAAATTTGTTCCAGTAAATGCACTATATCTCGTTTTATCTATCCATTCGTAATTTATATCCCCTCTTTGTAGGTGCTCATGGAAATATGACCCTAATTGACCATATAACTGTCTTCCTTTTGTACCTCTGATGTTATGTGGTGGAAATAGTTGTGTTTCTGGGTGATATGGGTCCTCTTCCTCATGAACATCAACCGCAAAAATGACTAAATCATTCTTTTCAATATGATGTTTTGTTAGCTCAGTTATTCTACTTTCAATTTTTTGACCTCTTTCCCCACACGTTAACCTACCATCATCATCTATGAAATCATTTGTGTAGTCAATTACAATTAAACATTCCATTTTATCCATCCTCCCTACTTTTATCACAATTATATCATTACGATAAAAGTACCGGTAATTCGAATCGATATATACTAAAAAAACTCATGGAGACAAACAATACAGGATAGAGTAAGAAAAGAAAAGCGTTTGAACCCTTAGGGTAATGAGAGGGAATTTATTCGAGAGATACGACTCATGTATAGATAAAAAGAGAGGTTGGAAAATATACTGGGAAATTTGAATTTAGTGTGTTTTTATACATTCTTATGATTAGAGGATGACTCAAAAGGTCGATATTATACTTTTTGAGTCATCCTCTATAATAGCTCTTGGGACAGCCGTTGTTAGTAATTATAACCCTAAAATCATTTTATTTTGTAATTGATGCAATTGCTGCTGAAGCCTAATAAGCTGATCACGTTGATCTGGATTTGCACTGTGAATCATTCTATCTAACTGCATGTTTGCTTCTTCTAATTCCACTTGTGCAGACGTATACTCCTCAGCATTGTTATGCTCCACTTTCTTTGACTCTAACAGCTGTTCCTCTGCATTCGTTATGACTTGTTGTATTTGTTCGACTGCACCGTGTAAATAATTGGAATTTGTCATTTATCTCACCTCAACATTAACTTAAGCTTTTCTGTTCATTTTATACTTTTAATTATTTTCTAATTATGTGAGATAATATCGCAATAAAGTTAAAAAGGATATAGTTACTTTCCAATCTATTTCATTTATAATGAAAATAACCTTAAGACGAGAGGAGTTGTAATTATAATTATGAAGATAAAATATAACATTATACCTAAGCAAGACGTACGTTTTGTTAAAGAAAACTTTTCAATTCAAGAGGCACTCATTGAATTAGAGGAAAGTGGTTTTCGTTGTATACCTATTTTAGATGAATCGAGTACATATTATAAAGGGAATATTTATGTACAAGATGTGTACCGTGCACTCTACAAAGAAACACACAAGTTACAAGACTCTGTTATGACACTTAAAGATGACGTGAATGTTACAATCGAGGAGCAAAGCTCTTTTTTTAAAGTATTTAACCAAATAAAAAAATACCCTTACTTAGCTGTTTTACAGGAGGATAATACATTTGCTGGGATACTTACTCACGCGAACGTGATGTCATTGTTAGAAGATTCGTGGGGCGTAAAAACTGGGAGTTATACGATAAACATTTCTACACATGAATATCACGGTGCACTAAGCCTCATTGTTTCTTCAATTAAGAAGATTACAGGGATACAAAGTCTCCTGACACTAGATAATGAAAGCAGATTTTTCAGACGTGTAATAGTCACATTACCTCGTGATACTTCAGAAGAAACTTTAAATAAAGTTGTTTCACAATTAGAATCTGATGGGCTTCGCGTTTTTGATATCGAGAAGATTTAAACGAAAAAGAGGGAGACTCCACAGGTTCATTTTCACCTATTGAGTCTCCCTTTTATGATGAGGAGGGCACTGAAAAAATAAAAAGCATCCTTTTCAGCGACTCTCATTTTAATGCGAGGTCTTAAACTTCTCGTTCGATAGCAATAATTTTGTAACTATCGTTAAATGGAATTAAACGGTAGGCTCTCGTTCTTATTATTTCATCAGAGCTACCCAAACTATCAACAAAAAAGGTTTCCTTCCAAGTCCAGCGCAGTTCTCCATGTTCATTAATTTCTATTGTTTGATCTTCACCAGTTATAAAAGTTTCTATTTTTCTCTCTGTCAATGTTTGCTGATGTTGCCTTCGTACCATATGATAAATGTGACTATTAGCAACAAAATATTGTTCAAGCATGGAAAAATTTTGTTGCTCAAGGCTTATACCCCATTCTTCCAAATAAGTATAAATAAAAGTCTCGACTTCTTTTGTATTGCCTTGATAAGTCGTCCAATTCTCTTCCTCATTACATGCAACTAAAAAAAGAAAAAGAAAACTTATAAAGACCACCTTCCATTTATTCATTTATGTTATTCCTCTCTCATTCCTTTAACAGACATTGTAACACGATTTAGTACTGTTTTTCATTTAATGTCGATAAAATACCATCTAACAGGAATGAGATCGATTTATTTCTTTCCATAAATCTTTTTCTCTTTGTATCTCCTTGAAAGCAAGTAACAGCTTCTATTTGCATATTCTCATGCGCATTATCAATTAGTGTTTGCTGAATATACTTAGGTTTAGCTTGATAAATAAATTCAGTAGCAAGACTTCTCCACTCGTTAGCTAATTCATTCACTTCATCAGCAAATGGCTTAACTTCAGATTGAAAATCTGCCGAAGTTTTATTTAACGCATATTGTTCAAAGTTTTTTAATGCTTGCTTATTCATTTTTTGTAATTTCACTGTTATTATCTTTAGCCTTTCATTACTACTATTCATAAACGACACCTCCATGCAGAAAGTGTACCAAACATTAGTACTATAAGGAAGGTAATAACTTTATAAGGTAAAAATACTGGCAAGCCTTCTTTTACTTCCTTGTCCTTCCTCCTTTATAGGAGAAACTCTTTTTGCTTTTTTGTTTAGTTTTTTCTCCATTTTTTGAAGTCTAACATTATACTCTTCTAATGATTTTGTTATATCATTAATATCTCTTTGCTGCTCCAGTAATTTAGACTCCATTCCTTCTGCTGTCTTACTTTGTATTTTCCTATCGAGTTTGTCGATGGAGAAAATCAACTTATCAAACCGGTCCTCTAATTCATTTGCAGACAACATCTTCTTCACCTTCCATTTTGAATTTTTTTAGAAACGTCACGTATATAGAGCAATGGTTTATTGTTTTATACTAATTCACCTTTCGTCTGTAATTGCCCTTCTGTAGTGACAAAACTAGTTTCCATTCAACAAAGAATGTTTAATTTTTTAGTAACGTCAACTATATTTCTACATTAATTTCAACAGAAATGTTTATGTTTTTTTGTCCTACTTATGAATCAGGTTTTTCAGCTTTAAATATAAGGAAGCAGTGACTACAATTTGTTTTTGCTTGTGTTCATACCAACCAGTTAAATCGTATTTCATCGGTTTCATCATTTTTTTGTCGATATAGTTTGTTGGATCATAAGTTATACTCTTGGACCAGTCTTCTCGCTTGTCATCACTGTGTAATATATAAGGATATATATCGTTCATTCTTGGCGTAAATGGGAAGCTACCTTTCTGCCATTTTTGATAATCCCTACGAGAGCCAGAAAAGGGAACGTCATTGAAAAAAGAATGAATATCATTTTTTTCGCGAGAATGGAATAGTATCCAAGCAAGCTCTTTTCCTAATTGAATTCTTTTTTCTACTTTATTAAATTGTTTAACTGTTCTCCCGTAAATCTGTCCCTTCTTCGTTGGGAATAAAACAGAACTAAAATGAAGCCTCTCTTGGAGTACATAGCTGAAACTATTGAATATTTCTCGCTTAAAAAAGGGTGCTTCAATGACTGGCCTTTGAATAAGGTTTTGTTCATTGATTATTAGTGCTTGAAGAAGTCGCTCTTTATTTCCCGTTTCCCAAAAAGCTTCCCATTCATTTATCATCCATTTAGACACTTTAAAATAGGTTAATAAGTAAAATAATGGTTCTTTTAATTTTTTTGACCATTCATAAATCAAGAGCTGTGGAAAAGCATCCGAAAATATTAACCAATTTGCTCGTTCATACGTTGTGAATAAATGATTTTGCTGTTCTTTCGTTAAAAGAACTTGATATGGCCGACTCCACAGGTCAGACATATTCCAACCTGCATTACGAGAAACCATACTTGCTAAGTAAGCCCAATAAATTTCATTGTTCCTAATAAAAAAGTCCCCGTATGCTTTCGTTCTTAAAAGATTATCTTTGTTATATCTTAAAGTCATTTCTTTAACATGTTTTATATTACATAATGTTACATATTTTTTTAACAAATCACTCAACTCCTTTATTGGTCTTCATATTACAATGTAAATTAGTTAATAGTATTTTCTTTCCTAAAATTTATGGTAATATATACTGATGGCATCAACAAAAAGGGTGAGTAATTATGTCATTTCGTTATCCAAATGGGAAAAAATATGAACCAAAAAGAAACTTAGAGAGGAAAAACGTCGTCAAAAAAGATGATAGGTTTAGTAACCGTGGAATGAACCTAGAAGAGGATATTAATGAAACGAATGAATATTATCGTTCTCACGGAATAGCTATTATCCATAAAAAGCCTACACCACTACAAATAGTGAATGTTCATTATCCTAAACGAAGTGCTGCCGTAGTCACAGAGGCTTATTTTCAAAAACCTTCAACTACTGACTACAATGGTGTATATAAAGGGAAATATATAGATTTTGAAGCAAAGGAAACAAAAAACAAAACAAGTTTTCCATTAAAGAACTTTCATGAACACCAAATTAACCATATGAAGCAAGTTCTGAGCCATGGAGGCATTACATTTATTATATTAAGATTTACAATTTCCAATGAAATATACTTAGTATATGCTTCAGATATCATACATTTTTTTGATGAGAAAATAACGAAAAGAAAGTCAATACCGAAAACGTTTATTGAAGATGTAGGTACATTAATAGAAATAGGCTATCATCCGAGGATTGACTATTTAAAAATTATTGATAAAATAATTTCAACCGAATAATGTTTTTTATATTTTCTATTACTTTAGTTGTATCTGAAAGGAAGATGCAAAATGTCTGATAATAATTACAAATCCAGAAGTGAACGAAAGAAGATACAAACAGAGTCAAAACGTAAATCTAAAAACCGTAAAGGTATGATGAAAAAAATCTTTGTTGCATTTGGAATAATGTGCTTAGTCATGTTAATCGTAGGTGCAATAACTGCTTTTGCAATAATTAGAAATGCTCCAGAACTTGATCCTGAAAGGTTAAAGCTCGCGCAAAATCCACAAATTGTGGATCGAAATGGTGAGCTAATCACAACATTGCATGCCGAGCAAAATCGTCACAACGTAACCATTAATGAAATTCCAGATGTCATGATCGATGCAGTACTCTCTGTTGAGGATGTCCGTTTTTACGACCATTTCGGTCTAGATATGCGACGAATTGGTGGTGCGATTGTTTCTAATGTTACGAGAGGCTTCGGCAGTGAAGGTGCTAGCACAATTACACAGCAAGTTGTTAAAAATTTATTTTTAACTTTTGATAAAAACTGGACAAGAAAAATTCAGGAACAATACTTAGCTATTAGATTAGAACAGAAATATTCAAAAGACCAAATATTAGAAATGTATTTAAACGCTATATACTACTCTGATTCTAGATATGGTGTAGCTGCCGCCGCTGATTATTACTTCAGTAAAGAGCTTTCAGAGCTTACAATTGAAGACGCAGCATTACTAGCAGGAATACCGCAAAGACCTAATCACTTTAACCCTTTTAAAAACCCAGAGGCAGCAGAGCAACGACGCAACACAGTAATAGCCTTAATGGAGAGGCATGAAAAAATAACTGCTGAAGAAGCTGAGGCGGCAATGGCAGTTCCTATTGAGGAGCAACTAAAACAAAGTAAACGTGAGTCTTATCCATATCAAGCTTTCTTAGATCAAGTGCTTGATGAAGTGGAAGAGATCGAAGGAATAGAGCGATCAGATATCTACACAACTGGCTTAAAAATATACACGACACTTGATCTTGAACTCCAAGAGTATGTCGAGCATGTCATGACTTCTGATGAGGTCGTTCAATTTCCAGATGATAAATATCAAGCAGGGATTACATTAATGGATAACAAAACAGGAGAGGTATTGGCAATTGGCGGTATTCGTGAAGCAACTGGAGCCCGATCCCATAATTGGGCAACAAACCCTAGTAGACGCGCCCAACCGGGCTCTGCTATAAAGCCTATTTTAGATTATGGTCCTGCAGTAGATGAATTTAAATGGTCGACTTACCATCAAATTGTTGATGAACCACATTCCTTTACCGGGGAGGACAGAGAATTTAGTAATTGGTATTCAAATCCAAGTCACAGAGGTTCAATGTCTATTCGTAAAGCGATGGAAATATCCAGTAACGTTGTTGCAGTTAAAGCATTTCAAGAAGTAGGGATCGATAAAGCTAAAGAATTTGGTGAGCGGTTAGGTCTAGATTTAGATACGATTCAGGAACCTTACGCGATAGGTGGTTTTACTACAGGAGTAACACCATTTGAAATGGCTGGTGCATACGGGGCATTTGCTAATAACGGTGAATTCAATTCACCTCACACAGTGAGAAAGGTTGAGTTTCAGGATGGTCAAACGATAACACTCTCACCAGATCCTGTCGTAGCTATGAATGATTATACTGCATTTATTGTTACTGAATTGATGCGTTCTGTAGTAGAAGGTCCAGAAGGTACTGCTAGAAACGTTACGATTCCTGGAGTACCGATCGTAGGTAAAACTGGATCCACAAACTTTACAGAAGAAGAAAAAAGGGAACATAATATTACAAATGGTATTCGGGATTCGTGGTTCGCTGGTTACTCGCCTGAACTCACAGCAGCTGTTTGGACTGGGTATGCAAATTTAAATGATGGATACATTGATACAAATCAAGGAGAAGGCCAAATTGCTCGAAATATCTTTAGAGAAGTAATGGCCTTTGCACATGAAGATCGAGAAGTTGGTAGTTTTGAAATGCCTGATTCTGTCGTTAGAATCGGTATAGAAAGGTCTACTGGTCTTCTACCGAGTGACTTTACACCACAAAGTGAAATCATTTATGAATATTTTGTTAGAGGAACAGAACCAGTAAAGGAATCCGAAGAGTTTATTCAAGCTGATCCAGTATCAAATTTAACTGCAACATATAATGAAGAGGAACATCGAATTAACATTAACTGGGATTATAATGAAGATGTTCGAGATATGTTTAGCTACAGTATTGAAGCGCGAGTTGATAATGGTGACTACTCTTTACTTGACATTACACAGGGACTTCAATTTGAGATAGATAGTCCTGATTACGGTGCAACATACTCTATAAGAGTGAAGGCAATTTCTAATGTAAATGATGGTTTGGAAAGTGACCCTATGACAGTTGAAGTAACTATCCCAGAAGAAGAAATAGATATTCCTGATGAGATATTTGATGATGAAGAAATTGAGGAAGATGATCGTCCTGGACGTGGCAATAATGGTGAAAACGGTAATGGGCGTGGACCAAATAACGATGGTCGTGGGCCTAACGAAGGTCGCGGACCTGAAGATGATGAAAATGAAAACCCTGATGAAGATAATGAAAACGGTGATATCGATGGAGATGATGTCGGTGATCACGAGCAAGAACCTGAAAGTTAAATAAGAATGAGGTTGACTCAAAAGGTAAAAATCGACCTTTTGAGTCAACCTCTTTTACGTTTTTATCAGATGAACACATCGGTAACTAATTTTTTTTCATCAAGTATATAGTCCACTTTTTATGAGACTCTTCAAATAATTGTTTTAAAGTAATAAAGGAATGATAATGGTCCGGTGAGTTTAAAATAAATGATATTCGTTCACGAATATTCATAGGTGCATAAGGTAAATGATTTAATTGTTCTTGTATAGCATTTAAAGTATAAACTGGTCTTTCCTGCAACCATATCATTGTCTGAATATATAAACTTAAGTAATACAACATATATGGCCGAGCTTTATTTCTATTTCGTTCATGAAAACATTGTGTAAGGGTAGGTAGTCCTTCATTTAACCACAAATTTTTCACTTTCAAAATTAACGTCTGAAGGTTGTCCCAAGGTTGTTCAGTATTGTTAGCACAATTTAATGCTAATCTAATATCATAATGAAATAAATCACCCTGTACAAAATCCACATCATTCGAAATTGTTATTTCCGCACCTTTTCCATAAAAAGGTGATAGAACAAAAGCTTCCGGAACTTTCCATAGTTTTTTATTCACTAACAATAACCCCACGCTTCCTCATTCTTTTTTTCCCTTCCCTACAAAGGGATAACAATGGACATTCATTGCAACGTGGTGATTGTGCTTTACAATGGTACCTTCCGAAAAAAATGAGACGATGATGTGATACCGACCATTCCTCTTTAGGAAGTTTTTTCATTAATGTTTTTTCCACTTCTAATACAGAGTCCTTCCATCGACAAATACCTAATCGCTTACTAACACGCTCTACGTGCGTATCAACAGCAATTGCAGGCTCGTTAAAGGCTACTGACGCTACTACATTTGCTGTCTTTCTCCCTACACCAGCAAGCTTAACCAATTCACTTTTTTCTTTTGGGATTTCTCCATTATAATCTTCAATGAGAGATTGGCAAAGTTTCTTAATATTTTTAGCTTTACTTCTGAATAATCCAATTGACCTTATATCATTTTCAAGTTCATCCAAAGGCGCTTGTATATAATCATCAGGTGTCTTATATTTCTCAAACAGTTTCGGGGTAACTTTATTTACAAGAGCATCTGTACATTGTGCAGATAATAATACTGCAATAGTCAATTCGAACGGATTAGCATGCGTCAATTCACACTCAGCATCTGGAAACATATCCCCTATTGTGTTAAAAATATTTATTATATCTTTTCTTGTTAACATCTCTATTATCTCCCACTATTATTTTAACTTTGTAGCCAGTTATAATGCGGATGGCGTGTTTTCTGTGTAGTACTTTGTTTTGGCGAAGAATGATGCTGCCTAATTTTTTCCCCATGCTGTTTTGCTTGACTTAAAGTCCTCACACCATTCTTTTTCCAATCGTACAAAATTCTGTCAATATACCTGAAATTCAACTTTGAAGAAACAACTGCTTCCCGAAGGGCAGCTTCAATCATTTGAGGAGCATGTTTATCTTCATCTAGCCACATTGATATCATTTCCAATTCCATTGGTGTTATAGGACGAGAAAACTCTTCTTCAAACCGGCGATATAACTGGCCTTCTTCGAACTGTTTCGTTTGTTTCTTTGATCCAACCATTTCATTATTAATAAAAACTGCTAGTTTTTCATAAGTAGGCTTAATAGAAATAATTTCAGCTAATTTTCCGTCTGTATCATGATTTTCTTCAATTGTGATAAAGCCTCTTTTTAACAGTTCTTTTAACAGTGCAGTACAGTCATCGGCACTTATCGTCATTCTTGATTCTAAATCTTGTGGCGTTGGAAAGGAATTGCCTTCTTGCATATATTTTCTCAAGTGCAATAATAAAACTAATTGGCCTTCTGTTAAACCTAGTTTTGCATAATTTTTGATAAGTACCGACGGAATGGTTAGTGGTTCATCTATTAGTTGGTTTATTATTATTTCTTTATTTTCGTTCATTTCGTCCACCTCACTACCATTATATCATGTATTATTAAGTCGGAAAGTGTCCCTAATTAGAAAACAAAGCCAAGCGCATTTACGACGCTTGGCTTTTAGTTTATTATAGCTTACTTTTTTATTTACATCCAACAACATGATGATAAAAAATATTTATTATGGATATAAACGGTTTAATAGTCTAGGAAATGGAATTGTTTCTCTTACATGTTCGACTCCACACATCCAAGCAACCGTTCTTTCTAGGCCTAATCCAAAACCAGAATGTGGAACAGATCCGTACTTTCTTAAATCCAGATACCATTGATAGGATTCTTCTGAAAGATTATGTTCATCATATCTTTGTTTTAGCAAATCCTCATCATCTATTCTTTGTGAGCCACCTATAATTTCTCCGTATCCTTCAGGTGCGATTAAATCCGCACATAATACAACTTCTTCACGATTAGGGTCAGGCTTCATGTAAAAAGCTTTGATTTCAGCAGGATAGTGCGTAATGAAAACAGGCTTATCATACTTTTCTGCTATCGCCGTTTCATGAGGTGCACCGAAGTCTTCTCCCCACTCTATTTCATGTCCCTCTTTCTTTAACATATCAATTGCTTCATCATACGTTATTCTTGGGAAAGGAGCTACTATGTTTTCTAGCTTAGAAGTATCTCTTTCTAATGCTTGTAGTTCTTGTTTACAATTTGCTAATACAGCTTGTACAACGTGTGAAACATATTGTTCTTGAACGACTAAGCTATCCTCATGATCCATAAAAGCCATTTCAGGCTCAATCATCCAAAACTCAATAAGATGTCGTCTCGTTTTTGATTTTTCTGCTCGAAAAGTTGGACCGAAAGAAAAGACTTTTCCTAACGCCATTGCAGCAGCCTCCATATAAAGTTGACCACTTTGAGATAAATAAGCATCCTCATCAAAATACTTCGTGTGGAATAAATTTGTTGTACCTTCTGCTGAACTTCCAGTTAGAATTGGTGGGTCTACTTTCGAAAAACCTTGCTCATTAAAAAATTCATACGTAGCTCTAATTATTTCATTACGAACTCGCATAATAGCGTGTTGTCGCTTTGAACGAAGCCATAAATGACGGTGATCCATCAAAAACTCTGTACCGTGCTCTTTTGGTGTTATTGGGTAATCCTTCGCCTCATGAATTACTTGAATTTCTTGTACAGTAAGTTCATACCCAGAAGGAGCTCGTTTATCTTCTCTCACAATACCAGTTACATAAATAGAACTCTCTTGTGTTAGCTCCTTAGCAAGTTGAAACACTGATTCCTCTACTTCGGCTTTAACTACAACACCTTGAATAAAACCAGTACCATCTCTTAATTGAAGAAAAGCGATCTTTCCGCTTGAACGTTTATTCGCTAACCAAGCACCAATCGTTACTGATTGCTCAACATGGTTTCCTATTTTTGCAATAGTTGTTTTCACATTATTCCCTCCATAGTTTTTCAATAATTTTTAAATGTATGTATATTAAGGACAATCCTCATCCATTATACAACTGTCGAAAAATAGAAGTCAATGTAACAAACGGTACTTTAAGACGGCTTTTTAAATTGATAGTGCCTTATATAAGTACCATCTTCAAATGTAACGTAATAAAAAGAATGCCTATCCATATCATCGACATAAATCACTTCATAAACTGGTGTATTTCCAATGATGCCTAAATTAATATCCTTTATTTTCTTTACATTCAATCGTGAATGTACAATATCACGAATATGATCCTTCGATAAACCATCGCTTTGATTTTTGATCACCAATTGCGGTTCTATATCCTCACTGTTTTCCTCATTATCATTTTCTAATAACTCTTCGAACCAAATATATACTTCCGTTCCTTCTTCATCAATACCTTCCATTACTTGAAACGACCTTCTGCCATGGTAGTAGTCAATGTTGTTAATTTCAGCAATAGTTGTATTTGCAAGAACATATTGTTGCGCATTCAATTGTCTTTCTTCCAATGGTGATGTGATTGAACTGTATAAAAGATAAGTAAAAATGACAGAAGCTATACTTAAGATAATTACAAATATAATGATTAATTTTTTTACCATACTTTCACCTACTTACGTTTCATAAATAGTTAACTCCATTTTTTGTTCTTCTTTATTTAATGATAAGCCAAAAAGTAAATCCCGATGTTTTAACGTTCTATTTAATGAATCAACCACTTTATATAATTCGTTATTTCGACACAGTGTTACCGTACATAATTTCGCTAATGTTGCTTTTTTCTTCACTATGTTGCCTCCTTTGACTATACATGAAAATCTTCTCCTACTAAGGAGAAATATTGTCAGTCATACTGGTGTCATAAGCGGTGATACTATAGTTACCGCTCCAAAGAAAAGGATGATGAGCGTGAACGAAAATAATAAAAGCTACGAACAAATAGCAGCCACCACTGCTGAATTGTATCATCTTGAAAAGGATCTTATATCCTTACGGTCACCTCACCGTCCCCATCATTTTAGCACAGTTAGTATCGCTTTTAGGCAGACAAAATTTCCAGAGAGATGTGAAAAAACAAAATAATAACCTACACCTACCATCCATGGGCACCTTAAAAAAAGGTGCTCAACTCTTTAAATAACAATTCGCTTCATATAAAATTTTTTCTTCATCTAATTGAAGTAACTCTCTGTTTCTCATGATTTGTTTTCCTTGCACGAATGAATCAGTAACGTCTGACCCTTTCATACTATACACGATATGGGATATAATTCTATCCTCATTCCAAGGTAAAAGATGGGGTACTTCCGGCTCTATAAGGATAAAGTCAGCAATAAAATTTTCTTTAATTTCACCAACATTATTTATTTGTAGTGATTTTGCTCCGTATTGTGTGGCCATGCGCAAGTATGCTTCACTACTAGTTATCGTTGGATCCTCATGTAATCCTTTTTGAATGAGCGTCGCTATTCGTAATTCCTCAAACATGTCTAAATTATTGTTACTTGCCGTTGAGTCAGTTCCTAGTGACACTGATAGGTTTAAATCAAGCATTTTTGGAATAGGCGCAATTCCAGAACCAAGCTTTAAATTACTCATTGGATTGTGTGAGATTGATACACCTTTTTCCTTTAAGATATTTAATTCTTCATCATTGACATGTACTGCATGAGCAATAAGACAAGGTACGTTAAACATCCCCAATTCATTTAAATGTTCTACTGGCCGTTTCCCATACTTTTGAATGTGATCCACTACTTCTTTTTTTGTCTCTGATACATGCGTATGGATCCACATACCATTTTCCACAGCTTTATCTACAACTTTTTCTAAAAAAACGGGTGGACAAGTATACGGTGCATGTGGAGATAGCGCTACTGTAAGTTTGTTGTCGTTCTCTCCATGGAAATTGTGATATAACTGAATCGACTCTAAAAGTTTTTCTTCTTGTTCCTGATCTGAACAATGTCCAATCATTCCTCTACAAAGAACTGCACGCATATCGCTCTCTATTACCAATTCCGCAATATTATCCATATGAAGATGGTACATATCTAAAAAGGTTGTTGTTCCAGATTTGACCATTTCTAGGATCGCTAATGATGCTGCTTGTAACACAGTCTCTCGTGTAAACCTTCTCTCAGCAGGCCACATCACATTCTCTAACCAATTCATTAGAGGAATGTCATCACCCGCTCCTCGTAAATATGTACTTCCTAAGTGTCCATGCGTATTCACAAGACCAGGCATCATCCACTTCCCTTTGCCGTTAATGACTTCATCAGCAGTATCCAATATTTTTTTGCTTGGATATCCCGATCCCACTTCTTGAAAGGTGCCACCTTTGATTATAACAAAACCTTGAAAGATAGCGTTATTTTCATCTAATGTAATGATCGTTATCGAGTGTATTACAGTAACCACAGATTATCCCCTCTTCACTAATATTCACTTAATCAAATGTTAGCCAGCTGCTCGGTAAGCTATTTTTATGTGACGGACGAACAGTAATGATTTCATAATCCTCCTTATTACATCGCACTGTTATCGTTCCAATTCTACTCGTTTGATAAATATCAATCCATGTTTCATTTAACCTTTCCAATACAAAGTTACTTGGCTCATCCTCACCATTACGAAAAATAACGGCGATTTGCGGATCAACCTCTTCTAATAAAGGTGCTGAAGTTCCACGATCACTTCCAAAGTCAGGAACTTTAAACATTGTTGCTTTCAAATCATACTCTTCCACTAATGATTCTTCAACGCCATAATCAGCAATCGTCATATAAAGGAGGCTTTTATTAAAATGATCAATAAATAAAGCACAGCCACCTTTACCTACACCTTCACTTTCTTCAACATATAGTACTTCAACAGTCACATCCTCCAATAATGAAAAATGATCACCTTTCTCTACATAGGTAACTTCTCCGTTAAAATTTGAAAGTACAGATTCAAACATACTCTTAAGTGTAAAAGGAATGACTATATTTTTCACATGAAAGTTATTTATAATATAAGGTAAATTACCGATATACTCCATTTCTTTACTAGAAATGATTAACGTATCAATAACATCTACTTTATACATATCTAATCGATCTTCTAAATCGTCTTCACTTTGTCCATGACCTGTATTTAATAAGATCGTTTCTCCACTATCCCCTTGTATTAATGTAGATTCCCCATGTGATAAATCAAAAAAAGTGTACGCTATTTCTCCCTCAGATAAGTTTAAATCAACCTTATCAGCAAACGCTACAAGTGGGGTATAAAGAACGACAAAAATAGTTAATATCATAAGTGAAAATAGCTGCTTTTTCATTCTTTACTTCCTTTCAAATAGGATTCTTATGTCCGTTATCAAAGTGTCGATAAAATGTCATCTTCCAACTCATCCAACGATTTTTCGACTAAAGGTATTTCTGGAAGTGATTTAATAAATAACTTTCCATATTTTGTATTAGTAATTCTTCGATCTAATACAATGACCGCTCCCCGATCATGTGTCGTTCGAACAAGACGTCCAAACCCTTGTTTAAATCGTAAAATCGCTTGTGGTAAGGCAAGTTTCATAAATGGATTTAAGCCTTCTCGCTTCATCTCTGTAGATTTAGCTTGAAAGACTGGATCATCAGGTGGTGTAAATGGCAAACGTACTATTACGATGATGCTTAAATCACTTCCTGGAATATCTACACCTTCCCAAAAGCTACTCGTTCCTAATAATATAGCTTGATTAAATTGCTGAAAGTTTTTTGTTAACTTTGTTCTATTTCCTGAATGTACCCCTTGTGCAATAATCGCATATTCATCGTCTAGCATTTCCTTTAAGTAGTTGTAACAATTTTTTAACATGTCGTACGAAGTAAATAGTACAAGCATCTTCCCTTTTGTGATCTCAGCAATTCTATAAATTTGCATAACTGTAGCTTCAGCATATGCTTTTTCTCCAGCATCTTGTATAAGGGGCATATCTGTAGGTACCATGAGCTTTACTTGCTTGTCCCAATGAAACGGTGAATCAATATGCTTTGTTTTCACATAAAAATCTGATAATCCAAGACGTCTAATCATATAATTAAATTTATTATTGACAGTTAGCGTAGCAGAAGTAAGAATAACACTATCCTTTTTTTGGAAAAATAAATCAGCTAATGATTCAGATACGTTTATGGGACGGCCTTTTATATATATAGCTTGCTTAGGACCTTTCGTATCAGCTTCAATCCAATATATCATGTGATCATCTTGTTCTAATAGAAGCTTAATTAAAGAGGAATACACACCTTCTACTCTGTCTATGAATGAAGTGAATGCATCATTGTAATTCGATTCAATTGTTTCTAAAATATCTACTATACGATTTATATTAGCAAGCCACTCTTCTAAATAAAGCTTACAACGTCTCGCTGCTTCTTCAATGACATACCAGCTGTTCTCTTTGGCATTTATTTTTACAGTTGCTCGTCCACGTTCATTAAAGTTTGTATTACTATTAATGACGTAATCATTCAATAGTAAAAATAATTCATACCATTCAAATTTAACTTTCGTACCGGTTTCCTCTATTTTCTCAACAGTATCACGATAATCATTATATATTTCATCATATACTTGCCGTAATAGTCCTTCACCACGTTTAGACCCCATTCGGTTAATGAGATGCGTTAAAGATAAATAATCAAGTTGCTGCCCGAATTGTTCCGTAGCTGTATCTTCGAGGTGATGTGCTTCATCTAAAATTGCATAATCATATTTTGGTATTAGTTGATTGCTCGTTAAAATATCAGCAAGAATTAATGAATGATTTGTAATAATGAGGTCAGCTTTTCTCGCATCATTTCTTGCATGTTGATAAAAACACCTTGAAAACCAAGCACACTTAGAAGAGTTACAGGAATATGCATCACTTGCAATATCGTTCCAAAAACGGTTTGAGTGTGAAGCAAGACTAAGTTCTTCTACATCTCCTGTCTTTGTTTCAAGTAACCACACGAGAATTTGAGCTTTTGACACAGTTCTATCGTATGCATCATTATGATCTTCTTGTAATAGCCTTGCAAACTTCTGTAAACATAAATAATGACTTCTCCCCTTCAGTATGACAACATGTATAGGAAATGGTAATAGCCTTTCTAAAGTAGGTACTTCCTTTTTTATTAACTGCTCTTGAAGTTGTATTGTTTGTGTACTTATAATAACTTTTTTCTGTTTCTCTTTCGCGAGAAAAGCAGCAGGTAATAAATAAGCAAGTGTCTTTCCAGTTCCAGTACCTGCTTCTATTAGGCCAAAAGCCCTTTCCTCCATCGTTTCATATATATATGTCATCATCTCCGTTTGCCCCGCTCTTACTTCATAACCTTCCATTACGTTTTGCCACCAATTAGTGTTGACTATATTTGATTCATAAAAATTGTGAAATAATATCTTGTCTACTTCTTCCATTTGCTCATTGTCTAATATTTTCTCACGCTTTTTTAAAACAAGACCTTGAAAGTGATCATATTTATCGTCACTACATGTTTCTTTTTCCATAATCCACTCTTGAATGATCGATCCGATATCACTTTTAAGCTTTGTTGACAAGTTGTTCAATTCAATTAGTGTTTGTTTAGGTAAGTGATATAGTTTATCCATTATTTCTAAAAATATTAGTGCAGTTGCTTCGGCATCACTATCAGCACGGTGAGGTTGATCATGATTCATATGTAAGCTCTCTGATAACTGTGATAACCTAAAGCCATCTGCAGTAGGATAGGCAATCTTTGATAACTCCACTGTATCTATTACTGGGCCACTTAATCCGGTATATCCTAGTGCATGAAGTTCTTCATTAATAAAACTTAGATCGAAATCTACATTATGTGCCACAAAAAAGGCACCGTCTAATGCTTGTAATAGCCTAGGTGCCACTAGATCAAAAGTTGGAGCATCTTTCACTTCATTATCGTTAATATTTGTTAGCGATCTAATAAATGGTGGTATATCTCTCATAGGATTAACATAACTGTTAAATCTGTCTATTATCTTTTTCCCCTCAATGACAACAAAGGCTATTTGAATGATGCGATCCCCTTTTATAAAAGAGACGCCAGTCGTCTCCACGTCTACTATAACAAAACGTTCCATACATTCTCCTCCAAGTACGATGTTTCTCCCAGCAAACCAATCTCATTTATGATGTAATTTTTTTAAGTAATGGGTGCTGAATCTCTAACTGACTAATTTTCTTTAAACATGTATCTAGTTTTTCCTTTTCATCCCACTGTTTCAAAAGCCATACGTAGGAAATCCATACATTAATATCTTCTGGTGAATCCTCCAATAATTGCTCAAATCTATTTATAGATTTATCACGTTGATCTAATAAACCATAGTTCCAAGCTAATCCATGTAAGGCAAGTCTTTCTTCCATTCCTAGCTCATAAAGTCGCTCATAACAGTACAATGCACAAGAAAAAAATCCTTCCTCTTCAAACTCCGAAGCAAGCGATAAAAGAATTTCTTTATTATCAAACTCATGTACAGCTTGATACCAAGTTTCCATTGCCATCGTGGTATTACCTGTATCCATATAACATTTCCCAAGCCAATAATATGCTTCTCCATCACCTTCACCAGAACCAATTACCTTATTGAAAAATGCAATGGCTTCCTTAGGCATTTCTAATAACAAATAACATATTCCTAAATTATACACTACATCACCATTGAAGAGGAGTTCTTCTGCTTTTTCAAAATAAGAAATAGCTTGTTCTATATCATTGTCGCGCCCGGCTTGAATACCAAGCCCTAGAAAAGCAAAATGCTTCTCTAATTGATCATCACTTCGGTAAATGACATTCAATAAATGTTCTTTTGCTTTATCATTCTTATTGAGATACATATATGAAAATCCTAAGTATAGATAAATGCGAGAGGGGTGTTCCGTGTTATCGACCTCGTTTGATAAGGAATCAATCGCCTTAGAATATAGTCCTAAATGAAAAAAACTAATCCCCTCTACATTCTCCTGTTCCTTCTTAAATGTCAGCGATTCGGATGACAAAAGATTATCCTTTACTTCGTCTAATAACTCTAGTTGTTCACTCCATACATCAAGTAAAATTTCATTTTGCTCTGATAAAAACGCTATCCAATATTTTTTTTCTTTATCTGTTAAATTTTGTTGATTGTTGATTAACCAGTCAGATATTTCTTTCCATTTCTTTGATGAGAACAAAAGAAATCCCTCCAATATCGCAGTCACTTCTATATAAGTGTTCCAACGTAGGAGGGATGTATATACTTCTTATTCATATTTATCTTAAAGTTGATGCTGGCTCAGTATTCATCATTTCAACAATCTCATTATTGTCATTCATAATCGCTACTTTCGGCTCATGAGATTTGCTATCTTCTTCACTCATTAGTTTATAAGAGATAATAATAACTTTATCTCCAGGCTGGACAAGTCTTGCTGCTGCTCCATTAAGGCATATCGTCTTACTTCCTTTTTTACCACGAATGACATACGTTTCTAAGCGTTCACCATTATTATTATTAACGACTTGCACCTTTTCATTTTCTAATATGCCTACTGTATCCATTAATTCTTCATCTATTGTAATACTTCCAACATAATTTAAATTTGCTTCGGTTACCGTTGCTCTATGGAGCTTTCCACTCATCATTTGTCTATACATAATTTCCCCTCCTTTTCCTCTAAGTGAAAAATGACATTATCAATTAATCTAGCTTTGCTATATTTTATTGCTACTGCAATCATGACATCGCTCGAGAGTGTTTTCATTTTCTTTAACGAAGGAAATCCTCTCACCTCTGCATAATCTAAATTCCCTGAAAGTCTTTTTGACAACAGTGTTTTTAACTTAACTTCAATTTTGTCAGTATCGTAGCACCGTTCATCTAATATCCAGTTTTTAACCTCTAATAACGTTTTATAAATATAGGGGGCTTCGGCTCGTTCACTTTTTGTTAAGTTGACATTTCGCGAACTTTTCGCTAATCCGTCATTCTCCCTGACTGTCGGTACACGTACAATATCAATATTTAAGTGGTAGTCCTTTACTAACCTTTCGATGACTGCAACTTGTTGCGCGTCCTTCAAACCGAAATAAGCGCGATCTGGAGTGACGATTCCAAACAACTTCATCACTACTGTTGCAACACCATCAAAATGCCCAGGTCTTTTCGCACCACATAGAACATCCATATGGTGAACTTTAAACGTAGCACTCATCTCTGAAGGGTACATTTCATGAACGGATGGATGAAAAATCGCATCAACCCCGTATTTTTTAGCTACCTCAATATCTTTTTCTATATTTTTCGGGTAGCGATCAAAGTCTTCATTTTCACCAAACTGTAATGGATTAACAAATATACTCAACACAACTAAATCATTTTCTTCTATTGCTTTATTTAATAATGCCTCATGACCCTCATGTAAAAATCCCATCGTAGGAACATAACCAATCGAGGCGTTATTCGATTTATTATCTTTTAACCATATTTTAAGAGCGGGGATACTCGTGAAAATCTTCATGTTTACTTTCCCCCATACATTTTATTATTTAATTGTTCTGGCTGTTTAAATACATGTGATTCCTCTGGAAATACACCAT
This sequence comes from Evansella cellulosilytica DSM 2522, assembly GCF_000177235.2. NCBI lineage: Bacteria > Bacillati > Bacillota > Bacilli > Caryophanales > Bacillaceae > Evansella > Evansella cellulosilytica. The sequence continues at coordinate 2,081,856 of NC_014829.1, read as the reverse complement.
CTTTCACCTCATGATGAAAAGCATGAAGAGAGTCATATACGATGGATGAAACGTCACTATACTTTTTTACAAATTTAGGGACATGTCCTTGTGTATATCCTATGACATCGTGAAAAACAAGCACTTGTCCATCCGTCTCTCTTCCTGCTCCAATCCCAATGACTGGGATTGAAATAGATGTCGATATTACTTTTGCTAATTCCTCTGGAACACATTCTAGCACTAGCATGCACACCCCAGCTACTTCTGCACGTTTTGCTTCTTTCATTAATTTATCGGCTTCACTATTTGATTTCCCTTGGACACGATATCCGCCTAGCACCCCTACCGATTGTGGTGTCAACCCTAAATGTGCAACTACTGGCACACCAGCGCTAACTAATGCTTCCGCCTTGTCTAGAACCGCGCCGCCACCTTCCATCTTAACAGCTGAAGCATTGCCATCTTGAATAAGCCTTTTTGCATGAGAAAAGGTTTCTTCTAAAGATGCGTGATAAGTTAAAAAGGGCATATCAGTCACGATAAACGTATTTTGTGCTCCTCGTTTAACAGCTTTCGTATGATGGATCATATCTTCGATTGTAACAGGGACTGTGGAGTCATAACCTAATACAACCATCCCTAAAGAATCCCCTACTAAAATCGTATCAATGCCAACATCTTCTGCGAGCTTCGCACTTGGCGCATCATATGCAGTAACCATTGTAATTTTGTCGCCATTTTTTTTCATATTAAAAAAATCAGTCGTCGTTTTCATTCATCTCTCTCCTTTCAATTCTCTGAGAAAAGGGAGATCACAGGAACGTTAAAAATACATGATTTTTTTACATGTATAGTAAAAAACAAAAAACTTCTTCCTAGCTGGAAGAAGGTAAAGTCGTTCCTAATGATAAAAGGATATAAATATCCCTCATCTGTTACACCCTCTGTCCCAGTCCAGTTTTGGATCAAGGCAGAAATACAATTTTTCATTTGTGAAATATAAAAGTACAGTTCCTAACGGATACCGTCCAAAAGCATTATAACATAAGAAAGAAGGAGCAAAAAGATTTTTGTTTTTGCTCCTTCTAGCATATTTATATAATCAAGAAATAATAAGAAAATGAAAAGCATGACGCTATTATTCTTTTTCTAGAAGATGAATATCCGCCGAGTAGATCCGATGGCTATTCCCCTCACTATCTTTTAATAAAAGGACACCTTCATCACTTATGCCTTCAGCTACTCCTTTTAATTCGCCATTTGCCGTTTTTGCTAGAATTTCTTCACCAATAGAAATAGCCCTTGCTTCCCAAAGTGGTTTTATAAAGGAAAATCCTTTTTCTAAATATGTATGATATAACCATTGAAACTCCCTTAAAAAATGTTCAATTATTGCAACTCGATGAAACGTTTCACGCGTTTCTAACGACAAAGAGCTTGCAATATTGGCAATACTTTCAGGAAAAGTTTGCTGATTGACATTTATACCAATTCCAATGATAACTGACTTAACTCGGTCAGGATCAGATTGCATTTCTGTTAGTATTCCCGCTATTTTTTTCCCATTAAAAATGAGATCATTTGGCCACTTAATCTGTACATCATAATTAGTCGCTTCCTTAATTGCTCTTGCTAAAGCTACGGCGGCTACAAGTGTTAGCTGTGGCGTTTGTTGCATTTCAATGTTTGGTCTCATAATTAGACTCATCCAAATGCCTGTATTAGCCGGTGAATACCATTCTCTACCTAAACGACCTCGACCAGATGTTTGTTCATTAGCAACAATCAAAGTGCCATGTGGAGCTCCCTCTCCTAAAAGCTTATAAGCTACCTGCTGCGTTGAGGTCACTGTATCCTCATAAATGATATTTTGAAATATGGCATCAACCTCTAAGCGAGATCGTATCGCATGCTCATTAACAACGTCCATTTCTTCAACTAAATGATATCCTTTGTTTGAAACTGCTTTTATCACGTAACCTTCTTTTCTAAGTGCATCGATATATTTCCAAACCATCGTTCTACTTATTGAAAGCTGATTACTAATATGCTCACCAGAAACAAAGTGATCTTCACAAGTTCTCAAAAGCTGCAATACTTTTGCTTTCATTTTATGATCTCCCTTTTTAACGAGTTAAAAATTGCTTTTTTCTCATTCGCTACCTTATTTAGTACAACTGCTTCCTCTACCTTTTTTAAGCGGTCACCAATCCATTTACCACGTTCCTGTGGAAACCACTCTAACAGTTCTTGTCCAGTAATTGCCAACTCTTTATTATCGTGAATAGGTAATGAATCGTATTTGTCTAGTAAAATACTCGATTTATTTTCGCGCATTTGTATTAAAGAAAGCAGCTTTTCTGCAAAAATTAACCTCTCTCGCCCTAATAAATATAAATGATAATCACTCCAAGACGTAGATATGACTTCTATAACGAGTTTACTAATAAATGTAATGTCTTTTACTACTTTTTTTGATAGCTTAAGCTCGCTTAGAATATGGACTGTTTCATTACTATCATAAGAAAAGGAAGCCAGCATCCACCATTCAACATGATGTTTAACTATGAATTCATATGGATACCTTTTCAGGCTTTCAATCACTTTTTTTTCGGGAAACATGAAAGGTATATTCTGTACAACATCCCCACTTACTAATTCACATACCTCTTTTTTGTTAAGTACTGCTGTTACTATTTTTTGAAATTCAGCAGTTATCCTTTCAGCTGCCACCTCTTTTATTAAATGTGCACTGTCAGTTAACAGTGCACTTGTTTTGTTTTCAATTGAAAAGTTAAGCTGTTTAGCAATTCTAATGGCACGCAGTAAGCGAATCGGATCTTCTATAAAACGCTGCCCACTTTGAACAACTTCAATAACCTTCCTTTTAATCGCCAATTGTCCATCATAAGGGTCGATTATATTTCCTCTAATATCTATTGCCATTGCATTAATAGTAAAATCGCGCAATGATAAGTCGCTATATATTGTTGGCTTTTCTCCATTTCTTGCTCGATATGTACTAACTTCTAGTGTGCACCCTTTTATTTTTACGATCAATGTTCCATGGTTACTCCCTACATGAATTGACGACGGAAATATACTTTGAATTTGTTTAATACTTGCCTTCGTGCAAATATCTATATCATTTGGTTTCCGCTTTAAGAGCTTATCCCTAACTGCACCACCAACAATAAACGCTTCAAATCCGTAACTTTCAAGACTATTTAGGATGTGAATTGCAGCGCTTTCGTTAGAAATCATTTTAATTCTCCTATAAGTGAAATAGCTTTTGCATAAATATCTTCGTATTGCTTTACAATTTTACCTTTATGAAAATCACTATTTGCACGTTTTAGAGCAAAAGTTGACATACTTTCATGGAGCTCTTCATCTGTTAAGACTCGGATGGCGAAATCTGCTACCTCCTGTGTATTTCCTAAGGAACTGATAAATCCATTTTTCCCATGTTCGATTACTTCAGGAATTCCTCCAATTTTTGAGCCTATTGCAGGAACACCACAAGCCATCGCTTCTAAAATTACAAGACCGAAGCTCTCCTTTTCTGAGAGTAGCAGTTTTAAATCACTAATAGATAATAAATCTGCTACACGCTTTTGATTTCCTAGGAACCTCACCCTATCTGAGATCCCTAACGCATCGACTTTCTCACGAACTACTGGTAAATCGGGTCCATCACCTATCAATAATAATACTGAGTCTACCTCCTCTTGTATTTTTAGAAAAGCATCAACGACGTCAGGAACCCTTTTCACCTTCCTAAAATTAGATACGTGAACGATAATTTTTTGTGACTCTTCAATATTCAACTGCCCTTTTAAATATGTAGCGTCTCTCGGAAAATAAACTCTATGATCGACAAAATTATAAACCGTTTCTATCGGCTTCGACGTCTGCAAGAGTAAACTCGTTTGCTGAACTAAGTCATTTGATACTGCTGTGACAATGTCTGATTTCTCAATTCCAAACTTGATCATGTCTTTAAGTGAAGGGTCGTACCCTAAAACAGTAATATCAGTACCATGTAATGTTGTTACGACTTTAAGATGGTCACCTACCATTTCCTTCGCTAAATAAGCACTAATTGCATGTGGAATTGCATAATGAACATGTAGAATATCTAGCTTCTCTCTCTTAGCAATTTCGGCCATTTTACTAGCAAGAGCAATATCATATGGTGGATATCGAAATACAGAATACTGATTAACTTCTACTTCATGGAAAAAAATATTTGCTTGACACTCATTTAGTCGATAAGGAACACTCGAAGTAATAAAGTGAACCTCATGACCATTTTCGGCTAGTGCTTTCCCTAATTCCGTTGCAACTACACCAGAGCCGCCAACAGTTGGATAGCACGTAATTCCAATTCTATAGCTCATTCTTTTATTCTCCTAATAAACTTGTCATTAACAACGGTTTTTCCGATTTGAATCCTTCTGCATAGGCGAGCCCATGATCACTTCCTAATAAATGCTCTCTCCCTCTTACCTTTTCTATATACCCATCAGTTAGTGGTGTGTCTACACCGGTAACTCCTTTAGTAAACTGACTTTCATAACAAGAGAGTGCTTTTAATTTCTTATCAATAAAGTCGCTTATATCAATCACAAAATCTGGTACAATCATTCCATTAATTTGGTAGTAATATAAGTAATTAGGACGGTATGCAACGAAATTTGAGTCAGGTGCAAACTTTTTTATTCCAGCTGAAAAAACAGCTTCTTTTACGAGAACACTACAATGTCCATGATCGGGATGCCTATCGTTACTATTCGGTGCAAATACTACTTTAGGCCTATACTTTCTAATGACATTAACAATGGCAAGTATACATTCTGATTTACTCTCAAAAAGTCTTCGATCCTGAAATGACAATTGAATCCGTTCCGTTTGAAGTACTTTAGCTGCTTTATCGGCCTCTAATTGTCTACCTTCAACAGTTCCATTAGAAGATAACTCAGCCTTCGTTAAATTAAGAATAGCAGTTTTAAAACCTTTACTAGCATATTTCGCTAGCGTACCTCCCATACCAATTTCTACATCGTCTGGATGTGCACCTATCGCAAGCATATCCAATTGTTTAAAATTCATTACTGTCTTCCTTCCTCCATGTTGCCTTTAACAATTTCTCGCCACTTGAAATCGCCTCTTTGCAATCCTCTTAACAATATTTCAGCAGTAGCCATGTTTGTAGCTAACGGTATACTATAGACATCGCACAACCTTATTAATGCTGTAATATCAGGCTCATGTGGTTGTGCAGCTAATGGATCTTTAAAGAAGACAACGAGATCCATTTCGTTCTCTGCTATTTTAGCCCCTATTTGTTGATCTCCCCCTAAAGGGCCAGATTGAAAACGATGAATGCTTAATGAGGTTGCCTCCATAATTCTTTCTCCTGTAGTTCCTGTAGAAAACAAAGTATGTTCCTTTAAGACTTGTTCATATGCTGTTACAAATTGAACCATATCATCTTTTTTTCTATCATGGGCAATAAAAGAAATATTCATTTTCGTTCCTCCTCGACTTTCTCTATATAATTGTTATCAAACTAGCTAGAGGTGATCTGTTACATGTTAACTACTCAATAATGTGTTCTAGACCATAAACGAGCACGTCTATTTTCATTACTGTTTCACAAGCTAATTTTACACCTGGCATAAAGGATTCACGATTTAGCGAATCGTGACGAATTTTCAATGTTTGACCTACTCCACCAAATATCACTTCTTGATGGGCAACGAGACCTGGTAAACGGACACTATGGATGTGTAAGCCATCAAAGTCTGCGCCTCTTGCACCTTGTAGAGTTTCTTTTTCGTCAGGATGACCTTGCGATTTTTTCTCCCTTACTTCTGTAATCATTTGAGCTGTCTTCACCGCTGTACCAGATGGCGCATCTAGTTTACGATCATGGTGCTGTTCTATGATTTCAACATCAGGTAAATATCGCGCTGCCATTTGTGAAAATTTCATCATGAGAATGGCTCCAACAGCAAAATTAGGTGCAATAATAGCCCCTATTTTTTTATCTTCAGCTATGTCAGAAAGCTCCTTCACATCTTCATCAGTGAATCCAGTAGTTCCAACTACGGGTCTTACGCCATTTTCGAATGCAATTTTCATATGCTTCTTTCCAGCTTCGGGTGCAGTGAGATCAATCAATATATCTGCATTCACTTGTTGAAAACAATCATTCATATCTTCAAAAATCGGAACATCTAAAGGAAGCATCGAAGGAACATCCTTCATTTTCAATCCATTATGTTCTATATCGACCACTGCCACAAGTTCAAAAGCTTCTTCATTTGCTACCATTTTCACTGCTTCTTGCCCCATGTTACCACGAGGTCCTGCTACTACAATTTTTAACATCATTCATTAACTCCTTCATTATTCATTTTCGTCCAACGGTCCTTATCTCGTGTTTCAAACTTTTTCATAACCATTTGTAATGCTTCATCTAGATTCACATTTAACGAATTAGCCAGGCAAATCAACACGAAAAAAACATCCCCGATTTCTTGTTCAACTGTTTTTTCTTCTTCAGAATCTTTTTTAGGCTTTTCACCGTAAAAATGATTTATTTCCCTAGCAAGCTCGCCTAATTCTTCTGTTAACCTAGCCATCATAGCTAACGGACTAAAATATCCTTCTTTAAACTGACTTATGTATTCATCTACTTGTGCTTGAGCATCTTTAATAGACTTATTATCCATTTTAACCCTCACTCTCTGAAAATGAAAACGTAAATATATTTCATGTTCATGTTAGCGAAATCAACACCATTTGACAACTATGAAGAACGTTAAAGAAGAATATTCTTATTATAGTGTATTTTTGACATTATTTCACAAGAAATCATTGTACCTTTCTACACCATCTTATATAATAAAGCAGTCATTTTAACAAATACTATACTCGTTTAAAGTGAGGTGAATGAAATGCTCGGTTCTATAAGAATAAAAAACATTATATTTATTTTAATAGGAACAGCAATTATGTCTTTTGGATTAGTTTATTTTAATATGGAGAACAATTTAGCAGATGGTGGTTTTACAGGTATCACGCTTATATTATACTTTATGTTCTCAATAGACCCAGCCTATTCAAACTTAGCACTAAACATTCCACTATTTTTTATCGGTTGGAAAGTGTTAGGACGTAATGTATTTATTTATACAATTATCGGTACATTAAGCGTTTCATTATTTCTATGGATTTTTCAGCGTTTCCCCATCATATCATTACCACTATATGACGATTTAACACTAGCGGCACTATTCGCTGGCGTATTTATTGGTGTTGGGCTTGGAATCGTTTTTCGCTATGGAGGTACGACAGGTGGCGTCGACATTATAGCTAAAATGGCTTTTAAGTATTTTGGATGGAGTATTGGAAAAACGATGTTTTTATTTGATGCCGCTGTTATTTTATCTTCTCTTATTTATTTAAATTACCGTGAAGCGATGTATACTTTATTAGCTGTTTTTATAATAGCTAAAGTCATTGATTTTATGCAGCAAGGAGCATACTCTGGTAAAGCCGCAATGATTATATCGGAAAAATCTGAGGATATAGCAGCTATCATTTTAAAGGAAATGGACAGAGGAGTAACGATATTAAAAGGAAAAGGTACTTTTACAGGTTTGGAAAGGGAAGTCCTTTATTGTGTTGTCGGAAAAACAGAAACTGTAAGACTAAAAAATTTAATTTCAAAGATCGACCCACATGCATTTGTTACTTTAGGAGATGTTCAAGATGTAATGGGTGAAGGTTTTACTCTAGATGAGAACAAACGACCATTACAGCATTGAAGAATATAAGCTAAACATACCCTATCTGATCGGGGTGGAAAAAGTGAGATATAAGAAAAACTTATAGCGAGCTTGGTGAAGCTCGTTTTTAGTTTTTCTTAAATGCCGTGAAGGGTTGGTGCCCATGTCTTTGAAGTAGTAGCTACATCGATGGCACCACAACCTCTTACTAGAACTAATCAATGTACCATTCATTGTCAAGTAAACCACTACAGTTACCCAAAACAAAAAGCCTCGCAATGTGCTGAGGCTTTTTCGTATTATTATTAATCTCTGTTCATTGCTAGGAACATGAGAACAAATCGAGCTAATTCTATTACTGCTACTAATGCGGCAGCAACATAGGTTAATGCTGCGGCGTCTAATACCTTTTTTGTTTCTCTCTCTTCATTATTACGTATAACTCCTGCTGAGACGACTTGTTCCATTGCACGGTTGGAGGCATTGAACTCAACCGGTAATGTTACAAGCTGAAATAAAACAGCAGCGGACATAAATACGATTCCTAGTAATACGAGTTGAGGAATGGTCATTAAAAAACCAGCAATAATAATGAAAATAGCTGTATTGGATCCGAAGTTTGCTACTGGGACTAATGCATGACGAAAGCGTAAAAAGGCGTAACCCTCGTAGTCTTGCATAGCATGGCCAACTTCATGAGCAGCTACTGCTGCGCCTGCAACAGAATTACCATAATAATTGTGTTCTGACAGTCTGACTACCTTTTTTCTCGGATCATAGTGGTCAGTTAACTGTCCTTTTACAGGTTCAACTGTAACATCATATAATCCATTATCATTTAAGATTTTTCTTGCAACTTGAGCTCCAGTCATGCCGGAAGAGGAAGCAACTTGGGAATATTTCCTATAAGCACTCTTCACTTTGGATTGTGCCCATAAAGGGATTATCATAAGCACTGCAAGGTAAATGAAATAAGCTCCTATTGATTCAAACATATTACTCACCCCTTTAATGAAATACTCTAGTTAGTAGTATATTTTAATTTTAATCAACCCGCTATTTTGTGTCAACGACAATGCATTAACGGAGACGACGCCGATCTCTCCTACGTTGTTTTTCCCTTTCTTTTTCCCCTTTATACTTTTTCCAACCAGTATATGTTAAAGAAAGGACGATCGCACCACCAATTGTTAACATGACCCAAATTAAGGATGGATCAGAAGTATCTTCTTTTGTACCATCATAAATCTTATTTAACTGTGCTTCCATTCTATCTAAATGCTCCAAAATTTCCTTATCATTTTGAAAGTTTCCACGCAAATGCTGTAAATATTTTATTTGTGCTTCTATCATTTCATAGTTTTCATCTTCTAAACTAATCGACCATGCAGGACGGACTGTTTCATAACTATTAATAAATGCATTTAAGTCATTTTGAAATTTAGTATTGTTGCCAGCTTCAACCGCACTTTTCATATTACTAATTGGTGTTATAAGGGAACTTCTCGTTCTCTCCCATAGCATTTCATGTGGTGCATCATATACATCGACTAATAGCCTTAATTTAGATGCTTTTTCCACTCTATCTTTATGTGGCAACGATACACTAACAACTGCTTCATTTACTTCGTCATACACAGAAGTAATAACTTGCAGCTCTCTCATCGTTAAGTTTTCATCTGCAGCACGGATAGATAAGAAATCATCTGAAAAACGGTTAAGCAACTCTTTTGCATCATCATAGTTCCCTTCTTTTACGTTTCGTAAAATAGAGTCACTAGTATGATTTAATTCCCGCCACAGATCTTTTTTTTCTTGAGTACCTGTCTGTTCTGCAGTTCCTATTTGTATAGGCAAAATAATAAATATCGAAAGAACCAAGAATATTTTAAATAATCTTTCAGCCATGCCTGTCCCTCCTCTAGTTCATACTTCATCGTATGAGCAATTGGACAGGAGTAGACCTGAAAGATTATGAAAGATTTTTTTTCTTCAAATTTTTGTTCAGTAAATATACGATTAATAAACTAAAAATACTTAACCAAAAAGTAAAATATCCTATTTCCCTTATATATTGATATATTGAGCTAGAAACCCAAGGGTGCATTCCATATATGTAATCAATAAAATCATTATGCAGTGTCCAGACTGCGACTACAATGAGATGCCAAGCTTTAATACGATAGTATGGCACGTAAAGCAACCCTTGTACAGCCATTCCAAGGTGTGAACAAATAAGCATGTATTGTGTCCAATGTAATGTATCCCCTGCGATAGCAGCGGCTAAAATCATAACAACGGCCCATATACCGTATTTGACTAAAGTAACAGAGGCTAAAGCCTCCATTAGCGGCCAATTTTTCCCTAACAAAAATGCTATTAAAACTAAGCAAAAAAATAAACTTGCGGTAGGGCTATCTGGTACGAACGGTAAAAATATCGTTGGTGTTTGTGCTAGTTGACCACCATACCAAATATATCCGTATATAGTACCAACAATATTAATTAATAACAGTAACCATAAAAAAGATTTTTCCCTCAACAGCTGTAAAAATAGTTGTAGCATGTGCAACGTCCCTTATTTTCATTTTATATTAAAAAAAATTTTCAAAAAAGCTGACCGAACTTAATCAGTCAGCTTTTAAAAACTTACTCTTCAGGATCTTGACCATCATTTGCAATAAATGCTGATAATATTTCCAGCTCTTCATCAGTTCCTGTGAAGTTATCACCTGGCATAGCGGTACCCTCTATACCATACTTAATGATATCGTACACTTCTTCTTTAGAGTAATCTCCTTGGAAGAGGTTTGGACCAGCAGCTCCACCTAACATATCTCCCCCATGACAACCAATACAGGAGTCCTGGGTTTGGTAAATTGCATAAGCTTCTGATTCAGTATCTACTTCAACATCTTCTACTATAGCACCTTGCTGTGCTGCCGCTTCCCAATCATGTTCATCAACAGACTCCCATGTTAGGAAAATGATAGATACAACTGCTAATAACATAATCCCACTAGCAATTGGACGTTTTATCGGCCGACGCTCAGGACCTGTATCAAGCCATGGAGCTAATAAAAGTGCACCAAAGGCGATACCAGGAATTACAACAGCACCAATTACTGTATAAGGTCCTGCTGCAAACTCATATTTTAACAATTGATACAAAAATAAGAAATACCAATCAGGTAATGGTATGTAGCCTGAATCTGTTGGATCTGCCATACGCTCTAATGGCGCAGGGTGAGCAACAGTTAAACATAAATACCCCACTAAAAAGACGGCCCCAACCATCCATTCGCGAAGTAAGAAGTTAGGCCAAAAAGCCTCTGTTTTACCTGGGTACTCGGAATAATCTTTTGGTATGTTTTTCATTCGATGCTCTTTCGCTTTAACTCGGGAATCCCCGACGAATTTCATACCTTTCCCGCGATGCATAGCTTTCCCTCCTTTTCAAATTTCTTTTCCGTTTACAACGGTCCAGAAATACCTTGCTTACGAATCATGTAGAAATGCGCTCCTAGTAGCCCTAGTAAAGCTCCAGGTAAGAAAAATACATGAATCGCAAAGAAACGCGTTAATGTTTGGGCCCCAATTATTTCTCCACCAGCTAATAATGCTTTTGCGAAACCACCAACAACTGGTGCGCTTTCAGCAATTTCTAATCCTACTACTGTCGCAAAGTAAGCTTTCATATCCCACGGTAGTAAGTAACCAGTAAATCCTAATCCCAACATAACAAAGAAAATAAGTACACCAACAACCCAGTTTAATTCTCTAGGTTTTTTATAAGATCCTGTAAAGAAAACTCTTAAAGTATGAAGAAACATCATAACAATAACTAAACTCGCGCCCCAATGGTGCATCCCACGAACAATTACGCCATGTGTTACTTCATTTTGCAAAAAGTACACCGATTCATATGCATGAATAATATCTGGTACGTAATACATGGTTAAGAACATACCCGATAAGATTTGGATTACAGTAACAAAAAATGTTAAACCACCAAAACAATATACAAATGCGGAAAAATGATGAGCTGGATTAACATGTTCAGGTACTTCATGATCTGCAATATCACGCCACATTGGAGTAATATCTAATCGCTCATCTATCCAATCATAAATTTTTTGTAGCATCATTTACGCCCCCCTTCAAACAACTTTATACAGTCCTACGTTGTATTGTACCACCTAATAAAACATTTCCATCCTCTAGTTTAGTGTCATATAAGTCCAATGGTCTAGTTGGTGGTGTATTTGCAACATTTTGACCACTCTTCTCAAAACGACCTAAATGACAAGGGCAGAAAAATTGGTTTGGGTGATCTTCATTTGTATCCCAGTTAACCGTACAACCTAAGTGGGTACATACAGGTGAAAGGGCAATGACTTTGTCTCCCTCTTTATAAATCCAAGCTGTTCTTGATTGCTCGGAAGTATACCAAGCGTCTTCAACTTCTACTTTGAAATCAAAGCGTTGCGGTTCCTCTGTCAATTCATCTACTGTAGCAACATTTACAAACTCAGTATCACCACCTGCATCTAGAGCAGGATCTAGTGCGAAACGAACCATCGGGCTAACTGTAGCAGCAGCCATAAAACCGCCGACACCCATTAATGCATACGATAAGAATTGACGTCTAGAAACTTTATGTTCTTTCTCGCTCACGAATTTTCCCTCCTCACATTCATTACTAAGTTGACACCACAAAATAACATACTAAGACATACTCATGATAGCCCAAAATTTCTAGTAATGTCAACAATACAGTACCTAAGAGTGAAGATTATTTTTCACAATTATATCTCTCGTTCTTGCGGCTCTTCTTGCCACTTATTTGTAATCAGTGGTAATAGCTGTTTCATCTGTTGCCCAATAATTTCTTTAGCGTATGATTCATCCATATTTTCTAAAGAGAGAGAGGGTAACCAAATGAGCATATCAGGAAGTTCCTTCTCTACTTTCTTCCATTCTCCATCAGCAGTGATATAAACTACATGCTTAAACCCACCGGAATAAAGGTGTTGATCCCACTTTTTTAACCTAGCAACTCTTTCTTCCTCACTTTCTTCTGACAAATATGTAAAAGGTAATATTTGGAACACCCTTCCTTTAAATTGCCTCTCTAATTCCTCTACAATTAATGTTGTAAATTCTGCCATAGAAACCTTACCCTTTAAGTCACTCCTCCACTCAATAGGAATTAGTGGGATTATTGCAGTATCTACATATTCTTTTGCATTTAAATAAGTATCTATGTGACTAGTTGTCCACTTCAAAAAATCTCTCCCCTTTACTTTTGATCAATTGGTGCTTCATTATACTAATTTTTGATAGGTTATGTTAAACTATGTTATTGATTTTCACAGCTTGGTGCCGCAGGCTTTGCTTCCCTACATGAAACGAACGGAGCCATTGCCATCAATCCGCCCTGCATGTCTTCAGTTACCGCTATTCCGAAAGGCTTCTCCCCCTTTGTCAATATAAACACTAGCCTTTTACAGAGCCTATTTGAACTAGTAGCTTTACAATATGTATTACCATACGAGACTTCTGTCTTTAAATTACTAACACTTTTTAGGTAGTTAAAAAGATAACTTCCTGTCTCACAGACAAGGAAAACAATGCTTAGAAAGATAGCGGAGACACGATTAGCACCATGATGCGATGTTAACTTAAAATAGAAGCGAAGAGGAAATTTTACGAAAGACAGTTTTCAAAGTTGAGATAACCTATACATGATTATTTTACAAAAGAAAAGCCCTTAAAGGGCTTTTAAAGCATGATATTGTTCTACTAATTCATGAAAGGCCTTTTCGTCTCCCCTAATTAACGCTTGATCAATCTCCCCTTCTAAAAGACTTAAACGATATGACTTAATCGACTGTTCCAGTACGATTTCAGCTAATAAGCTATCCACATTAGCTTCCTCTTTATTTATAGGAAGGTATGGGTTTTCCTCTAATACGGCTACGTACTGAGGAACTTGCTGTTTTTCCTTGAAATTGAGTTGAACATAAATATCTTCCGTGCGATTAAGTCTAATGTCATGAAAGGACTTTTCTGCATCCATCGTCACGTGCTGATTTTTGTGAAAAGCAAAAGGAACACTATCCACATCATTTGCGGAAATCATTAATGCTTTCGGACAATATTCCGCCTGTTCCACAAAATGTACACGCTCCATTAAAATATCGTCACTCATCAAAAAATTCAATAACCAAGCACACTCTCTACGTTTAAGCTGATACTGATCCAAAAACCACTTCAAAAAGTCGCGTTTTTCCATTACAGGAACAGGATTGTTCATCAAGTTTCCCTCCCTCATTGTTATTGTCACTTTACGAGGAAGACAATCTACGTTGAGTGTGACGATTAAGACACATTCATGATCTCTTTATTATTTAATATATTCTCTACGTTATCGAAAAATCCTTTAAAATAAATGTATCTTCTAAATTTTTTCAAGAAAACATTATTTAGTTCTCATCATTAACCTCTCATTCAATTGCAAATAGCAATTACCATCTATCTCGGTTAAAGATAAAAAGTGAATATATTTTAACATACTAACAATTCTTTTTTCAACAATCTGTTTAGGATTATCATAATAATATGGGTCAACGTAATCTTTTATTTTATGAATCAATTGCTTCTCTTCTATTGCATCTCCACCGGAGAGCATATTTGTTAATAAATCGACGATGAATGGTAGCTGAGGAATTGAGCGTCTATAAATACGAATATATACTCGTAGCATACGGTCCAACAACTCATTAATGGATGTATTTTGTCCACTATTCCATTTTTCAGTAACCGTTAGACTTTCTCCCTCCACTATCCAACCTTGATCAAAGCAGAAATCATACAAAAATGAAAAACAATCCGGATAACTATTAAAATGTCTACCATATCCAAATCTCCATTTTTCTGTAGGAATTGTCTCCTCCATTGACAACAATTTTAGTATATTTAATAATTGTTTTTTATAGATCGTCTTTGTTTTCGTTAAAGGAACCTTAGAGTCCGAAACAGTATCCATAAATTCAAACAAATCATAAATAGCATAATAGTCTTGACTCTTATTACGAGGTAAAATGATGAACTCCTCTTGCCATTCCTCTAAAGTAAATTGTTTTATTGTCCTTTTCAATTCTAACGGAAGCGTTAAATGTCCGTTTTCTCCCTCATAAATCCAGCCTTTACATTTTAGGCCATGAAGGATAGACGGAAACAAATGCTGATCTTCTCGCCTTAAACTAGTAAGTAATTCCGTTGAATAAGAGGCTAAGGAAATTCCATAACTCATCTGTAAGAGCAGATGCTTTTCTGATTGTGTTAAATTAATCCAAGTCTCTTTTAATTTTTCTCTATTCAGTAGTAATTTTGATAACTCCTCGGTTACCTGTTGTCTTGAATGTGCATTGCAAGTTAATCCTAATGACTTTACTCTTTCCACTAATTCTTTTTGAGGTTGTAAAGAAAGCACTTGCATTAATTTCATAAAAGACACCTCTCATCAAATAATAATAATAGTATGTGATAAGAGGGGAAAAACTATCATCATTTTTAATCTATTTTTAACTGTTGCAGGCGTTCTTCAATGTCAAATCTGTCTTTGAAAGTTGCAAACACCTTTTCTAAAAGCGCTATCGCTTTCTCTCGATGGCCTGCTTCAAGGAAAACATATGCAGCTTCCTCCATAAGCTCATAATCCTCTTGTATATCATGTAAGGCATTTTCGTATGCTATTACGGCTTTAGCAATATCATCTTCTTCATATAAGGCTTTTCCCTTATACCTTTCGAAAACAGGATCATATTCTCCGTATTCCTCTAGAAATGACAATAGTTGTAAGAGTCCTTCATAGTCTTCAATTTGATGAAAATATAAGAGAAGCTCTTTTACAGCAGAAACATTGGACGGGTTAATAGCTATAACTTTCTCTAAGAAGCTTTTCCCCTCTTCTCTATTACCAATCATAAATTGTACTTTAGCCATTTCTAAGTATAACTCTTCATTATATTCGTCCTTCATAATTCCTTCGTGGAGAATTTCTAATGCTTCCTTTAGTTTATTTTTTGCCTTTAAGGATTTACCTAAATACGTATAAACTGTCGTATAATTTTCGTCTAAGTTCTTTAATCTTTCGAATTGCTTTATAGCAACATCATATTCTCCAAGCTGCAGTGCTGTATATCCCCATCCGAAAATACCATCTAGATCCTCTTTATCTTTTAAACCCTTCTCATAATAAGTAAGTGCATCTTCAAATTGACCAGAAGTACTAAAAGCCTCCGCTAAGCGCAGTGCTGGATTTAAACCATTACTATCGTCTAACTTATGATCATGAATCACTTTTTTAAAGTAAGGAATTGAACGTTGATACTCGCCCCTGTCTAAATAAAATTCACCAATACCGTATAGTAATATCGCTTCTTCTGGTGCTACCTTCTCAGCCTGTAAAAGCTTTTGTTCGGCTACCTCCTCTAAACCTTGTCCTTGATAGATATCTGCAAGCAATAATTGTGCTTGTACAAATACAGGATCATCTTTATGTATTTCTGTCAACATGTCTACTGCTTCATCTTCTTTCCCCAACTCAGAATAACACTCTGCTGCAAATACAAACAATTCACCATGGTCTGGATACCGGAACATTAAATCTTCTAACAGTACTAACGCCTTATCGACTAATCCTAATTCGAAATAGATTTCACAAATTTCTCTTAAGATATCATCATTTGCTTCCTTAGAAATCTCTGATAACTTTTGTAATCCTTCCTCATACATACCTTCTTCTATGAGTTGTATTGCATTATGTAATTGATCGTTCACATTATCTCACCCTTCAGTTATGTCTATGTACATTGTATCGAATAAGAAAAACATAATTCAAGCTATGAACCTTGAATTATGTTTTCCTTAGGTTATATATCTTTATTTATGTCCTCAAAACGATAGACATCTTGTATTGGTAAAAACTTCTCTGGAACGAGAGAAGTCAATTCTGCTCCTTCAATGTCTTCGATAGTCCATTGTAAAGCCGCTTTAATAACTTGGCCTTTTAAAACGATAATATCAGGGAACTTTATTGGCGTATCATTTTCTAGTTCGTGATACATGACATAATCTGCATCACTCCCCATAACAAGTGCACCTTTTTGTGGATATAGACCAATTCTTTTACTTAAAAATAGCGATACGCTTTTCCCTAGAGTTGGGAAGTTAAAATAAGAATTAAATTTATATCTTTTCACTATTTTCTTCCATTTCTCCATAATATTTGCATCATATTTCTTTATCAAAGCCATATCACTCGGCTTGCACACGATAAGAATTCTTTTCGGAAAAATCGCTTCTGCAACACGCTGCCATGGTACCTCATCCAATTCGCTCGTATTATTTACTTCGACGAAAACGATCGCTATAGATTCATATTTTAATTTACGAACAAACGTATCAGATAGTTTTGTAGCCGGAACAACAATAGCAAATAAATAATCAATTGGACATGAGAGCAGGGTCTGTCTTACGTCACTCAACTTATGATGTAACTCTGATTCATACTCCACTTTTATCGGATGAATAAAAGTGGTATTTCCAAACAAAAGTAATCGTTTTACGTATGACAACCCATTCCCTAGGCGATATGCTGGTACTACTTGGTCATCGAAAGTGATTTTACCAGGTAAAACTTGAAAGTCAGTTGATGCAACTTGATATATTCCTGAGCGTTCAGCAGGAAGGTCTGTATACCTTACCTTCCCATCTTCCACCCAAATATCTTTTACTTTGCGTGTATCATCGTCGATAACGTTTATGACATATTTCATGAAACTCTCCTCCCCTCTATTGCCAAGCTATGAGGGGAAGAGGAAATTTATGTTACTTTAACTCATTTAAATGTTCAAAAAAATTAGGATATGACACTGCAATAGCTTCAGTATTTTCTATTTTTACATCACCATCAGAAATTAATCCGCACAACGCCATCGCCATCCCGATTCTGTGGTCACCGTAGCTTTCAACGTTTCCACCACGTAATGGGGTTGGTCCAATTATCTTCATTCCATCTGAAGTCGCTTCAATGTTTGCCCCTAAAGACTTTAACTGATGAACCATTGTATCGATACGATTCGTCTCTTTTACCTTTAATTCTTCAGCATCTTTAATTACAGTCACACCATTTGCTTGTGTAGCTAAAACAGCAATCGCTGGTATTTCATCAATTAATCTAGGAATTATTTCACCGGCAATCGTTGTTGCATTTAATTGAGTATACTTAATAGTGATATTAGCAACTGGCTCTTCACCATAAAAACGTTCATCTGTAATCCGAATGTCCGCTCCCATATTCTCGAGTACATCTAATATACCTGTTCGAGTAGGGTTTATACCAACATTCGTTATCGTCACTTCACTCTTATTCACAATGGCTGCAGCAACTAATAAAAAGGCTGCAGATGATATGTCACCAGGGACCGCTATATTGGCTGCAGTAAGCGCTTGTCCACCTTTCAAGCTCACACTCTCACCATCAACCTCCACACTCACTCCAAACGTTTTCAACATTCTCTCAGTATGATCTCTCGAGCGATGTGGTTCAGTAACCGTTGTTGTTCCTTTAGCATTTAAAGCAGCTAACAAAATTGAAGACTTTACTTGTGCACTTGCAATTGGTGATACATAGTGTACACCTTGGAGTTGTCCACCACGAATAAAAAGCGGAGTAAACCTACCATTCTCTCTACCGTCAACTGTTGCATTCATCATTTTTAGAGGACCAGTTACCCTTGCCATTGGTCTTTTGGCAATCGAATCGTCACCAATTAGCACAGAAGAGAACGGCAGCGATGCTAAGATCCCTGAAAGTAGCCGAATGGTTGTACCGGAATTACCTACGTCTAGTATAGTGTTAGGCTCCTTGAGTTGCTTCACACCTTTCCCTACAACAATAATCTTATCATCTTCTTCACGAATAGTTACGCCAAGTTGCTTCATACAACTTATCGTGCTCAAACAATCTTCCCCTTTTAAAAAACCTGTAATTTCACTTTGTCCATT
Organism: Evansella cellulosilytica DSM 2522; assembly: GCF_000177235.2. Classification (NCBI taxonomy): domain Bacteria; kingdom Bacillati; phylum Bacillota; class Bacilli; order Caryophanales; family Bacillaceae; genus Evansella; species Evansella cellulosilytica. Next base: position 2,062,996 of record NC_014829.1, on the reverse strand, counting down.
TGCAATTGACGCAAACATGACTGCACGATGTGAAATTGATTTATCACCAGGTACTGAAATAGTCCCGTTTAATCCATTTGTCACTTTATTAACCGTCACTCTATCCACTCTCTCAACTCCTATGGCATGTCATAAGTTTCATACATGTGATTAGATAACACCTTTTTTGCTGTATTTAAATCTTCCTTTGATCTAAAAGTAAGACGAAGTACACCCATAATATCTTCACGCGCTTCAATAATTTGTATATTAGTGATACTAATTCTTTCTTCAGCTAAAATACTTGTGACATCACTTATTACACCTGGGTGATCCGGCACATCTACGTATAAATCATTAAATGGCATTAATGCACCCTTCTGTCCGACAGGCAGCTGATCGCGTAATTGTTTCGCCTCAGAGAAGAAGCGGAATATTTCCTCTCCGTCTTCTTCTTCAAGCATTTCTACTACTTGTTTCATAGCACTATCCCATTCTTTTAACATCGATAAAAGAATATCTTTGTTTTGAAGTAAAATATCTCTCCACATAGTGGGCGAAGCAGAGGCAATACGCGTTATATCTCTAAAACCACCTGCTGCTAATTGTGAAACAACCGGATATGCCTTTCCCATTTCACCAGTTTGACGTACGAGTGCAGCAGCAACAACGTGAGGTAAATGACTAACCATCCCAGTAAATTTATCGTGATCATCTGGATTGAGTTCGATAAATCGGGCCTTCGTTCCCCTGAGCCAATTTTGTAATTGTATCACCTTAGATGATGGTGTACCTTCAGAAGGTGTTATTATGTAAAAAGCATTTTCAAATAATCGTACATTCGATGCAGCTACGCCTGTTTTATGTGAACCTGCCATTGGATGGCCACCAATAAAAAATACATCGTCTTTTGTTAACTGTTTGCCTTTTTCAACAATCGTCCTTTTCGTGCTACCAACATCAGTTATTAAGCAGTTTTGCTTTAAAGAAATCGATTCGAGTTTACTCAACACTTCAATAGAACTTACAACAGGTGTTGCTAAAATAATGAGGTCGACATTTGAGGCGTCACTCTCATACCGTATTGATATTCTATCAATAATTTGTAATGATAAAGCTAGCTTGACAGCTTCCTTATCTACATCAAATCCAATAATTTCACATTCAGGATGTTCTTTTTTAATTGATAAGGCTAATGATCCCCCTATTAGCCCTAAACCTATCAGTAACACTCTCTTCCTCACGAATGTTCCCCCTGCTATGATAAATTAGATAATACATCAATAATTCGTTCATTCTGTTCTTTTGTACCAAGTGTAATTCTAATGCAAGTCGGAAAACCTAGAGCTTCACCATTCCTTGTAATAAACCCTTTTTCTAACAATTTTTGAAATACTTCTCCGCCAGGTCTTTGTAAGTCAATTAAAATAAAATTAGCTTGGGAAGGGTAATATTTGTAGCCCTTTTTCTCACAAAAAGCTTCAAAGCGTTCCATTTCTACTCTATTTTTCTCATAGCATTCTGTTATAAATTGTTGATCAGATAACGCTTCGAACGCAGCAATTTGACCAATTGTATTCGTATTAAAAGGGCCTCGACCAGGGTCTAACGCTTGAATAAATTGTTCATTTCCTACGCCATAACCAACTCTTAAAGATGCTAATCCGTAAGCTTTAGAAAATGTCCGCAATATCATCAAGTTAGAATAATCTTTTAATAAAGGTATCGTTACAGGGTAATCTTCTGCGGCTACATATTCAAAGTAAGCCTCATCGCTAACGACTAAAACATTATCTGGAACTTTCTTTAAAAAAGAAAGAAACTCCTCTTCCCCTACATACGTTCCTGATGGATTATTCGGATTACATACAAATACAATTTTAGTGTGCTCATCAATAGCTTCAAGCATTGCTTCTAAATCGTGAACGCCATCAACTAATGGAACCTCGTGAATTTTTGCTCCTTCAATTACAGCATTGTGACTATATTGAGAAAACGTTGGTGTTGCAGTTACAATATTATCTTTCTCAGTTAATAAAGATCGACATAATAACAAAATCACTTCATCTGATCCATTCCCAAAAATCAATTGCTTTTCCTTGACACCGAGATGCTTCGCTACGCCTTCACGTAGCTCTCTTGCATAACCATCCGGATATATCGCTAGGTTTTCTAAAGAGTCTTGTAATACTTTTTTGACTTCCGGTGAAAATCCATATGGGTTTTCATTTGAAGCTAATTTCACCACTTCGTCTAATCCTAATTCACGTTTTACATCTTCAATTGGTTTACCAGGCTGATAAGGTACTAACCCTACCATCGTTTGCTTTACGTTCACTTAAATCCCTCCATCTAACTCACTTCTTTCATGATGCTAGTTTACACGACAATGAATAGAAAAATATAGGAAGAAGCATTTTCCACACTATATCACTACTATCTATCCTATTATGAAATGAGTTCTACTACAAATTCTTTTATGTCATCAACTGCTTTTTTTCTATCATTTTCGCATAAAAGTTCTTGATTACGTGTTCCGATAAAACTGACAAGCGCACTTCCGACGATAACACCATCACTTATTTGATTAAATGATTGTACGTGCTCTTTTTTTGATATACCAAATCCTATTAATACGGGCACAGATGTAAATTCCTTTACAGCTGCTATTGAACTTGATAAATCTTCAGAAAATTGATTGCGTGTTCCAGTAACACCTAATGAAGATACAAAATATATAAAGCCATCGCCTTGAGTGCAAATCTTTTCCAACCTACTTTTTGAACTGAGTGTAACTAACGAAATGAAGGATATGCCATTATCCTTACAGCTTATTCTAATTTTTTCACTTTCTTCAATCGGAAGATCAGGGATGAGTAAGCCATCGATATCTGCGCTTTTCATCTCTTCTATTAAGTTATCTTCCCCGTAGGCCAACACTGGATTAACATAGGTGAACAATATAACTGGAATGGTTAGGCCCTTCCTTCGTGCTTCCTTTACACCTTCTATTGCTTTTATTATATTCATTCCATTAGATCTTGCACGTTCTCCTGCTGCTTGAATAACTGGTCCATCTGCTAACGGATCACTAAAGGGGATACCCCACTCAATTGCATCTACACCAGCATCTTGAAGGGCAAGGGCAATATCAATTGTTGCTTCCATTGACGGATCTCCTGCCATGATATACGGTACAAATTTATTTCTTTTTGATTGGAAATCTTCCTTTAGTAGTCTATTCATTATTATCCCCCTCCAATACACCTTGAATTGTGTGAACGTCCTTATCACCCCTGCCAGATAGACAAACTAATATTGTTTTACCTTCAGATAGCTCTTTTGCCCTTTTAAAGGCTTGGGCTAACGCATGTGCAGATTCAATAGCAGGAAGAATACCCTCTAGTTGACATAGTGTTTGAAGGGCTTCTATTGCTTCCTTATCAGTAATAGATTCATATGAAACTCTGCCGATATCTCTTAAATAAGCGTGCTCTGGTCCAATGCCAGGATAGTCTAGACCTGCTGAAATAGAATATGGTTCTGTAATGTTTCCAAAGTCGTCTTGTAATAAATAAGATAGTGAGCCGTGCAATACACCTTTCACGCCTTTTGTTAAAGTAGCGGCGTGTTCTTCTGTATCTACTCCTTTTCCTGCAGCTTCTACTCCTGTTAAAACAACTTGCTCATCATTGATAAACGGGTAAAACATCCCAATTGCATTACTTCCACCACCGACACAAGCAATAACCTCATCTGGTAGTGCTCCTGTTTCAGTAAGAAACTGTCTTCTACTTTCACGCCCGATAACAGATTGGAACTCCCTTACCATTTTAGGATATGGATGAGGTCCAACTGCAGACCCAATTAAATAAAATGTATCATTTACGTGTGATACCCAATGTCTGATCGCTTCATTTGTAGCATCCTTTAATGTTTTTCCACCACTCGTTACTTTAATTACTTCTGCACCAAGCAGCTTCATGCGAAAGACATTTAATTCCTGACGTTTCATATCCTCTTCACCCATAAACACTTTACATGTAAGTCCAAACCTTGCAGCTACAGTCGCAGCAGCAACTCCATGTTGGCCAGCTCCAGTTTCAGCAATAATTTGCTGTTTGCCCATTCGTTTTGCAAGGATTGCTTGAGCAATAGCGTTGTTGATTTTATGAGCACCTGTATGGTTTAAGTCTTCTCTCTTTAAATATATTGAAGCTCCCCCTAATGTTTTTGATAGCCTTTCTGCTACCGTTAAAGGCGTTGGTCTCCCAGAATATTTCTCCCATTCATTGTGTAACTCAGCAAAGAAATGTTCATCCTGTACCGCCTCATCAAAGGCTGATTCTAACTGTTCAAGTGCATACATTAAGGTTTCCGGTACATACCTTCCACCAAAGTCTCCAAATCTCCCTAATTTATCTGGTGCCGCATAGTTGTTTTTTACTTTAGAAGCCATTTTTGCCATCTTCCTTTCGTCTTTTATCCCGTTTGTTTCAATCCCTGATGAAACATCGATACCGATAGGATTATAAGTCATTAGTTCATCAATATTATCCACTTTCACTCCACCAGCAATCATACAAGGCACTCGTTGACTCAGTGCTTCGAATTGATACTTCGGAATACTATTCCAATCAAAACGTATCCCAGTTCCTCCCCATTCAGCATCTGTTTTCGTATCAATAACAAAGCCGTCTACAGTGCCTTTATACTCCCTCATCGTCAACAACGCCTTTTCATGATGGTGAATAGTTTTGAAAATTTGTGCTTGTATGTTTTCTTTTAATTTGCTTATTTCATCTCGTTTTTCCGTTCCATGACATTGAACTATATCTAGATTACACGTTGTCGCGATCTTCTTTATGACACTTTCTCGCTCATTAACAAAAACCCCTACGAGTCTTTGATGAGACTGTAAAGGTTTCCTCAATGTCCATTGTTTCACATCCTCAGCCTTCACTTGTCTTTTACTCTTTGCAAAAATTACACCTATATAATCTACACCACTTTCAACTGCTTTGTCATAATCTTTAAAATTTGTAATTCCGCAAAACTTAAGAAGTGTAGTCATGAGAGGCTGCCTCCATAAACCATTGTGACAACATATCTCCTTTATTTTTCTCTTTCATAAATGCTTCTCCCACTAAGAGACCATTGACACCTAAGTTTGACAAAAACTGAACATCCTTAGAACTTTTAATACCACTTTCACTAATCAAGGTGACATCATCTGAAATATACTTGGCAAGTAACTTTGTTGTTTCTAACGTTGTTTCGAATGTTTTTAAATTTCTATTATTTACTCCAATCATTTTCGGTTTAGCAGTGCTTAAAACTTTTTCAATTTCAGCCTCATCATGCACTTCCATCAACACATCTAAATCCAATTCTTCAGCAATTGCCATATATTCTTTTATTTGTTGTTTATCTAAAATAGCTGCGATTAATAAAATTGCATCTGCCCCAATTGCTTTCGATTCATAGATTTGTTTCTCATCAACAATGAATTCCTTACGTAATACCGGTACAGATGTACATTCTTTCACAGCCATCAAATAAGAGTCATGACCTTGAAAAAATCGTTCATCAGTTAAAACTGATATTGCATCAATATTGATTTTATCGTATTCTCTAGCAATGTCTACAGGGGAAAACTGATCTACAAGTACGCCTTTTGAGGGACTCGCTTTTTTCACTTCCGCAATAATCCCCATACTTCTATTTGGATTTTGCAGTGCTTCTAGAAAAGATCTTTTATTATACTCACGGTCTTCAGAAAACTGATACGATCTTTCCTTTACTTCTTGTTTCTTATGGGCTACTATTGTGTCTAAAATTGTTGTCATGCTGAAGGCACCTCCCCTTTTAGCTGTGATAAAATATCTAATTGTTTAATTACCGTTTCTCCTAACGCCATTTTCGCTTCTTGAACCCCTTCTTTAATGGTTTCGGATACTCCATATACATATAGGGCTGCTCCAGCATTCAGGAGAAGGATATCTTCCGCTTCTTTTGGACCTTTTTTATTAAAAACAGACCTAATCAATGCAGCACTTTCTTCTGGAGATTGAACGAGCGTATTTGATATATCTCCTCTTTGTATTCCTACATCTTCAGGTGTTACTAAATATTCTTGGATACTATCACCGTTTACTTCAATAACATTTGTCGCACCTGTTATCGTAAATTCGTCTAGTCCATCCTCCCCTGTAACAAATAAAGCTTTTTCTATACCTAGCTTAATAGATGCTTCCGCCATCTTTCTCGCTTGATCTACACTGTACACACCAATCAACCTTCTAGTTGCACCAGCGGGGTTCGTGAGAGGCCCTAGTAGATTAAAAATCGTTTTTATTGATAATTCCTTCCTTGCCTTCATCACATGCTTCATCGCTGAATGATATTTAGGCGCAAATAAGAAGCACAGGTTATATTTTTCTAAATTAATTAAAGCATCTTCATTTGTAGCTTGAATAGGAATTTGTAAGTATTCTAATACATCTGCACTCCCTGTTTTTGAAGACACACCTCTATTTCCATGCTTTGCTACTGGAATATTTAATGAACTCAATAAAATTGCCACTGCTGTTGAAATATTGTATGTTCCTACGCCATCGCCTCCTGTTCCACAAGTATCCAAAACCGAAAAGGGAGGCGAGATTTGAGAACACGTTTTTTTCATCCCTTTCGCAAAACCAACTATTTCCTCTACCGTTTCTCCTCGAAAGCGAATGATTGATAAAATCGAAGCAATTTGTTCATCGCTTACTTCTCCATTTAACATGAGTAAAATTAAATTTTCCGCTTCTGCTTCGGATAATGTATGTTTATTAACAAGCTTCTCAATCAATTCTCTCATTTTAAAACCTCCTCTGCTTTGAAACGCCTTTCTGCAATTTTTATTGCATATAATAACGCTCTTGCTTTGTTCCGCGTTTCTTCGTACTCATTCTCAGGGATGGAATCGTAAACAATGCCCGCTCCAGCCTGAACAGATGCAATACCATCTTTTAGTAAGATCGTTCGAATCGCAATACAAGAATCTATTGCTCCATTAAACCCACAGTATGCTATCGCACCTGCATAAACACCACGTCTATCCGTTTCTAACTCTCGTATTATCTCAACTGCCCTTACTTTCGGCGCTCCAGATACCGTTCCAGCTGGATGAGCAGCAAACAACGCTTCAAATGGATCACTTTTCTTACTTAATACACCTTTTACTTTTGAAATTAAATGCATAACATGAGAAAAGTGAGTAACTGTCATCATTTCTTCTACTTTTACGGAAGAAAATTCACTTACTCTACCAATGTCATTTCTCGCAAGATCAACAAGCATTAAATGCTCTGCTTTTTCTTTCTCATCATGTAATAAATCGTCTGCTAACGCTCTATCTTCCTGCTCTGTACTCCCTCGTGGTCTAGTCCCTGCTATTGGATGTATTTCAAGTTCACGGTTTGTATCAACTTTTATTAATCTCTCTGGAGAACTTCCAATAATTTCTTGCTCCCCTACACGTAAATAATATAAATAGGGGGAAGGGTTTACTTTTCTTAATACTCTATATAAATCTAATCCTGACGATTGTACAGGAACATCAAACCTTTGTGACAAAACACCTTGAAAAACGTCACCAGCTTCAATATATTGTTTCAATTTATTTACATGATTTAAAAAAGTATTTTTTTCGTAATTTGAATTTACCCCTTCAAACACATCTATATTAGAAGGAAGATTCATTGGTAAAATTGTTGGCGACTCTTCTTGTGCACCACTTTGTATTTTAGATAATAGTTGTTGAATACATCTTTCTCCTTCTTTGTAGCTCTGTTCAACATTACGAGACTTTGTATTTTGTAAATGGATGATACTTAACTCTTCTTTTTGGTGATCATAAACAAGGATAGTCTCACAAAACACAAGATTGACATCTGTTTCTTGCAAATTATTTTTTGGAATTTTAGTTTCATAAAGTGAGTACGATTCAAATGTAAAATATCCAACAGCCCCTCCTGGAAAAGGGAAATCAGGCCAAATTGGGGCAACATTTAATTTTCTTAAACTTTCATCCCATGCTTCTTGGAAGCTATCTTTTTCAAAATGTAGTTCCCCTCCTTTACCTTCAAGACGGAACTTTTTTTCTTTTTCTACTAAAAAGTAGTTTGGAGATAACCCTATAAAAGAGTAATTTGACCACGCTGATATAGGATCTTTGCTTTCCAAAATAAATGCTGCATGTTCATTAAATAGTTGAAATAATTGAATTGGGGTTTTTGTATCTGCAACAATTGTTGTAGATATAGGAATCGTATCAAATTTTACTGCATGGCTTTTAAATTCTTCAAAACTTGTTTCAATCACATGATCCACCTCTTTTTCTTTTACATTATTATTGATTCATGCTGTTGCTGATAATAGGAAACACAACAAGAACACTAATAAAGTAAACATTTGTGATTGAATCAAGGAGGCAAAGTGTGGGGCGTAATACTTCGAAGCATCGACGCTTTAAATCATTAAACTTTTTTTGAAAATAAAAGCATCTACCGGAGTGGTAGACGCTTTAAATCGCCTTCAATCTCTACTCCGCTCTCCTCAACTCTTCTCAGCTTTTCTCTACTCTCATCTCGTCTTCTTGTAAATTTCTAACCTTATACATATAAATAATATTCTGATAATACAAATTAGTCTTGTAAATATCCTAACGTGATTATCAATCTTTTGTCAAGGATAAATCTGGCCTTAATTGAATTGCTTTTTCCAAATATATGTGCTGAACTTCATGTTGTTGTTTATTTGTGTTTACTGTGGCCATTATTCTTATACACTTTTCTAGACTATTTGGAACGGGGATTTCTTGTGCACACATTACAGGTACAAGTTCGTATCCTTCTAATTCCCTTAATCCGACAGCAGGAAATGCTGCATTCAAATCATTTGTCGTAGTAATAAGTATATGCGAGACATCGCTAGGGTGATATTTATTTTCTTCTTGCATTCGTTCAGCTAATTTTGCTGTCGCTAGAATGATTTCTTTTCTATCATTTTCCTCAACAGTAATAGCCCCCCTTATTCCTCTCACCATCATTTGGACACCTCTCTTTGCAGAAGATCATATAAATCTTTTTCATTTATTTTGACGAGCTCTGGTTCCCCTATCTCTTTTAAAAGAACAAAATGAATCGATTGACTATGTGCTTTTTTATCTACTTTCATTCGTTCTAATAAACGCTCGGCTGTTAATGTTTTCGGAATATTTAAATCATAGCCTAAATTTACTAACTTACTAAAATAGCGATCATAGTTAAGCTCATTCCCATAATATTCTTCACTTAGCTTAAAAGCAAATAACATTCCGATTACTACAGCCTCACCATGACTCATATTTCCATATCCAAGCTCTGCTTCTATAGCATGACCGAGCGTATGCCCAAAATTTAAAAAGGCACGAATTCCTTTTTCCTTTTCATCTTCTTCAACAATTCTAGCTTTCACAGCAATTGAATCTCTTAACAACTTTGTTAATATATTCATATCCCAATTAGAAAACGAGGATATATTACCTTCTAACCAATTTAAGAAAGATGGGTCTGCGATAAATCCATGTTTAATTACTTCAGCAAATCCAGATCTCCACTCTTTCTCTGGTAAAGTCAACAAACATTCGGGATCATAAAGCACTAGTGAAGGTGCATGAAAGGCACCAACCATATTTTTTCCTAGTTCATGATTTATTCCAACTTTTCCACCAACACTACTATCATGAGCCAAAAGTGTAGTTGGGATTTGAACAAAAGGAACACCACGCATATACGTTGCCGCTACAAAACCTGCTAAATCTCCAACAACACCACCACCGAGTGCTATTATCATAGACTTTCTATCTAACTTGTTTTGCAATGCAGCAGTCATCACTTCCTCATACGAACAAAATGATTTAGATTGCTCACCAGGAGTAATGACATATGTGTAAAGTGGTATTGTATTAGGAAAAGAAGCCTTTACAGCAGTCAAATAATGATGGGACACAAGTTCATCTGTAATAATAAAATATGCAGATGGTTTCATGTCAACATACTCATTTATTTTTTTGAACACTTGCTTATGGCAACCACACTCAATGATTATAGGGTATTCATGAGAAGTTGCCTTGACTTGTAACTTAGCTCCATTCATTAGAAGCGCCTCGCTTTTTCGTTGTAATCCTCCAACTGCTGCTTTATTTCTTCCATCGTATCCGAACCAAATTTTTCTAACAACCCATTGGCCAGCTCCCATGCTACTGCAGCTTCACACACAACTGCCGCTGCAGGTACTGCACAGCTATCCGATCTTTCTATACTTGCGGAAAAAGTCTCTTTCGTATCAATATCTACACTTTGTAACGGTTTATATAAGGTTGGGATTGGCTTCATTGCACCTCGAACGACAACTGGCATTCCGTTCGTCATTCCCCCCTCAAAACCACCTAAACGATTTGTTTTGCGAGAAAACCCATGTTCATCAGTATATATAATTTCATCATGCACATCGCTTCCTAACATTCTAGCAGCCTCAAAGCCGACACCAACTTCTACACCTTTAAAAGCGTTAATACTCATGACTGCTTGGGCTATTTTACCATCTAATTTTCGATCATAGTGCACGTAACTTCCTAAACCAACCGGCAAGTTCTCAGCAACTACCTCGACAATTCCACCTATAGAATCCCCGTTATCTTTCGCTTGATCGATTGCTATTTTCATTTGCTGACTTGCTTCTGGGTCAATACATCTAACCTCAGAAGACTCTGATTGATCCTTTAAATCTTGAATAGAGTTAAATACACGTTGTTTAGATTTCACATCGCCAATTTCGATAACATGGCCACATAGCTGTATATTACACTCATTTAACAAAACCTGTGCAACAGCACCAACAGCAACCCTCACAGTCGTCTCTCTTGCTGAGGATCTCTCCAATACGTTACGCATATCTCTATGACGGTATTTAATGGCACCATTTAAATCAGCATGCCCCGGTCTTGGACGAGTGATTTTTCTTTTTACTTCCTTTTCCTCTTCAGGAGTAAGTGGTGCTGATCCCATGATTTTATCCCAATGCTTCCAATCTTTATTTTCTACATGGAGCGTAATCGGTGCACCAGTAGTTTTCCCATGCCTTACCCCACTCGTAATACGGACACGATCCGTTTCAATTTGCATTCGGCGTCCACGTCCATATCCTTGCTGTCTTCTTTTTAGGTGTATATTTATTTGTTCCTCTGTTAAAGGAAGATGGCTTGGTACTCCTTCAATAATCGCAGTTAACTCTGGTCCATGTGATTCACCTGCTGTTAAAAATCTCATTAAATATCTCCCTCAACTTTCTTTATCGCTTTTACGCATTAAAATGTTATTAAGTATCATTGTGCGTGATTTTATGTTGTTTTTCAAGAGTTTATTTACAAAAAATTATATTCCCTCTTGTAAATGTATATTTTACCACTTAATCTTACCTACTAAAAATGATTCAGAGTATCAATAGTGTATCTTCATGCTAATATTAATAATGGCCTTAATTTACAATGCTTTTTTATAGAAAAATGTGTCTTCAGAAACAAACTGATACTGCTGTGGATTGAATATTTGCTCCGTACTACCAACAAATAATATACCACCAGGCTTTAATGCAGCACTAAATTTTTTGTATAAAATATCCTTCGCTTCTTCTGTAAAATAGATCATAACATTCCGACATATAATTAAATCATAATTTGAACCAAATGTATCCGCTAATAAATTTTGTCTTGTGAATGTTATTGGTTTTTTTACACTATCTTTTACTTTATAGCCTATATCATCTTTTTCAAAGTAGTTAGATAACATTTTGTTTGGTACATCTTTTATCGACCGATCGGTATAAAAACCTACTTTCGCTCTTTCAAGTATAAATGTATCTAGATCAGTTGCTAATATATCGATGTTATTTAAAGGTATTTTTTGTTGTAGAATCATCGACAATGTGTATGGTTCCTCACCAGTCGAACACGCTGCACTCCATGCTTTAAACTTCTTATCTTGCTGTATGAGATTCGGAAGAATTTTATCTTCTAACACTTCCCAACGTTTAGGATTTCTATAAAACTCGGATACATTTATTGTCATTCTCTGTAAAAACTCTTCAAAAAGCTCCTTATCTTTTATTAACGAATGATAATAATCTAAGAAGGAATGAAAGCCTCGCTTGTCACGCAAAGTAGTTAATCTTCTCTTCATTTGCCCCTCTTTATATAATGATAGGTCTATTCCTGTTAATTGTTTTATCCCGTCTATAAATCGTTCGTAATCAGACATACAGTTCCTCCATTGTTCGACCATTTTTTTATACTTTATTATAATATAGCTGATTTCACCGTATCTTTATAGACATGTTTTATGATTTTAACTTATTTTTCTTTTTGTAATCTTTTTTACAAGTGAATCAATGTCATATTTCACTTTCTATCAAAGGTCAATGTCTAAGAATAATATCTTTCATTAAAAATATTTCCTTAATAACTTCCGTTCCGAAGCTGCATCTGTCGAGACAGTTCAGAGAGAATTCAAGAAGTAAAAAGTATATGCTCGGGCCTTGGGCATGTCTTTAAGAGGGACTATATCAAAATGGTCTTAACTCGTTTTCCTGTCCTGTACCTTATATTATTCTACTCAAGTATTCTTTGAGATACATAATTCAATACTCATAATACTAAAAAAATACCTCTCAAAAAAAAATGTGGCTGACTAAAAGGTCGTGATAACCATTTTAGTCAGCCTATAGAAAAAAATATTTATGGTGATTGTACTAAATAAGTAAAGACTTGTCGTTGTTGACTCATCGAGAGATTCCTTTAAAGAGTTTTCTCATGTATATTCGTTCGTGTTTTTGTAATTCGCTCATTATTGTTTAGTATGCGAACGCTATTAAATTGTCCACTTTGGAATTATTAGGCCCCTTTATCGGACGACAACCCTCATATCCATTTTGAAATTGTCTTATTATATGATACGAGTTCATCACTTCTGAAAAATAAACTAATCTCCCTTTGTGCACTTTCTTGGGAATCTGAGCCATGAATGACGTTTCTAGACATATGTATACCAAAGTCGCCTCGTATCGTTCCTGGCATTGCTTCTTGTGGATTTGTTTTACCCATCATTTTTCTCGCCTCAGCTATGACTCCATCGCCTTCCAAAACCATTGCAAAGACAGGTCCAGAAGTAATAAAATTAACGAGATCTCCAAAGAATGGACGGTTTTTATGCTCTGCATAATGTGCCTCTGCTAGTTCATTTGAAACCGTTAACAATTTTGAACCTACTAATGAAAAGCCTTTTAATTCAAACCGCGAAATAATACTTCCTACTAAATTACGTTGGACACCATCTGGTTTCACCATTATGAAAGTACGTTCCATTTTAAAAATCCCCCTTGTTAAGTTTTGGAAGCCCGAGCTAAATTATACCAGAATATTTCGATATCCTCAATTAAGAGATTGACTCAAAGATCACCCTGCGACGAGCGTTACATCAAGATTAAGCTTCGAGTTGTCTCGACGGATACAACTCCAGAGCATTGCATGTAGAGGAAGAGACAGGTTGTGAGCTGAAAATCCCGCAGGGTGCGGTGCCCGAAGTAAGCGAGCGTACTGAAGCGAAAATCAACTACAAAGTTTAACATAGCCATGCATAAAAAAGAACCGAAAGAGACTCTGTTAAGAGTATTTCAGGTTCATTTTTATCATTAATTACTTTAAAACTTTCGATCACCTATGTAATTTGCAATTTTTTGTAGTGCTGTTTTTGCTTTACTATCTGGAAGCTGATTTAATGCTTCTATTGATTTCATTAAATACCGGTCCGCTATGTTTTTGGAGAAATCAATGGCCCCAGTATCTTTTATTAATGAGATTGTTTCACCCATTTCTTTTTTATCCATGACATTCTCATCTAAGTGGTGGATAATTCGTCCTTTAACATCATCACATCGGCACATAGCATATAAAGCTGGCAAAGTAATATTACCTTGTAACAAATCACTTCCAGCAGGTTTTCCTAGCTCTTTCTCAGTACCAACAAAATCAAGAATATCATCCGTAATTTGAAAAGCCATCCCTACGTTATAACCAAATCGTGATAATGCTCTAACATGTGCTTCAGGTGCTCCTGAAGCAATTGCACCTAATTGACAGCTTATCGCTATTAAAAGAGCGGTTTTCCTTTTAATGCGTCTAAAATACATGCGAAGATTTTGGTTCCAATCATATTGATCACGAATTTGTTCTACTTCACCAATGCACATCTCAACAAGAGCATGTGATAATATTTTATGTATATCGGGTGTATCATAATATGTTGCAATTTCCACTGCCTTTGCAAAGATATAATCACCAGTATACATTGCCACCCTATTATCCCATTTTGATTTGATGGTCTTCTTACCCCTTCTTAGATCAGCATCATCAACGACGTCATCATGTACAAGAGATGCCATATGAATCATTTCTAGGGCAACACCTATATTTTTGATTTCTTCTATATTATATTCTCCAAACTGCGCAGATAACAGAACAAATACAGGGCGAATTCGCTTTCCCCCAGCCTTCAAAAGGTGTGATGAAGCTTCTTGAAGAATAGGGTGATTCGCATCTATATTTAACTCTATTTCTTTTTCAATTTTATTAATATCAGGTTTATAATCCCAATAAATATCAGTTAATTTCATATTTGGCCACCTTGTTATACGGAATGACTATGCTTTGTTGGACTCCAAAAGGATATATTAGCGACTTTATTTTCTAAAAGATTCATTTCGTATGCTAAGTTAAAATAATGATAAAGACCTGCTACATGTCGCTCTGTTAGATCATAATTAAGTCCGTGATAATAGTTTTTCCAAAAAGATTTCTTTCCACCTAGCTGCTTTTGAATAGAATAAATAATTTCTTCAAAATGATTATGAATGGAAGTCGTTTTACTATATAAAAACTGTTTATATAAATAATCTAAAAGGATTGGGTGTTTCTCACATGCACTTTTTCTTACTGCAAATACCGCATATGTCATTGGGTATCCAGTGAAGTGTTCCCAAATTGTCCCTAGATCATATTTGTGAATATCTTCTCGTTTATTCCATGATGCAGTGATGGCGTCGTCACCAATAAGTAAACAAGCATCATATTCTTTTAACATACTGTCATAGTCTGGCTCCATCGTCACATAGGAGACTTCCAATGAATAAAACTTCTGTAATATGATCTTTAATAAGTTAACAGAAGTTGCTGAACTTGAAGTAAGTGCAATTGTTTTGTTATGTAGCTCGGTTATTGGTAGTTTTGAAAATAAAAAAATTGAACCAACTTCTCTTGGTGAAGAAACAGAAAAATTCGGAAGCAGCATATATTCTTCATAATTCTCCCCATAGGAAAAGGAAGAAATACCACCGACATCAATGACTCCCTTCTCCATCCCATCATTTAATTCAGAAGGAACTTTAGGGATAAATGTACATCCATTTTGCCCTAAAAAAAATCGGTCTACATAATAAAAGAAAGGGAGTATATTAGTATATGAAATTTCTCCGATTGCCAACCCCATCCTAATCTCCCCACCTTTCAAATAAATCATGTTCTACTTCCAGTTGATCTAAAACTTTTCCTACTACAAAGTTTATCAAATCGTCCATGGAAGTAGGGTTATGATAAAATCCCGGCATAGCAGGGACTATTTGCCCACCTTGATCACTTATTCTCTTCATGTTTTCTAAGTGGACCGAGTGCAGAGGAGTTTCTCTAGGTACTACAATTAATTTCCGTCGCTCTTTCAACATCACATCAGCTGTTCTCTCTAATAAATTCCCTGAAATACCGTGAGCAATTTTTGCGAGTGTTCCCATTGAACAAGGGATAATAATCATACCATCGTTCTTCGCTGATCCACTTGCGATTGGTGCGGAAAAGTCTTGTTGCGTATGGAAATACAAATGCTCACTAACACCAAACACCTCATTGAGACACTTTTTCCTGTCCTCTATGTTTACTTGTAATTCATAATAAAATACTTGCCAAGCTGCTTCAGTCATTAACAAGTGTACGTCATGTTTTTGTTTTAATAAAGCTTTTACAAGCCTCACACCGTATATTGCACCACTTGCTCCAGTTATGCCAACAGCAAACACTTTTTTACTTAGGTTGTCCATAGAAGTAAATCTCCAATCGTAAATGCTAACATTACTAGACTTATAATACCGTTCATAGTAAAGAACGCGACATTCACTTTAGATAAATCTTGTGGTGATACTAACGAATGTTCATATGCCATTAATCCACCTGCAATTAAGACACCTATTAAATAAATCCATCCTAAAGGAGTAATGAAAAACAATACCACCATAGCTATAAAGCTAACAATATGAAAGACTTTCGCTAGTAGTAAAGCTTTTCCTATACCGAATCGACTAGGAATGGAATGTAGCTTTACCTTCTTGTCATATTTAGTGTCTTGTGTAGCATAAATGACATCAAACCCGGCAGTCCATAGTGCTACGGCAATAAATAAAACGTAAGGTACCCAAGTTGTTAAAGATCCTGTTGCACCAACCCAACCCCCAAGTGGAGCAAGACCAATTGTTATACCTAAAAAAATATGGCACGCCCATGTAAAACGCTTCGTATAGGAATAAAATACTAAAAAGAATACTGTTAAAGGTAATAAATACACAGCAAGCATATTTAATTGATAAGCAGAAAAAAATAAAAGTGCAAAAGAAAAAATAATAAATCCAACAGTTTCTACTCTAGAAATTAGTCCAGCAGGAATTGCTCGAGATGCGGTTCTAGGATTGTCTTTATCAATATTTGCATCAATGAGCCGATTCAATGACATCGCTGCACTTCTCGCACCAACCATTGCTAACGTAATCCAAATCCATTCAGCAATTGATGGCCAACCCCCAGTCATCAATAAACTTCCTAATACAGCTCCTAAAAATGCAAAAGGTAAAGCAAAAATTGTATGCTTAAACTTTATCATCTCTAAAATAATTTTTAATTTTTTCATTAAAGTTCCCCATTTTGTTTTTACGATAACAGTTTAATTTTTTTTAGCAAAGTGTGCAGCTGCTACACCTGCAGAATATGATTTGAAGTTTACTTCATTAAATCCAGCTTCATAAAATAATTTTGCTAATTCTTTTTTATTTGGAAAGGTTTCGGTAGACTCCTGTAACCAAGAGTATTCCTGATAACTTTTTGCAAATATTTTTCCAAACAATGGCATAATATATTTAAAATATAACCAATACATCTGTTTAAAGCCTATTAGCGTTGGTTGGGATGTTTCAAGGCAAACGACAAGTCCACCAGGCCTAACTACCCTCTTCATTTCTTGTAGTGCTTTAAGGTAGTCTGGTACGTTTCTTAATCCGAACCCAATAGTAACGTAATCAAAAGTATTATCTTCAAATGGCAAGGACATAGCATTCCCATGGATAAGATTCACTTGAGAGAGTTTCAATTCCTCTACCTTTTTCTTACCAATCGAAAGCATATTCTTACTAAAATCTAACCCAATCACTTCACCAGTTTCCCCTACTGCCTCACCAAGAGCAATCGACCAATCCGCTGTTCCACAGCAAACATCTAATGCTTTTGCCCCTTCTTTCACATTCATTCGCTTCATCGTATCTTTTCGCCAAGCAATATGTCGTTGAAAACTAATGATCGAATTCATCTTGTCATAGTTCGTATAGATGTTTTCAAAAACTTGGTGTACTTTTTCTTCCTTCGATTGCGTCATAGCTCTTATCCTTCCTCCATCACCCAATGCTCATATTTATTCTCAACTAATAATTCGTGTACCCTTTTTTGAAGAAAGGTTGCATTTACAACCCAATCCTTGGAAATATGCAATAATTTATCTTTCGTAACTTCTATATGTCGGTCAAAGCGAGCTAGTAATTGGCCCCTATATTCAGTATTCTTATCAGTCTCACTAACTTCATAAAGCAGCATGTCCACTAAAGAACCTTTCATCCCTTTATCAAGCCATAAAAATCTTTCCTTTAATAGTCGCTTTAGAAAGAAAAACTCCTCAATCACGTTTTTCCACTCAGACATTTGAAGCATATTTGCAATATTTCGTAATAGCGAAGTATCTATTGTCCTCACATCGTCAAACCCAGCTTGAATCTTCTTTATTTTATTTTTATACACATTCATTTTCGATTCATTAATTTCTTGGATCGACTTTGCAAGAACTTTAATTAAAGTAACGTCATCAACCTTTGAAAGAACGGAATAATACAAACTACTGTAATAATCTCCAGCTAGAACTTTTAGCTGTCTCTTTTTTCTATTTGTTTCATTTTGTAGCTCATCTACGCTCACTTGTTCATGCGTATCTAAAGCAGCTTGTACAAGAATTGTAGTTAGTATACATTGACTAATATAAGCCTGATCAACTTTCTTCTCTTTCAACATCATGTATAAAATAACAGCTTGATCAGCGTCTATTTGTGGATCTTCTATGTACTTTTGTAAATAAGGATGCTTTATCTTCGTATAAAAGCTATCGATAATACTTTTTAATTCTTCGCTGTACAAATAAGTAGATGACATTCGACGGACCCCCAAAGGTAATCTCTAATTATTATTTCACAAAGTCTTTTTTTATTATAACACAATTGTTAGCTCTGGATAAGCGCTCGTCACTTTCAAAATGGTTGTTAGTTTTCTCCATTTTGACAATTGCAGGGTATCTACTTAGAATCATTATCCATTTCACCATGAGCTGTTTGAACCGTTGCTTTTCCTCGAATCTTGATAGCAGACGTATGCTCAGTAAATTGCGCAATCATTATTTCATTTTTATCAAGTTTTTCCGAATGGTGAAACCGTGTATCTGAACCTCTTGTTAATCCGATTACATTTACACCATCTTCTTTTGCTTTAATTACAATATACTCATTTGTTTGTGCCATTGGCTATCTCCCCTTAAAATTATTTAGACATACTTTAACTATAAAATACGGGAATATAAATAAATAGCATTTTTTCAGTATTTTACATTATTCTTTAATTAAAGAAAGTACTTCTGCCCTCGCTGCTGGATTGTTTTCAAATGCCCCTCTAACAGCCGATGTTACTGTCTTAGAACCAGGTTTCTTCACTCCACGCATCGTCATGCACATATGCTCTGCCTCAACTACGACGATAACCCCTAATGGCTCCAATGTATCTACTATCGAATCGGCTACAGTGGAAGTAATTCTTTCCTGTAACTGAGGTCTACGAGTAACTGCCTCTAATGCTCTTGCAAGCTTACTTAATCCTGTTACTTTTCCGCCCTTTGGTATATACCCTATATGGGCTTTCCCATAAAAAGGAACTAGATGATGCTCACACATTGAATAAAATGGTATGTCCTTTACTAATACCAATTCCTCGTGATCCTCACCAAATACAGTTGCAAAGTGTTCTTTAGGATCTTGCTTCACTCCTTCAAACACTTCTTCATACATTCTTGCTACTCTTTTTGGTGTATCAAGTAATCCTTCTCTATTTGGATCTTCTCCAATGGCTTCTAATATCATCGTAACGGCTTGTTGTATTTTTTGATGGTCTACCTGACTCATTTTATTTCCTCCATTCGAAATTATATGTAAACGAATTTCGTTAAAATTCTAGCATAATCAAGTGAATGAATACAAGCAAGCTTACTTGTTATGTTTGAATGCATTTGTAAAATTGTTTTCTAAAAAAAAAAGAGGTTGACTGAAAAGGTCGATTTTTTACCTTTTGAGTCAACCTCTCTTTTCTTAGAAGCAGTGAAAAAATGATACCACATGTCTTTAAAGTAGCACTCTTCGTGCTACTACGCGTGGCATCAATTCATCTCCAAATTTATACTATCTTATCTTTCTAGAAAAAAAGAACCACAGAGTGTGGTTCTTCTTTCTATTTCAATAGCCCGTATGTATGTTATTTAACAGCATCTTTTAGGGCTTTACCAGGTTTGAATGCTGGTACATTACTTGCAGGAATCTCGATTTCTTCGCCAGTTTGTGGGTTACGCCCTTTACGAGCAGCACGCTCACGTACTTCAAAGTTACCGAATCCAATTAATTGCACTTTCTCACCATTTTGTAGAGAACCAGTGATGACATCAAAGACTGCATCAACGGCACTAGTAGCATCCTTCTTTGAAAGATCAGATTTTTCAGCAACCGCATTGATAAGTTCTGTCTTATTCATCTCATTCACCTCCTCCCATAATTTCAGTCTTGTTATTCCCTTTGTTTCACAATTATAAGCTTTTTATACTTGTTTTCCTTGAAATCATAGGATAACAAGGCTTATCTTAAACGATAAAAGGAAATAATTCAACAATTTTTGCGGAATTCCTTGTATTTTTATAACTTTTTTACCTTTTTTGGTATATGTAACACTTGTTTTTACCAAAAAATACCATTAAAATGTGCTTATCACTTTTTTAGTCAAGTATGTCAGCATGGTGATAAGTGTCTCGTAGTACAAAGAAAATACATTTTCCCCCAAAAAAAAAGCTCTCCAGACGGAGAACTTATAATATGATTGCTATTAATCCACCAGAGCCCTCGTTAATAATTCGCTCAAGCGTTTCTTTTAATTTATACCTTGCATTTTCTGGCATCAACGATAATTTTGCAGAAATCCCTTCTCTAACAATAGAGTTTAAAGAGCGACCAAAGATATCTGAATTCCATATGGAAAGTGGATTTTCCTCAAAGTCTTGCATTAAGTACCTAACAAGCTCTTCACTTTGTTTCTCTGTACCTATAATTGGTGCAAACTCTGACTCTACATCAACCTTTATCATATGAATAGAAGGTGCTACAGCCTTCAAGCGAACTCCAAACCTAGAACCTTGTCTAATAATTTCTGGTTCATCTAAACTCATATCTGTAACAGATGGAGCTGCAATTCCGTACCCAGTTTGTTTTACCATTTTAAGTGCATCTGCCACTTGATCGTATTCTGCTTTTGCAAATGCAAAGTCTTGCATCAACTCTAAAAGATGATCTTTACCTCTTATTTCTACACCTACTACCTCTTTTAAAATTTGATCATATAAGTCATCTGGTGCATGCAAATCTATCTCTGCAACACCTTGACCCATTTCTATCCCAGCTAATTGTGCTTGTTCTATAAATTCGTACTCGAAGAAATGACCAACTACTCTATCAACGTCACGTAAACGTTTTATGTCCTTTACAGTATCACGAACTGCCACTTCATAATTATCTCTTAACCAGTGATCCTCTTTTAATACCATTACCCAGCTAGGGAGGTTTACGTTAACTTCATGAACAGGGAACTCATACAATACCTCTTTAAGCACCATATTTATTTCTTGCTCACCCATACCTTCGATGTTAAGAGCTAATACTGGAACATCATGCTTTTCAACAAGATCGTTTCTAAGTTCTTCCGTATCAGGGTGTTGAGGATGAACACTGTTGACAATAACAATAAAAGGCTTTCCAACTTCTTTTAACTCTTCTATTACTCTTTCCTCTGATTCAACGTAATCTTCCCTTTCAATTTCCCCTATAGAACCATCTGTAGTGATAACTACCCCTAAAGTGGAATGTTCCTGAATCACTTTACGTGTGCCAATTTCAGCTGCTTCATGAAAAGGAATTGGGTCTTCGTACCAAGGTGTATTGATCATTCTTGGTCCATTTTCATCCTCATAACCCCTTGCCCCTGGAACAGCATAACCTACACTATCAACAACGCGAACATTTACATCCAACCCTTCATCCACATGGATCGATACAGCCTGATTCGGTACGAATTTTGGTTCTGTTGTCATGATCTGCTTACCAGCTGCACTTTGAGGTAGTTCATCTTGCGCTCTTGCTCGATCAGCTTCACTTTCAATGTTTGGAATTACTGCAAGCTCCATAAACTTCTTAATGAATGTTGACTTACCAGTTCGAACAGACCCTACTACTCCTAAATAAATATCACCACCTGTTCGCTCGGCAATATCTTTAAAAATATCAATTTTTTCCACAAAATCCCCTCCCGGTCATATTCAAAATAGATTCTCCTTGAGCATCTTTTACGTTTGGAAAGACAGTATATATTTATGATATTGTCCATTAATTATGACAAGGTATTCATAGAATCCCTTGTATTTAACTAATCAAGCTAGGTACTTTTGCTAGTTCTACTATTGCAACCCTATTACCACATCCTCTAAAACTGTCTTGCAGCAGTTATAAAAAGGGGGATTTAGTGTAAAAAATAGAAAAAGCCTCCCTTTCTCTTGTATGTATATTGAGAGGGGAGACCTTTTAGAACATCAATACTAAAAAGTTATTTATTTAATTAAAAACTATTTCACCGTCTATTAAAGTCATCGGACGAGAGTACACTGGTACAAATGGTGCATGCTTCACTAATAACCACCTTAAGTCATCACCTTCATCAAATTCATCTAAACCATGTTCTTCGATAAAATATAATATATCTATCGTATAGTCAATGATAACTGTACCATCGTTTTGTAATAACAAAGGCAAGCGATGATCTGGATGATATGGACTATCTACTGTAGGTTGTTCACTATAATTTAACTCCTCGTAATCTAGTCTCAAAAGTTCTTTTCCTACAATTTGATCTACAGGAGCGTATTGATTCTCCCTACGATACATATCTACCCTTTGTTGAAATTCTTGGATTTCCCTTATCATTGGTAAGTGAATGAGTTTTACTTCAGGCATCTCTTCAATATTAATTAACACATACTGAAAAACCCCACCACTCTCAAAAGAATTTCCAGGAGGAGATTGCAAATAGTTTGGTATAAGCGGTGCGAAATTGACTTGATATTTTCGGAAAACATCAGTGTTCTCACGTTCGATAATAGGTAACCTACCGTGATCCTGTCTAAATTGAATTACAGCAGATTGCACAGATTGTATTTGATCCTCATATGGAACTTGGTTTTCTGGTCGTCGTTCATCCGGATATAAGCACCCTGATAGCAATATGAAAATACTAAACGATAATATAAACAACATAATAGATCTCATAGCTTATCCACCTTAAAGCAAATATTATTCAGTCGGTCCTGCGAAAACAGTAAAAAATACGATAATTCCTGCAACTACTAAACATATAAAACTAAAGGTTAATAAAATGTAGCGCAGTATACCTTTAGCTTTTTCCTTCGTAATAATTGTAACAATTACGGAAATAAACATTAACCCCATTGCAAAAAAAGATATCCACATATTCGTTAATGGATCAGTAGTCAATTCTTTCACCCCACTACAACCTATTTTGGTAAATACCCGAATAATTATAGCATAGACAAGATGGGTTTGCATAAGAAAACGCTATAACATAGCTTTTCTCATATGAGGTGGAATAATGTTGACACCTTGATTAAAAGTAAAGATGTGTGCTCCTCTTGACAAGAAAAGGGAGACTCAATAGGTAATAATAAACCTTTGAGCCTCCCTCAGCTGTGAGATTAACCTATTGCTGAACTTTTACTAGCTAATAGGAAACCTCTATTCAAACGCCATTTTTCTTTTACTGATTGAAGAAAAGGGGCAGATTCTCCAATCCTTGACATACTAAATACAACCTCTTCACAGCCCTTAATATTTTCTTACATTATATTTTATGCTTGAGAAAAGGAGATTGATGATAAATATTAACTTACCCTACTTCTTCTGTTGAAATAGTTTGGCTAAGCTAGCAAAGTCCATAGGTACGTCCTTGTTAGAAATTGCTTTTACTAACTCATCTTCCTTCTCTTTTGAAACTGGAACGTTTGCCAGTTGGGAGACTTGATGGATTAGTTGACGGATATTTTCTTCTTTACTCAAATCGGTATTACTTACAGAATTCGCTAAGTTAAATAAGTCCTGCTGATTAACATTTGTCTTCTCTTGTAACTGATCGAATAAAGGATTCTTTTTCTCGTCCAAAATGAAGCCCTCCTCATGCAGATGTCAAGATATCATATGCATAGAGGCGACCTATGTGAACAATAATTATTATTTTTTATCCATAAAAATTATGTTATCTAATTTAAGATCTTCTACTTCTTTTTTCTTAACCCTTCCCATTAGCTCAGAGACAGCTTCCTCTGGAGATTTATTATGGAACAACACATCATAAATTCCTCTCGTAATTGGCATGTCAACGTTAAGTTCGTTAGATATTTCGTATGCTGCCTTCGTTGTACGAATGCCTTCTACAACCATTCCCATTTCGTCTAGTACATTTTGCAAGTTTTCACCTTTGCCTAACATATTACCTGCTCGCCAATTACGACTATGAACGCTAGTACACGTAACAATGAGATCGCCCAATCCTGAAAGGCCCGCAAAGGTTAAGGGATTTGCCCCCAGCTTTACTCCTAAGCGTGCTATTTCAGTTAATCCCCTCGTCATTAAAGCAGCTTTAGCATTATCACCAAAGCCCAGTCCATGTGTCAATCCAGCACCTAGAGCGATAATGTTTTTTAATGATCCACCAATTTCAACTCCTATTAAATCAGGGTTTGTATATACACGAAAATGTTTATTCATAAATAAGTCTTGTACATAAGATGCAGCTTCCATATCTTCTGAAGATGTTGTTACTGTAGTTGGCTGACGAAGACTCACTTCTTCAGCATGACTTGGTCCTGATAAAACGACAACAGATGATCTAAGGGAAAAAGGGATCTCCTCTTCGATAATTTGTGAAATTCTTAAGTGTGTACCTGGTTCTATTCCCTTACTTGCATGGATAAACGTCATTGGTTTTTTTATGTTTTGCTTTACACTTTGTAAAACTTCCCTCATCGCTTTTGTAGGGACGACAAGTAATACCGCTTCAGCCCCTTCTAAAACTGCTTCGATGCTCGTACTTGCAATAAGGTTGTTCGGTAAGGTTATATTAGGTAAGTATGCGTTATTTTGATGCTTTACATTAATTTCATTGACTTGCTCTTCATAACGCCCCCATATATGTACATCGTGCTTGTTGTCTGCTAACACGAGCGCTAAAGCTGTGCCCCAACTACCAGCACCTAAAACTGCAATTTTTGCCATATATTATCCCCCCTCTTTATTCATTTTTTTCCAATTTTGTTCTCAGTTCCAGTAAATAAACGTTGAATATTAGCTCTATGACGCCAAACTGACAAAATACAAATTGCAATTAAAAATAGAGATAGTGTATTCGGGTTTTGAAAGCTAGATCTAAAAATAATAGCTATTAATGTTGTATTAATAATAAATAATAACGAACCTAAGGATACAAAACGAGTAATAATAATAGAAATAATTGCAATAATACCAGAAATTAATGCTGGGAAGAAAACAAGTGTCGCTAAAACGCCAATCGTTGTAGCGACACCTTTCCCGCCACGAAAACCGTAGTAAATCGGCCAATTATGGCCAATAATTGCCGCAAGGCCGCAAGCTGCTGCAATAACAATGTCTCCATTGCTAAAATATAAACCTAAATAAACTGCTACTATTCCCTTAGCACAATCAAGTAATAATACAGTAATTGCAGGGCCAATACCTAATAGGCGTAACGTGTTTGTTGCACCAGCATTTCCACTTCCATGTTGACGAATATCTACTTGCTTTATTTTCTTTGCAATAAGATAACTAAAACTAATTGACCCGAGCAAGTATGAAAAAACAATGATAAATAATGAAATCATACGAAGCCTCCATTTTCTTATTCATTTTTCTTACGAGCAATAATTCTAATAGGGGTTCCTTTAAAGTTAAAAGTTTCTCGTATTTTGTTTTCTAAGAAGCGACGATAAGAAAAGTGTAATAATTCTGGATCATTAACAAATAGAACAAATGTAGGAGGGGCAACAGCTACTTGAGTTGCATAATTTATGCGCAGTCTTTTGCCACCATTATCCGTTGGAGCAGGATTCATTGTTACAGCATCAACAATCACATCATTTAAAACATGCGTCTGTACTCTAAGGTTATGATTTTCGCTAACCTCATTAACTAATGGAAGTAGGTGTTGCATTCTTCGTTTTGTTTTTGCAGATAAAAAAATGATTGGTGCATAGCTCAAATATAAAAACTCTTCACGTAGTTTTTGCTCAAAGTTCAACATTGTTTTATCATCTTTTTCAACTACATCCCATTTATTAACTACTAATATGACTGCACGTCCAGCTTCATGAGCATATCCCGCAATCTTTTTATCCTGTTCTATCATCCCTTCTTCCCCGTTAATAACCATTAATACAACATCTGATCTTTCAATTGCTCTTAATGCCCTTAATACCGAATATTTCTCTGTACTCTCATAAACTTTTCCTTTTTTTCTCATACCAGCTGTATCAATAACGACATAATCTTGTCCATCTTTAGAAAATGGCGTATCGATGGCATCTCTCGTCGTACCTGGAATATCACTAACAATAACCCTTTCTTCCCCTAAAATAGCGTTAGTTAGCGAGGACTTCCCTACGTTCGGTCTTCCTATAATGCTAATTCGTATTGTGTCTTCATCATATACATCTTCTGTTTGACTAGGAAATTGCTTTATCACTTCATCTAATAAGTCACCTAAACCTATTCCGTGTGAACCTGAAATAGGCTTAGGATCACCGATACCTAGACTATAAAATTCATAAAGTCGGTCATGCATCGAAGGATCGTCCATTTTATTTACACCAAGTACTATTGGTTTTTTTGAGCGGAATAATATTTGTGCAACCTCTTCATCTGCACTAGTTATCCCTTCTCTCCCATTTACAATAAAGCATATAACATCAGCTTCTTCAATAGCTAATTCTGCTTGGTAACGCATTTGAACCATTAAAGGCTCGTCATTAATTTCAATACCACCTGTATCTATAATATTAAATTCTTTGTTTAACCATTCCGCTGAACTATAAATTCGGTCACGAGTTACTCCTGGTTTATCTTCAACAATCGCAATTCGTTCCCCTACAATACGATTAAAAATTGTTGATTTACCAACGTTTGGTCTCCCTACAATCGCTAATACTGGCTTAGGCACAATATATTCCTCACTTTCATTTCTTCACATTATTTTACTTAGTTTATGTATGTAAAATAGATTAACATTCATACTTTATCAATAAATCTCACATATAAATAAAAATCTGTAGCTACAACATTATAACAAACGTCATTCGTTTTCGACAATTGAATTTTGGGATAATTAACCTTAAGCATTTATTTTTCTATGACTTTTTTGATTTTTCACGAACATACTTGTATTCCATTTACTTCCTAGTTCACCCATATAGTACTCTATTCGATTCCAACATAATAAACTAATCATAGAGATTGCTAAAACGTCTAGAAAAAAGAAATCTCCTAATATATAACTTGCAGCAGCAATATGTGATTGTTCCAAAAGCATCAAGAACAAAACAACCTCCCCTTGAATAAACCCTGAGCAAACAATTGACAATCGGTTAAGGTTATTTTTTACAAATAAAATAACGACAATAATACTTAAACTTGTAATTGAAATTAAAGGGGAAATATATAGCCATACTGGCTCAAAATAAATAAAATAGTGAAATAAAAGAAAGAGACCTGATATTAAGGTAACAACAAAGTATGTATAGAACATATCTTTTAATTTTAACCTTGCAATATAAGAAAAGGAAAGTAGCCCAATACCAATAATAGGTAGTTTAATTGTAATCATTGATAATGATAGCGTAAAATTAGCGCTTATCATGATAATAAAAGCAGCTAATAACCATTTCGTTCTCGATATGCTATTAACATAAAAAAAGAATATAGCGATAATAATAAGCCACAATGACCAATAAAACCAAAATCCTTCCATCACTTTCCCTCCTTTTGAGTGTGTATACTTTACATAATCGACATACATTTGGGTAAAATATACGTAATTTTTAGAAAAGGAGAGAAAATGAAAATGGGAAAAGATCGTCAAGAAAAGAAATTACAAAAACAAGGACATGTTGAGTCGGATAGAGACCAAAAGTTGAGTTACGGAGGGAGTACAAAGTTAGAAAGCGCTGATGCTGCAAGAAAAAGACAAAGATAATTATTTTTTAAAGATGAATCAACGTTTCCTCCTCTACCAGTTTCTACTGCCCGCTTCGAGATGTCTCGACGGATGCAGATTCAGAAGAAACTGGAAGAGGAAGCGACAAGGGAGTCTCCTGAAGTAAAAATCAACAACAAAATTTAACTTAGCCAGCAAAAAAAATAACCCAGATTGGCACTGAATTATTTCTTTTAAATACAAATGAACCCAATTCATAATCCACTTATGCCGCAACTAATTCGAGATTTAGGTAGGTACTACTTTTATCTTGCTTTGAGTCCATTGGCCCGTAAAGTACGAGAGTTATAAAATTCATTCAAATAGTAAGTATTTTATAAAGATACAATACTTCTATTGGCGAATTTAGTTGTATCAATTCTTCTTTCCATTAGCCAATTCCTCATCTCTCCTCGAAATAGAATAGGCACTTGTTGGAGCATATTTATATTAGTTGCTCCTACAGCTGTCATGATTAAACGCAACTCATCTAGCATTAAGTTTAAATTTTTTATTGTATACTCTTCATCAAATTCTGTTATCCATTTAAGTACTTGACCAGCCATCCCAACTGCACTAGCACCTAATGCTAGTGATTTAGCAATATCTAGACTAGTTTGAATGCCACCAGTTGCTAGTACCATCACGCTTGGTCTTGCTTGCTTAGCTTCAACAATGGAAGCAGCTGTAGGTATCCCCCAATCATTGAATATGTCATACTTATGTAACCTTCGTGCATTTTCTATTTGTGAGAAATTAGTTCCACCAAAACCACCAACATCGACTACGGAAACTCCCACATTGTATAATTTATCAATAGTCTCCCTACTCATTCCAAAGCCAACCTCTTTGACAATAACTGGTACATGAATGTTGTTACAAATGCTCTCAATTCTATTTAGCGCATTTCTAAAATGACGGTCTCCCTCTGGCATCACTAATTCTTGGATAACATTTAAATGAATTTGAATTGCATTTGCTTCGATCATATTAACAGCAATCTTTGCTTGTTCTAATGTAGCCTCACTACCAAGGTTCGCAAAAACAATGCCATTCTGATAGTTTTTTCTAACAATTTTATACGTATTTTCCTCTGTAGCATCTTTTATAGCAGACATTTGTGATCCTACAGCAATAGGTATATTTAAAACATTGGCAACATTAGCTAACTGACCATTAATGTGCTCTGTTTGTTTACCGCCTCCACCAGTCATGGCATTGATAAAAATCGGCGAACTAAATTTCAGTTCGCCGATGAGAGATTGTATGCTTATATCATCTACATTAATATCTGGTAGGCTTTGGTGAATAAAGCGGATATCATCAAATCCAGATTCTCTAGATTGTCCCGTTAATAATGCATTATCCAAGTGCTCAATTTTTCTTTGAGAACGATTCACGCTTATAACCACCTTAGTATGTTATTTATATTTTTTTAGTTGATCTCCAATGACATCACCTAATGAGAATCCACTGTTATCTTCTAACTTTTCATACTCTTGTTTTACTTCATTTTCCTGTTTTGCTTCTTCTTCTTCTTGTATAGCTCTTATACTTAAAGAAATACGCTTATCAGCTAGGTTTACATCCAAGACTTTTGCTGATACGTTTTCCCCTTCTTTTAAAACTTCACCAGGAGTCCCAATATGGCGGTTAGCAATTTGCGAAATATGAACTAATCCCTCGACACCATCAGCTACTTCAACGAAGGCTCCGAAGGAAACAAGCCTTTTCACTTTCCCTTCTATTACATCCCCTGGATTAATATTTACGAGTTCCCAAGGACCAGGTAATGTATCTTTTATAGATAATGAAATTCGTTCATTATCAGGGTCTACACCTAGCACTTTCACTTTAATTTGGTCGCCCTCACTAACAACTTCTGATGGAGCATCAACGTGATGATGAGCCATCTGAGAAATATGTACTAATCCATCAACGCCACCTATATCAACAAAAGCTCCGAAATCCGTTAATCGTTGGACTTTCCCTTCAAGAACATCACCAACTTGAATAGATGTTAACGTTTTACGTTTCTTTTCGTTTTCTTCTTCATCTAAAACCGCACGTTGTGACAAAATTAATTTATTCTTTTCTTTGTCCATCTCAACGACCTTTAAGCGAAGTGTTTTCCCTTTATAGTCTGAAAAATCCTCTACAAAGTGGCGTTCAACTAATGATGCCGGAATAAAGCCCCTTACCCCTACATCTACAACGAGACCTCCTTTTACAACATCCGCAACCACCGCTTCAAAAATCTCACTAGTAGATAGTTTATGCTCTAACTCATTCCAAGCTTTTTCTGCAATTACTTCTTTTTTCGACAGTATTAGTTCATCATCAGTTGATTTAATAATTTGCAACTCGACTTCATCACCTTCACTTAGTACGTCACTTACTTGTTCAACGTGCAAACTGGATAACTCACTAATTGGAATAATTCCATCCATTTTATATCCGACGTTGACAAACGCTTGTTTTTCCTCTACTTTCGTAATCGTACCAATTACGGTTTCACCAACTGAAAAAGATTTAACATCTGCCATTTCATTATTCATTTCTTCTACCATTGACAATACCTCCCAATATCCCAATCCGCGGGTATCTTTACTTTTTTATTTTGGCTATGTTGTACTTTGTTGTTGATTTTCGCTTCAGGACGATCGCTTGTCTCTTCCTTTTCCAGCTTCGATCTGAAGCTGCATCCGTCGAGATATATCGGAGCGTATTCAAGAAGTATATGCTCGTTGCAACGGGTAATGTTTCACTTCCCTCCATGCAACGTACGAAGCCATCGCCATCCCCCACCCTGCTGGAACTTCAGCATAGCTATTCCTGCAGGAGCCTTGTACCTATCGTGAAAATCAACTTTAGCCTATAACAAAGCCTTTATTTTAATCCCTAAAAGGGAATAGCAAAGAAAGAAATATTATTGCTCTAAGTAAAGTAATCTATATCTATACATATTCGTTAAGTATACCTTGAATCCCTTCCATTATTTTATCCGTTGCTTCTTCTGCTGTAGCACGTTGTTCCCTTAGAGTTTCCATATCGACTGGACTGCCATATACTATTGTAATTTTTGAGAAAAGTTTATAATTTCCAATAATTGCACAAGGAACAACTTGTGCATTAGATCTTAACGCAAAAAAACCAACACCAGCTAATCCTTTTCCTAAAGTACCAGTCTTACTTCTTGTTCCTTCTGGAAATACACCTATCATCTGTTCCTCACTCAATAATTTCAAGCCAGTTCTTAATGCTTGGCGATCACTCATCCCTCTACGTATCGGGAATGCTCCTAGCTTTGGTAAAAGTGACTTTAAAATAGGCTTTTCAAACAACTCCGCCTTTGCCATATATCTCGTTTGCCGTTTTATAAAAGCTCCAACAAACGGTGGATCGAGCTCATGAATATGGTTACTACATAAAAGTACGCTGCCGTGTTCAGGTATATTTTCTTTCCCTATGACGCGTACACGAAAAAACATACGAAAAAATACACGACATAAAAACTGACCAAATGAATACAATTTACTCACTTTTTTTATCCCCTTTTTCATATACAATGGTGAGAATTTTCCCAACTACTTCTGGTATACTCAAGAAGGTAGAATCTATTTCAATTGCATCATCTGCCTTCTTAAGTGGCGCAACTGCTCTTTCTGAGTCTAGTTTATCTCTCTGACTAATTTCACTTTTTAACAACTCTAAATCAGAAGGTTGTCCTTTAGAAAGATGTTCTTCATGTCTTCTACGTGCCCTTTCGTCAACAGTAGCAGTTAAGAATACTTTGATCTCGGCACTTGGAAGCACTGCGGTTCCAATATCTCTACCATCCATAACCGTACCACCATGTTTAGCTAATTGCTGCTGTAAACGTACCATTTCTTCCCTAACTTCAACATGTCTAGCAACATAAGAGACATTATTAGTGACTTCAGACAATCTTATTTCTTCAGTTACATCATTGTTGTTTAACATGATTAACTGCTTACCAGATTTATTTATTAGCTCAATTGAAGTTTTTTTTAACAGATCAATAAGTTTTTCACCATTACTAATCTCAACATTTTCCTTTAACGCCTCGTATGTAAGTGCGCGGTACATTGCACCAGTATCTATATAAATAAAAGACAATTTTTCTGCAACCATTTTCGCAACAGTGCTTTTCCCAGCCCCTGCTGGACCATCAATTGCAATATTAATACGTTTTCCCATGTTGTAAACCCTTTCTTCTATAAAATATACTACATATTATATGATTCATTTTATCATATTTTTCTATTTCCGGTCTATTTCTCAAGCTGCTAGAACGATCTATAACTTTATAAGCTAGTTTCCTTTTTTCTAATTGCCAACTGTTTTTCAAAGCAAAAACGTACAATTTTCTGACGTTCAATTTCAGATATTTGACTAAATTGTAAAGAGGCTTTTTCTCTTCCAGATTCTTTAATAATCCTAACAATTTTTGCGCTACATTTTATATACGCCATATCCCCTACTTTAAAGTGAAGTGGCAACCAAACGGTTATCTCGATATTCGGTTGTAATGTATGTGCTTCTGGTAATAATATTGCCATTCCCCCTCCACTAATATCTAAAGTAACAGTTGTAAATGGTTCAAAATGTTGTTGTACAGGATGAACAGCGACATCAACTGCAGATTCAATTCTTACATACTGTCTTCTTTGAATTCTACGATAATTTTCTATACCAGGGTCCTTTAAAAGGAGCATTGGCATTTTTCTTTCAATCTTACCTACTACTTCCGTATGGAATAAATAAATTGCTTCATCCTTACCTAAGAACCAAGCTCTAAATTCTGTACCTTCTAAAAAGAAATGCGGTTTCTTAGTATTCTCATCTACTGGAAAATCAATGAAGATTTTATTATCTTCGTAATCAAGGATTTTACTTCTATATCTTTTATTCTCTTCTACAGGATTCAATTCTAAAAAAATAGTTGTACCTACCTTAATCAACGTTATATACCTACCTCTCTTACAACTTAATCGCATAACTTATTACATGTTAATAATACCAGTTTAATTATACCATCATATTATCGTTATAGTTCAATGAATTCATGTATTTAAGAGAGAGTGTACTATAAGTAAAGGGAGACTCAATAGGTAAAAATATACCTTTTGAGTCTCCCACTTCTTTTTTTTAACGATATATCTTTTCTGCATTTGCTAGTTTTTCAACTTGCTCCTCTTTACCATCTTCAGCATTAATAAAAATTCTATACGTGTCATTGTTTATTACACCATAAAACTCATGACATAAAACTTCTTCACCTAATTCATTTTCAATTATTGCCAGATGATGTTCCATTACATCAAGATTAGGGTTCAACCTTTCCTCAGCTTCCTCAATCGAAAGCTCTTGAGAAAAGTCATCTCTATTGTAGTTGTGATCAAGGTATGCAATTCCTTCAAATCCGATAACGTCGCCTTCATCAAGAGCTACCTCTAAAACAACTGAATCTGAATATACTCTTACATTATCCATTAACCCGGTAAAGTTAAAAACCCCTATGTTATCATACTGCTTACTATCAACTAGTTGCATATTATCAAACCCATTAGCTTCTAAAAAGGCTTTTGCATTTTCTGACCCTTCATTTAAGCTAATTTGTTGTACATCTACATCTCTTTCGTTTAGCATCCACACAGGATGTCCACCAGTTTTTGTAATATCCATTGTAATGTTTGTACCGTGTTTTTCATCGGGGATGGTTAAACTATATGCTTCATATGCCAACCCTTCTCCCGTTTCTGTTACCTCAGCACCATCTACTGAAGACAAATCAAGAAATTTCTGAGCTACTAATAGAGCTTCTTGATCGTCGATAGAATCACCAGATAGTTTTTCTGCAATTTCTTCATCATTAGTGGATAAAGATGATGCGTCTGCACCAAAATTTACTTCACTAAAACCATCGACTTTCTCGTTTATAATATGAAATCCATTTACAATGGCATTGTCTAATGGCTCTTCTTCTGAAGCTAACGCCATTTCTACGTCCATCCACCTTAAATTGTCACGTAATACCATTGACTGTACCTTTCGCATTTCATTTTGTATTTCCCCGGATTGTTCATATAGTGATTGTAATGCCTCGTACTCATCTTCAGATAATGGATCTTGATTTAAGTCACGAATTGCGTGTCGATAGGAAAATTCACCAATTTTGTATAAATATTCTTCCGTTTTACTAAAAGGCATTAATGCTAAAGGTAATTGCCCTAAGTCATTTTGCGCTTCCGAGGTTATTCGCCACACCTCAGCCAATGATGGTGATAGTCTTTCTCTAGAATTCATCGCCAGAGTAGAACCTAATTCGTCATGTAGTAAGTCGATATTGTAAGTCAATTCATGAAAAGCTCTCTGATAGTTATTTTCTGACTTTATTAAAATCGCATTCTTCTCTTGATGCTCCTTATATCCCCAAAAGCCTGTTCCTACAATGGCTACTGCAAGTATACCTATTAGTACAGACCGTATCATATAAACACCTCCATAACTTTATTTACAAAAGATATGTTTACCAATTTGCTTTATTTGTGGTCTAGACCAAATCCACCCTGATGTTGCTGTTACAGGGTTAAAATAATATAATGCATTTCCTGATGGGTCCTGCCCATTTATGGCATCTATTACTGCTTTTCTAGCCGTTTCATTAGGAGTCATATAAATTTGTCCATCTGCAACTGCTGTAAATGCACGAGGTTCAAAAATAACGCCTGAAACAGTGTTTGGGAATATTGGACTTTGTATTCTATTAAGAATGACCGCAGCAACTGCTACTTGCCCTACATATGGTTCGCCTCTCGCTTCACCATATACAGCCTGTGCCATTAACTGAATGTCATTATCTGAAAAGCCTTCTGGCACATTAATAGCGCTAGTAATATCTGTATCATCATCTTGTGGGATGACCTCTTCCTCTGCAGGAGTTTCTGGTGTTGGCTCCGGCTCAGGTTGTGGTACTTCACCTGGTGTTTGTCCTCCACCTTCTGGAGTGGCTGGCTGTTGCCCTTCCTGTGCTGGCTGCTGCTCCTGTACTTGGTCTTGTTGTTGCTGAGTACCTTCCTGAGGTTGCTGCTCTTGTTGCTGTGGTTGTTCCTCTTGAGGAGGAGGTTGTGTTTGTCCTCCACCTTGACTAGGCTCTTGTTTTGTTTCACCTGTTCCTTTTTGTTTTTCTCCTTGAGAACCTTTTTGAGCATCTCTACTCCCTTTAGGTCCTTTTTGAATTTCTTTTGGAGTACCTCCATAATAAGTGAATTTCCTACCTTCACGAATCATTCTGTGTACCCATTCTTTATCATAATCTGTTGATCTTTCAAGCATAGCTTTTGTGTTTTCTCCGACAAGTCCTGTAACTTCCATACCAAATTCCTGTTGATAATTTCTTACTGCCCAATAAGTACCCCAACCAAATACACCATCAATATCTCCTTCATAAAAACCAATGTATTGTAACCGGGCTTGTAACTCTACAACATCATCACCTGTTGCTCCTCTTTGAATAATTTGTTCTGAAAATGCACCACTTTGTTGAGGTGCTAACAAAAGCGTGATGCAAATAAAAACTAGCGAGATCATGATGCACAATTGCTTATTATTGATCTTCTTGTTGTACATGTGACATCCTCCTCAATTTTGCTTTATCCTCTTCACACTTCAACCTTTCAATATGGATAGTTTTATCTATTGAGGTGATTTTATACAAAAAACTAGCTATCACAGGGAAGGCGTGGATTTTCATGTGTTTTGATACTATTACCATGTATGCTTTTTATATACATTAACTTGAAGTAAAACACCTGCTTCATAAGGAAGAAAACTGTACCGGTCAAAGTGACATAAAAAAACATCATCCCTTTTTGAATGATGTTTATACTTCATTATTTTTTGTAGAAAATCTATCTATTCAGGAGTTACATCCACCTCTAATGTCGATTCGTTTCCACACGTACAACGTTTAAAGCCTGTGTCAAATCCACCCTCACTATTCGGGCGTCCCCTTAATATAAACTTTTCACCGCATTCTGTACATCGAATCGTTACTTTGTATCGAGTATGCAACTTTCTTTCACTCCTTTAAAAATACTATCTCGAATATTGGCTTGTTCCATTCTACAATTTAATTATAATATTACCATATTCAAGTATTGAATATTAGCTTGCGATATTTTTCCTTAAAATATCAGCTTGATATTGATTGGCTTTTTTTACCTTTCTCATCCCTAAAACCCATAAAAATATCATAAAAGGTACGAGGAAATAACCCCAATGATTTTGGGTCAATATGATATAATTATATAAACCATGTAAAAGAAATGGATAACAAAATGAGAAAAAAAGATACATAAAATTACTGTTATGTGTAAACTTTGCTCTTCCTAGGTAATAGCCCATCACTACTCCAAATAAAGCATGACTACTTACCGGGAAAATCGCTCGAAAAAAAGCAGTTTCAAGACCGTTAGATAATAGATATAATATATTTTCAGCAGAAGCAAAGCCTAAAGCTACTGCAGTTGCGTAAACAATACCATCGTATCGTTGATTAAAATTCACATGGTGGTACACCACGAGTACTACGATAAACCACTTTAAAAATTCTTCAATTAAAGCAGATTGAATGAATGCTTCTATTAAAACCGATTGCACAAACCCTTCTTCATGTAAAACAAACTGGATAAACATGATGGGAAAAACAAGAAGTGCACCAAACAAGAAACAACGTATAACCATATAAATAGGTTCTTGCTCAAAATCATCCTTTAAATAGAAGAAACAGAGTAACGCTATTGCAGGAGCGATTCCAACTGTAATAAGCGAAAGCATATTAGCTATTCACCTTTCTTAATAGTAATCGAAAACTTTATTTATGTCTTCATTCGCGCGTATTAAACAGATCAACTTAATCCTAGCCTTTTTACTATCATAGTCTTTTCCTAATGTAACTCCTGACTCAGAAAGGTCGTATGCACTACCCAAATAGTCATAAGTAGTATATACAGCCCCTTCCTCAGCTGCTGTTGTAATTACTATCCTAATACCTTTCTTAATTGCTTCTTGAATTTTAGGCATCATTTTCGGTGAGACTTGTCCTCTACCTACGCCTTCAATAATTATACCATCTACATTTGCTTCCATACACGCATTAATAAAAAACTCATCCGCTCCTAAGTAGGCTTTTATGATTTCTACTTTAGGAAATGATTCAGAAACTGGAATCAATTTACATTTTTTTATTGGCTTTTGATATAAATGCAATTTGTCATTATCAATAATTCCTAAATAGCCAAATCCAAATGCATTAAAACCTTGAATATTTGAAGCATGTTCTTTCTTTACATACTGTGCAGCGAAAACACGTTCGTTAAAAACAACGATAGTTCCAACATCGAGTAATTGCTCATCACAAGCTGAATAAATTGCATGGCGTAAATTAATAAATGCATCACTACCAAGTTCTTCAGGAGAACGTTGCGAACCTGTAACGACAATTGGATTAGTATTGTCGATTGTTAAATCTAAGTAATATGCAGTTTCCTCCAAAGAATCAGTCCCATGAGTAACAACAACGCCATCAACACTATTTGTTTCGAATAATTCGTTGATTTTCACTCTAATTTTATCTAAGTCCTCAAAAGTTAAGTGCATACTTGGCTTTTGAATCATCGAAATAATATGTAAATCGATATCTTTTGGTAAATCTAAAACTTCATTTAATTCTTCTCCTGTCATTGCCCCAGAATTTAAACGTCCTTCTTCATTGTGCTTACTAGCGATAGTGCCACCTGTAGTAATAATAGCAACCTTTTTCATACATGCACCTCCAGCTACACGTTATTAGAATTCACTTTATTTGCAATATCATTTGCAATTTGATCTCCATGTAATCTACCATTTTCTATAAAAATTTCATTTGCATTATTTCCAGCAGCAATAACTCCAGCCACATAAATATTTTCAACATTAGTTTCCATTGTTTCATTATTAAACATTGGACGACCAGTACTACCTTCCACCTTCACTCCCATCTTTTTTAAAAAGGAATGATCAGGGTGGTAACCAGTCATAGCAAAAACGAAGTTTGCTGGCCTTTCACTCAAAGTATTGTTCTGATTTATAATAATCGTATTTTCCTTTATTTCGTGTATTGTAGTATTAAAAAACATATCAATTTTTTCATGCTTTATTAATGAAGTGAATTCTGGTAATATCCAAGGTTTTACACTTGTTGAGTAATCAGAGCCTCGATAATACACAGAAACACGCGCCCCAGCTTTTTCTAGTTCTAAAGCGGCATCTACAGCAGAGTTTTTTCCACCTATAACAGCAACATCTTGATCAAAAAAGGGGTGAGCCTCTTTAAAATAATGATACACATGCGGCTTTGTCTCACCTTTTACCCCCATATAATTAGGGGAGTCATAATAACCGGTCGCAATGATCAAGTAGCGGGTAGCATATTTTTTTTCAGTTCCATTAATATCAACAGATGTTACATGAAAGGTTGAGGGATCATCTTTCTCAACGTGAATTACTTTTTCAAAAGAATGAATACGCAACCTCTTTTCTTTTACTACTTGTCGATAATAAACGAGCGCTTCATTTCTTTTAGGTTTTCTTTCTGTACTATAAAAAGGAATATCCCCTATTGATAATTTCTCACTAGTACTAAAGAATTGTTGATGAGTAGGATAATGATAAAGTGCATTCACGATATTCCCTTTTTCTATAATTAAAGTATCAATTCCCTTATTATTTAATGCTATTGCTGCAGATAAACCACATGGTCCTGCTCCTATAATTATTGCTTGTTCCATATTCATATTACACACCTCTTTAGGAAACTCTCTTTTTATTGTGATCATACTTTTTCATTATCTAGTTTATCTGTTATGTACTTGTAAATCCACTGACTAAGCTTATACTTTTTCTCCATGAACAACTACACTAACAAGAAGTGGTTATATTAAACTGTAAAAAAGAGGCTGCCTAAAGGTAACGAGCCTTCAGACACCTCCTTTTTAGAAAAAACTCCAACAAGATTATGGAGTTTTTATGAGAAATATTTATTTAATTGCTTCATTGCGTTGTTCCTTATAATCACTTTACCGTATTCTTCTAATCGGTATGCTGTAACTGTTGCGGTATCGCCGAATTCTAAAACCATTGATACGAAAGTATCAACATCTAGCGGTCGTGCATCACGTTCATCGAATGAAAGAATATAACCATCTTCAAAGTGATATAATTTACCAGCAGCAATACCGATTCGGTTTAACTCTTTAGATAACTGAATAACATCTTCGATACATTCAAAACGGAACAATAAATTATTGTTATTTACGTCCAAAGTAATTTGTAATTCAATAAAGGAATCATCAAACGTATCACTTTCTTCATCTGAGATCGTAACAATTACAATCATACCTTGTGATGGTAACGCAAAGACCTCAACTATTACTGGACCTTCTGCATCAAACCCTAGTTCGTCACTTGCTTCATTTATCATATCCCTAAATAGATCGTGCACTTTAGGCACATCCATCCAAATTTCGTCTTTTGATATTCCTCTATCATACAGATCATCAAAGCTTAAAAATATTTTTATTTTGTCAGATGCTAACCGCTCCAAGCGCATGGTCGGTCCTCCTCGATTGTACCATTAAGGTGGAATTCGAATACTCTTTGCAAGAGATACTTCTTTATTGATAAACTATGTATGAAGCATGTTTTTGGTTCAACCGAATGCCTACAATCTGTTTTAAATTCCTTTTTCCGTTTGAAGCCAACCCTCCCAATCATCAAAGTCTCCGATGTAATATTTATTGCTTACTTCCTTTTCTCCTTTAAAAGCTTGTCCGCCAATGCCCACTTTAATATCAGAATATGATTTATCAATTTTCTTTGCCAATTCCATTGTGGCAGCTATATTTTCTTCCATTGTACAAGATAATACGACCATTTTAGGAAGTACATCGCTTACGACATTGAATAAATCATCTTGCGGAATCCCACTTCCTAAATATACTGTATCGTAGCCTTTCCTTTTTAAATAGAGTGTAAAAATTAATAACCCCATTTCGTGAAGTTCTCCTGGACCACATACACACAGAACTTTAGGTAAGTAACGATTTACTGGCAATTGATGTAACACCATTCCAATTTTCGTTCTTAAATAACTTGTAACAAAATGCTCATGAGCTACAGTTATTTCCCCTCTTTCCCACTTATCACCAACATCGATTAACAATTCACCTAATATCTTAATAACAATCTTTTCTATAGAAAACATTGCAAATATTTGATCAAGTTGCTGATTACTTTTCTGTTCATCAAACTCTAATAATGAAATTAAAAGATCGTTACGCAGTTGGATGACCTTATCATCGATTTCAAGATTACTCTCGTTCTCCTTAAAATCCTCAGCCAAATACAATTCCACAGCTTGTCCAATAGTGATGCCTCTGTTTACTTTATCGATCAGCCATTTTAAAATGCTAACTTGCTGTTCAGTATATAATCTATGTCCTGCTTTATTTCTTCTTGGTTCAATAATTTTATAGCGTCGTTCCCATGCTCTTAATGTTCCAGGTTGAATGGAGAGCATCTTAGAGACAGCCTTT
This sequence comes from Evansella cellulosilytica DSM 2522, assembly GCF_000177235.2. Lineage (NCBI taxonomy): Bacteria > Bacillati > Bacillota > Bacilli > Caryophanales > Bacillaceae > Evansella > Evansella cellulosilytica. Next base: position 2,022,241 of record NC_014829.1, on the reverse strand, counting down.
ATATTATATTTACCATCTGCTACCGTCATATAAAACACCTACTTCACAATCATCGAAATTTTTATTGCTATATCATGATGCGGACATGATGCGATACATCAAATGACTACAATCACATCAATGATGAGGATAAAAGATTAAGATGGTTCATTTCTTTTATATTTCTGTAACTTTTTTTTATAGTCAATTGTTTCCATTATAGCATAGATAATAGCGAAAATAATAACTAGTAAAGTAGCTATGTGATAAGCAAAGAGAAGGAGAATAATCAATATAAAATACACTCCTTGCTCAAATTTACTTATTGTTTATTAACCTCCATTTTACAGGAGACATACATGCTATTACAACTGCGCATAATGCATTAGCTGCAATACTTGCTTAAGTAATAGCGTTAATACACCCTCAGCATTTAAATCTCTAACGGTAATCGGCTCATCTTCCGTTGAATAAAACGAAGGCTCTCTCAATGCAATGATTGCATTTTCTCCAATTTTATTTAATGCTTGTCCTAACCCAACTGTTACAGTTGATTTTCCTTCCCCGGCTTTAGTAGGGTTTATGGAAGTGACTAATATAATTTTCCCATCCTTCTTTTTATCGAGGCGCTTTAGTACATCCAAAGATATTTTTGCTTTGTATTTTCCGTAAGGCTCCCATTCCTCATTCGACAGTTGGAGTTTTTCTACCAATTGTGAGATGGGAAACATACTTGCTTCTTGTGCAATTTCAATATCTGATTTTACTTCGTTCATTTTTACACTCCTTTAACAGTAACTCTATTACTATTCTCAGTTTATCTTATGTAAAAAGCACATTCTTAGACAGTATAGCAGTTCTTTTCGTTGAAGTGGTGCAGAAATTATGTCACTTCCTTAACAGTATTAGCAATTCTTTTAGCTCCTACTTGTGCGAAAATACGACCACTTTTCATGTAAAAAATCGATATAAGAAAGAGGTTGCTCAATAGGTAAAATCAACCTACTAAGTCAACCTCTTGATTAAAACGATTATGCTAACACCCTTTTAAAATTACTATTGCTTAGGGTGAAATTTTTGCAACATTTCTATCCATTCTTCTACCTTCTCTTCGTTCATTTCATTCATTAATTTTTGTAAGTTTTTATTTTTTAGTAATTTTCCTTCTAAAATAATTTCCACGTTTTGTTCTACATCAAGGACAACTGCTCGTACTCGTAACACACGTGTCACTAACCCGATGATAACTGCGACTTGCTGAGGAGTAACAGGACCAAGCTCCTCCAATTTGTCATATAGTTTTTTATTTTTACGATAATTACGGCCAGTCATCCATTACACCTACTTAAGTGTTAATTCAATATAATTAACCCTGTTTTTCCAGTAATCGATTCTCGCTTTGCTATCCCAAATATAAAAGATAAAGCTAGCACTATCGCGATAATTGTTAAGATGATATCATGACCATTTTCTACCGGACTTACCATTTTCTCACCCTTTCTTATCGTTACTGGCATCACTGTATTATATGTAAAGGGTGAAATTGTGTTTTCGTCATGAGCTATATTCCTATATTTTTACTTGTGATATAAGTTAATATTATACTTATTTTTTAATTCGTGATACTGCGCTATCCTTTTCATTTCTAAATCATTTGAACTCCAAATATCAGATGATCTGTCTATAACATCCTCTTTTAGAGCATCAAAATCTTTCTCTGCTTTTTCATACTTTTTAGAACGCGCATCAAAAAAATAAAAAGCTACGAAAACTGCAACAATCCAAAGAAGTATAATCGGATCTGCTAATATAAAAGATAAATACGAGCTGATTGCCTCCCCTGTTGTAAGTTTAATGACAATATATATAAATCCTGCTAAAAGTACAGTAAGGAATAGTGAGCCATATTTCATCATTTTTTTTTCAGCAATTTCTTCTTTTTCCTTTGCTTCAATTAATGCTTTTATTATCACCTCATGATATTCTTTCACTTCTCCCATAAGTAGCCCCCCTTGCTAATGAATTAATACATTATATGCAAGAAGGACATGTTATTACCTAAAATTAATAAATAAACAAAGAATAACTGACGATTAGTAATACTAAAAGAAAAAAAAGAATAAATAATATCTTCACTAAAGATAAACGTTTTTTTTCTTTCGATATCTCCTTTTTCCTTATTTTATGTTCCGTTCTTTTCCCTACTGTTTTCCTTTGACTACGTGGAGGTAATTGGGAAGCTTCCACTTCCTCCTGTTTATATTCTAATACTGATTCTACGTTATCTGTATTTAGCTTATGCTTTTTTTTTCTATTCTTTGCTTCATTACGCGGTGGAAATTCTGACATTCCACTACCTCCTTTAAAGAATTAAAACTTATATATTTTATACCTTATGGCTAATCCGAGTAATAAGTCGATGACAATATGAGAAACGATTACAGTTAATAAATTACCCGTATAAATAAATAGTAGCCCTAATAAAAAACTAAGCCCGATTGTAAAAGAAAATAAAAAGAAATTTTGTAAATATCTAATATGAATAAGTGCAAAAAGTAATGATGCTGGTATAATACCAAAACTTGCTTGTAAAACCCCTCTAAATAACAATTCTTCGCTAATTCCTACAATAGAAGCAATAATAAGAATATGGATAGGGGATCGTTTTTGAAATACTCGTTCATTAACACCACCATCATCTAGCCAGGATCTCGGAACAACTTTTACTAATAATAGTTCGATAACGACAATAATTAGTGCGACAAAACCGCCTAATAAAGCATGCTTCCATTCCCAAAAGAATAATGTGAATACAAAAAACCAATCACCTTGTATGATGCGACTTAATAAAAATACGGCTACAATAATAATGAATTGCGTAATGTAAAGGTTAAGTAATAATTCTTTATCAGTAAGCCTTTTTACTATTTCTGCTTGTTTTGACACCACTAAACCTCCGTGAAAGTAAGTAATATTCTATCTAATTCTTCTTGCCATGTACCTTTTTTTAGTTCTTGAATCGCATTTTTTTTCTTACTATTAAATATACTGGAAACATGTAAACCGCAGGAAGAACAACAAGGTGATGTCTTACTAGTAAGTGACTCGTTAAAGTATTTTAAAATCTCTTTCCTAATACATGAATCTCGTTTTAGCAACTCTTGAAAATAATAAAATTTTGTTTTCTTCATTTTTTTCCTTGCATGAAAATATGATTGCAGCTTATTTAACAAAACCTCATTTATGAGATTAACATTTATATCTCCATTATCATGAAGTACATTCGAAATTTCTAAGTAATATAAAAACATTCGCCATTTAGTTTCGTTATCAATAAAATGATGTTTAATGTTGTCGACCTTCACGAATGGACCATGTTCTCTACTGTAATGGTGTAATAATGAAAACCAAGACTTTAATTCTTGATCTTCTGGATACTCCATATCTATAAATGATAATGGTACACGTCTATCTTCTTTACAGTGCAAAAGTAGCGCAACAGCATTATCATTATCTCTTCCTGCTCTACCTACTTCTTGGACGTATTGCTCTAATGAAACAGGAATATTTAGATGGATAACTGTTCTAATATTTGGTTTGTTGATTCCCATTCCAAATGCGTTAGTACAACAAATTACACTTACTTCATCTTTAATAAATTGGTGCTGAACTAATAATCTATCTTCCTTTGTCATACCACCATGGTAATACGCCACATCATCTGTCCCTTTAATACGGAGATCCTCGGAAAGTTCTTCTGCTTCCTTTCTCGTAGCAGTATAAATAATGGTTGGTTTTTGTAATGTCTCTAACAATTCATATAGCCGTTCCATTTTATGTTTACTCGTTTTTACTTCTTCAAAAACAAACTTAATTTCTTGTCTATTAACCGAAAAGCGGTGAACAATTGGCGAGCTTAGAGCTAGTTTATTGATAATATCTTCTTCAACTTGCTTCGTCGCAGTAGCAGTAACTGCCAAACATGGTGGGTGATGTAACATCTGTTTAATGTTACTTAAGCGTAAATAATCTGTACGAAACTCATGTCCCCACTGGGAAATACAATGTGCTTCGTCGATCACAAATAAGCCAACATGTATATGGCTTAACCGTTGTAAAACTCTTTCATTCATCAGCATTTCAGGCGATATAAACAAAATAGATTGTTCATGCAAGGAGTGGAGTACGTTCATCTTTTCGTTAAAGGATAATAACCCATTCAACTGGACTACATTTTTATCACCTTTCGCACGTAACTGGTGAACTTGGTCCTCCATTAATGATAATAGTGGAGATACAACAATCGTCAATCCTTTTATAATTTTAGCTGGGTAATGATAACACAATGTTTTTCCAGCACCTGTAGGTAATATCGCTACCACATCATTACCTTTCAATACAGATTCTATCACTTCTCTTTGCCCGATTCTAAATTCTCGATAACCAAAATTTTCGGTCAAAAATTGTTCCATGTTTATAGCCACTTAATTGTTCTCCTCCATCTTTGTTAAAGCTAAACGTATTTGAAAGTAATTGATCTCACAAGGAAGCTTTTCTTTAATTGCTCTTAACTTTTTTGTTCCTAACCTATTGGATATCAGTATAATCTCTTCCATTTGTTCAGCTGAAATAAAAGATTCGTAGTCAAATAACGGGTCAAACAAGGCAAGCTCGATGACATGATCTTCTATCGTGCTTTCCTTTAAATTTCTAATCTCACTTACCTCTTTCATTGTTTTCCCTATATCTAATAGCTTCTTTGACTCAGTTGCACTCGCTGTCAACAGTTGTATATTATTCAACACTGGTATGAATTTTTTTAGAAAAGTGTAGTCACTATTACTTTTCACTTCATGTATGAGACGATGTAGTATCGAATGGAAGTATATCTTTGTATAGAGTGGATCATTTTGATATAAGTGACTTAGCTGAGAATATGTTTTCCCTGTTTTATAAGGGCTCGTTAATCTGCTGACAAACAGTTCAGCTTCTTCATTGGATAGATTTAATAAAAATTGTTTTATCTCTTTATGCAAGTTTATACTTATCTCTTGATACGTCGAACTGGAATGAGTCAAATAGCTTTTCACCCATCTTTGTGTGTTCATTTTATACGTTACTGGTATAAATGTGTATTGCTTTATATTTACATAGGAAAGGGTTTGAATCGTTAGTGATAACCTTTCCCAAAAAAAGTTTGTTAAACCGTTCCATTCAAATCTACTGGCATTATAGCTTTTTGGCAGATGGAATATATCATCTAATGCTCTTAACTTCAATTCTCCATTTTTAGTAAGTATTACAGCACGTTTTTCCAACATTACAAGGTCATTTATTACTAGTTTACGTATCGCTTCTTCATACGCTTGTCTACTCATTTCTTTCATACTACCAACTATTTGTGTACATTGAAAAAGGAAAGCATCTTGTATCGTTTGTGCAGAGCGCTTTCCAGTAAGCAAATGAAAAATACCACTACTCGATCTTTGCCCATCTATTTTTTTTATTATTTTCAATAGTAGCCAACTAAAATAATTCATAGTAAACTCCTTGGTATATATGCATTATATGTATATATTATAATAGAGCTAGCTGTTTCAAGCCACAACAAACCCCTATATGATAAGCATTCTCAATCACTTTTTTATTGAAATGTATTGTTAGAACATTTACAATAAAATAAGAAAGGACATTTCAAATGATATGAAGTCCTTCAAATCATCCTTTATCGTATATATAGAGAGTAATAAAGGAATAATATATTTCATATTAATGGGAGGTTTTGGGTTATGGCAAAGTACACTATTGTTGACAAAGACACATGTATAGCTTGTGGTGCATGTGGGGCAGCAGCGCCTGATATTTATGACTATGATGATGACGGTATTGCATTTGTAATTCTTGATGATAATCAAGGAACAACAGAGGTACCTGAAGATCTATATGAAGATATGGAAGACGCACTAGATGGTTGTCCTACTGATTCCATCAAAATTGCAGAAGAGCCTTTTGATGGAGATGCATTAAAATTTGAATAAATGATACTTAAACCACCGAATCCTTCGGTGGTTTTCATTTTTAATCAAAGATAAGACGAATCTTATGTAGTTAATTCATTAAAATCTTTTTTTAACACAATACGGTCTTTTTTTATATCCACGTATTGCTCTTTTTCCCACTTTTTTAATTGCCTACTAACTGTTTCACGTGTAGAGCCAATAATATTTCCCATTTCTTGATGTGTAAGCCTTATTGTATCCCCTTGTGTTTCCTGCAAGTGAGCAATTGCCCCTATAAGTCTTGCCTCAACATTAAGGGATAGTAATTCATTTAATTTTTTTTGTAAATATATAATCTTTTTATTCATCACTTGTATCACTCTAAAGGATAACTCCGGATACGTTCTAATGAGTTTTTCAAAGCCATTAATAGGAATTGCTAGTACTATTACATCTTTTTTCGCTTTAGCTGATCCTGGGTAAGGAGAGTGGTCAAAAAAACCTGTATGAGGAAAAACCTCTCCTTCACTTAATACATTAATTAAACTTTCTTCGCCATCCTCTGTTAATTTACTAATTAAAATTGTCCCTTCACCTAAAACATATATATACGATTTCTGTTCCCCTTCTAGAAACAAGATATCCTTATCTTTTAATTGTTTCTCGCGACTCATTTTAAGTAAAGAAGACAGCGCTTTTTCATCTAAACCTTCAAATAAAGGTAATTGCTTTAAATGCTTTAACCACTTTTTCAAAAAAACGCCTCCAAAAATAACATCTTTATTACTCTCATTATAGTCAATAAATCACATAAGAAACAACATTAAAAACATGGATAGTAAATTTTTAGCGCCGCCCCCCACTAATTCAAGGAATTAGAAGGGAAGTGCGGCGCTAATTTTCTCACTTTACAATTTTAGACCTTCTAAGGCTAACAAAACGTTGTTTGACCATATCTCACCATATGCCCTAAATGGAAGTGGATTTATACCTACCCCAACTTCAATCGTAAAACCAGGTCTTCTTGTTTCCTGTATAAACCAATCTTTATAGCCTCCATCACTATCTGCCGTTCTTTTCGGAACATACGAACTTTTTAATGATAATCTTTCCACCATTTTTTCACTTTCTTGTGGCTCCAACCCACGATAACCCCAAAATATCTCTTGACCTTGAGAATGAAATGCTAAAACATAGTCAAAATCTTCCTTAACTGTCAAATCATATATACAAATGGATTCAGGCTCTGTTAAAGGGGCTTTACCACTATAATGCCGAGGCCAAGGTTCACTAGGACTTTCGTCAGCTTCTTTCTGCCACCCAGCAGGCCATTGGTGATTTAAGTCTACCCCTCTAATGTTTGCAGACCAATGGTCAAATGTATGTGTGTACTTGTTCGTTTTATTTATAAAATCGTAATAAGGATGTTCTGGATAATTACCTTGTTGCACCAGTGCTACACCATCCGGGTTAACCATTGGAACAACATAAAGAGTCACTTCTTTAAATAATTGTCTTAAGTCCGTGCCAAAATAATCTTGGTTATTATTTGCAGAAGTAATGATATGATCTAACCATTCTGTTAATAATTTACTTGTCATCCATTCATTACCATGCCAACTACCTGAATAAAAGACTTTTTTCTTTCCATCTCCTACTTTAATAAGGCGAATAGGTTTATTAAGTATGCTTAAACCAATTGATTTAGTTTCAAGTGGAATCACATTTCGACTCATATTCCACTTGTATACATAATGTTCTATGTCTAAATGAGAAAACTCTTTTAAGCATTCACCAAAACGCTCAACGCGGTTTTCTCCCACATAAATTAATGGTAAATATATTTCATCTCCTGGATAAATATAAGACTGACTATTTAACAAATGGGGGTTACAATCTAAAATGTCCTTTACAAAAATATTATTCTCCCAAGCGACTTTGTGCAAGGTATCTTCTTCTTTAACAATATACCTCTTCATGTCCACTTCACATCCTTTATCATGTTCTTACTCAATATATGAACGATGTCTTATGAACATGAGTCAAATGAAATGAAGTGATTATTCTGATTTTTTAATTTAGACAGAGGATTATTATATATGGTACATTAAAATGGTTTGCAATCTTAATATAAGTTTATTATGTCTAGAGGTGGCGTTTATTGTTTAAGTATTTCAAGTTCAATAACTCTATTTTTATCATATCAATTGCGGTTCTTTTGATTTTAATTCTCGCACCATTCAATAAAGGTAAAATGGAGGAGCAGGTGGAAATAGACGCAGTTGTAGCAACTGTTAACGGTGAAAATATCATCTATAAAGATGTTATAAAAGTAAAAAATAGTATGCGACTTAAAAAATACAATGATCTAACCAACAACAATGAAGATAAATTAACAGAAGCTGCCATAGAACAAAGAATTATTCACCGTTTACTCATTCAAGAAGCCCAGAGACTAAATATAGAAGTTAGTGATGAAGAGGTTGCAATACAACTGCAGCTAATAAAAGAAGTGCTCCCAAGTGATTTAACACTAGAAGAAAGCTTGATTCTCCAAAACTATACAGAAGATGCTCTATTAGCTGAAATAAAAGAGCAACTCATGATCGAACGCCTTTTACTTGAATATAGCAATAACAGAGAAGAGTTAATAAACACTTTAAAAAGTGATGCAGACATTAACACACTTATAAAGGAGTAATAGAACAAAACAATGAGAGGTTGACTCAAAATGTCGAAGATTTACCATTTGAGTCAACCTCTTCTAACGCATAGTTAAGTGTTTATATTTATTTAAAGACATCTCGCCCTCTCTCATAAGGAATATCCTTTATGTTCTCTCTTGCATTAACCGCTCTAGCTGCTGCAAAGAAAAAATCGGAAAGGCGATTTAAGTATTTTATGATAACCTGAGGGATTGGTATATCATCATTAATGATTAAAACATTCCTTTCTGCCCTTCTCGTAATTGCTCTACAAACATGTAAGTTTGCTGACAATGCGTTACCACCGGGCAAAATAAACGTTTTTAACGGTGGTGCTTCATCCCAGTACGCATCGATTCTATTCTCCAAATAAGGTACAATTTCTTCGTCAGTAACAATATCTTTATTTTCCTTTACGTTTGCTAAATCCCCACCTATATCAAAAAGTTCATGTTGTATTTTTGTTAAATCTGCAAGTAAATCAGTATGCTTAGTACCGTCTAAAATAGATATACCAACACCGACAAAACAATTCAATTCGTCAATCGTACCATATGCTTCGACACGGTCATTTGTTTTTTTTACTCTTTTACCTATTAATTGTGTCTCGCCTTGGTCTCCTTTACGGGTATAAATTTTCACGCAATTCCCTCCCATTAATATCATTTTTAAATTCTAGTATTCACGCTCTTAAAGCCAAGCATAAGATGTAATATAACTTATTATACTAATAGTATTGACACAACAAAAGTTGTCATCATATTCTTTAACATCCAATATTTTAAACATGAAAAGAGGACATAGAAAAGGCTCAGTTTACCTTCTCTTGCCCTCCCTTGTTTCTTGTGGAACAAGATCTTTCTATCGATTTAGTCAGATTTTTCAACACCGTACGGTAAAAAGAAAGAAAATGTCGTTCCTTCGTTCAATTTGCTATGAACCGACACTTTTCCATGATGTGCTTCTACAATATTTTTCACGATAGCAAGTCCTAAACCTGTTCCTGCCCTACCTCTAGTTCTAGCTTTATCAGCTTTATAAAACCTTTCAAAAACAAATGGTAAATCCTCTTCAGATATGCCTATCCCCGTATCTTGAATATTCACCTTTACTCCTTGATCTAACACTTCCATTTGTAATGTAACTTCTCCACCCTCAGGTGTATGTCTTATAGCATTATCAATGAGATTGGTTAAAACTTGCTCTATCCGATCCTCATCAGCGTATACATATTGAATATTTTCTTCAATGTCACCAGATAGTTTAATACCATGTTCTTTAGCTATTCCTTGGAACTTTCTTAATACACGCTTCGTAAAGTCTGTAAAAGATATAGTTTCGACATTTAACTGAATGTGTCCCGCTTCCATTCTTGCTAAATCAAGCAACTCATTGACGAGACGTCCCATACGTAATGATTCATCGTATATAATCTGAGCTAACTCTGTTTTTTCTTCTTCTGAACTAGCAATACCATCAATAATTGCTTCACTATATCCCTGAAGCATTGATATAGGTGTTCTAAGCTCATGAGAAACATTTGCAATAAAATCTTTTCGTAACTTATCATGGAGACGTTCCTCAGTCATATCCCTTAATACAGCAACTGCACCACGAACATGCTGCTGGTCGTATAAAGGAGTCATTAATATTGCCCAACTACGTCCTTGGACATCGACTTCCCCCATCTGCTCTTTTTCTTCTTGTACGACTAAATCAAATAAATGCTGCAGCTCCCTCGGTAGCTCACCCGATTCCTCGACTTCATATTCTTGTTCATACAACCAAGCACCGATAAACTCATTTGCTGGTGGATTTGTAACCATGACAGCTCCTTCACGGTCCAATGTAATGACACCATCAGCCATCGAACTTAATATACGAGAAAGCTGTTCCTTTTCTTGGTTTAGTGCATTTAAATTAGTATTCAGAGCCCTAGCCATTTTATTGAATGCAGTTGCGAGTAATCCAATTTCATCATTCGTTAAAATTGGAATCTTTGTTTCAAAATTACCCTTTGCTACTTCCAATGAAGCCTTTCGCATCTTTCTTAACGGCGATGTTATTCGCGATGTTAAAAAGAAAGCAAAAATCGTTGTAAGGATAATCGCTAGTCCTGCAGATAAAAATATAATGTTTTTCGTTTGACTCGTTGCTCTTTCAACAATTTCAAGCGATTGATACAAATAAAGAGAAGCTGATTCGCCTGTTGATAAATGTACGGGGATTCCAACTATCATTACTTCTTCTGTATCATCGTCTATTTGAATTGGTAATGAGTAAATTCCTTGTGTTGTAATCGGAATTCTTTCATTAATGACGCGTGAAAGCTCCCGATCTTCGTAAAAGACCGAGAGTGGAAAGCTATGATCAACCGCATCTGATGATAACCAATATTCGTCCTCATTAGCTATAAGAACGGCTTTTGCTGAATAAGAATCCGAAATATTCATGACTACAGAAATACGCGCTTCATCAGTTTCCTCATCTTCTATTAACGTTGCCATTAACGTAGCATGATTCATTAACTGATTTTCAGCTTGTTCCGTATGGAATATTTCAAAATACCTTAAAAGCATGATCGTTAAGATCGTTAATACAACAGATACTAAAAGCAAAATAGTTAACCAAAGCTTTCCTACAACACTTCGCCAAAGCCACATTACTCTTTCACAGCCTCAAATTTATAACCGACTCCCCATACGGTTGAAATCATATTTGCTGCTTCTGGTGAAACTTTGTTAAGTTTTTCTCTTAGTCTTTTTATATGCGTATCGACAGTACGTAAATCTCCAAAAAATTCATAGTTCCAAACATCTTTTAATAGCTGCTCCCTCGCAAAAACTTTATCAGGAGATTGTGCTAAGTAATGTAGCAATTCATACTCTTTTGGCGTTAAATTAATATGCTTGCCATCCGCCGTAATTCTATGTGCATCATTGTCGATCGTTAAATGTGGAAACACTAGCACATCTTTAGTCGTTGTTTCAGTCTGTAAAAACTTAGTTGAAGAGGACCGTCGTAATAATGCTTTCACTCGTAAAACTACTTCTCTTGGACTAAATGGTTTTACAATATAATCATCTGTACCTGCTTCAAAGCCTTGTACACGATTGGCTTCCTCCCCTTTAGCAGTTAACATAATGATTGGTGTAGCCTTATGCTTTCTAATCTCTTCACAAACTTCAATTCCATCTATACCAGGCATCATTAAGTCTAATACAATTAAGTCATACTCATTTTCTAGTGCCATTTTCAAAGCTTTTTCACCGTTTTCAGCATCATCTACATCATAATCTTCTCTTTCTAAATACATTTTGAGAAGTCGGCGAATTCTTTCTTCATCATCAACTACAAGAATTTTAGCATCTTGTGACATCTTTTAACCCCCTCATATGCCTTCGTAACATAAATACGTTAATAATATTTAAACCTATTTTACATGATAAAATAAAGAATTGTAAGGTGTAGTATTATAGGTATAATTAAAACACCGAATCATTCGTTAAGCATAAGAATGTAACCCAGCAATAACTAAGTTCACAAAGATGAGATTAAACATAATAATAGCAAAGCCTATAACACAAAGCCATGCACTTTTCTCACCATGCCAGCCTTTTGATAAACGTAAGTGTAAGTATGCTGCGTAAAACAAAAATGTTATTAAAGCCCATACTTCCTTAGGGTCCCATCCCCAAAACCTAGTCCATGCAATTTGTGCCCATATCATAGCAAAGATTAACCCACCTAGTGTGAATACTGGAAACCCAATAGCTATTGCCCGATAACTCAGCTCATCAACTGTTTGTGGATTCACTTGTTTTAATAGCGGCTGAATAGCACCACCTATCGGCTTTCTCAATATTAACCTCAAAACGATATATAAAAATAATCCACCGATAATTGACCATAATACAGTATTTAAGTCATCACTTCTTATGATGGCTGGAGTATTTAGAAGTGGGCTCATGCGATCCTCTGTTACTAATTCAGCTTTATTAGGACCAACTAATGCTGGTTTATTGTAGACCATTACATTTTCATTGCCACGTTCGTCGATGTAATTAAATTGCGCTTCATATCCAGCTGCACCAAAACCCATTCCTAGGCTGATGTATGCAACTGTACATAGCAAAGTAAATAATATAAACTCTACGCCTTTTACCTTTTTAGATTTCACTTTAAAATCTACAACACGTAATAAATATAACAGACCTCCTGCAAAGCCAATCGCAAGAATCCCTTGTCCAAGTGAAACAGTAATAACGTGAATAGTTAGCCAGTGTGATTGTAAAGCAGGTATAAGTGGCTGTACATCACTTGGAAACATCGATGCATATGCGATAATTAACATGACAATTGGCATTGAGATAACACCTAAGTATTTCATTTTATACATTGGGTATATGACAATAAAAGCTAAGGCCATCGAAATACCTAAGAAGGTTGTGTATTCAAACATATTACTAACTGGAGCATGCTCGATAGCTATCCAACGAAGTATAAAATATACAACCGCCGCAAGTGTTCCTAATACTGCAAAAATATACCCAAAAAAACTAGATCGGTTTTTCTCATTCCCTTCACGATCTTTAAACTTCCTGCCTGTTACCGACACGGAATAAAAGATTGTTGAAGCTAAGAACATAAAAAATGAAATGTACAAAAAGTTACTGCTCCATTCAATCATCTTTACTTTTCTCTCCTTCTCGCTCCCCAGAATTCGTTTCTTCAGTTTGATCTACTGGTAACGGAATATCTGTTTCTGATAAAACTGTTTCAAAATCCTTTTTTAAAGCTTGCCAATTTTTGTTTGCATGACCAGCTAAAATAATATAACCATTCTCTTTTTGGAACCACATTCTACGATGATGCCAATAAGCACCTTGTACTAAACCTATCATAAAAATAGTACCACCAACAAATAATATTGGAAGGGTTCGATCTTTACGCACGGTTAGAGCGGTAACATCAACCATCTTAAAATCAATCATTCTAATCCGATAATCATTTTCGCCATTTAACGCCTCATTTACTTGAATACCAATCAAGCTAATTTCCCCAGTTTCCTCCTCATGGTTCATATCTGGAGAAAAGACTTCAAAAATTAATCTTGGATTATCGGGTATTTTATTAATTGTATCTGGAACCCCGTCATTAATCGTAAAGTTAGGGAAATATTCCATTAACTCGATTCGAAAACCATTATCAAACTCGTAAACTGTATCAGGTTCATATAAACTTACAGTAAACTGAATTTCTGACAGATCTATATCAGAGCTATCTTCATTTACAGCCTCTAATGTAAAAGTGAATTCTGCTAGTTCATTTTCTTTATAATCTACTTGATATAATGAAAAACTATCAAAAGTTAGTGGGTCATTCACCCTTATATTGTGTTGTTTAACTTCTTCAAGTTCGGTACCAATACCTACCGCACCATCGTCGCTTCGTCTCAGTAAAGTAGCAGCTGTTTGATAAGTTTTAACTACGGGCCTTCCAGTTCTTTCTATTGCTTCCTGGAATCGTTCATCATCTAAATCGTAGAATTCTTTTAAAAACTCATCATTTCTCAAAAAGTACTCTCCATCAGTACCTTTAATTACAACCTCATCCCCTTCACGAACCCAAATGTGCTCATCAATATACATTTCTGGGAAGTATCTTAGCATTGCCCCGATTAAGAAAATGATAATCCCAAGGTGATTAACATATGGCCCCCACCGTGAGAATCTTCCTTTTTCGGCTAAAATATTCCCATTCTCTTTACGTACTTTATACTTTTTGTTTCGCAATCCTTTTTCAATAGCTTCCATTTTTACGTCTAAGTCTTCATCACTCGAAACAAACTCCGAGTATAACCGTTGCCTTTTTAGGAATCTAGGGTGTCTTGTTACTCTCTGGTTCTTTAAAGCACGGTAAAGTGGCACAACACGATCCAAGCTCGCTATTACTAATGAAATACCTAGAGCAGCAATTAAAAGCATGTACCACCAAGAACTGTATAAGTTATGAAATCCAAGTTGGTAATATAGTTTACCTAGCGTGCCATATTCTTGCTCGTAGTACAGCGTTGCACGTTCCCCAGGTGGGATGTACATTTCTTGTGGGAAAATTGTACCAATTGCCGACGCTAATAATAATAAGACAATAATCCAAATACCAACCTTTACGGACGAAAAGAAATTCCATACTTTATCAATAACTGTTGTTTTGTATGTTTGTGATCTTCTAGCAACCCCTTCGTAACGCATATTGGCTACAGGTCCCTCTTCTTCGATTAAGGGTTTCCCGCAAGATTCGCACAAATACGTGCCATATGGGTTTAAATGACCACATTCACACTTTACCTTATCCATGTGTACCCCCCATTAATTTTCACCTGTAGGAATAATTTTGTCTAAAGAGGCGATTACCTGTTCTTCAGATTTTCCACCGATATGCCTTTCAACTACTATCCCATTTTCATCGATTAAAAAGGTAGCCGGTAAGCTTATTACACCATAAGCATCACTAATCAACATACTTCTATCAATATATAATGGATAGTGTAAATTGAAGCGATTTTGATGATTTTCTACTTGAACTGATGACTCGTCTACATTGATGGATACAATCTCCACACCTTTTTCTTTATATTCATCGTAATGATCCCTTAAGTACTGCATCTTTTCCCGACAAAATCTACAATATGTAGCCCAAAAATTTACGTAAACGCCCTTTCCTCTAAGCTCGTCAAGTTCAAGTATATTCTCGTCAAGGTCTACAACTCTAAAATTTGGTGCAATATCGCCTGAGTCAACTAATCCTCGTTCGTCTGATAGGTGATTATACATTGTGTAGATAATCGCCACTATCATCACAAGTAAAATTAATGATCGGATGATTAACCTTCTTTGCTTCATCCTTCTCCCCCATTTGTTATTTTATAATAATTTAATGTTATCACTATATAAGTGTTGTTTATATACAGTTTCTTTTTGAATTTGTGAACATTATGTGACAGCTAGTTCTCTTAACCGCTTTACTTCATGTGGTTTTAGTTCACGAAAATCTCCGGCATTTAGTCCCTTTAAGTTCAAAAAGCCATAATTCTCTCTTTTCAACTTCATCACTGGGTGTCCAATA